>CALPRQ020000021.1 GCA_943326015.2 Chitinophaga pinensis | reverse complement strand
GGCGGATCACGTTCACCTGTTGGTGGACTACCCGCCGAAAGTGGCGCTATCGACGCTGGTGAACAGCCTGAAGGGGGTGTCGAGCCGGATGATGCGCAAGGAGTTCGGGGACTTCCATCCGTGGCTCAAGCGGCGCGGGGTATTGTGGTCGCCAAGCTACTTTGCCGCATCATGTGGCGGTGCGCCAATCGAAATCCTGCGACAGTATATTGAGCAGCAACAGGCCGTGCCGGCCTGATCGCTCAAACCTCGGGCTGAACCCCGAGGCTTGCCGCTCGGATCGGGTCAGGCCAGCACCCGACAGGCAAAAAAAGAGCCCCACGAAGGGGCTAGGAAAGCCTTGCGGCTCGCCGCCAGGGAGGTAAGCGACGGGGACGAATCCCGAACTGAAATTTACTACAAATCCCTGTCGTTCGCCAGCGATTTCATTTCATTTTTTCAGCCAATTCATATTGATCATTTGAAGTCCGACGGACCTGGCTCCAGGAGAGGGCCAGCCCGGGACGGATGCACTGGGCTGAAAACGCAAGACTTGCGATAATCGGGCCTTTGCTTCTGGCCCGCTTTGCCCATGACCCACGCACTCCACACCTCCGCCCTCAAGTCCCTGCCCTTGCTCGCACGCGGCAAGGTGCGCGACAACTACGCCGTAGGCGACGACCGCATCCTGATGGTCGCGTCCGACCGCATCAGCGCCTTCGACGTCATCATGGGCGAGCCGATTCCCGGCAAGGGCGAGCTGCTGACCCGCTTGAGCCTGTTCTGGTTCGACCTGCTCGGTCCGAATGGCCAGAACATCTGCCCGATCCACCTGACCGGCGAAGACCCGACCAGCGTCGTCAGCGACGAGGAAAAGCCGCTGGTCGCCGGCCGCTCGATGCTGGTCAAGCGCCTCAAGCCGATTCCGGTCGAGGCCGTGGTGCGCGGCTACCTGGCCGGCAGCGGCTGGAAGGAATACCAGGAAAGCCGCTCGGTCTGCGGCGTGGCGCTGCCCGAAGGCCTGCAGAACGCCTCCAAGTTGCCCGAGCCGATCTACACCCCGGCCGCCAAGGCCGAGGTCGGCGAGCATGACGAGAACATCACCTTCGAGAAGACGGTCGAGATGATCGGCCCCGAGCTGGCCGGCAAGATCCGCGAGATCTCGATCCAGCTCTATAAGGCCGCGCGCGACTTCGCCGCCACCAA
The DNA here is from genome assembly GCA_943326015.2 of Chitinophaga pinensis. Taxonomy (GTDB): domain Bacteria; phylum Pseudomonadota; class Gammaproteobacteria; order Burkholderiales; family Burkholderiaceae_C; genus Malikia. Next base: position 60,814 of record CALPRQ020000021.1, on the reverse strand, counting down.
GGGCATCATCATCGCCGACACCAAGTTCGAGTTCGGCCTCGACGCCGACGGCACCCTGGTGCTGATGGACGAGGTGCTGACCCCCGACAGCTCGCGCTACTGGCCGGCCGACAGCTATGTCGAAGGCAGCAACCCGCCCAGCTTCGACAAGCAGTTCCTGCGCGACTGGCTCGAAACCGCGACCGTCAACGGCCAGCTCTGGAACAAGACCGCGCCGGCGCCGCGCCTGCCGCAGGAAGTTATCGTCCAGACCGCCGCCAAGTACCAGGAAGCGCTCGAACGCATCCTGGGCTGAGCCCGCGCTGTCGCGCGGGCTGCCGCTCGATGAACCCGGAGCGGACTCTCAGCGATTGACGTCGACGACCACGCGACCGCGCACCTCGCCCTGCAGCAGGCTGTGCGCGAGCGGAATCGCCTCGGCCAGACCGACTTCGCGGCCGATCTGGCCGAGCTTGGCCGGATCCAGGTCGGTCGCCAGGCGCTGCCAGGCCAGCAGGCGGTCGGCGCGCGGACACATCACGCTGTCGATGCCGGCCAGCGTGACGCCGCGCAGGATGAAGGGCGCGACCGTGGCCGGGAAATCCATGCCCGCGGCCAGGCCACAGGCCGCGACCACGCCGCGGTACTTCATCGTCGCGCAGACGTTGGCCAGCACATGGCTGCCGACCACGTCGATGGCGCCGGCCCAGCGTTCCTTGCCCAGCGGCTTGCCGGGCGCCGAGAACAGCGCGCGCTCGACGACCTCGGCCGCGCCCAGCGCCTTCAGGTAGTCGGCATCCTGCGGGCGGCCGGTTGCCGCGACCACCGTGTAGCCCAGCTTGGCCAGCACCGCGATCGCGACGCTGCCCACGCCGCCGGCCGCGCCGGTGACCAGGATCTCGCCATCCTCGGGCCGCACGCCGTGCCGCTCCAGGGCCAGCACGCACAGCATCGCGGTGTAGCCGGCGGTGCCGATCGCCATCGCCTGCTGTGGCGTGAACGCCGACGGCAGCGGCACCAGCCAGTCGCCCTTCAGGCGCGCCTTCTGCGCCAGACCGCCCCAGTGCACCTCGCCCACGCCCCAGCCGTTGAGCACCACCGCGTCGCCGACCTGGTACTGCGGATGGGCGCTGGCCTCGACCGTGCCGACCAGGTCAATTCCGGGCACCATCGGGAACCTGCGCACCACCGGCCCCTGGCCGGTGATCGCGAGACCGTCCTTGTAGTTGAGCGTCGAGTGGCTGACTCGAACCGTCACGTCCCCCTCGGGCAGGCGCGCGTCGTCGATTTGCTGGACGCTCGCGCGGTAGCCGGCCTCATCCTTCTCGATCAGAATAGCCTTGAACATATCGTCTCCTTTAGTTTAGACCGATTGTCTATAAAAAAGCAAAAAAAATCAGCGCGACGGCAGGCTGGCAAAGAACCCATCCGCAAAAATGTCGAGTGGCTGCGCGCAGCGTTCGAGCTTGGCCCGCAACACCGCTCCCTCCCAGCCGATCCAGAAAAAGGCCGCGAGCCGCGCGGCATCGGCGTCTGGCGCCAATTCGCCGGCATGCTGGGCCTCGATCAGGCAGGCTCCGAAGCGGGCCTGCCAGTCTTCGAGAGTCTCCCGGAGGCGGTCCCGGAAGCTTTCCGGCAGCGTCCCCATCTCCTGGCCGAGGTTGCCGATCAGGCAGCCGCGACGGAAGCCGTGCCTCGCCATGCCTTCCCCCGCATCGGCCACGAACGAACGCAGCCGCTCCAGGCACGGGCGCGTGCGGTCGCAGAGGTGGCGATCCAGCTTGCGGGCAAAAAATAGCCCGTAGTGCCTGATCAGTTCGAGACCGAAGGCCTCCTTGCTGTCGAAGTAGTGATAGAAGGACCCCTTCGGAACACCGGCACGGCCAAGCATCTCGTCGAGGCCGGCGGCGGAAAACCCCTTCTCGGTCAGCACTTCGAGACCCGCGCGCAACAACAGATCACGCGTTTCCGCGTGGTCTTCGCGCTGCTTCGGCGGCCTGCCACGCCGACGGCGGATCTGTTCACTGGCTTCCATGGGATCAATTTTAGACCGATTGTCTAATAAATTGTGGCCACAAGCGGAAATTCCCATCGGATTGGCGCGAACAGGACAGGCCGCGCCACGCGCCACGGCAAGATGGCGCGCGGCGTCCCGGACGGCTCAATGCAGGCGCACCACCACCATGGTCTGGTTGAGCAGCTGGTAGCCGATCTCGCCGAAGGTGATCGGACCCTCCACCCCGCCGATGCTCTTGCCCTCCAGCTCGCCGAACAGGAAGTTCAGGATGCAGTTGCAGGAAAACACCACGCCGGTGGCGTCGTACCCGGCCAGGCGGCTGCGGAACGCGGCCGCATAGTCGTCCACCGGACGCGCCAGCCGGTAGTCGATGCCAGGGAAGACCGGCGCGTACAGCGCCACCTCGCCCTTTGCGACATCGATGTTCTGGAACGAGACGTTGATGCGCGCGCCCGCGTAGTCACCGATCAGCGGCAGCCGCCCGTCCACGTCGCCGCGCTCCTGCAGGTAGGCCGCCAGGTTGACCTTGCGCCCTCCCACCTCGCATTCGCCGACCTTGAAGCTGACCTGGTCGAAGTGGAGCACCTCGCCCTCATCGGGTTCGAAGATGTTGACGATCTCGACCGAAGCCAGCTTGTCGTCGGAGATGCGCACATGGGCCACCACCGCGCCGTCCTCGTGGACCGCGCCCGTGCGGCCGTCGAATACCTTGGGCGTGTGCTTGCCCAGGTCGTTGATGTGCACGCCCGCGATCCAGCCCACGGTGGGCTTGATGAAGGCCTCGGGGTAGGTCGCGGCCTCCTCGGCAAAGCGACGCAGCGCCTCGCCGCCGGCCGGAATGATGGTCAGCGAGAAACCGTTGGCCGGCGCCTCGGCCGAAATGCGGGCCAGCTGATCGGCGGCGTAGTACGCCACCGATACCTCGCCGAGCTGGGACAGATCGGTGGCGAACAGACGGTCGTCATCGACCACCACGCCACCGCTGCCGACCATGAAATAGGGAATCGTGCCGCCGATCCAGTTGCCGGGCGGCAAGGCGCGCAGGGTAGCCTCGGGGCCGGCCAGACTCAGGGGCAGTCCGCGGGCAATCAATTCCGAGGCGGCGGCGAGAGAAATAAGTTCGTTCATCTTGAATATTTGCTTAGATGCGAACGATCTGATCGATTTCGGCGGTCAGGATACGTTCCCACTTGACGAAAAAACCGTGAATTTCCGCGGCCTTGACAGAGGTCGGATCGGTACTGCGCTCCAGACGCTTGGCCAGAAACTGGGTGCCGAGGTGGCTGGTCTTCAACCGACTCAGGCCGCCATTGGCAAGGCGTGCCCAGCATGGATTGGACAGAGGTGGAACAGCAGCAGCCATTTCAATACTCCTTCAGAGTGAATTGATTTATCTTGTGACACTCATTCCAGAATGAAACACTTGAATCACAATCTAGCCTGCCTGAGATTCGTCTGACGCGACAGGCTGTGATCAGGGATTCATGGTATCGCAACATTTTCTGTTTTTGGGGCGAGCGCTCAAGAATCCAATACGGGATATCCCGTAGTCGCCCGCCCCGTGCATCCCGGGGGCTTTGTTGAGCAATTCAATCGAAAGATGCTTTTCCCCTGACCCCAGACGGACTTACCCCACGCGTACCGTCTCGGGCATACCCAGCTGCGTGAAGCGGTTCAGGATCGCAGCGCGCACCTGCAGCTTTGCCACCTGACGATCGAAGTCACGCGCCATCACCCGCTCGCCCATCAGCTTCACACACCGCATCTTGGTCTCGACCAGGCTGCGCCGGTGATAGCCGCTCCAGCGTTTCCAGATCGCACGGCCCAGTCGCTGTGTCGCGCGCAAGCTCTCGTTGCGCGCGCTGGCTCCAGGTCGGTTCTCCTTCCAAGGTCTCCTGGCATTCTTACGCACCGGGATGATCGCCTGAGCCTGGCGCAGTGCGATCGCCTCGTGACAGGCCTTGGTGTCGTAGGCGCCGTCGCCGCTGACCGACAGCAGCGCCTCGTTCGGGTCGATCTGCACGAGCAGACTGGGCAGCACCGGCGCATCGCCCACCGAATTGGGCGTGACCTCGATCGCCCGGATCTCCAGCGTCTGCGCGTCGATTCCGATGTGCAGCCTGCGCCACTGGCGCCGGTACTCGGCGCCGTGCTTCTTTCTCTTCCACTCGCCTTCGCCCATCATCTTCAGACCTGTGCTGTCGACCAGCAGGTGTAGCCCTTGTGCGGCTGGTCGATACGGAATCCGGACCGTGAGCCTCTTCTGGCGCCGACAGACCGTGCTGTAGTCCGGTACCGGCCAGGATAGGCCGGCGAGTTTGAGCAGGCTCTCGACCATGCCCATCGCCTGGCGCAGCGCCTGGCCGAACAAGGCCTTGATAGTGAGACAAAACTGGATCGCTGCGTCCGAGAACAACGACGGGCGGCCACGCTTGCCGCTGGCCAGCCCTGACCACTGCAGGTCGCGGTCGAGCCAGATCATGAGCGCGCCGCGCGCCTTCAGGGCCTGGTTGTAGCGCCTCCAGTTGGTCGTCTTGAACTTGGCGGGCGCTGGTCTCACACGGTCACTCATCCCTGAAGCCTAACGCGGCCTGTCGGTGACTTTTGATGGCATTTTGAATATTTCAACAAAGCCCATCCCGGGAGGACGCCTCAGCGTCTTTCGTAGCAGGCCTAGCTGCGGTTGACCAGGAGCCGGAACCCATCGAGCCCCACCCCGGCCAACAGGGACTCGAAGATCAGGGTCGCAACGCCCTTGCCCCTGTTTTCGTTACACCGACATGGTTGAAATAGCGAGCCACAGACGAAGCGGCCCGCTGGAGTCGTGCCTCAATCCAGCCGCAACTGGTCGATCCGCTCCAGATAGACGCTGGCCGGCACGGCGGTGATCGGCTCGCCATGGTTGTAGCCATAGGTCACCAGCGCGACCGGGCAGCCCGCCGCGTGCGCGGCCTCGGCGTCATTGCGTGAGTCGCCGACCATCAGCGTGCGCGCCGGCTGGGTGCCGAGCGCGCGACAGGTCTCCAGCAGTGGCAGCGGATCGGGCTTCTTGCGCGCGAACGAGTCGCCGCCGAAGACGAACTCGAAATACCCGTCCAACCCCTTGGCTGCCAGCAGCGGCCGCGCGAAGGCCAGCGGCTTGTTGGTCAGGCAAGCCAGCCGCAGACCCGCATCGCGCAGCGCCTGCAGGCCCTCGGTCACCCCCTGGTAGAGCTCGGACGCGCTGCCGTTGATGGCCAGGTAATGGCGCTGGTAGGCCGCCCAGGCTGCCTGGTACAGGGCGGGATCGCCGCCGACCTCGGCCAGCGTCTGGCGCAGCAGATGTTCGCTGCCCTTGCCCACGGTGCGGGCGACGAATTCGCGCTCCACGCGCCGCAGGCCCAGTCCGTCCAGCGTCAGGCCCAGCGCGACGACAAAGTCACCCTGGGTATCGACCAAGGTGCCGTCGAGATCGATGATGGCGGCGTCGAGACGGGAATGGAAAGGCTGCATGGACTTGGGTAGAAAAGTGATGTCGAAAACCGCGCCATTGTCCCATTGCGCCACCCGCCACGACGACCATGACCCAACTCTGAAAACGGGATGGCCCTACCCGTATGATGTGGCCCTGCTGTACATGGTTCAATTTATTTTCAGAAGAGCAGGCCATTATGAAACTTTCTGATTTCAGGGTCGCGACGCGCCTCGGGACTGGCTTCGCCCTGGTGCTGGCGCTCCTGCTCACGATCGCGCTGACCGCGGGCATCCTGATCAAGCGCGTCAACGATAACGGGCGTTACTATTTCGAAAACATCCAGCCTTCGCTGGACATCGTGTCGACAGTCCGTGGCGATCTGGAAAACATCCGTCGCGCCGAGGCCAACCATATCCTGGCCAATTCGGAAGAGGAAATGACGGGCTTCGAGCAGCGCATCGCCAGCAAGCGCGAGCAACTCAGCAGTGCCCTGGCTTCCTATGAAAAACTGGTTTCGGACGACGAGGACAGGCAGCGCTGGCTCCAGGCCCAGTCCAGCGTGGCAGCTTATCTGGTGATCTGGGACAAGATCCAGCCGCTGTCGCGTCAGACGAACACCGACCCGACCGCGATGGAAAAGGCCAGGAGCCTGTTCGCGACCGACGGGCTCAAAACCTTCGATGCCGCCCTGCGCAGTCTGGAGGCGATGTGGGACCACAACGAGACGCTGGGCCAGGCCAAGGTCCGGGACGCGGATGCGGCCTACGACATCGCCAAGGTCACGCTGGCAGGATTGGGGGTCTTGGCACTGGTGCTGGGCGGCATGTCCGCGCTGCTGATCGCCCGTTCGGTCACGCGGCCGCTGACCCAGGCCCAGGTCGCCGTGGGGCGACTGGCCGAGGGTGACCTGACGGTCACGCTGAACGCCGAGGGCAGCGACGAGATCGCGCAACTGATCCAGGCCGTGTCCCACATGAAGGACAATCTGACGCGCACCGTCACTCACATGCGCCAGAATGCCGAAACCGTGGCCAGCGTCAGCGAGCAGATTGCCCATGGCAACCTCGACATGAGCCAGCGCACCGAGGAACAGGCCAGCGCGCTGGAGGAAACCTCCGCCTCGATGGAGGAGCTGGGAAGCAGCGCGCGCCAGAACGCCGACAACGTCAAGCAGGCCACTCAGCTGGCGCTGGGGGCATCGAGCGTGGCGACCCAGGGTGGCGTGGTGGTCGATCAGGTGGTCGACACGATGAAGAGCATCAACGAGGCCTCGAAAAGGATCGCCGACATCATCAACGTGATCGACGGCATCGCGTTCCAGACCAACATCCTCGCACTCAACGCGGCGGTCGAGGCCGCGCGCGCGGGCGAGCAGGGACGTGGCTTCGCCGTGGTCGCCAGCGAGGTGCGCAGCCTCGCGCAGCGCAGCGCTGAAGCGGCCAAGGAAATCAAGACCCTGATCACGACCAGCGTCGAGCGTGTCGCGCGGGGCACGGTGCTGGTCGATCAGGCTGGCACCACGATGAGCGAGGTCGTCACCTCGATCAAGCGCGTGACCGACCTGATGAACGAGATCAATGTCGCCAGCAACGAGCAAAGCAGCAACGTCGCCCAGGTCAGCAACGCCGTGATCCAGATGGACCGAGTGACCCAGCAGAACGCCGCGCTGGTCGAGGAAAGTGCGGCCGCCGCCGAAAGCCTCAAGCAGCAGGCCCACGACCTGGTGCAAGCCGTCGCAGTGTTCAAGTTGGCGCCTGGCAGCTCGGGCGCCGGTGGCGCATCGGTCATGCGCCCCCCGGTCAAGCACCGACCGGCCGTTTCGCGTCCGGTGCCCCGGCCCGCCGCCCGCCCGCCCGCCCGAGTGACCGAGTCGTCGTCGGCTCCGGCGCTTGGATCGGGGTCAGCCAAGGTGCCTGATGATGATGACTGGACCACGTTCTGATCCCGATGGAAACCCCACAGCCCGAGGATCCGATCGCCGGCCGGCCCGCCGTCGACCCGCTGTTCCTGGCCACCGCTGGCGTCACCACCTATGACGGCAGCCGGGCGCTGACCAACGCCAGCGGCTTCTTCTTCCAGCGCCAGGATCGGCTGTATCTGGTGACCAGCCGCCATGTCCTGATCGACAAGGCCAGCCGTCACTACCCGGACCGCATCGAGATCGTGCTGCATCTGGATGCCAAGGACCTCACCCGCTACACCAGCTGCTCGATCCCCCTCTATGAAAAGGGGACCTCAGTCTGGCACCAGGGGCAGGACAGTGGCGGCGACATCGATGTGGCCGTGCTGCAGGTTGATCGCCAGGCCCTGCCTGCAGGCGCCATCGTGATTGCCTTCACGCCCGAACATCTGCCGCCCTCCTTTGATGCGGTGCCGGCCGATGCGGCGCTGTGCATCGCGGGTTTTCCGCTGGGTTTCCGGGACACGGTGCACCAGCTGCCCGTGCTGCGCCATGCCGTCATCGCGTCGCCCTTCGGCATCCGTTTTCAGGGGCGCGGCTTTTTCCTGACCGATGCGCGCACCCATCGCGGCACCAGTGGCGCGCCGGTCGTGATGCGTAATCCCTCGCCCGGGCCGGCCGGCCGCGACCTGCCCTGGCGCCTGCTGGGCGTGCATTCGTCGCGCATGGACATGGGCAACCGCGACCGGGAGCTGGACGAATCGCTGGGCCTGAACTGCGCCTGGTACGCCGACATCCTGCTCACGCTGACCCGAGACAAATAGGACGAGCGGACTCATGCCCCGACACCTTCAGGTCGATGCGGATGTGGAAATCTTGCCCCGCTGGTGATGGCGGTGCAGCTGCTCGACCGAGACGCGGCAGCTCATCACGTTCGGGTGGAACTGGCAGAGCTGCTCGGTCTTCTCGCGGATCCGGGACTCAAGCGCGTCCGAGTGGTCGAGGTTGCAGCGCGTGGCTCATGCTGGAATTCTCCCTGGATCACGGTCCGGTCAGCGCAGACCAGCAGCTGATCCAATGATAAAAAGCCCGTAGTCACGAATGCAACTACGGGCTTCTTGTCTGGTGGCCTGGGACGGAATCGAACCATCGACACGCGGATTTTCAATCCGCTGCTCTACCAACTGAGCTACCGGGCCAAGTTTTCAATTATGACACAAGCTGGAGCAGTTCAGCCGGCCTTGCCGCGTGCTTCGTAGGGACAGTGGTTCGGGCGCGGGCCCACCTGCGGGTGCAGGCGGCAGGTGCCGGGGCGCTTCTCGTAGACGGTGCAGCGGCGTGTCCTGGCGTCGAGGAACTGGCAGTCCCCGCTGGCCCGGCGCGCCAGCGTGAAGATGCTGTTGCGGAAATTGAAGTGATCGATCAGCCCGGCCTTGCTCAAGCGTTTGGCGATCTGCTTGGGTTCCTCGTGCTCGGCCTCGAAGGGATCGACCAGCTCCAGCCGCACCAGGTCGGGCAGCCTGACCTCGACCGGCATGGTGCAGCAGTTGGCGACGCAGCTGTCGCACAGACCGCCGCGGTAGCGGGTCCAGGTATCGAGCCGGTCGACGTCGACGTAACGCAGCGTTCTCACCGAACAGGCCGCAATCAGTTCAGCGCCATGCTGAGCTTGCGGCGGTAGCGCGCCACCAGCTCGGCCTGCGGGTCCTGCTGCTGCACGACCGGGGCCGCGATCTCGATGCCGCCGGCGTTCTTGCCCGCCGCGCGGGGGGCGGCTTTGGGCTTGGGCGGCGTCAGCAGTTCGAGCAGCGCGACATAGGTCTTGCGCGGTGCCTCGTCGGCCCATTTCTTGTCGCGCATGATGATCTCGAGCAGTTCCTCCATCGCCTCGGTCCACTGACCCAGGGCGATCAGCAGTCGGCTCTTGGCGAAGCGGCTGTCGAAGTCGCGCTTGTTGGCGGAAATCACCTCGTCGAACTGCTCGATGCGCCACTGGCCGCGCGGGTCGTTGCTGACGAACTCGAGCGCATTGAGCCATTGCTGCAGCGCCTCGAAGCGCAGTTGCAGCGGGATCTGGCCCATCGCGGGCGCCAGCGCGGCGGCGGCCTCGGCCAGCTGGCCCTGGCCGATCAGCAGCTTGACATAGTCGAAGCGCAGGTCGTCGTTGCCCGGATTCTGGGCCAGCGCGTCGGCCAGCTGATCCTGCTGCGACGGGGCGTCGCCGGCCTGGGCCGATTCCGCATCGAGCCGGACCTCGGCTTCGGCCTCGACCTCCGCCTGCTGCTCAGCAGCGGGCAGATGCTTGGCCAGGAAGGCGCGCAACTGCTCCAGCGGCAAGGCCCCCACGAAGCCATCGACCGGCTGGCCGTCCCTGAACAGCACGCAGAACGGGATGCTGCGCACGCCGAACATCTCCGACAGCTGACCGGCGATTTCGGGCGTCTTGTCGGCGTCGAGCTTGGCCAGCACGAAGCGGCCGCCTTGCTCGGTCTCCAGCTGTTCGAGCCGCGGACCCAGCTGCTTGCAGGGGCCACACCATTCGGCCCAGATATCCAGCAGCACTGGCACGCGGAACGAGGCTTCGATGACTTCGGTTTCAAAGTTGGCAAGGGTGACGTCGATCATGGATTGCGCCTGTGTGTCGGTGAAAAAGCCGGCCGCCGTTCGCGCGACAGGCCGACAGGATTTTGCCCCCTAACTGAGGGCGAAAAGTAAAATCGCAACTTTTGGAGCGGTGATGAGCGAAGCAATCAAGGTGGGCGTGGTGATGGGTTCCAACAGCGATTGGGACACCATGAAGCACGCGGTAGAGATTTTCCAGCAGTTCGGCGTTGCCTGCGAGGCCAGGGTCGTGTCGGCGCACCGCATGCCCGACGACATGTTCGCCTACGCCGAAGCCGCAGTCGGCCGCGGCCTCAAGGCCATCGTCGCTGGCGCCGGCGGCGCGGCCCATCTGCCGGGCATGCTGGCGGCCAAGACCGTGGTGCCGGTGCTCGGCGTGCCGGTGCAGTCCAAGGCGCTGTCGGGCGTCGATTCGCTGCACAGCATCGTGCAGATGCCCAAGGGCATTCCGGTCGCGACCTTCGCCATCGGTGCCGCCGGTGCCGCCAACGCGGCGCTGTTCGCGGTCGCCATGCTGGCCAACGAGGACGCGGCGCTGCGCGACAAGCTCGAAGCCTTCCGCGCCGCCCAGACCGAGGCCGCGCGCGCCATGACCCTGCCGCCGGTGGGCCAGGCATGAGCGCCGTCAAGACCCTGCTGCCCGGATCGGTGACGGCCGAGGGCCGGCTCGCCACGCTCGGCGTCATGGGCGGCGGCCAGCTCGGCCGCATGTTCGTGCAGGCCGCGCAGGAGATGGGCTACTTCACCGCCGTGCTCGACGCAGACCCGTCCAGCCCGGCTGGGCTGGTCAGCCATTTCCACATCCAGACCGGCTACGAGGACCCGGCCGGTCTGGCCGAGCTCGCCGAGCGCTGCGACGCGATCACGACCGAGTTCGAGAACGTGCCGGCCCCCTCGCTGCAGACCCTGGCCGCGAGCCGCCCGGTTGCGCCGGCCGCCAGCGCGGTCGCCGTGGCGCAGGACCGCATCGCCGAGAAGGCCCATTTCGTCGCCTGCGCGCAGGCTGGCGGCGTCGGCCCCGCACCCCATGCCGCGATCGAGACCGAAGCCGACCTGGCTGCCGTCGGCGACGAGCTGCTGCCTGGCATCCTCAAGACCGCCCGCCTGGGCTACGACGGCAAGGGCCAGGCCAGGGTCAAGGACCGGGCCGAACTCGCCGCGGCCTGGGACGGCATGGGCCGCGTCGCCTGCGTGCTCGAAAAGATGCTGCCGCTGAAGGCCGAACTGTCGGTCATCGTGGCGCGCGGCGCCGACGACCAGGTGGTCAACTTCCCGGTCCAGCGCAACCTGCACCGTGAAGGTATCCTGGCCGTGACCGAGGTGTTCGACGGCAACGTGCCGGCCGAACTCGCCGAGCGCGCCATCGCCACCACCGCCACGGTCGCGCGCCAGCTCGGCTATGTCGGCGTGCTGTGCGTCGAATACTTCGTGATCGACGACGGCAGCGAGCATGGCGGCCTGGTCGTCAACGAGATGGCGCCGCGCCCGCACAACAGCGGCCACTACACGATCAACGCCTGCGACTGCTCGCAGTTCGAGCTGCAGGTGCGCGCGATGGCCGGCCTGCCGCTGGTGCAGCCGCGCCTGCACAGCCCGACCGTGATGCTGAACCTGCTGGGCGACCTCTGGTTCCAGCACGGCCAGCCGATCGAGCCGCCCTGGGCGCAGATCCTGGCGCTACCGGGCGCGCACCTGCACCTGTACGGCAAGCTCGAAGCGCGACCGGGCCGCAAGATGGGCCACCTCAACTTGACCGGCGCCAGCGTCGAGCAGGTGCAGGCCACCGCGCTGCGCTGCGCCGAGCTGCTGGGCATGGCGCCATGGCGCTGATGCTGGACGCGCGCGCGCTGCTGCAGCCGGCGCAGGCCGATGCGGCTGCGCTCGCGCAGGCACAGCAGGCGGTCGAACAGGCCGCCCGGGCACTGCAAGCCGGCGCGCTGGTCGGCCTGCCGACCGAGACCGTCTACGGCCTGGCGGCGGACGCCGATCAGGCGCCAGCGGTCGGCCGCATCTTCGATGCCAAGGGCCGGCCCAAGGACCACCCGCTGATCGTGCACCTGGCTGGCGCCAGCGCGGCGCAATGGCAGGCCGGCGTCGCGCATTACGCGCGCGAGCTGCCCGACTTCGCGTCCACGCTGATGCAGGCCTTCTGGCCCGGTCCGCTGACGCTGATCCTGCCACGCCGGCCTGGTGTCGGCGCGGCCTCGGCCGGTGGCCAGGACTCGATCGGCCTGCGCTGCCCGGCGCACCCGGTGGCGCAGGCGCTGCTGCAGGCCTGCGCGGCCATTGGTATCCACGGCCTGGCGGCCCCGAGTGCCAACCGCTTCGGCCGCGTCAGCCCGACCTCGGCCGGCCATGTGCGCGACGAGTTCGACGCCCGGCTGTCGGACGAGCAACTCGTCATCCTCGACGGCGGCCCCTGCCCGGTCGGCATCGAGTCGACCATCGTCGACTGCAGCCGCGGCCGCCCGGTGCTGCTGCGCCCCGGCATGATCGGCATCGAGGCACTGGAAGCCGCCATCGGCCAGCCGGTCGCACTGCGCGACCAGGCCGCGCCCAAGGCATCCGGCACGCTCGAATCGCACTACGCGCCTACCGCAAGGGTGCGCCTGATGCCGCAGGCCGAGATGCAGGCCGCACTCGACCTGCTCGGCGCCGACGCGCGCCACATCGCGATCTACACAAGACAGCCGATCAGCAGCGCAAGCCGGCACCTGTTGTTGCGCTACATGCCGATGCGCGCCGAAGCCTGCGCGCAGGAGCTGTTCGCGGTGCTGCGCGAGCTGGATCAGCCCGGCATCAAGCTGATCTGGGTCGAGACCCCGCCGGCCGATGCCGCCTGGGACGGCGTGCGCGACCGGCTGCAGCGCGCCGCGGCCTGATTCAGGCCTTGGCAAGCCGGCAGGCTCAAGGCCAGGCTGGATCGAAGCTGGGGATGGCAGGCGGACTCAGAGCCGCCAGGCGTCCAGCGTCTCGTCGATCAGGCGCAGCGCGTCGGCCCAGGCCACCAGGCCCAGGATCTGGCGCGCGCCGTTGGCCACCTCGGGCCGGGTCTGACAGGCCTGCCAGACCAGCGCCAGTCGCTCGGCCGGGCCGTGCGCAGCAGCCAGCAGTGGCGGCAGCACCCCCCCCTGCAGCAGGATCTGCAGCATCTGCTGGATCAGGCGCGCGGCCTCGTCGCGCTTGGGCTCGAGCGCTGCCTGGGCCTCGTGCAACAGGCCCTGCGCCTGTCCCAGCAGCAGCGCGCAGGCACTGGCGGTCTGCTTGCGCGCCTGCAACCGGCGCGCCACCGGATCAGCCCCCTCGTGCACACCGGCAATCGCTGCCAGGGCGCGGGCGCGCAGTGCCGACAAGGGCGCGAGCTGACTGCGGCGATGCTTCCTGAGTGTTTCCTCGGTCCGGCGCAGCCAGCCGATCAGCCGCTGCGGGAAATCAGGATGTTTGTCCTGGTAGAGATCAACCAGGCAAGTCGATTCCTCGACCAGCGCCTGCGACTCGTCCAGAAAGGCCGTGACGACGATCTGCATGCCGGCTTACTCCGGCATCAGGCGACTGAGCGCGGGCGGCTTGTCCTGGCCGGGCGCGGAGTCCTCGAACAGCATGTCCAGCCCCTCCTCGGTCACGTTGAGCCTGAGGTTGAGGCAGAAGCTGCCGCCCTGATTGGTCTCCTTGACCTGTTGCGTGCGCGCATCGACACTGATGCCGATCGGCCGCTGCGGCAACGCATCCAGCGTGCGGTTGACCTGGGTGCGGATGATGGCGGCGATCTCCTTGAAGCGCTCGGCACTCTGGCTTGCTGTCGCGGTTTCGCCCGCGCCGGGAGCCGCCGCCTCCTTGGCAACCTGGCGCTCGACCAGCCGGCGCGTGTGGTCGTGCAGTTGCTCGGTCAGCTTGGTGGACAGCTGCTCATCGACCAGGCCCTGGTTCAGGTTGGCGTCGGCGCGAACTATTCTGCGGATCTCGGTCGTGCTGACGTGGATGGACTGGGCCTTGAGCGCCTCCTTGAGGTTGGCGGACAAGGCCGCTATCAGCATGTCGGGCGCCACCTTGGTGACATAGCCTTCCGGGATCTGCGAGACCACCACCGGCAGCGTCAGCTCAAGCTGGGGCATGCGCATGCGCGGAACCGGAAAATGGCGCAGCAAGCCGTCTGCGTCCTCGGCGTACTGCCTGGCGATCCGGACCGACTCGCGGTCGGCCGCCATGCGGGCACGGGTGATCTCGCATAGGAGGTGTCCTAGGGTTTCGCTGAGCTCGCTCATTTTCCTGTCCTGGCTTGAAGTGATGGATTTATGTTGTCAATCCTACTTCACTTCGCCAACCGGAGTGGAGCGCATCGCGCCTTCGAGCAAGCCGAGCAGCTTCTCCATGCCGGCCGGCATCTCGTCCTGCGAGGCCTTGACGAAGATATGCATCGAGTAGGTGCGCTCGACGTTGCTGCCGCTGGCGGTCGTCTTCTTGTACGAGCAGGACACGTTGAGCTTGGCCGAGCCGCCGGGCCAGCGCTGCTTGACCTCGAGGTTGCCGCCGATCGCCAGGTCGCTGCTCTCGCTCTGGGTCTCGATCGAGTTGATCTTGGCGTTGAAGTCGATGGTCGCCTCTTCCACCCGGATGAAGGGAATCGGCAGCATGGTCAGCAGCGGAACCTCGATCTTCATGTCCTGGAACTTGGCCTCCACCGCATCCTTGCGGGTGGCGAACACCACGGTCGCGGTCGCCTGGGTGCCGCCGTCGCCGGTCGGCGCGCTCAGGGTGACGGTCGGCGCCGAGCTGTAGCTGCCGCCATCGGTCAGCTCGATGCGCACCACCTTGCCGTTCTCGACCACGGCCTGGCCCTGGGCAGCGGTATCGCTGCTGCCGGCCGAGAAGGTCACGGTCGGCGCGCTCTCGTAGCCCGCGCCCTGGTTGGAGACGGTGACCGAGGCGACATGGGCCTCGACCGCGGGCTGGTAGGGCGCGACCTCCTTGGGGTACTTGAACTCGACGTAGACCGGCTTGTTGTCCTTGTCGAAGCCCACCGTCTTGATGAAGTCGGCCGTGGCGCGCGCGGCCTGGGTCTGCGCCTCGATGACCGCGCACAGCGGCCCGCCGATCATGTTGCCGAAATTGAGACTGGACAGTTCGGTTCCCGGATTTGCAGCCATTTCTCTACCCCCTGAATTTTTGATGGAAATCGCAGCGCAGCCGACCGGCCACGCTGCGATTTCATTCTAGGAGCGGGAAGCTGAATATGACAATCGCATTCTTGTCATGGGACAACTCAGCGCCGATCGTGCGGCTCGCCATCATCGGGCCGCCGGCGGTCCATGCGCCGGCCTCCTTCGTCGGGCTCCCTGCGCTGAGGAGCGGCTTCAGCCGACCTGGGCGGTGGCTCGGAGCGCGGAGCGACGGCCGGCGCCATCCGCTGGGCCTCGCTCGGGACAAGGTGCAGCGGCCCCTCGGGTCTTCTGTGTGGTTCAGGTGCGGGCTGGACCGCGCCCTGCACAGGAGGCTGCAACATCGACGGCCGCGAAAAAGCCGGCGCTGGCGCACCGTCGTGGGAGGGATGACGATGCGGTTCGGGCTGTGATTCAGGGCGCCACTCCTGCCGATGCCAGGGCTCGGGCGAACGCTCGGGCGACTGGGGCTGTGGCTGGAATTCGCGTCGTGGCCAGAAGGATTGCGGCGGGGGACGGCGGTCCTCACGGCGCTCTTCCCAATGACCGCCATGGGAATGCCAGCGCTCGCCGTCGCGCTGCCACACGCGCGGCGCCCAGACCTGGCCCGGCGGCGGGTTCACCCAGCGACCCGGCACCCAGGCATAGTGGGCGCCGCCCCAGTTCCAGTAGCCATCGAGCCAGACATAGCCCTGCGCGGGTGGCAGGCTGCGGTATTCAACCAGGGGCGCCGGTGGCGCCGCATAGACGGTAACGGCAGGCGCGGGATCGTAGCGCGGGCCATAGTCATACGCCGGCACCACTGCGCAGCCCCCCAGGGCGGCGGCAGCGAACAAAAGGGCCAAGCGGGTACGAACTGATGTCATGCCGACATTGTCGGCGCCAGCCTTGCGGTGAACAAGGGCTTGCAACAGCTGCTTACAGCTGTGACGCCCCGGCACAGACCCGTCGAGCTGGCCTTTCATCTTGGCGTAGTCGGACCTGAGCCGCTCTGACTCGCCAGGGCTTCAGCGCCGGCGCAGTCGGACCGAGCCGTTGCCGTCAGGCTCCCAGCGGCCACCTTCCTGCAGCCAGCGGTCGCCAGCCAGGCGCCAGACATGGGGTTGCCAGACAAGGCCGGGCCTTGGCGCCGCCCAGTTGCCCGGCTGCCAGCGGTAGCGTCCATCGGCCAGGTCCCAGCGGCCGGCGATCCAGACATGGCCGTTGGCGGGTGGCTTGCCAGGGTGCTCGAGCAGCGGCAGCGGCGGATCGGCCTGCTCGCGCACGAGCGGCACGGCAGCGACCTCGGTCGGGGGCATCGCTGCGACCGGGTCCGGAGGGGGGACGGCACAAGCGGACAGCGCCAGCAGCAGCATCAGCAGGATCAGGCGTTTCACGATTCGCATCTCCATGCGGGAATGGACGACCGCTCAGGCACGTCATCCGAACGGACGAAGGCGCCAGGCAGAGCAGGCTCAGCGCGGCTCGGGCAGCTCGATCTTGACTTCGAGCACCTCGAGGTTGTCCTCGCGGTCGAGCTGGACCTTGATGTCTTCCGGATTGATCTGGACGTACTTGCTGATCACCGCGATCAGGTCACGCTGCAGGGCGGGCAGATAGTCGGGCACGCCCGGATTGCGACCGCTGCGCTCGTGTGCCAGGATGATCTGCAGCCGCTCCTTGGCGACCGAGGCGCTTCTCTTCTTCTCGCCAAGCAGGAAGGAAAAAAAAGACATGGTGCTCATCTCCCGCCGAACAGACGCTGAAGGAAACCTGGCTTGACCGGTTCAGTGAAGCGCAGCGGCCGCTCCTGGCCCAGGAAGCGATCGACCACATCCTTGTAGGACTCGGACACGTCGCTGCCCTGCTTGTGGATGACCGGCATGCCTTCGTTAGAAGCCTGCAGCACCACCTCGCTCTCGGGAACCACGCCGATCAGGTCGATGCGCAGGATGTCGTGGATGTCCATCAGCGAGAGCATCTGGCCATCCTCGACCCGGAGCGGGTTGTAGCGCGTGACCAGCAGATGCTCCTTGACCGGCTCCTTGCCCTCGATCGCGCGCCGGGTCTTGCTGCCCAGCATGCCCAGGATGCGGTCGGAGTCTCGCACCGACGACACCTCGGGGTTGGTCACCACCAGCGCCTCGTCGGCGAAATGCATGGCCATCATGGCACCGGTCTCGATGCCAGCCGGTGAGTCGCAGATGATGTACTCGAAGCCCATGCCGGCCAGGTCGGACAGCACCTGACCCACGCCCTGCTGCGTCAGTGCGTCCTTGTCGCGCGTCTGGCTGGCCGCCAGCACATAGAGGTTCTCGCACTGCTTGTCCTTGATCAGCGCCTGGTTGAGATTGGCCTCGCCATGAATCACGTTGATGAAGTCGTACACCACGCGACGCTCGCAACCCATGATCAGGTCAAGGTTGCGCAGGCCGACGTCAAAGTCGATCACGACGGTCTTGAATCCCTTAAGTGCTAGACCGGTGGCGAAGCTGGCACTGGTGGTGGTCTTGCCGACTCCACCCTTACCTGAAGTCACTACGACGATTTTTGCCATTTTTGTTGTTTCTTTACTTGAAAGCGGATCAGATGATGGGTTCCAGAACCAGTTTCTCGCCGTCCGGCCCGTTTTGCAGCCTGACCTGGGCCGGCTTGCCCTGCACATTGGCTGGCAGTGGCTTGTCGCTGGTGCGATAGACACCGGCGATCGAAACCAGTTGGGCCTCCAGGCTGGTCGCAAAAATGCGGGCGTCGGCATAACCACGCGCGCCAGCAATCGCCTTGCCTCGCAGCGGTGCAAACACGTGAATATGGCCGTCTGCAATCACTTCGGCACCGGGGTTGACGGCCGCCAGCACGACCAGATCGCGGCCGCGGGCATAGACCTGCTGACCCGAGCGCAGCGGCTTGTCGACGATCAGCGCTGGCATGAGATGTGGCTCGGATTCGGGCGCGGCAGAGACCGCCTGGCTCGCCACCTCGGTACGATCCAGCGTCGCTTCATTGGCATGAGCGAGTCCTGCATGCAGCGCGGATTGCATCTGCTTGGGATTGCCGCCCCTGACCGCCACCGGCAGCAGGTGATAGCGGCGCAGCAAGGGCAGCAGATAGCTCCACTCGGGCACTTCTTCGGTGCCGCTCAGGTGGGACAGGTCGATCAGCAGGGGATCGCCCGCGAAGAAATCGGGGCTGTTGCCGTAGCGTTGCTGGAGTTCCTTGGCGACATCGTTGAGATGCGTCGACTTCAACAACAGGGCCACCAGAGGTAACTGGGCACTCTTGATTTCGAACAGGGGGGCAGTCGCGCCCGGTGCGGCAGAAGACATGCGAATAAGGGTTTGAAAGCGCAAATCTTAACAGCCAGCGCAGAAATGCGAAAAAAGACAGGGCATGAATTTTCCTGATTTTTTGCTGTTCCAGACGGAACCTCTCTATTTATCCATTTTAAATAGCGATAACAGTAAATATTTGCATATATTGATAAAAATCATCAGCAACTTTGGGCTGGGGTAAGTCCGAGGGAGTCTTTTTTGCCTCACCCTCCGACAACAACCCTATTGAATGATTTGCACAGGCTGTTGATAAGTTCAACGAATTCCCATTTTTATCAACAGGTCGATACCAAAAGAAACGCCGCCCGGTTGGGGCGGCGCGGTACAAGGCCTGGAGCGATGCAGGCCAGAGCAGGTGGCGTCAGGCCTGGACCTGGTAACCCTCTTCGGCGATGGCACCGGCCAGGGCCTCGCGCGGCTGGCTGGACTCGACTTCGACCCGGTCCTGCGTCCGGTCGATCCTGACCTGGGCCTGCGGGTCGATGGATCGGATGGCCTGCGTCACGGCCTTTTCGCAATGGCCGCAAGTCATGCCGGTGACGGTGAAGATCTGTTGCATCAATGGTTCCTTTCAGTGGGTGATCAGCCGCCTGAGTATGGCGCCAGCGGGTGGCCGCTGCACGGTGCCGGCTGAGTCATGAAGCGTAGCGGCTTCGGGTTCATACTTGCCGCATGGAACAAGCAAGCACAGCGACAGCAGCGACGGAGCCTGCCGTCTGCGAGACGGATTTCGGCGTCGGCGGCATGACCTGCGCCTCCTGCGTGGGGCGGGTCGAACGCGCGCTCAAGAAGATTCCCGGTGTCGAGCAGGCCAGTGTCAACCTCGCAACCGAGACCGCGCGGGTGCGCTGGCAGCCAGGCGATGGCGATGCGGTCGCCATGCAGGCGCGGCTGCAGCGGGCCGTGCGCGACGCCGGCTACGAGCCCAGGCCGATCGAGGCCGCCGATGCCGAGGTGCCGACCTCCTGGCTGGGTCTGCCGCGTGATGCCTGGCCGGTGCTGCTGGCCGCCTTGCTGTCGGCGCCGCTGGCCTTGCCGATGCTGGGCTCGCTGTTGGGCCGGCACTGGATGCTGCCGGCCTGGCTGCAGTTCGTGCTCGCGACGCCGGTGCAGTTCTGGCTCGGCGCGCGCTTCTACCGCGCCGCCTGGCATGCGCTCAAGGCGCACAGCGGCAACATGGAGCTGCTGGTGGCGATCGGCACCAGCGCGGGCTGGGGCCTGAGCAGCTGGCTCTGGTGGCGGGCCGAGGCCGGCGAGATGCCGCATCTCTACTATGAGGGCTCGGCGCTGGTGATCACGCTGGTGCTGCTGGGCAAATGGCTGGAGTCGCGCGCCAAGCGCCAGGCGACCGAGGCGATCCGCGCGCTGCACGCCTTGCGGCCCGAGGTGGCGCATCTGCTGCCCGACGGCATCAAGCGCGAGCAGCTGGTCGATGTGCCGGTGGCCGAGCTGCTGCCGGGCGACCGGGTACTGGTGCGCCCGGGCGAGCGGGTTCCGGCCGACGGCGAGTTGCTGCAGGGCCGGACCCAGGTCGACGAGTCGATGCTGACCGGCGAGCCGATGCCGGTGCCCAAGCAGCCGGGGGATCGAATGACCGGCGGCAGCCTCAACGGCGACGGCGCAGTCGAGCTTGAGGTGGCGGCGGTCGGCGCCCAGAGCGTGCTCAGCCGCATCATCGCGCTGGTGCAGGATGCGCAGGCGGCCAAGCCACCCATCCAGCGCCTGGTGGATCAGGTCGCTGCGGTGTTCGTGCCGGCGGTACTGGCCATCGCTGTCCTGACCTTCTGCGGCTGGTTCTTTTGGCAAGGCGCCGCGCTGGAGGATGCGCTGCTGCCGGCAGTCGCGGTGCTGGTGATCGCCTGCCCCTGCGCGCTCGGGCTGGCGACGCCAGCGGCGATCATGGCCGGCACCGGTGTGGCGGCGCGGCACGGCATCCTGGTGCAGGATGCGGAGGCGCTCGAACAGGCCTGCCAGATCGACACGGTCGCCTTCGACAAGACCGGCACCCTGACCCTGGGCGAACCCACGTTGAGCGCGCTGGTGGCCGCGCCTGGCGTGGACGAGGCCGGCGCCTTGCAGGCGGCCGCCGCGCTGCAGCGCCAGAGTGCGCATCCGCTGGCGCGGGCGGTCGTGCTGGCCGCCGAGGCGACGGCCGGCGCCCAGGCGCTTGAGGCCGAGGAGGTACAGGCGGTACCCGGACGCGGCAGCCATGGCCGGGTACAGGATGCCCACCTGCACCTGGGCAGCCTGCGCTGGATGGAGGAGCTCGGCGCCGAGCTGGGCGAACTTAGCGCTCGGGCCGATACCTTGCAGGCCGAGGGCGCGACCGTGTCAGCGCTCGCGCTGCGCCTGCCCGATGGCCGCTTCGCGCCGCTGGCCCTGTTCGCCTTTGCCGATCTGCCCAAGCCTGGCGCGCAGATCGCGATCGCCCAGCTGCGCGCGCGCGGCCTGCGGCTGTCGATGATCTCGGGTGACAACCGGGGCGCAGCCGAGGCAATGGCGCGCCGCCTCGGGCTCAACCCCGACGCCGGCGAGGTGCTGGCCGAAGTGCTGCCCGGCGACAAGGCCGCGCGCGTCGTCGCCCTCAAGCAGGGCGGTCACCGGGTGGCGATGGTTGGCGATGGCGTCAACGACGCGCCCGCGCTGGCCGCCGCCGATGTCGGGATCGCGATGGCCTCGGCGCGCGGCGGCTCGGATGTGGCGATGCACGCGGCTGGCATCACGCTGATGCGCGGCGATCCGCGACTGGTCGCGGCGGCGCTCGACATCTCGCGCCGTACGGTCAGCAAGATCCGGCAGAACCTGTTCTGGGCCTTCGCCTACAACGTGGCGGGCATCCCGCTGGCGGCGCTGGGCTATCTCGACCCGGTGTTCGCGGGTGCCGCGATGGCGCTGAGCTCGGTCAGCGTGGTGAGCAATGCGCTGCTGCTCAAGCGCTGGCAGCCCGCGGCCTGATCCCGGCCGGTCCGCCCGCTTGGGAATGCAGCCGCATCAGTCGCGCAGTTGCCGCAGCTGCTCGTAGAACACGCGCTCGGCGCCCGACAGGTGTTCAGGCACGCGCAGGCGCAGCCTGAGCAGCAGGTCGCCGCGGCCGTCGTGGCCGAAATGCGGCAGACCCTTGCCGCGCAGCCGCAACACGGTGTCGGGCTGGGTGCCGGCCGGCACCTTGACGCTGGCCTCGCCATCGAGCGTCGGCACGCTCAGCTCGGTGCCGAGCACGGCGTCGAGCAGGGGCAGCTCCTGCTCGCGCCAGAGGTCGGCGCCGGCGCGCTCGAAGCGCGGATCGGGCCGGCTCTGCACCAGCACATAGAGATCGCCGGGCTCACTGCCGGCTGCGGGCGCCGGCTGGCCGTGACCCGGTACGCGCAGCGCCATGCCGTCCTCGATGCCGGGCGGGATGCGCAGCGTGATCTTGTCGGCACGCAACACCCGGCCCTCGCCGTGGCATTCGTCGCAGGGATGCTCGATCACGACGCCACGGCCACCGCAGGCCGGACAGGGCAGCCACTGCTGGAGCAGCACATTGCCCCCCTGGCTCTTGCGCACCTCGCGCCCGCTGCCCTGGCAGGCGGTGCAGGCATGAGGCTGGGTGCCGGCCCTGGCGCGGCTGCCGTGGCAGGCCGGGCAGATCACCTGGCGCTCGAAGCGCAGCGTCTCCTCGCCGCCCGAGAGCACGCGTTCGAGCGGGATCTGCAGCGGCA
Organism: Chitinophaga pinensis; assembly: GCA_943326015.2. GTDB lineage: Bacteria > Pseudomonadota > Gammaproteobacteria > Burkholderiales > Burkholderiaceae_C > Malikia. The sequence continues at coordinate 38,674 of CALPRQ020000021.1, read as the reverse complement.
GTTCGAGGTTGTCGCCACGCACCGGCCCCTGGCGGCGCCGGCCACCGAAGAAGCGCTCGAACAGGCCGCCGCCGAGGTCGAATCCCAGGCCGCCGAACAGGTTCTCGAAGTCGATGCCACCGAACAGGTCCTCGGGCCGCAGGTCGCCCAGACCGCCGAAGCCGTGCGCGTCGTAGTCGGCACGCTTCCTGGGGTCGGACAGCACGGCATAGGCTTCGGCGATTTCCTTGAAGCGTTCCTCGGCGCCGGGCGACTTGTCGCGGTCGGGGTGGCATTTCAGCGCGAGCTGACGGAAGGCGTCGCGGACCGCCTTGGCGTCGGCGTCGCGTGCCAGGCCCAGCACCTCGTAGTAGTCGCGCTTGTCTGCTTGCGCCATCCGGATCGTCCAGCGCTCAGTGGTAGTCGGCGTCGACCACGCGCGTGCCGCCTGGCGTCGCCGCCGGTCCGGCCGTGGTGGACGCAGTCGCCGTAGTCGATCCGCCCGGAGGCGCGCCGTAGCGCACCTCCTGGTAGGGCCCGGTGCCAGGCGGCTGCGCCTGCACGTAGACCATGGTGCCAGCCTCCTTGAGCAACTTGCGCAGGGTCTCGGACTTCTGCTTGACCTGCGCGAGCTCCCTGGCGGCGATCGCCTCCTTGGCCTGACGCCGGGCCTGCTCCAGCTTGTCCTTCATCTCCGGCGTGAGCTTGTCGGCGAAATCGGCCACCATCTTCTCGGTCTGGTAGCACAGGCTCTCGCACTCGTTGAATGCCTCGGCGGACGCGCGCCGCTGCTGGTCGGCCTCGGCGTACTGTTCGGCCTCCCGCACCATGCGCTCCTTGACGCCGCGATCGAGCCGGGTCGAGCCGCTGATGCGCACCGACTGGCTCCTGCCGCTCGCGACATCCTTGGCGCTGACGTTGAGGATGCCGCTGGCGTCGATGTCGAAGCTGACCTCGATCTTCGGAATCCCGCGCGGCGCCGGCGGGAGTCCGTCGAGGTTGAATTCGCCCAGCGCCACGTTGTCGGCCGCCATCGCGCGCTCGCCCTGGAACACATGGACCGTGACCGAGGTTTGCAGGTCGGCGGCGGTCGTGAAGGTCTCTGTCTTCCTGACCGGCACCGGCGTGTTGCGGCCGATCAACGGCGTGGCGACGCCACCCAGCGTCTCCAGCCCCAAGGTCAGCGGCGTGACATCGACCAGCACGATGTCCTTGACCTCGCCGGCCAGGATGCCGGCCTGGATCGCGGCGCCGCAGGCCACGCATTCCATCGGATCGACGCCCTGTTCGGCCTGGCGGCCGAAGATCTGCTCGAAGAAGGCGCGCACCACCGGCATGCGCGTCGGCGCGCCGACGAAGACGATGCGGTCGACCTGCTGCGGCGTGACGCCGGCGTCGCGCAGCGCCTGCTCGACCGGATGACGGCAGCGGTCGATCACGGGCTGGACCAGCCGTTCGAGCTCGGCGCGGCCCAGGTCGAGTTCGAGGTGCCTGGGCTCGCCGCCCGCGACACCGATATAGGGCAGGCTCAGATGCGCGCTGACGCTGGTCGAGAGCTCGATCTTGGCCATCTCGGCGGCCTCCATCAGGCGCGCGGCGGCCTTGCGGTCCTGCCGCACGTCGATGCCGCTCTGCTGCAGGAAGCGCTGCGCCAGCGCCTCGAACAGCATCTGGTTCATGTCGGTGCCGCCGAGCCGGGTGTCGCCGCTGGTCGCCTTGACCTCGAACACGCCCTGGCCGAACTCCATGATGGTGACGTCGAGCGTGCCGCCGCCCAGGTCGATCACGGCGATGCGCAGATCCTCGCCGGCGCGATCCAGCCCGTAGGCCAGCGAAGCCGCGGTCGGCTCGTTGACCAGCCGCACGACTTCGAGCCCGGCGATCGCCGCGGCATCCTGGGTCGCGCTGCGCTGGTTGTCGTCGAAATAGGCCGGCACCGTGACCACGGCCTGCGTCACCGGCTCGCCCAGGAAGGCTTCGGCGTCGCGCTTGATCTTCTGCAGCAGGAAGGCCGACAGCTGCTCGGGCGAGAACTCGCGCTCGCGCAGTTTCACCTTGTCGCGGGTGCCCATGCGGCGCTTGAAGGCGGTGGTCGTGCCCTCGGGGTTGGCGGCGGCCTGACGCCGCGCCGGTTCGCCGAGCAGCATCTGGCCGTCGGCCATCAGCGCGACGTAGCTCGGGAAGGCCTTGCCGCCCAGGCTCACGCCCTCGGCACTCGGGATGATGACGGGCCGGCCGCCGCGCAGCACGGCGGCGGCCGAATTCGAGGTGCCCAGATCTATTCCTATGATGGCCATCGCGGTTTCCCTCCCTGCATGCAGTGGACCCGATGATGCGCGCACAGGGCAGGCGCGGCAAGCTGGATTTGACATCAATGCCACACCCTTCTGCATGGACTGTCTTGCCCAAAGGCTTGTGTCACCGCAGAATCCTGAAACAACAGGGAGTGGAAATGCGATGAATGAAACACCGGATTTGCCCGGCGCAGTGCAGCTGCGGGCAGGCGACGCGCTGCTCGTGGTGGACTTGCAGCGCGATTTCCTGCCGGGCGGCGCGCTCGCGGTGCCGGACGGCGACCGGGTCGTGCCGCTGCTGCAGCGCTACCTCGCGCGATTCGAGCGCACGGGTCTGCCTATCGTCTTCACGCGCGACTGGCATCCGCCGGACCATGTCTCGTTCAGCGTGCGCGGCGGTCCCTGGCCACCGCATTGCGTGGCGGGAACGCCCGGCGCCGCATTCGCCCCGGGACTGCGCCTGCCCGCTTCGGCGCAGCTCTGCTCCAAGGCCAGCCGGCCCGATGCGGAAGCCTATTCGGGCTTCGAGGGCACCGAGCTCGCCGCCAGGCTGCGCAGCCAGGGGGTCAGGCGGCTGTTCGTCGGCGGGCTGGCGACCGACTACTGCGTCAAGGCCACCGTGCTCGATGCGCTGCGCGAGGGCTTCGAGGTCTTGCTGCTGGCCGACGCGGTGCGCGCGGTCAACCTCCACCCGGGCGACGGCGCGCGCGCCGAACAGGCGATGACGCAGGCTGGCGCGCGGCCCATCAGATTCGAGCAGCTCGCTGGGGAGGGCGCATGAATGATGGCAACAGCGCGCTGCTGACCGACCTCTACCAGCTCACCATGCTGCAGGCCTATCACGATGAGGGCCTGGACGGCAGCGCAGTATTCGAGCTGTTCGTGCGCGCGCTGCCCGCGCAGCGCAACTTCCTGCTGCTGGCGGGCATCGAGCAGGCGCTGGCCTTCCTGGAGCAACTGCGCTTCGACCCCGCCGAGCTCGACTGGCTGCGCGCCACCGGCCGCTTCAGGACCGATTTCCTCGACTGGCTGCGCGAGTGGCGCTTCACCGGGGCGGTACACGCGATGCGCGAAGGGACGGTGTTCTTCGCCAACGAGCCGGTGCTGCGGGTGGAGGCGCCGATCGCGCAAGCGCAGCTGGTCGAGAGCCGCCTGCTCAATCTGGTCCATTACGCCACGCTGGTCGCGAGCAAGGCCGCGCGCTGCCGGCTTGCCGCGCCCGACCGCCTGCTGGTCGACTTCGGGCTGCGGCGCGCGCATGGTGCGGAAGCCGGCCTGCTTGCGGCGCGTTCGAGCTACCTGGCCGGCTTCGCGGGCAGCGCGACCGTGCTGGCCGGCCAGCGTTACGGCATTCCGGTGTTCGGCACCATGGCGCATTCCTACATCGAGGTGCACGAGCTGGAAGTGCAGGCCTTCAGGGCCTACGCGGATGCGCTGAGCGGGCTGAGCGGGCCGCTCACGCTGCTGATCGACACCTACGACACCGAGGCTGCCGCGCGCAAGATCGTCGCGCTCGCGCCGGCGCTGGAACGGCGCGGCGCGCGGATCGCGTCGGTACGGCTCGACAGCGGCGACCTGGCCAGGCACGCGCGCCTGGTGCGGTCGATACTCGACGAGGGCGGCCTGCAGGGGATCGACATCTTCGTCAGCGGCAACCTCGACGAATGGCGCTTGCGCAGCCTGCTGCAAGCCGGTGCGCCGATCGACGGCTTCGGTGTCGGCACCGCGATGAGCACCTCGGCCGATGCGCCTGCGCTCGATGCGGTCTACAAGCTGCAGAGCTACGCGGGCCGAGCACGGCGCAAGCGCTCCGAGGGCAAGGCGACCTGGCCCGGCGTCAAGCAGGTCTGGCGCTGGAGCGGGCCGGACGGCCATATCGAACGCGACTTGGTGGCACTGGCCGACGAGGCAGCGCCAGCCGGCGGACTGGCGCTGCTGCAGCCCGTGATGCGTGCGGGCCAGCGCATCGCACCGCCCGAGCCGCTGGCAGCGCTGCGCGAACATGCCGCGGCCCAGCTCGCCGCGCTGCCGGGGCCGCTGCGCGGACTCGAAGGGGTCGCAGCGGAACAGGCCTATCCGGTGGCGATTTCAGCCCCGCTGCAGCAGCTCGCCGCCAGCCTGGACCGGCAGCCGCACTGAACGCGCGCCAGCCGAACGGAAAGAACATCCCGCACGGAAACGCGGTGTCGCAGCGCCATCCCGGCTGGCTGTGAGAGACTTGCCGCCGATGACCGACAGACCTACTCCGCCCGATTCCGCAGCAGACGGCCAAAGCCTGCGCGTCGCCTTCCTCGACCTCGACCACACCCTGCTCGCCGCCGACAGCAACCAGCTCTGGCTGGACTACCTGCTGCGGCGCGGCCATCTGCAGCCGCAACAGATCGAGGCGCACGATCGCTTCGTCGACGACTACGGACAAGGCCGGCTCGATTTCGTCGCGCTGCAGCAGTTCCGGCACGCGATCGATGCCGCGTTGCCCAAGACGCAACTGGCCGGGCTGCGGGCCGGCTTCGAGGCCGAATCGCTGCTGCCAGCGATCGCGCGCGATGCCGCCGCGCTGGTCGAGCGCCTGCACGCCGCTGGGCTGCTGACCGTGGTGGTCAGCGCGACGCGACAGGCCCTGGTGCAGCCGGTGGCCGACCAGCTGGGCATCGCGCATGTGATCGGCGCCGACAGCCAGCCCGAGCTGGAGGCGCATTGCTTCGGCGCCGGCAAGATCGCGCATGTCGGGCACTGGCTGCGCGGCCTGGGCAACTCGCTCGACGCGCTGGCCGAGAGCCACTTCTACAGCGACTCGCACAACGACTTGCCGCTGCTGGAAGCCGTGCAGCATCCGGTCGCGGTCGATCCCGATCCGCGGCTGCTGCGCCGCGCACAGGAATGCGGCTGGCCGGTGATGAGTCTGCGCGGCTGAATATCGTAAGGATGATCCCGATGGACCAGGAAGAAATCGCCTGGAGGGCGGTTGGTTGATCAGCTGTTTGATGCTGCCAACAACATGGGATAATTTGAACCAATCACTTATTCACTGGTCCAGGGTAGACGCATGAAGCCTTCTTACGTCGCGAAACGCATTACTCGCCGCGCCTATGCAGACCGCATGGCTGAGCGTCAGTTTGTGCGCGAGGTGCTGGCGCGCAAGGTCACGCCCGAGGTAGAGGCCAGCCTGGCGGCAGCCGCCCAGCGCTCACATCAGGCCCGCAACGCCGCTTTCCTGGAGCGCTTCCGCTGTCAGCCCGATGCCTTGGTGGCATGACGGAGGCGTTGCCGTCGGACGGCTACGGCCTGCTGCCGTGGTGATGAGTCTGCGCGGCTGAATCAGACAAGGATGATCCCGATGGAGCAGGAAGAAATCGAATCCCAGATCGCCAGCATCCACGGTTGTCTGCTGGCGCATGAGATCGCGCTGCAGCTCGTGCTCAGCCGCAGCCCCCAGGCACTGGAGGCCCTGCAGGACATCGACCTGGAACGGCTGGAAGCCAAGCTCAGGCCGCAGCCCCAGTTGTCCGACGCCACCATCAGGACTGCGATCGAGCAGCTGCGGCGATTCCAGTCGGCGGGCGGCTGAGGCCACGGACACCGCGACGAAGGCGTCAAGTTGAAGGAACACTCAGATCGACGCCCGGACTCTGGGGAAAGCACTCGACCATGAGCTGACCGCCAGTATGGTTCCGGCAACGGCCAGTTTAGGCTGGGAGCGGTCAGATAACCTTCGCTGTGACCGGCAGGTTTCGACCCGTTGCAGTCCTACGTTCTGGCGAACTCGCTGCCCGAGAGCCGTCGCTCAGCGCTCGAGTTAGGCTGCATCATCGATGACGGACCGTGTCGTTGGCCAGTTGAAGGCTTCTAGAGCTTCCTTCAGCTTGTTGATGGACAGCTTTGGGGCTGCTTGCACCGGTTCAGGCCCCCATGAGCCGCGTTGTGCGGAAGTGAATTGCCCGGTCGGGCTTGACGGCTCTATGCTACTCTAGCAGCGGCAACGGCGAGATGACCGGTCTCGGAAGACATCCGTGGGTTTGAGTTCAAACCCGAGCATTAAGACCTCACATATACCATCCGTCGTTGCCACCTACCTATGACGACGGCAAAACTTCGCAATCTGAACAACATTGACGACGTCGCTCGTGCATGCGGCGTCGAACCCGACTTCATCTGTGAGTACGCGGAGAGCACGGACCAGCAAAGCTACTACGAGGCGCTAAAGCTTAGCAAGAAGGGGAAGCGACGCCGAGGCGAATATCGCGTCGTGTTCGCAGCCCGTAAGGAGCGGCTCAGGCAGTTGCACCGCGGCCTGGCCATGGTTGTGACTAACAGCGCGAACTTCGGCGAGTACGTCCAAGGCTTTGTGAAGAAGCGCTCGACACGCAGCAACGCAGAGAAGCACCTCGGCGCCAAGATACTCCTGCATGCCGACATCAAGGGCTTCTTTGATGCAATCACGACGCAGCATGTGCAAACTGCGTTCGTCGAGCATGGTGCCTCGCTGCCCATGGCCGAAACGCTTGCCAAAGCTTGCACCATAGACGGGTTGCTGAGGCAAGGAACACGCTGCAGTCCGACAGTCGCAAACCTTGTCTGCTTCTCGATGGACGGAGCGTTCCTTCGACTTGCGGCCTCTACCGGGTCCACGTATTCGCGATATGCAGACGACATCGTGTTCTCAGGGGACTCGGTTCCTTCTGATGACTCTGTTCGCGCCATCCTGAAGAGCTGTGGCTTCGAGTTGCGCGACGGGCAGTGTTTTCATCAGCGCCAAGGACGTGTGCAATATGTCACTGGGCTATCGGTTGCAGACCCGTCAAAACCCCGACTTCCGCGGCGCCTGAAGAATCAACTACGCCTCGTGATGTACTACATCGAGAAGTACGGGCTCGATGACCACTTCGAGAAGTCCAGCCAGTCAGACGGGGAGCCGCGCGTTGTGTGGCTCGATGGCCTGCTCAGCTACGCGCAGTCCATTGAGCCCCAGTTGGTGAACAGGTGGCAGCACGTATTCAGTGCCGCTTTGGCAAAGCGAGCGCAGAAGAACTCGTCAAGAGCTACGGAAGAGGATTGACGTCTCTGACATGCTTTTCGCCTGTGACAACATTCACCCCATAGCGGATTCGTGTGCGAAGGCTTTCAAAGACCTCGGCTGCGCTCGCATCCTGTTCGTCGGAGAGGTGGCTACAGGCGGCGGTAACCACGAACGAAGCCAGTTCCTCAAGCGCGGCGAACTTTCCGGAGCCCGCAGCAGGAAGCAATGGCTCGCGCTTGTAAGTTCGAACGACTTGCATACAAGCATCAGCAAGAAGCGCCCGAACGTCTTGAACTTGACTGTTGACCCGCGCGATGCGCTGGTTCTTCTTGCTGAGCCTATGAAACAGGGGCATCACCAACAAGTTCTGCCTTCGCTGCTCCGTACTCAGTTGGTCGAAGTCAGACTTGCGGCAATAGTAGAAGTATGCTGAGAACGAGGTCGTCGAGAGCTGCTTCAGGGCGGTAAGACGCGCTACTGGCATCTGAATAATTTCGCGAAGGGATGCCCCGTCGAGCTGCAGTCTCGTTGCAGCTGGCACAAGTGGGTCAGCTGCTATAGCAGTGCGCACAGCATCAAGCGTCTTACGAAGCCGCTCAGGATCGTCAGTAGTCAGGCACAGCGAGCCGCAGACTGGCGACTCAGTGCCACCCGTCTCTACAAAGCCGTAGGTGGCGAACGCGAGGTGCACGACCTCGGCAGCTCTCTCATCGACTGGCGCCGCTTGAAATCTGTCGGAGGGTACTGGGCGCGGTTCACTCGCGGCTGTAGGCAACCTATGCGTGAGCGCTGTCTCAATTTCGAGAATGAACGCCTTCATCGAAGGGTAGATTCCCGAGTTTCGGTCTTTTGGCTTGCAGATGGACAGGTGGTCGGCTGCCACCGGTGTGCCGGCTTCGCCTGGAATGTGGGGTTGCGAACTGCCCGGCGAAACCACTGTGGTGCAGACAGGTAGCAACCTGAGGAGTCCCGGTAGCCGCATTGGTTTAGTTTCGGTGTAGACCCGCACCCTGATATCCAAGTCTTTTAGTAGCTTGACGAACAATTGGTTCAACTCTTCCAGGTTGGCATCGTCTAGCGCCAAGTCGCGGACCTGGGGATTGGCGCGCACGAGTTTGAACCAGCTAGCCATTGATGCGAGCTTTGACCCGAAGTGCGGCGTTCCGACGAAGGCGATGCCCTTAATACTCTGAACAAGTTGCTTGTGCCGTTCAACGTCTCGCCCGACGCCCTGCTTCACGGCGGTCTTGATTACGAGTCCCCCCAGACTGTGTCCGACAAGCACCAGGGGACCGCTTGCAAGTGCGGGCTCTGAAGCGAGGCGCTCCAGGATTGCTGTCGCCTGTCTTGACAGAGCCATCGCGTCCGCCTTCCAGCGTGACATGGCCGCGCCGTAGCCCAGTAGCCAGACCGGGCACTGCGTGTCTTCACCTAGCCATTTCGGCCAAAGTGTTGTGCCGTCCTTTGGATCGGACATCCATGTGCTGCGCGTGTCTCCGTCCAAGCCGTGGATGAAAACTATGCTGGGCTTGCCGGCTGAGTTCACCGGCTTATGTACTTGGAGTAGCTCTACCATCGGGCCTTTCTACCTCACATGGAAAATAGCACGCAGATTCTCAGGCGGGACCGAGGGGTATAGCGCCGCGAAGTTGCGTTCGGCGGAAACGAAAACCGCTCTGCCTGCGCAGACAAACAAAGGCAGTAGCAAAGCAGTGCAAAAGTGTGTTGAAGGTGCTTCATAAGTCGAGACTGGCTACCGCCTAGCAGCCGCCCATCAAAGACCGCTCCTAGCCGTTACCGGTCAATCAACAGGCTTGGGCTGACGACCACAACTTACCATTCGGTCGGAAGCCCTGGTTGGCGGTAACGGGTCGATAGCGCCTCAAAGCCGCGCCAACCGCCCCAGCGCAGCCCGCAGCGTCTCGTCGCGCTTGGCGAAGCACAGCCGTACCACGCCCTGCTCGAAGCCGTCGCCGTAGAAGGCCGACAGCGGGATCGCCGCCACGCCAATCTCGCGCGTCAGCCATTCGCAGAAAGCCGATTCGGACAGGTCGCGCTCGGGCAACGCCAGATCCCGGTAATCGACGCACTGGAAATAGCTGCCCTCGCAGGGCAGCAGGCGCAGCTGAGTACCTGCAAGGCCGGCGCGGAACAGCTCGCGCTTGCGCTGGTAGAAGGCCGGCAGCTCCAGATAGGGCCGCGGGTCGGCCAGGTATTGCGCCAGGCCATGCTGCACCGGCGTGTTGACGCTGAAGACGTTGAACTGGTGCACCTTGCGGAATTCGGCCGACAGCGCGGCGGGCGCCGCGACATAGCCGACCTTCCAGCCCGTCACATGGTAAGTCTTGCCGAAGCTGCTGACGATCAGCGCCCGCGCGGCCAGGCCGGGAAAGCGCGCCGCCGACGCATGCGGCTGGCCGTCGAACACCATGTGCTCGTAGACCTCGTCGCTGATCAGCCAGACGCCGGTCGGCGCCAGCAGCTCCTGCAGCCTGAGCAGGTCGGCGTCGCGCCAGACAGTGCCACTCGGGTTGTGCGGCGTGTTGATGATCAGCGCGCGCGTGCGCGGCGACAGCGCGGCCGCGATGCGGTCGAAGTCGGGCCGGAAGCTGCCGGGCGTCAGCGGCACGCGCACCACGGTCCCGCCGGCCAGCTCGATGCCGGGGACGTAGCTGTCGTAGCAGGGATCGAGCACGATCACTTCGTCGCCCGGATGCACCAGCGCCAGCAGCGCGGTCAGGATGGCCTGGGTGGCGCCGGCCGTGACGGTGATCTCGCGCTCGGCGTCGTAGGCGCGGCCGTAGAGCGACTGCAGCTTGGCCGCGATCGCCTGCCGCAGCGCCGGCACCCCGGTCATCGGCGCGTACTGGTTCAGGCCGGCGCGCATCGCGGCGGCCACGGCATCGACCAGGCGCGGGTCGCAGTCGAAGTCGGGGAAGCCCTGTCCCAGGTTGACGGCGCCGGTCTCGGCGGCGAGCGCCGACATCACGCTGAATATGGTGGTGCCGACGCCGGGCAGGCGGCTGGGCAAGGGCAGCATCGTTGCGGGCAGCGAACTGGTGGCGCGGTCAGAGCTTGCGACGCTGGCGGCTTGGTGGTGGCGAGAGTCCATGTCGTCCCCGGATGATGGAGTAGTGGGAAAAAACCGGTTCTCAGCCGCGCAGGAACAGGCCGATCGTCAGCGTGATGCCGATGCAGACGACCAGCACGCGCAGCAGCTTCTCGTTGATGCGATGCAGCGCCCAGGAGCCGGCCATGCCACCCAGCACGGCGCCCGCGCCCAGCACCAGCACCTCGCGCCAGTGGGCCTCGGGCGAGAACGCGAACAACGCGACCGCCGAGGCGTTCATGACGCCGGCCAGCAAGTTCTTGGTCGCGGCCGCGTTGCGCGCTGGCAGGCCGGCCATGGTGAGCGCGGCGAGCATCAGGAAGCCGATGCCGCCGCCGAAGTAGCCGCCGTAGATCGAGATCAGCAACTGGATCGCCGCGGCGGCGACCGGACCGATGTGCGCGCCCGGTGCCGCCGGCTTGCGCAGGAAGTTGCCCCAGGTGAAGACCGAAGTCGCGAACAGCACCAGCCAGGGCACCAGCCGCGCGAACACCGAGGACGGCGTGTTGAGCAGCAGCAGGCCGCCGAGCACGCCGCCGGCCAGGCTGATCCAGAACAGCGCCTTGAACGGCAGCCTGCCCGCGCCGGTGGCGAGCTTGCGACCGGCCAGCCCGGTGCTGACCTGGGCCGGGAACAGCGCCAGCGTCGAGGTGATGTTGGCCGCCAGCGGCGACATGCCGGTCAGCATCAGCGCCGGCAGGGTGACGAAGGAGCCGCCGCCGGCGAGGGTGTTCTGCAGCCCGGCCCACAGGCCGGCAAGAAAGACGATGGTGAGCAGCATGGTGCGCGCGAAATTTGGACAAACCGCGAGCATAGCGGCATCATCAAAGCGGCTCTGTGAGAGACTGCGCGTCCGCCAGACCTTCAATTCCCTGCCAGCACAGAAACAACGACCCGATGACCGATTGGAAAATCCAGCAAATGATCAAGGCCTCGGACTGGCCGCTGGCCCCCGAGCTGCTCGCGCCCGAGGCCGACTTCAACGCCAGGCTGACGGGCGGCCTGGTGCCGCTGCACTGGGCCTGCCAGCAGGGCAAGGCCGGCCTGGTCAAGTACATGATCGAGCAGGGCGCCGATGTGCTGGACCGGACCGGAAACGGGCGTGGTCTGCTGGAGCTCGCCGTCGACTCCGAGAGCTTCCAGGTCGTCATGCTGGTGATCGACCAGCTCAAGCTGCTGGCGGCGCCGGCGCCAGACGAGGCCCTGCGCAAGCGGCTGACCCATGTGTTCCGCAACGGCCATGTCAATGCGAGGAACCGCCTGCAGCAGACGCTGAAGGACTGGGATCGCATCAGCGGAAAGCCACGCGCGCCGCAGGCAAGCTGAGCCCTGGCGCGGCCTGCTCGCCCATTCAGCGCAGCGGGAATGACAGGGTGAAGCGGGTCCAGCCGTCGGCAGACGCCACCGAAACGGTTCCGCCATGGGCCTGCACGATGGCCCGGGTGATCGCCAGGCCGAGGCCGGCGCCTTCGGTCTCGGGATGGGCGCGCGACTTGTCGGCACGAAAGAAGCGGTCGAACAGCCGTGGCAGCAGGTCGGGGCTGATCGCGCTGCCGGTGTTGGCGAGCTGGAGCGAGACCGCCTGCGGCGTGCGCGCCAGGCTGACCGTGACGCGACCCCGGGGTGGCGTGTGGCGCAGCGCATTGGACAGCAGGTTGCTGATCGCGCGGCGCAGCATCAGGCGGTCGCCGGTGACCTGGGCCTCGCCCGACAGTTCGAGCCGGATCGATTTTTCCTCGGCCAGTGCCTCGTAGAAGTCGAACAGCGCCCGGACCTCGTCGGCCAGCGCGATGTCCTCCGCGCTCGGCAGCAGCAGCCCATGCTCGGCCTTGGCCAGCAGCAGCATGTCCGACACCATGCGCGCCAGCCGCTGGAACTCCTCGGCGTTGGAGGCCAGGATGTCGCGGTAGGCGGCGGCGTCGCGTGGCTGGGCCAGCGCGACCTGGGTCTGCGTCAGCAGGTTGCTGATCGGCGTGCGCAGCTCATGCGCCAGGTCGGACGAGAATTCCGACAGGCGCTGGAAATCGCGCTGCAGGCGCTCCAGCATCTCGTTGAGGGATTGCGCCAGGTCGGCCATTTCCACCGGCACGGCCTCGGCGGGCATGCGCTGGTCGAGCTTGTGGGCCGTGACGGCCTGCGCCCGGGCCTTCATCGCCCTCAAGGGCGCCAGACCCATGCGGGCCGCCCACCAGCCCAGCATCCCGCTCAGGCAGGTGGCCAGGGCCGCGTAGAGCCAGAGCGCGGTCTGCAGCGAATGGATGAAGTGGGCGTGGTGCAGGGTATCGACGGCGGCCCAGACCCGCAGCTCGCCGCCCAGGGCCGGCTGGCGCGGCGCGGTCGCGCTCAGCGCCCGGTATTCCCGGCTGTCATCCCGCCAACTCGAAAAGCCGCCCGTGGTCTGGCCTGCCGCGGCGTTGACGATGGCCTCGGGAAAGCTGAAGCGGGCGCTGGAGTACACCACGCGGTCGGCTGCGTGGTCGACCCGGACAAACAGGTCCGGGTGACTCTGCAGCGCATCGTCGAGCCGTCCCTGCAGATCGGCCGGGGAACCCGCCTTGGCGACGATGTCCTGGACCAGGTGGATCTTGTCGCGCAGGATGTCGTGATCGAGCTGCTCGAAATGCCGATCCACCGCGACGACGGTAAGGCCCGCCATTCCCAGCAGCAGGGCGGCCGATACCCCGCTGTAGAGCGCCGTCAGCCGGGTGGTGAGCGAGAAGCGCCGCATCACGACTGCGGCAGCTCCAGCACATAGCCCATGCCGCGCACGGTCTGGATCAGCTTGGGCTCGAAGCCGTCATCGATCTTGGCGCGCAGGCGCCGCACCGCGACCTCGATCACGTTGGTGTCGGAGTCGAAGTTCATGTCCCAGACCTGGGACGCGATCAGCGAGCGCGGCAGCACCTCGCCCTGGCGCCGCAGCAGCAGTTCGAGCAGGCCGAATTCCTTGGCGGTCAGGTCGATCCGCTTGCCGCCACGGCTGACGCGCCGGCGCAGCAGGTCGAGTTCGAGGTCGGCCACCTGCAACACGGTGGCCTCCGCGCCCGAGCGGCCACGGCGCACGATGGTGCGCACGCGGGCCAGCAGCTCGGCGAAGGAAAACGGCTTGACCAGGTAGTCATCGGCGCCGAGCTCCAGCCCCTTGACGCGGTCCTCGACCTGATCGCGCGCGCTCAGGAACAGCACCGGGACCTGGAGGCCCTGCTCGCGCAGGCGCTGCAGCAGCTGCCAGCCATTCAGGCCCGGCAGCATCACGTCGAGGATCAGCAGGTCGTGATCGCCTTCGAGCGCGAGGTGCAGCCCGTCCGGTCCGTTGGTGGCCAGCTCGACGGCGAAACCGGCTTCGCGCAGGCCCTGCTGCAGGTAGTCGCCCGTCTTGGGCTCGTCTTCAACGATCAATAGCTTCACGGTGCCACTCCTGGCCGGAATTCTCGCCGTTGCCAGGCCGGGCTGCGAGAAGATGACGGATTTGTAATCTGGCCGAAATCCCGATGACAGCTTCGGCGTTCCACAATCATCCTCATCCGATCCATTTCAAAGGAGTGCGTCCGTGCCTGCCCTTGCTTTCCTCCATGCGTCCAGGCGCTGCCTGATGCTGGGGCTGGTTGCCGGCCCCATGCTGGCCATGGCGCAAACCCCGCCCAACCCAGCCGCTGCGCCTGAGCAAGCCTGGCGCCACGCCAATGACAACGTCGGCCAGTTCCAGCGCGGTCATGCCGACCTGCTGAAGTGGGAACAAAGCCAGGCCCCGGTCGCAGCTTCCGCACCAGCGGCGGCGGCGCCGGCTTTCGCGCTGGCGACGGCCGAGCAGGCCGTGCGCCAGGCCTGGCGCGCGCACCGTGAACTGGCCAAGCCTCTGGCGCGTCTCGGCGCCGCCAAGGTGGACCTGCTGGCCGCCGGTCGCTGGCTCGAACTCGATCCCGGCCTGAACTGGCGCATCGACGATTTCGGCGAACTGCTGGAAGTCGCCGTGCAGGCACGCAAGGCCTGGACCGATGCCGTGGCCAGCCAGCAAGCCCTGCAGCCGCTGCGCCAGGCGCTGGCAGCAACCGAGGCGGCCCATGAACTCGGCCAGCGCATGGTGAGCGTGGGCAACTGGAGCCGGCTGCAACAGACCCCGGTGCAGCTGGCCCGCACCCAGGCCCAGATGAACCTGCACCGAGCCCAGTACGCGGCCGTCCAGGCCCAGGCCCGGCTGCTCAAGACGCTGGGACTCAACGGCATCCAGGCAGCGGTCGGCCTGCCCGCGCAATTGCCCGAGTTGCCAGCCGATGTCATGACCGAGGCGGAATTCCAGCGCCGGCTGGCCGCCATCCAGTCCGAGCTGCCGCGCGGCAACCGGCTGCGCAACCAGGCCGACGCGCCCCTCGCCTTCGAGGCCTACCAGGCCAGCCACGCGATCGCTCGCAGCGCCCGCGACGAGGTGCTGCAACTGCGCGAATTCATCACCGAGGAAACCGTGCTGCACTACAACGGCATGCTCAAGAGCAGCTGGGACCTGCTGGGCGAGGTGCAGAACCAGTCGCAGGCGCAGGCCAGCGCGCTGGCGGCCCGGCGCGACTTCGAGATCGCCCGGATCGACCTGCAATGGGTGCTGCTCGGCGGCGAGCCCGCCAGCCTGCTCGCGCTGGGCGCTGGCGGCAGCGAAGCACCCCAGTCGGCCGGCCATTGAAGGAATCCCCCATGAACCCGACCCATTCCCGACGTCAATTCTTTGCCGGCACGCTGGCGACCGTCGCCGGCCTGGCCGTGTCCCGCTCCGCGCTGGCCGGCCTGCCTGAGCCCGTGATCCAGAGCTCGGCCAATACCGCGCCGCCGCTGATCCCGAATACCGGCCGGCCCTACAACCCGGTCGTCACGCTCAACGGCTGGACCCTGCCCTGGCGCATGAAGGACGGCGTCAAGGAGTTCCACCTGGTGGCCGAGCCGGTGGTGCGCGAGGTCGCGCCCGGCTTCAAGGTCAATATGTGGGGCTACAACGGCCAGAGCCCGGGGCCGACCATCGAGGTGGTCGAGGGCGACCGGGTCCGCATCTTCGTCACCAACAAGCTGCCCGAGCACACCACCATCCACTGGCATGGCCAGCGCCTGCCCAATGGCATGGACGGCGTCGGCGGCCTGACCCAGCCGCAGATACCGGTCGGCAAGACCTTCGTCTACGAGTTCGAGGCGCGCCGCCCCGGCACCTTCATGTACCACCCGCATGCCGACGAGATGGTGCAGATGGCGATGGGCATGATGGGCTTCTGGGTCACGCACCCGAAGGTGAAGCACCCGCAGATCAGCGAGGTGGAGCGCGACTTCTGCTTCCTGCTCAACGCCTTCGATGTCGAGCCCGGCAGCCGCACGCCCAAGGTCAACACCATGACCGACTTCAACATCTGGTGCTGGAACAGCCGGGCCTTCCCGGCCATCGACAGCCTCAACGTCAGGCTGGGCGACCGGGTGCGGATCCGGGTCGGCAACCTGACCATGACGAATCACCCGATCCACCTGCACGGGCATGAGTTCACCGTCACCGGCACCGACGGCGGCCCGACCCCGCCGTCCAGCCGCTGGCCCGAGGTCACGACCGATGTCGCGGTCGGCCAGATGCGCCAGGTCGAGTTCATCGCCGACGAGCTCGGCGACTGGGCCTTCCACTGCCACAAGAGCCACCACACCATGGGCGCGATGGGTCACGCGGTCCCGACCCTGGTCGGCGTCGATCACCGCGGTCTGGTCGGCAAGATCCAGCAGCTGGTGCCCGACTACATGCTGATGGGTGAGCGCGGCATGGCCGACATGGGCGAGATGGAGATGCCGCTGCCCGACAACACCGCGCCGATGATGACCGGCAGCGGGCAATACGGCCCGCTCGAAATGGGCGGCATGTTCAGCGTGCTCAAGGTGCGCGCCGACCAGAAGCCCGGCGACTACCAGGACCCGGGCTGGTTCAGGCATCCGGCCGGCACGCTGCCGCGCGAGTACACCGGCCCCGTGGCCGAAGCGACCCGGCAACCATCCAACCCGATGCCGCAGCAGGCGGGCAACGCCACCGTGCTGAAAGCGCGCAAGCCGAATCCGCACGCCGGGCATTGATCCCGTGCATCGAGCCCGTTCAACCCACCAAGATTCCTGACCGCCATGAAATTCAGCAACATCCAATCCCTGGGCCTGAGCGCCCTGCTGGCCTTGATGGTCGGCAGCGGCAGCTGGGCGGCCGGCAGCCACGCGGGTGGTCACGGCCACTCGGACCACGGCAGCATGGAGACGCCTTACGGCAAGCCCGGCCTGGCCGCCAAGGTCAGCCGCACCATCGAGGTGGAAATGAGCGACAACATGCGCTTCACGCCGTCCGAGATCAAGGTCAGGAAAGGCGAGACGATCCGCTTCGTGATCAGGAACTCCGGCCAGCTCAGGCATGAATTCAGCCTCGGCACCCAGCAGGAGTTGGAGGAGCATTACGAGCAGATGAAGAAGTTCCCGGACATGGTGCACGACGAGCCGAACAAGGTCTCGCTGGAGCCGGGCCAGCAGGGCGAGGTCATCTGGCAGTTCACCAAGAGCGGTCCGGTGGACTTTGCCTGCCTGCATGTCGGCCATTACGAGGCGGGCATGAGGGGGCTGGTGCGGGTGGGCAAGTAAGCAGTCATCCAGGAGGACAGCATGGAAACCATCAACCGTCAGCGTCGTCTGCTCTTGGCCGGCGCAGCCACACTCGGGCTGGCAGCCACCGGCCTGGTCCAGGCGCAGGCCGCACAGGGCATCGAGGTCTGGAAGGATCCCAACTGCGGCTGCTGCCATGACTGGATCGCGCATGTCGAGCAGAACGGCTTCAAGGCCAAGGTCAACGACACCGGCAACAACGCGGTCCGGATTCGCCTCGGCATGCCGCAAAAGCTCGGCTCCTGCCACACGGCCCTGGTGCAGGGCTATGTGATCGAAGGCCATGTGCCCGCGCGCGAGATCCAGCGCCTGCTCAAGGAAAAGCCGCAAGCGCTGGGCCTGGCGGTGCCGGGCATGCCGGTCGGCTCGCCCGGCATGGATGGTCCGGCCTATGGCGGCCGGCGCGACCGCTACGACGTGCTGCTGGTGCTCAAGGATGGCAGCACCCGGGTCTTCCAGAGTTACGCTTGAGAACCGCCATGAACCGCATCCATAGATTGCTGGCCATTTCTGCCCTGGCTCTGGGGGTGACCTGGCCTGTGTCAGGCTTCGCGCAAGCGAATGCCGAGCCGGCAAGAACCGTCGAGGCGCAGCCGGCTGCCTCCCTGAGCGAGGGCGAAATCCGCCGCCTGGACCCGGAGAGCGGCAAGCTCACGATCCGCCACGGCGAGATCCGCAACCTGGACATGCCGCCCATGACCATGGTTTTCATCGCCAAGGACAAGGCGCTGCTGTCCGGCCTGAAGGTCGGCGACCGGATCAGGTTCGTCGCCAGCAACGAGGGTGGCAAATACCTCGTCACCGAGATACAACCGGTGAAATGATCTGGCGCTGGAGGTCGTTGCCGGCCCCGTTCAGCGCGGCACGAGAAAGCTGCTCTTTTCAACCACCTGCTGGCCCGTCTGATCGCCAGCGAGCTGCTCGATCGCAAAGTGGATCGGCAGGGTCTGGCCTGCCCGCGGCGCGGCCTGCGGCCTGGCCAGGCGCACCGTCACGGTGACGGCACGTTCCGCCATCGGTTCCAGCTCGATGCTGGGCGGGGCAGCCAGCGTCAAGCCGTCCTGGCCGGTGACGCCGATCCGGTAGCGTTGCACGCTTTCCTGGCTGTTCATGATCTGCAGGCGATAGGCGTTCTCGACCGCGCCTTGCTCGACCAGCCGCGCCAGCACGCCGCGGTCGCGCATCACATCGACGCGGAAGGGACTGCGCTGGGCCAGGCCGATCACGAAGGCCGCGCTGATGGCCAGCAGCAAGGCTCCGTAGACCAGCACCCGGGGCCGCAGCGCCCGCCGCAGGACCCGATCCCGGCCCCAGCCCTGCTCCAGGCCGGTTTGCGAGGAGTAGCGGATCAAGCCGCGCGGACTGTTGATCTTGTCCATGACCTCGTCGCAGGCGTCGATGCAGGCAGCGCAGCCGATGCAGTCGCTCTGCAAGCCATTCCGGATGTCGATGCCGGTCGGACAGACCTGAACGCACAGCGTGCAGTTGATGCAGTCCCCGAGGCCGAGCGCCTGGGCATCGGCAGCGCGCGGGCGCGAGCCACGGGGCTCGCCCCGGGTGGCGTCGTAGCCGATGATCAGGGTGTCGCGGTCGAACATCACGCTCTGGAAACGGCCGTAGGGGCACATGTGCTTGCAGACCTGCTCGCGCAGGTAACCGGCATTGAGGTAAGTCGCCAGGCCGTAGCAGCCGATCCAGAAGGTCTCCCAGGGCCCGGTGTCCAGCTGGGTCACGAGGCTGGCCAGGGTCTGGATTGGCGTGAAGTAGCCGACGAGGGTAAAGCCGGTCCAGAGGCCGATCGCGATCCAGGCGGCCTGCTTGCCGGCCTTGCGCGCCAGCTTGGCGGCCGTCCAAGGCGCGGCATCAAGCCGCATGCGGGCGCTGCGATCGCCCTCGAACAGCCGCTCCACCCAGAGGTAGATCGCGGTATAGACCGTTTGCGGGCAGGAGAAGCCGCACCAGACCCGTCCGGCCACTGCCGTCACGAAGAACAGCCCCAGCGCGCAAATCACCAGCAGCAGCGCCAGGTAGATGAAATCCTGCGGATAAAGCGCCAGCTTGAACAGGTAGAAGCGGCGCGCGTCGAGGTCGAACAGCACGGCCTGGCGCGCGTTCCAGCTCAGCCAGGGCAGGCCGTAGAACAGCAACTGGGTCAGCCAGACCATGGCCCAACGCCATTGGCTGAAGCGCCCGCTGGCGGCCCGGACATGGATCTTGATGGGGGCGGGCTGTGGAGTCGGAAACTGTGACATGAGGCAAGCGGCTGGGGAAAAGCCTCACTGTGCCGGTCTGGCATCTGATCGGTAAGATCCAGTTTCCTGAAAAATCACCGTATCAGTTGAAGCATGAAGCTGTACCAGCGCTACGCCGAGGAAATCGCCGACCTGATCCAGGCCCAGGTGCTGCGCCCGGGCGACCGCCTGCCCTCGGTGCGCCAGGCGCGACGCAGCCGCCAGATCAGCCCCTCGACGGTATTCGAGGCCTATTACCTGCTGGAGGCGCGCGGACTGATCCAGGCGCGCGCGCGCTCCGGCTACTACGTCAATGCCACCCAGCCAAGCACCGAGCCGGGCACCGCGCAGCCCGCTCCTCAATCTGCCGTGGTGGAGATCAGCGACCTGGTGTTCGAGGTCCTGGGCTCGACCCGCAACCCGGAGCTGGCGCCGCTCGGTTCCGCCTTCCCGTCGCCGCTGCTGTTTCCGCTGGAAAAGCTCGCACGCGGCCTGACCCCGGCCATGCGTCGCTTGCCACCCGAGCGGCTGACCGAATACCTGACGATCGGCGATGAGCAACTGCGACGCCAGATCACGCTGCGCTATGGCGTCGAGGGCCTGGGCGTGGACGCGCAGGAACTGGTGATCACGAACGGCGCCATGGAGGCGCTGAACCTGTGCCTGCAGGCGGTCACGCGCCCGGGCGATGTGGTCGCGGTCGAGTCGCCCACCTTCTACGCGGCCCTGCAGGCGCTGGAGCGCCTGAACCTGCGGGCGGTCGAAGTGGCGACCCATCCCCGCCACGGGGTTGACCTGGACTCGCTGGCCGAGGTGCTGCAGCGTCATCCGGTCAAGGCCTGCTGGTTCATGCCCAACTTCCAGAACCCCCTGGGCAGCCTGATGCCGCAGGAGGCCCGGCAGGCGCTGGTGGAACTGCTGGCGCGGCACCAGGTGCCGCTGATCGAGGACGATGTCTATGGCGAGCTCTACTTCGGTCTGCGCCGCCCCTTGCCGGCCAAGGCCTACGACCGCCAGGGCTGGGTCATGCACTGCAGTTCCTTCTCCAAGAGCCTGGCGCCCGGCTACCGGGTGGGCTGGGTGGCGGCCGGCCGCTTCGCGCACCAGGTGCAGCGCCTGAAGCTGATGAGCACTTTGTCGACCGCCATTCCCTCACAGCTGGCGCTGGCGAACTTCCTGCAGAGCGGCGGCTTCGACCGCCATCTGCGCCAGATGCGGCAAACGCTGGCCGAGCGGCAGGCCCTGGCCTTGCGACTGATCGCCGAGCATTTCCCGCCCGGAACCCGGGTCACGCGGCCCGAGGGGGGCTACTTTCTCTGGGCCGAGCTACCGCCCGCAGTCGATGCCCTGCGCCTGCAGCAGCTGACCCTGGAGCAAGGCATCAGCGTGGCTCCCGGCCACCTGTTCTCGGCCGACCAGCGGTTCAGCCACCATCTGCGGCTGAACTATGGCCACCCGGACCTGCCCCGGCTGGCGACGGCATTGCCCGTCATTGGCCAGCTGGCGTCCGGCTTGGCTACTGCGGCCAGTCGCTAGCTGCCGTGGGCCACCGTTGACCCGCACCAGGCCTTGCTTCATGATCCTCGATGCCATGAAGCCGGAAACCGACCGCCTGCTGAAGCTGATCGCCGCGCTCTGCCGCGAACTGCGGCCGGGCCAGCTGGCGCCCGTGCTGACGCCAGACAGCGAGCTCGAACGCGACGCCGAGCTCGACAGCCTGGCGCGCGCCGAGCTGCTGGTCCGCATCGAGGCGGCATTCGGCGTCCGGCTGCCACAGCGCCTGATCGGCGAGGCGCAGACACCGCGCGATTTCCTGCGCGCGCTGGCGGCGGCGGACGGACGCGAACTGCCAGCGCCGGCAGCCGCACACGCGCCAGTAATGGACATGGCCGGCAAGGGCGAGCCAGCCCCCGATGCGCTGACGACCTTGACCGAAGTGTTGGCCTGGCACGCGCAGCGCCAGCCAGAGCGCACCCACCTGATCCTGCTCGACGAGAACGGCGCCGAGCAGCGCCTGTCATACGGCTTGCTGCTGCAACAGGCGCGTGCGGTAGCGGCGGGTCTGCAGGCGCGCGAGGTCGGCCCCGGCGATGCGGTCGCGCTCATGCTGCCGACCTGCCTGGCATTCTTCCCCTGCTTCCTCGGCATATTGCTGGTCGGCGCGGTGCCGGTGCCGATCTACCCGCCGGCGCGACCGGCGCAGCTGGAAGACCACCTGCGCCGCCACGCGGCCATCCTCGACAACGCCGGTGCCAGGCTGCTGATCGCCAGCGGCGAGGTCGCGCTGCCGGCCGGACTGCTGCGCGGCCTGGTCGCCGGCCTGCGCGGCGTGGTGCTGGCGGACGAGCTGCTCGCCTGCGGCAACGCGCCAGCGGCAGCGCCGGCAGCCGGCCAGGACCTCGCGCTGCTGCAGTACACCTCGGGCAGCACCGGCAATCCCAAGGGCGTGACGCTGACCCATGCCCAGCTGCTGGCCAACATCCGCGCGATGGCGCGCGCCGCGCAGGTCGGGCGCAACGATGTCTTCGTGAGCTGGCTGCCGCTCTATCACGACATGGGACTGATCTGCGCCTGGCTGTCCTGCCTGGTCTACGCGATTCCCTTCGTCGTCATGTCGCCGCTGCGCTTCCTGGCGGCACCGCAGCGCTGGCTGCAGGCGATAAACGACTACCGCGGCACGCTGTCGGGCGCGCCCAATTTCGCCTACGAGCTCTGCCTGCACCGCGTGCCTGACGAATTGATCGGCCAGCTGGACCTGTCGTGCTGGCGCATCGCCTTCAATGGTGCCGAGCCGGTCAACCCCGGGACGATGGAACGCTTTGCCGCGCGCTTTGCCGCCTGCGGTCTCGACCCCAGGGCGCTGGCGCCGGTCTACGGCCTGGCGGAATGCGCGGTCGGGCTCGCCTTCACGCCACAGCGAGGGCTGCTGGTCGACCGCATAGCCCGGGCAGTGTTCTCGACCCATGGCGAGGCGGTCCCAGCACCAGCCAGCGAGCCGAACCCGCTGCGCTTCGTCGCCTGCGGCCGGCCGCTGCCAGGCTACGAACTGCGCGTGGTCGATGCCGGACTGGCCGAGCTGCCCGAACGGCGCGAGGGCCGGCTGCAGTTCCGTGGTCCGTCGGCGACTTCCGGCTACTGGCGCAATCCGGAGGCCAATGCCCGGCTGTTCTGCGACGGCTGGCTCGACACCGGCGACTACGCCTACCTCGCGGCCGGCGAGCTGTATCTGACCGGACGCGCCAAGGACATCGTGATCAAGGCCGGCCGCAACATCTACCCGCAGGAGGTGGAGGAAGCGGTGGGTCGCATCACCGGCGTGCGCCCTGGCTGCGTCGCGGTCTTCGGCAGCCCCGACCCAGCCAGCGGCACCGAGCGGCTGGTCGTCGCGGCCGAGACCCGGCTCGGCGACCCCACCCAGCTGGCGGCGCTGCGGCAGGCAATCCAGGACTGCACGCTGGCGCTGCTCGGGCTGCCGGCCGACGAGATCTGGCTGTCCTCGCAGCGCATCGTGCTCAAGACCTCGAGCGGCAAGGTGCGCCGTGCCGCCAGCCGCGCTCTGTTCGAGCAGGGCCTGCCCGAAGGCCGGCCGCGCGCGGCCTGGCTGCAGCTCGCGCGCGTGTTTGTCTCTGGCGCGCTGCCCAGTCTCAGGCGGCAGGCCACGCGCGTCGGCGAGCGGCTGGCGGGCGCCTGGGCCGTAACAGCGTTCACGCTGCTGGCGCCGCCGGTCTGGCTCGGCGTCGCGCTGATGCGCCGGCCCGCTTCGGCCTGGCAGCTGGTGCACCAGGCGGCGAGGCTCTGGCTTGCGCTCACAGGCATCAGGCTCGAAATCGTCGACCAGTCCGGATCGGCCACAGCCGATGCCAGGCTGCTGGTCGCCAACCACGCCAGCTACCTCGACGGCCTGGTGCTGATGGCAGCGCTGCCGGCGCCGGGCTGGCACTTCGTCGCCAAGCGCGAGCTGATCCGCAGCTTCTGGTCACGCGTCTTCCTGCAGAAGCTCGGCTGCGAGTTCGTCGAGCGCTTCGACCTGCAACAGGGCCTGGCTGATGTCGACCGGATCGCCGAGGCGGCGCAGCATGGCGACCGGCTGGCGGTGTTCCCGGAAGGGACCTTCACGCGCGCGCCAGGGCTGCGGCCGTTCCATCTGGGCGCTTTCGTCGTGGCGGCGCGCGCCGGCATCGGTCTGCAGCCGGTGGCGCTGGCCGGCACCCGCGACCGGCTGCGCGACGGCCACTGGCTGCCCAGGCGCGGTAGCGTGCGCGTCACGATCTGCCCGACGCTGGACCCCGGGCCACTGCAAGGCGACGAATGGGAGCGCGCACTCGCGCTGCGCGATGCCGCGCGCGCCGCATTGCTGGCGGCTTGCGGCGAGCCGGACCTGCAACGCTGAGCGACTCGATCAGCCTTCGAGCGCCGCGCGCCGCCCGCGTTCGGCATCGACACCCGCCAGCAGCACCAGCCCGATCACGAAGTAGCTGCCAGTCGCCAGGATCGCGAGCCGGTGGTCGCCGCCGCTGAGCCAGGTCACCGCGCCATAGGTCAGCGGCCCGAGGATGGACGACAGCTTGACCGCCAGCCCCCAGAGACCGAAGAACTCGCCATGCCGGTGCTCGGGCGCCAGCCAGCCGACCAGCGCCCGCGCCGCCGACTGGCTGGCGCCCAGGCACAGGCCCGCGAGATTGGCCGCGATCCAGAACGGCATCGGCCCCTGCGCCGACCAGGCCAGCAGCACCATGACGATCCAGCCGACCAGCGTCAGCGCGATCGCGCGCACATGGCCGATGCGGTCCTGCCAGCGCCCGAAGGCGACCGCGCCGAGCGCCGCCGTGATGTTGACCAGGAAGATCAGCTGGATCGTGTCGGCGGTCGAGAATCCCATCGCCTGCTCGGCATAGATCGCCGCCAGCGCGATCACCGCCTGGATGCCGGCCTGGTAGAACACGATGCAGAGCATGAAGCGACGCATGTCGCGGTAGCGCTTGGCACGGCGCAAGGTGTCGAGCACCCGGCTCCAGGCCGACCCGGCAGCGACTGGCTGTGGCGTCACGCGCTCGCGCAGCAGCGCGAAGGTCGGCAGCGAGGCGAGCGCGAACAGGCCCGCCGTGATCAGCATGCAGACCGGAATGAACTGCGCAGCGCTTTCCCCTTGCGCCTTGGCCCAGGTGATGTAAGCCAGGCAGGCGCCCAGGCTGACCAGTCCGCCGACATAGCCCAGGCCCCAGCCCCAGCCCGAGACCTTGCCCAGGCTGTCGGGCTCGGCGATCTCGGGCAAAAAGGCGGCGATCAGGTTCTCGCCGCTGCCGAAGCAGAAGTTCGACAGCACGACGAAGACCAGCGCGAGCGCGACCGCGCCCGGGCCGGCCAGCGCGAGTCCGGCGGTGCCGAGCACGCAGCCCAGCGTGCTCCAGGCCAGCGCCCGCTTCTTGCCCGCGTGCGTGTCGGCCCAGGCGCCGAGCAGCGGTGCGCTCAGCAGGATCAGCGCGTAGGACAGCGACAGCGCGGCGGTCCAGGCAAAGGTCGCCCAGGGCGCGCCGCCCGCGATCCCCGAGACGAACCAGGCGTTGAACACCGCCGTGATCACCACCGTCGTGTAGCCCGAGTTGGCGAAGTCGTACATGGCCCAGGCCCAGGCTTCGCGCGGGCGCACGCCGGGGCGCAGGGTCTGGCCCGTCAATTGCCGGGGCTTGACGCCGGATTCGGTACTGCTGCTGGGGGTCGCTGACATGCGCGCCATGTTACCTGGGCATCGCCACCATCCCAGGAACCGCAGCCCTGGCTAGCTTGACTTGCCGACGAAGTCAGAAAACAGCTGGGCGTTCTCCTTGACGATGAAGGTCCCGAGTTCGGTCAGGTTGCGATGCTCGACGAAGCTGTAATCGAGCTTGGCCGTGCTGAACTGGGGGTCGAACGAAAACTCCCCGTGACCGAACATGTTGCGCAAGAAGCCCGGCTGGTTGTAGTACTGCCTGGCGGCCGCCTTGTTGAACTCGGAAACCGATTTCAGCTTGATGTACAGGATGTCGGGCACCTTGTCGTTGCCGGTCACCAGATGGACCGGCTCGTCAACGGCATCGAGCTGGTCGAGCAGGAACTGCGGCTGCGGAATGTTGTTGCGCCTCATCAAGGTCCTGAGGCCCTCGAACTTCTGGCGCCGACCGTTGCCGTGAGGGTTTTCCGGATCGTGTTCGGCGTCGACCACGATGATGTAGCCGCAGCCCCGGTTGACCAGCGTCTCGATGCCCAGGTTGTTGTAGTGGCCGCCATCGGCGACATCGAGCCGATCGGCCTGTGGTGGATTGCTCAGGCCGGTCCGACCCTTGGCGAAGTTCACGATCTCACGGCTGAGCCCATGTCCGGAAACCTCCTCGCCCAGCCCGGGCAAATGAAAAGCGACGGCGGCTCCCGAGATCGCGATCGCATCGCGCAGCCGGATCGTCTCGTCGTCGGCCAGCATGTCGCTGGTGTCCAGATAGCCCAGCGAGCGCGAACCGCAATACAGCCGCGTCATCTCGAAGCATTCCTGCGTGATGTCGAAGGTGTCGGGACGGCGGAAATTCAGCGTGCCGTTGAGGATCAGGAAGGGGCGATCCTTGTCACGGATCAGCTTGGACGAATTCAGCGCGTTGTAGCGTCCCCAGTCGCCATGCTCGCGCAGGAAGGTGCGCGCCAGCAGACGACCGTAGAGATCGCTGACATAGTTGTTGTTCATCCGGGTCAACGCGGCTTCCTCGAGCAATCGCGCCGGATTGGCCAGCAGGGACTCGAAGCCTTCCTCGATCAGATTGGCCTTGTTGCCGGGGAGTTCGAAGAAATATTCGAGATTGTCGGCGATGGCATAGGCCGAAGCGATCCAGGAACCGCCCGATACGGCGGAGATGTAGTCGGCCTTGTCGAGCAGGCCCAGCTGGTGCAGGCCGCGCAGGACGCCGTAGCAGAAAATGGCAGAGCGATAGCCACCTCCCGAAAGGGTGATTCCCAGGGTGTCATGCTGCTTGGCGTTGCGCTGCAATACCGGCGCTTCGGGCCAAAGTGTTGCAATGCTGGCGCCCAGCTTCATGAAATCCGGGTTGAACTGCTGCGTGTAAGGAATCTTTTTCTTGGTCGTGGCCATCCTGGAATCTCCCTTCATGTCTCAGGGCAGAATCGCCCCGATCGAGGGTAGGAATCGCCTCTTTTCCAGTCAAGCGGAATTTTGTCCTGCGGGAGAGGCGCTGCAGTTCCCGGGACATTGCCCAAGCTGGAGCGCGTGATGCCGCTTGCGGCGGGGTGGGCTTGTCGTCGAGGTAGTCCGGCGCCGCATCGCTCATCTTCCAGGGATGGAGTTCGGCCGCCTCGTGGCGCCTGGTCAGGCGCCCGACCATGCCGCGCACGAAGCGCTCGTCGTCGCGCACGGTGAGCGTGCCATGCTCGTGCACCAACTCGTAGTTTCAGGTCGGCACCTGGCGCTGCGTCTCGTGCTTGCTTGGGTACCAGCTCGGCGAGACATAGGCCTCGGCGCCGCGGAACACGACCATGACCGGCGTGCCGCTCGGGCAGCGCTGCCAGAGCGGATTGGCGCGCGCCACATGCGCCGTCAGCAGGCCATGCGACCCCGCGCTGGCGTCGTACTCGAACGGGATGTGGTCGGCATCGAGTCCGGCGTCACCCTGCGTGACCAGCATGCCGAGCGGGCGCGCACGGATGATGCGGGTCAGTTCATCGGGACGGGTCTCGGCGAAATGGGCGGGGATGTACATCGTGAACAGGGGTTGAAGGACAAGGGCAGCCGTCACTGTCGCCGACAACCGGCACCATGGGAAGATCCAATATCTGAAAATTTTGTGGGCAAGTCTCTCCAGTTGAGCGACTCCCCAACCCCACCATGATCCACGGCCAAACACTCGAAGCCTGGTACGCCAGCCATCCCCTGATCCGCGACCTGGTGGCGCTGCACGAAACCAGCTGGTTCAACCCAGCCATCGCGCCCGCCGCCACCGCGCTGGCCGATGTCGGGCTCGGGGCGGGGGATGTCGCGCAGGCCAGCGCGCGCCTGCAGCGCTTCGCGCCCTATATCGCCAAGGTCTTCCCGCAGACCGCTGCGGCGGGCGGGCTGATCGAATCGGGCATCCTGCCCTTGCCGCAGATGCAGCGCCTGTTGCTGGAGGAGGCGGGGCTGCCGGAAGGCGGCAAGCTCTGGCTCAAGATGGACAACGAGCTGCCGATCTCGGGCTCGATCAAGGCGCGCGGCGGCATCCACGAGGTGCTCAAGCATGCCGAGGACCTCGCGCTGCAGGCCGGGCTGATCCGCCCCGGCGACAGCTACGAGGCGCTGGCGAGCGACGCCGCACGCAAGTTCTTCGGCCAGTACCGGATCGCGGTCGGCTCGACCGGCAACCTCGGGCTGTCGATCGGCATCATGAGCGCCCAGCTTGGCTTCCAGGCCAGCGTCCACATGTCGTCGGATGCGCGGCAATGGAAGAAGGACAGGCTGCGGGCCAGCGGCGTGACCGTGATCGAGTACGCATCGGACTACAGCGTCGCGGTCGAACAAGGACGCCGGCAGGCCGAGTTCGACCCGAGCTGCTATTTCGTCGACGACGAGAACTCGCCCCACCTGTTCCTGGGCTACGCGGTCGCGGCGGAACGGCTCAAGCAGCAGTTCGACCAGGCCGGCGTGCGGGTCGACGCGGACCATCCGCTGTTCGTCTACCTGCCCTGCGGCGTGGGTGGCGGCCCGGGCGGGGTCGCCTTCGGGCTCAAGCTGGCTTTTGGCGACGCGGTGCACTGCGTCTTCGCCGAGCCGACCCACTCGCCCTGCATGCTGCTGGGTGTTTACACCGGACTGCACGACGCGGTCAGCGTGCAGGAGTTCGGCATCGACAACCTCACGGCGGCCGACGGACTGGCAGTGGGACGGCCCTCGGGCTTCGTCGGCCGTGCCATGCAGCGCCTGGTTGACGGGTACTACAGCGTCGCCGACGAGGAACTGTTCCGGCTGCTGGCGCTGGCCTATCAGGAGGAGGGCGTCAAGCTGGAGCCCTCGGCGCTGGCGGGAATGCCGGGCCTGATGCGGGTGCTGCGCGACCGGGACTATCTGGAACGCATCGGCGTCAGCCCCGAAAGGCTGGCAAACGCCACGCATCTGGTCTGGGGCACGGGCGGGAGCATGGTGCCGGAGGGGGAGTTTGCCGCGTATGTCAAGAAGGGACTGGCCGTGCAGCGCAGGCTATCAAATGGAGATGCCGCCTGATGGGAAGCAGCGACGCTCAGCCCAGCCTGTCGATCCGCCTTGCCGCCTCGTCCAGATGCGCGGCCAGGGCTTGCAGGCAGGGTGCGAAGTTGCCAGAAAACCGTTCATCTGCGCGTAACTTGTCCAGATAGTCACGCGCCAGAGCCAGCATCGCGGGCCACACCTCATGCGCCACGCCCGGGTGCAGGTCAAGCGATGGCAACTGCTCCGACAGGCCGCCGCCCGAACGGGGCGCGAACGCCATCGGCAGCATGTCGTAGGCTGGCGCCAACGCATACGGACGGCCATGGCCGCTGACGAAAGACAGATTGCCCGCGTGCATGTCGCTGTTGCCGATCAGCCGGCCAAAGGCAAACAGCACCTGGGTAGTCCTGACGGCTTCGGTATCCACCACGGACTGGCTGGCCAGGCGCTCGACCAGCACCGGCCATGGGGCCTGGGCGTTGCCGACGAACTCGGCTTCGAGCGCGCTGAGCGAGAACAGGCAGCAGCGGCCCCTGCTGCCGACCCGGTCGAAACGTTCGACCTCCAGGAAGCGCTGGCCATCCTGGTCCACGATCCAGGACCGAGCTGCCGCCATGCCTGCGCTGCCGAGCACGGCCAGCGCGTGGTGCTCGGCCAGCAGCAGATCGCGCCAGCGTTCGGTGATGGGATTGGCGTCCGGCAGCGAGAACTTGACCAGCAGATGACGCGCGCCGTCCGGCGTGTCGGCGAACACGGTGAACTTGGGCTGCTCGCCACCCGCCGATGACACCGGCGTGTCGCCCTGGATCGCCAGTCGGGCCAGGCGCGCATACTCGATCGCCTTGCCCGTCTGCCGCACCGGATCGGCTGGCGGCGCATCCAGGAAACGGTCGCGTGCGCCATCACCCAACAGCAGGTTGCCCACCGCATCATGACCATGTACCAGCAAGGCACGGATCGCGTCGGCATCGCTCCACTCGTTGACGCTGGCCGGCAAGCCCAGACCAGCGGCATGGCGGCTGGCGTAGGCCCGCCCCAGAAAACCCTGTGGCCGCATGTCGAGCAGCCACCAGGGAATTCCCTCGTTGTGCAAGTGCCGCCCATCGTCCTGCAGCATCACATAACCTTCGGGACGCACCGGAATCAGCAAGCCCAGACGACGAATGCGACCCTCGGCATCGACCCGATACACCGGCAAGTCGGCAAAGCCACGGTTGCGATCGCGCAGCAGGTATTGAATGGATCGCGCCGCGCCAATCCGCACCACCTCGTCGCCCAGCCGGCCCAGCGCGCGCGACAGCGTGGGCTGGCTCAGCCCGAGCTTTTCCTGCAGGGAGCGGGGCGTGGCGGGGCCTCGGCCCAGGTGCAGGCGGAGGCTGTCGGCATGGAGTGGCACGGCTTGAATCGATAAATGAATCTATTGATGAATGGATTTTAGGTGATCAGGCCTTGCGTGTCCCGGGGACGCTGGCGATCGCAAGCTGCGGTATCGATGATCTCGCTGGCCTCGGCCATCGCTGCGCGGCTTCTGGCTTACCCTGATGCCGTGATCCTTGCCTGCCTGGCATTTCCCAAGCAGAATGATCACAAATCAGGAGGATTGCAAGATGAAGCAGCCACCCTGCCTGGTCTGGCTGCCGGCCGACCACAGACAGCTGGGCCGGCACGCCACGCCCTACCTGCTGCTGGGCGACAAGTACGCCCGCGCGGTCCGGGACTGCGCCCAGGCGCAGCCCGTGATGTTCCCGCTCGCCGAGGCCGACGATCTGCCCGGCTTGCTGGAGCTGGTCGACGGCGTGCTGCTGACCGGTTCGCCCTCCAACGTCCATCCCTCGCATTTCGACCAGCCGGTCCACGACTCCAGCCTGCCGCTCGACCCGGCGCGCGACACGCTGACATTGGCGCTGGTGCGCGCCTGCGTCGAGCAGGGCGTGCCGCTGCTCGGCATCTGCCGCGGCTTCCAGGAGATCAACGTCGCGCTCGGCGGCAGCCTGCACCAGACCGTGCATGGCGTGCCGGGGCTGATGGACCACCGCGAGCGCGGCGATACGCCGGAGCAGGAATACGCCCCCAGCCACGAGGTCCGGCTGCTGCCCGGCAGCGTGATGGAGCGCTGGGCCGGCGGGCCGGTCGCGCGGGTCAACTCGCTGCACGGCCAGGGCGTGGACCGGCTCGCGCCCGGACTGCGCGCCACCGCGCACGCACCCGACAGTCTGGTCGAGGCCTTCGAGCTCGAAGGCGCACGCAGCTTTGCCTGCGCGGTGCAGTGGCACCCGGAATGGCGCTGCGCCGAGCACCCGTTCTACGCCGCCATCCTGTCCGCCTTCGGTGACGCCACGCGCTTGCGCCAGGCCAGGCGCCTGGCCACATGAACATGAGAACCATCCAGCAGAGGAAGACATGAACAACCGCAAGGACGCACCGCAGAGCTACAACGACCTGGAGCACTGGCTGAACCAGCGCCGCGTGACCGAGATCGAGTGTCTGGTGCCCGACCTGACCGGGGTGGCGCGCGGCAAGATCCTGCCGCGCGAGAAGTTCACCGAGGACCGGGGCATGCGGCTGCCGCAGGCCATCGTCGCGATGGGCGTGACCGGCGAATTCCCGCCCAGCGGCCCCTATTACGACGTGATCGCCCCGACCGACCACGACATGCAGCTGCGCCCCGACCCGGCGACGGTGCGCATCGTGCCCTGGGCCAGCGACCCGACCGCCCAGGTGATCCACGACTGTTTCGACCATGACGGCCAGCTGATTCCCTACGCGCCGCGCAGCGTGCTGCGCCATGTCTGCAGCCTCTATGAAAAGATGGGCCTGAGCCCGGTGGTCGCGCCCGAACTGGAGTTCTACCTGACCGCGCGCAACACCGACTCCAACATGCCGCTGAAGGCGCCGGTGGGCCGCAGCGGCCGCGCCGAGACCTCGCGCCAGGCCTACAGCATCGACGCGGTCAACGAGTTCGACCCGCTGTTCGAGGACATCTACGACTACTGTCAGAAGATGGAGCTCAACGTCGACACCCTGATCCACGAGGTCGGCGCCGGCCAGATGGAGATCAACTTCTTCCACGGCGATCCGCTCAACCTCGCCGACGAGGTCTTCCTGTTCAAGCGCACCGTGCGCGAGGCCGCGCTGCGCCACGACATGTACGCGACCTTCATGGCCAAGCCGATCGCGGGCGAGCCCGGCAGCGCGATGCATATCCACCAGAGCCTGGTCGACCTGGAGTCAGGCCGCAACATCTTCAGCCAGGCCGATGGCTCACCGTCGGACGAGTTCTTCCATTTCATCGGCGGGCTGCAGCGCTACATCCCGGCCGCGATGGCGCTGGTCGCGCCCTATGTCAACAGCTACCGCCGGCTGGCGCGCCACACCGCGGCACCGATCAACATCGAGTGGGGCCACGACAACCGCACGGTGGGGATCCGCTCGCCGGTCTCCAGCCCGCAGGCGCGCCGGGTCGAGAACCGGGTGATCGGCGCCGACGCCAACCCCTATGTCGCGCTCGCGATGACGCTGGCCTGCGGCTACCTGGGCCTGAAGAACAAGCTGGCGCCGAAGCCCGAGATGCGCGGCGACGCCTACCTGTCGGCCTATTCGCTGCCGCGCAGCCTGGGCGAGGCGCTCGACTGGCTGCGGCGCGAGACCGACCTGCACGAGGTGCTGGGCGAAGGCTTCATCACGGTCTACACCGAGATCAAGGAGCTTGAGTTCGAGGAGTTCATGAAGGTGATCTCGCCCTGGGAGCGCGAGCACCTGCTGCTGCATGTCTGATCCAGTTTTTCCCATCCCCAAATCGCCAGGAGGCCCGTCCATGACCCATGAAACCCTGACCAGACAGCCCTTGACCGCCGAGCTGCAGGCACTCGACAGCGCGCATTTCCTGCACCCCTTCACCGACCACCAGGGGCTGGCCAGGAAGGGCGCGCGCATCATCACGCGCGCCGACGGCATCCATGTCTGGGACAGCGAGGGCAATCAGATCCTCGACGCGATGAGCGGACTCTGGTGCGTCAACGCGGGCTATGGCCGACGCGAACTGGCCGAGGCCGCCTACCGGCAGATGCTGGAGCTGCCCTACTACAACAGCTTCTTCCAGACCACGACCGAACCGGCGGTGCGGCTGGCCGCGCGCCTGAGCGAGCTGGCGCCGCCAGTCGGCGGACGGCGCTTCAGCCATGTGTTCTTCTCGAGCAGCGGCAGTGAGAGCAACGACACCAATGTGCGGCTGGTGCGGCGCTACTGGGACCTGCTGGGCCAGCCGCAGCGCAAGGTCATCATCAGCCGCCTCAACGCCTACCACGGCAGCACGATGGCGGGTGCCTCGCTCGGCGGCATGAGCGGCATGCACGCGCAGGGCGACCTGCCGCTGCCCAACATCACCCATATCCAGCAGCCCTACTGGTACGGGTTGAGCCAGCCGGGCGAGAGCCGGGATGATTTCGGCCTGCGCGCCGCGCGCTGGCTGGAGGACAAGATCCTCGAAATCGGCCCGGACAAGGTCGGCGCCTTCATCGCCGAGCCGGTGCAGGGCGCCGGCGGCGTGATCATCCCGCCCGACAGCTACTGGCCCGAGGTGCAGCGCATCGTCGACCAGTACGGCATCCTGCTGATCGCGGACGAGGTGATCTGCGGCTTCGGTCGCCTCGGCCACTGGTTCGGCTACGAGAAGTTCGGCATCCGGCCCGACCTCGTGACCTTCGCCAAGGGCGTGACCAGCGGCTACCAGCCGCTGGGCGGCACGCTGATCAACGAGCGCGTCGCACAGGTGATGGTGGAAAAAGGTGGCGAGTTCACCCACGGCTATACCTACAGCGGCCACCCGGTGGCCTGTGCGGTGGCGCTGGCCAACCTCGACATCCTGCAGCGCGAGGACCTGCCGGGCCGGGTCCGCAACGACACCGGCCCCTACCTGGCGCAGCGCTTCGGCGAGCTGGCTGGACATCCGCTGGTCGGCATCGCCGAGAGCTGCGGCTTCGTTGCCGGCCTCGCGCTGGTGCAGGACAAGGCGACACGCCAGCCCTTCCCGGCCGAGCTGCAGGTCGGGATGATCTGCCGCAAGCATTGCTTCGACAACGGCCTGGTGATGCGCGCGGTGGGCGACCGCATGATCGTCGCGCCGCCGCTGATCATGGACCGGGCACAGATCGACCAGATGATCGCGCTGATCCGGCTGGCGCTGGACCGCACGCTGGCCGAACTGCACGAGCGCGGCATCGCGCCACAAGGCTGAGAACGACGCAGGGTAGCCAAGAATCATCCCCGTCGATCGTGCGCAGGAATGTGGACAAGTTGTTCATAAACACATAAATACCAAAGGACAACTTGTTGATAAATCTGTGTAAAAAAATCTATCAACTCCTTGGTTGTCCACAACGCAGACGACTTGTCAAAAGTTGCTATACCCAATGATGTTCACAAAAACTGGTTTACACACAGACTTATGCACGTTACAGAGTTTTGAAAAATTTCAAGAAAACATGCTTGTCCACAAGATTGTTGTCCCCTCTACTACTACCACTATTCTTATTTAAAAAATACTACTAAGACAATACAAGTCCATCCATCCTCCCCTCTTTTGGAAAACAGCAAGCGTTTCATTTTTGTTGGTCTGTTTCATAGGGGCAGGGGGTATATGCAGAAGTGCTGCATACCCTGACAGAGTTCCAGGAAGTCTCGGTAGCCCATACCCATTGACTACAATGGCCTGAGGGTCTTGACACGGGCGGTGTGGGCTGCCCGCCGCCTCACAGGCCTTACGAACATCCAATGGAGCAAGAAAAGTGATGCAAAAACGTGTTCTGCTGATGGCGGCCGTCGCGGCTGCGGCGTTGATGGCTTGCGGCAAGAAGGAAGAGCCGGCGGCACAGGCCCCTGCGGCCACTCCGGCAGCGGCTGCGCCCGCCGAGGAGAAGGTCCTCAACATCTACAACTGGCCCGACTATGTCCCCGAGGGCATGATTGCGGCCTTCGAGCAGGAAACCGGCATCAAGGTCAACTACGATACCTTCGAGACCAACGAGGCACTGCATGCCAAGCTGGTCGCCGGCAGCACCGGCTATGACATCGTGGTGCCGGGCGCGGTGTTCGCCAAGCCGCAGATCGAAGGCGGCCTGCTGCAGCCGCTCGACAAGTCCAAGATTGCCAACCTGGGCAACCTCGACCCGGACGTGATGAAGATCCTCGACAAGGCCGATCCGGGCAACCAGCATCTGATCCCCTGGGGCTGGAGCTTCACCACCGTCGGCATCAACCGGAGCAAGGTCGAGAAGGCGCTGGGCAAGACCGCCATGCCCGAGAACGCCTGGGACCTGGTGTTCAAGCCCGAGTACACCGCCAAGCTCAAGTCCTGCGGCATCGCCTACCTCGACTCGCCGACCGAGATCCTGCCGGCCGCGCTGCACTACATCGGCAAGGATGCCTACTCGAACGTGTCCGAAGACTACAAGGCCGCGACCGAGATGCTGGGCAAGGTGCGCAAGGACATCCGCCTGTTCAGCGCGACCATGATCGACGACATCGCCGGTGGCAAGGCCTGTGCGGTGGTCGGCTGGGCCGGCGACATCAACATCGCCGCCGCGCGTGCCAAGGAAAACGGCTCCAAGGACGTGATCGAGGCCCTGCTGCCGAGCACCGGCGCCCTGAGCTTCTTCGACACCATGGCGATCACCAAGGACGCCAAGCACCCGGGCAACGCGCACAAGTTCATCGAGTTCTACCTGCGGCCCGAGAATGCGGCCAAGATGGCCAACGAGATGAACTACAACACCGGCAACAAGGCCGCCATCGCGCAGATCAAGCCTGAAATCGCCGAGAACAAGACCATCTTTGTCGAGTCTGCCTATCTGGGCAAGATGGTTCCGCCGAGCAGCTTCAGCAACGAGGCGCGCGAGGCCATGGCCAACGCCTACAACGCCTTCAAGCAGGGCAAGTAAGGGGACCGGCGCTAGAGCCGGTGAAGCAGGGGCTGTTTGGCGCAAACAGCCCTTTTTTTCGACAGAGCAAGTTTGGGATTCCGAAGGACCACCATGGCAGACGTGAAAGAGGGCTATCTGGTCACCGAAGACCTGGTCAAGCGCTTCGACGAGGCGATCGCGGTCGACGAGGTCAACCTGTCGATCCGCCAGGGCGAGATCTTTGCGCTGCTGGGCAGTTCGGGCTGTGGCAAGTCGACGCTGCTGCGCATGTTCGCCGGCTTCGAGAAGCCGAGCTCGGGCCGCATCCTGCTCGGCGGGCAGGACGTCGCGGGCCTGGCGCCCTACGAGCGTCCGATCAACATGATGTTCCAGAGTTACGCGCTGTTTCCCCACCTGGACATCTGGGAGAACGTGGCCTTCGGTCTCAAGCGCGAGGGGCTGCCGAAGGATGAGATCAAGCGCCGCGTCGGCGAGATGCTGGAGCTGGTGCAGCTGACCCCCTACGCCAGGCGCAAGCCGCACCAGCTCTCGGGCGGCCAGCAGCAGCGCGTCGCGCTGGCGCGCAGCCTGGCCAAGAAACCCAAGCTGCTGCTGCTCGACGAGCCGCTCGGCGCGCTCGACAAGAAGCTGCGCGAGCAGACCCAGTTCGAGCTGGTCAACATCATCGAGAGCGTCGGCGTGACCTGCGTCATGGTGACGCATGACCAGGAGGAGGCCATGACCATGGCCAACCGGATCGCGGTCATGAGCAAGGGCCGCGTGCTGCAGGTCGGCAGCCCGCAGGAGATCTACGAGTATCCGAACAGCCGCTTCGTGGCCGACTTCATCGGCAACGTCAACCTGTTCGATGGCCAGCTGAGCGTGGACGAGGCCGACCATTGCACGATCACGACCACGCTCGGCGAGATGCAGGTCGGTCATGGCATCAGCGGCGCGCTCGGCATGCCGGTGACGCTGGCGGTGCGTCCGGAGAAGATCAGCATCGCCAAGCAGCGCCCGGCAGGCGTGGACCGCAACCTGTTCAGCGGCCGGGTCAAGGAGATCGCCTACTTCGGCAGCTTCAACACCTTCATCGTCGTCGCGCAGGATGGCACCAAGGTCAAGATCACCGAGCCCAACGGTTCGCGTCATGACCTGCTCGATCTCACCTGGGAGGACCCGGTCTTCTTCTGGTGGGACGACACCGACGGCGTCGCGCTGCGCGACTGAAGGAGTTCGCGATGCACCGCTTCCTCAACCGTCTCGGGCGCGAGTTCGTGATCGGCGTGCCGTTCACCTGGCTGGCCTTGTTCTTCCTGCTGCCGTTCCTGATCCTGCTCTACATCAGCTTCGTGGACATGGGCAACGACATCCACCCATTCAAGCCGCTGTGGGACAGCGCGAGCGGGTTGCTCAACCTCAAGTACGAGAACTATGTCTCGGTCTTCCGCGCCGAAGGCCGGGCGCCGTTCGACACGCTCTACCTGGAGGCCTATGGCCGCTCGCTCAAGTACGCCTTCGCGACCGCGACGCTGTGCCTGGCAATCGGCTATCCCTTCGCCTACTTCATCGCGCGCGCCAATGCCCATCTGCGGCCGGCGCTGCTGATGATGGTGATGCTGCCGTTCTGGACCAGCTTCCTGCTGCGGGTCTACGCCTGGAAGGGCATCCTGGCCGACCAGGGCGTGGTCAACCAGCTGCTGCTGGCGCTCGGGCTGACGCCTGAGCCGGTCCAGCTGCTCTATACCGATGTCTCGATGCTGGTCGGGATGACCTACGTCTACCTGCCCTTCATGGTGCTGCCGCTCTACGCCAACCTGGTCAAGCTCGACTACAGCCTGCTGGAGGCCGCCTACGACCTGGGCGCCACGCCCTGGAAGGCGTTCTGGCTGGTGACGGTGCCGCTGTCCAGGGCCGGCATCGTCGCGGGCTTCATGCTGGTCTTCATCCCGGCGGTCGGCGAGTTCGTGACGCCGTCGCTGCTCGGCGGACCCGAGAACATCATGATCGGCCGCGCGGTCTGGGACGAGATGTTCACCGCCAACAACTGGCCGCGCGCCTCCGCGCTGGCGGTGGTGATGATCGCGTCCGTCGTCGTGCCGCTGGCCTTGTACTACCGCCACCATGGCCGTCAGGCCGAGTCGCAGCATTGAGAGGGGCCGGGCGATGAAATTCCTCGAAAAGCATTTCGGCAAGGCCTGGCTGGTGCTGGTCTACGCCTTCCTCTACCTGCCGCTGCTGTTCATGATCGTGTTCTCGTTCAACAGCACGCGCCAGGATGCGCACTTCACCGGCTTTTCGCTGCGCTGGTACGAGGCGCTGACGCGCGACAGCAAGATCGTCGAGGGCTTCTTCCTCTCGCTCAAGGTCGCCGCCGTCACCGGCCTGCTGTCGGCCACGCTGGGCACTTTCGCGGCCTTCGTGCTGGTGCGCTACCAGCGCTTCTTCGGCCGCACATTGTTCTCGGGCATGGTCAACGCGCCGCTGGTGATGCCCGAGGTGGTGATCGGCCTGTCGCTGCTGCTGCTGATGGTCGGCGCGCAGAACCTGCTGGGCTGGCCCGAGCGCGGCATGCTGACCATCATCTGCGGCCACACGCTGATGGGCATGGCCTATGCCATGGTGGTGGTGCAGTCGCGCCTGCTCGAGATGGACCGCAGCATCGAGGAAGCCGCGATGAACCTGGGCGCGCGCCCGCATCAGGTGTTCTTCCTGGTGACGCTGCCCAACATCTTCCAGGCCATCCTGGCGGCCTTCCTGCTGTCGTTCACGCTGTCCTTCGACGACGTGGTGATCTCGGAGTTCCTGTCCGGTCCCGGCGTCAACACGCTGCCGCAGGTGATCTTCGGCTACGCGCGGCGCGGCATCAACCCGACCATCTACGCGGCTGCGACGCTGCTGATCGCGACCGTGACCGTCGTGATCGTGACCTACAGCGTCTGGGTCGCGCGCCAGACCCGAAGGCGCGAGCGCGAGATCGCCGCCGCCACGCGCGCCGAGTTGGCGACGATCTCGCGCTGACCCGATCCGAGCGGCAAGCCTCGGGGTTCAGCCCGAGGTTGGAGCGATCAGGCCGGCACGGCCTGTAGCCCGCTGCACAGTCCTGCCCTATCATGTTCGCCGTGAACAGTGCCACCAAGACCCTCCAGCTGCGCATCAAGGACAAGCACGCCCGCGTGCTGCGT
Organism: Chitinophaga pinensis; assembly: GCA_943326015.2. Lineage (GTDB taxonomy): Bacteria > Pseudomonadota > Gammaproteobacteria > Burkholderiales > Burkholderiaceae_C > Malikia. Next base: position 122 of record CALPRQ020000021.1, on the reverse strand, counting down.
CAGATGGCGCGCGAGGTCAATCAGGTCTGGAACCACATCAACGAAGTCTCCGTCCGGGCCGCTCGCCCTTTTTCGGGCCAGCCGCGCTACCTCTCGGGCTACGACCTGCAAAAGCTCACGGC
>CALPRQ020000020.1 GCA_943326015.2 Chitinophaga pinensis | reverse complement strand
TTGATGGCAGGGCAGACAGCCAATCCATATCGGAGTGTCGGAGATTGGTATCACCTGGTCCGATCTCATGCTTCATGGAAGCATTGATGGCAGGGCGGGTGGACGCCGATTTCTGGTACCCCAGCATGAGGTGGCCGCCGGTCCGGCTCACGCCGCAACGCCAGCACCAGCACCAGCACCAGCACCAGCAAAAATCAGACGTCGATCTCCACCTCGTCGCCGTGCAGCTCCATCAGCTCGCGCCGCGCCGCCGCCTCGCCCTTGCCCATCAGCTGGGTGATGATGGCCTCGGTCGCGGCAAAGCTCAGGTCGCCGAGCTGCACCGGCAGCAGACGGCGCGTATCGGGGCTCAAGGTCGTGTCCCAGAGCTGCTCGGCATTCATCTCGCCCAGGCCCTTGAAACGGCTGATCTGGCATTTGTCGCGCGCCACGCCGTCCTTGGCGCATTTGTCCAGGATCGCGCTCAGCTCGCCCTCGTCGAGCGCGTAGACCTTGGTCGCCGGCTTCTTGCCGCGCGCGGGCACATCGACCCGGAACAGCGGCGGACGCGCCACATGGACATGACCAGCCTCCACCAGCTTGGGGAAATGGCGGAAGAACAACGTCAGCAGCAGCACCTGGATATGCGAGCCGTCGACATCCGCATCCGACAGGATGCAGACCTTGCCGTAGCGCAGCCCGCTCAGGTCCGGCTCATCCAGCGGGCCGTGCGGATCGACGCCGATCGCGACCGCGATGTCGTGGATTTCGGTGTTGGCGAACAGCCGGTCGCGCTCGACCTCCCAGGTATTGAGCACCTTGCCGCGCAGCGGCAGCACGGCCTGGGTCTCCTTGTCGCGGCCCATCTTGGCGCTGCCGCCGGCCGAATCGCCCTCGACCAGGAACAGCTCGTTGTGCGCCAGATCGCGGCTCTCGCAGTCGGTCAGCTTACCCGGCAGCACCGCCACGCCGCTGCCCTTCCTCTTCTCGACCTTCTGCCCGGCCCTTTGCCTGGTCTGCGCGGCCTTGATCGCGAGCTCGGCCAGCTTCCTGCCATAGTCGACATGCTGGTTCAGCCACAGCTCCAGCGCCGGACGGACATAGCCCGAGACCAGCCGCAGCGCGTCGCGCGAGTTGAGCTTTTCCTTGATCTGGCCCTGGAACTGCGGGTCGAGCACCTTGGCGCTCAGCACATAGCTGGCGCGCGCGAACACGTCCTCGGGCATCAGCTTGACGCCTTTGGGCAGCAGGGCATGCAGCTCGATGAAGCTTTTCACCGCCTGGAACAGGCCGTCGCGCAGGCCACTGTCATGGGTGCCGCCGGAAGGGGTCGGGATCAGGTTGACGTAGCTCTCGCGCACCGGCGCGCCGTCCTCGGTGAAGGCCACGGCCCAGGCCGCGCCCTCGCCCTCGGCAAAACTCTCGTGACCGGCGTCGGCATAGCCCTCGCCCTCGAACAGCGGGATCACCGGCTCGCCATGCAGGGTCTGCTGCAGGTAGTCGCGCAAGCCGCCCTTGTACTGCCAGGTCTGCGTTTCCTTCGTCTTCTCGTTGGCCAGCGTGACCGAGACACCGGGCATCAGCACCGCCTTGGAGCGCAGCAGCTGCAGCAGGTCGCCCGGTGGCAGGGCGGCGGACTCGAAATACTTCGGATCGGGCCAGGCGCACACCGTCGTACCCTGCTTGCGCTCACCGGACTCCAGCGGCCGACGACTCAAGCCTTCGACCACGTCGCCGCCGGCAAAGACCAGCCGCGCGACATGGCCGTCGCGGTGGCTGCTGACTTCGAGCCTTGTCGACAGCGCATTGGTCACGCTCACCCCCACGCCATGCAGACCGCCCGAGAAGCTGTAGGCGCCGCCCGAGCCCTTGTCGAACTTGCCGCCCGCGTGCAGCCGCGTGAAGACGAGTTCAAGCACCGACGCCCCCTCTTCCGGGTGAATGCCGTGCGGGATGCCACGGCCGTCGTCCTCGACCGCGACCGAGCCGTCGGCATGCAGCGTGACCTTGATCTTCTTGCCGTAGCCGGCCAGCGCCTCGTCGGCGGCGTTGTCGAGCACCTCCTGGACGATGTGCAGCGGGTTGTCGGTACGGGTGTACATGCCGGGGCGCTGCTTGACGGGCTCCAGGCCCTTGAGCACCCGGATCGAGCCCTCGGCGTAGGCGCTGCCGGCGGAATTAGCGGGATTCGGTTTGTCTGCCATGATGGAGCGCGATTGTAGAGAGCGATCATGTCCGGGCTGACCCTGCGACCGAAGTGATCGCGGCAGGCCACCTAGAATGGGCAAAAAAACCGATCGACCGAGACATGAACCCCAGCCCACGACGCCTGCCCCTGCTGCAACTGCTGATCTGCAGCAGCCTGATCCTGACCCTGACGATGGGCATCCGGCACGGCTTCGGCCTCTGGCTGCAGCCGGTCACGCAGGATCAGGGCTGGACGCGCGAGACCTTCTCGTTCGCGATCGCGGTACAAAACCTGTCCTGGGGCCTGCTCGGCATCCTGGCCGGCATCCTGGCCGACCGCTGGGGTGGCTGGCGGGTGCTGATCGGCGGCGGCCTGCTCTGGGCGCTGGGGCTGAGCGGCATGGCGCTGTCGCCCTCTCCGCTGACCTTCACGCTCAGCGCTGGCGTGCTGATTGGCGCGGCTCAGGCCGCAAGCACCTACAGCGTGATCTACGGCATCATCGGGCGCCAGATCGATCCCGAGCGGCGCTCCTGGGCGATGGGGCTGACGGCGGCAGCCGGCAGCTTCGGCCAGTTCCTGATGGTGCCCACCGAAGGCTGGCTGATCGCCGGCATCGGCTGGCAGCAGGCGCTGCTGGCGCTGGCGGTCGCCACGCTGCTGATCTGGCCGCTGGCCCTGTGGTTGCGCGAACCCGCCGCCCAGAGCCCGGCATCCGGCAGCCCGCAGCAGAGCATTCTGCAGGCGCTGCGCGAGGCGGCGGACTACCCGAGCTTTCGCCTGCTGATGGGGGCCTATTTCGTCTGCGGCTTCCAGGTCGTCTTCATCGGCGTGCACCTGCCGAGCTACCTCAAGGACCAGGGCCTGGCGCCCCAGGTCGCGAGCACGGCGCTGGCGCTGATCGGCCTGTTCAACGTCTTCGGCACCTACGGCATCGGCCTGCTGGGCCAGCGCTGGCCCAAGCGCTACCTGCTCGCGATCATCTATGGCGTGCGCTCGGTCGCGATCACGATCTTCCTGCTGATGCCACTGACGGCCTGGAGCGTCTACATCTTCGCCGCGGTCATGGGACTGCTGTGGCTGTCGACCGTGCCACCGACCAATGCCATCGTGGCGCAGATCTTCGGCGTGCGGCATTTCTCCATGCTCAGCGGCTTCGTGTTCTGCAGTCACCAGGTCGGCAGCTTCACGGGGGTCTGGCTCGGCGGCCTGCTGTACGACCGCAACGGCAACTACGACCTGGTCTGGCTGATCTCGATCGGGCTGGGCGTGCTCGCTGCCGCCGTCAGCCTGCCGGTGCGCGAGGCGGCCATCCTGCGCGCGCCGCAACGCGTTGCCAACAGCGCGCCATGAGGCACTGGCAGCGCGTCCTGCTCTGGAGCGTCAGCCTGCTGGCGCTGCTGGGCGTGTTCTCGCTCTACCTGCGGCCCGGCTTCATGCGCGACCTGGCGGACCTGATGTGGTCCTGTCTCTAGAATCCTGCCCATGACCAAGATCGAGCACGAGACACAAGCCCCCTCCGACTGGGTACGCCGCTGGGGCCATCTGGTTCCCGACCGTCCGGGCGGCGCGCGCGTGCTGGACCTGGCCTGCGGCCATGGGCGGCACAGCCGCTGGCTGATGCGACAGGGCCACCAGGTAACCGCGATTGACCGCGACGCGCAGGCCTTGGCCGGTCTGGCCGAGCTCGCGCCCTGGGTGCGCACGCTGCAGGCCGATCTCGAAAACGGCCCCTGGCCGCTGGAAGGCCGCGAGTTCGAGGCGGTGGTCGTCACCAACTACCTCTGGCGTCCGCTGCTGCCCCATATCCTGGCCAGCCTGGCGCCTGGCGGCCTGCTGATCTACGAGACCTTCGCCCACGGCAACGCCAGTGTCGGGCGGCCATCGCGGCCCGACTTCCTGCTGCAGCCCGGCGAGCTGCTACGGGCCTGCGCTGACCTGCGCGTGGTCGCCTACGAGGATGGTTTCCTGAATCATCCCGAGCGCTATGTGCAGCGCATCGCCGCGCTGCGCGAAACCGCCACGGCCGCCGACGCCGTCACGACTGGTGACAAAGCCGCCGCGCCACCCCGCCATGCCCTGCACGGCGCTGGGTAGAATGTAAGACGAACTTCAAAACTCTCGAGACTCCGCCCATGAAACCCATCACCGGCAGCATCGTCGCCCTGGTCACTCCCATGCACGAAGACGGCAGCGTCGATTACGCCGCGCTGCGCAAGCTGATCGACTGGCATATCGCCGAAGGCACGGACTGCATCGGCGTGGTCGGCACCACCGGCGAATCCCCGACCGTCAACGTCGAGGAGCACTGCGAGATCATCCGCGTCGCGGTCGAGCAGGCCGCCCGCCGCGTGCCCATCCTGGCCGGCTGCGGTGCCAATTCGACCGCCGAGGCGATCGAGCTCGCCCGCTTCGCGAAGAAGGTCGGTGCCGACTGCCAGCTGCAGGTCGTGCCCTACTACAACAAGCCGACCCAGGAAGGCCAGTACCAGCATTTCAAGGCCATCGCCGAAGCCACTGGCGACCTGCCCATCATGCTCTACAACGTGCCGGGCCGCGCTGTCGCCGACATGCTGCACGACACCGTGCTGCGCCTGGCCCAGTTGCCGGGCATCTTCGGCATCAAGGAGGCCACCGGCAACCTCGAGCGCGCGCAATGGCTGATCAAGGAAACCCCGGCCGCGTTCTCGGTCTACTCGGGCGATGACGCCACCGCGGTCGGCCTGATGCTGATGGGCGGCCAGGGCAACGTCAGCGTGACCGCCAACATCGCGCCGCGCCTGATGCACGAGCTCTGCGTCGCGGCGATCGCTGGCGACGTCAAGCGCGCGATGGAAATCCAGTTCCAGCTGCTGCCGGTGCACAAGCAGCTGTTCGTCGAGGCCAACCCGATCCCCGTCAAGTGGGCCATGAAGCGCCTGGGCCTGTGCAACGACGCGATGCGCCTGCCCATGACCCGGCTGTCGACCGGCTGCGAGCCCGTGGTCGAAGCGGCGCTGCGCGCCAGCGGCCTGCTCTGAGGCCCAAAGCCCCACCCCGAAGCGCATAACGCAAGCAAGTACCGCAAGCCATGATCAAGAAGCCGCAAACGCGCACCGCCGACTTTCGCCCTGTTCTCGCCTGCGCGCGCTGGACGATCATCGGCCTGACGGCAGTAGCCGCCGTCGGCTGCTCCGTGCTGGAAGAGGAAAAGATCGACTACCGCAGCGCCAGGAAGGTCAGCACCCTCGAAGTGCCGCCCGACCTGACCCAGCTCAGCCGCGAGACGCGCTATGTGGCGCCGGGGGCTTCGGTCACGGCCTCCAGCATGCAGGCACCGAAAGCGGCCCAGGTCACGGCTGGCGTCGCTGAGGCTCCAGTCAAATCCGACCTGCGCATCGAGCGCGCCGGCAGCCAGCGCTGGCTGGTGATCGACCGCGCGCCCGAGAAGCTCTGGGAGCCGCTCAAGTCCTTCTGGGAGGAAAGCGGCTTCAACCTGGCGCTGGAGCAGGAAAAGCTCGGCATCATGGAAACCGAGTGGAACGAAAACCGCGCCAAGATCCCGCAGGACGTGATCCGCTCGACCATCGGCAAGGTCTTCGACGGCCTGTACTCAACCGGCGAGCGCGACAAGTTCCGCACCCGCATCGAACGCAATGCCCAGGGCGGCAGCGAGATCTACGTCAGCCATCGCGGCATGCAGGAGGTCTACACCAGCGACAAGAAGGAGACGACGGCCTGGCAGCAGCGTCCGTCCGACCCCGAACTCGAGGCCGAGTTCCTGCGCCGCCTGATGCTCAAGCTCGGCACCTCGCCCGAGCAGGCCAAGGCCGTGCTGGCAGCCGGCACCCAGCCCCAGGCCAGCAAGGTTTCGAGCGTCGACGGTCTGTCCGTGCTGCAGGTCAGCGAGGGCTTCGACCGCGCCTGGCGCCGCGTCGGCCTGGCGCTGGACCGCACCGGCTTCACGGTCGAGGACCGCGACCGCACGCAGGGTGTCTACTTCGTGCGCTATGTGCCCAGCGAAGCGGACGCCGGCAAGGACAAGCCCGGCTTCTTCGCCAGCCTGTTTGGCGCCAAGGCCGAGGACGCCAAGCCGCAGCGCTACCGCATCAAGGTCAGCAGCGCGGCCGCCCAGAGCAGCGTGTCGGTGCTCGACGCCGCGGGCCAGCCGGACAACTCGGCCCCGGCCAGGAAGATCCTGCAACTGCTGGCTGACGACCTGAAATAATTCGTTTCCGGCCCCCAGCACAACGGCTCCCTTGCAGGAGCCGTTTTTTTGTGCCCCCAGGCACAGGGCGAAAAAAAACCGCCTGGTGGCGGTTTTCTTGCTTGGAGCAGAAGGGATTACTTCTTCTCTTCAGCGGCCGGGGCAGCAGCGGCCGGAGCAGCAGCGGCTTCAGCAGCCGGAGCGGCCGGTGCAGCAGCCGGAGCGGCTTCAGCAGCCGGAGCGGCGGGAGCAGCAGCCGGAGCGGCGGCCGGTGCTTCAGCAGCGGGTGCCGGTGCCGGAGCAGCAGCTTCTTCCTTCTTGCCGCAAGCGGACAGAGCAGCAGCGGCCATCAGAGCAGCGATAACGAGAGTCTTGTTCATGTTACGGTCCAAAAAAAATCAATCAGGACGATCATTTGAGTCAGCCGGCGCCACCATCCTGATATGGCCGCCAGCGAAACTTTCGCGATGCTGACAGGCATTCAGCGCTCGCAAGTTCAATTTCAATCATATCGCCAAAATGAGGGAGGGATAACCCACCCACCCTCCTTTTTTGTAGCAAATTGTCAACAGGAGTTCCAGCATGGCGGCAGCTGCCGGCCGGCCCGGTTCAAGCCTGCTGCGCGTGCAGCCAGCCCGCCACGAACCACTCGCCCAGCAACGCCTGGGCGTCCTCGCTCGCGCCGCGCACGGCCACCAGATCCAGGCACCGCTGGTCGGCCAGGCGACGCATCAGTTCGGCATCCTCACCGCCGGCACGATAGGCCTCACCGTTGATGAAGACATGGTGCTCGTCATACATCATGCGGGTGCGACGGTCGAGCCGAACGGCGCCGGGCTCCCAGTCGCCCTCGGGCTCGTCGAACCAGACCTTGGGCTTGGGCTCGGTCATGACTTCGCCCAGCGCGCGCGCCATGTCCTCGGGCTGTTCGAGCAGGCGGCGCAGCGCATCGGCCGTGAAGGACTGCAAACCGGCCGGAATGCGGCCCGGCTGCCGGGTCGCGGGCTGGTCGGGGTCCTCGTACAGCGTCTCGTCCTCGTGGTCGTCGGCCAGGCGCTGCGCGATCTCGCCGGCCAGGCCACCGCGCTGCGGCACCCTGAAACCCACCGAGTAGGTCATGCACTCGCCTTCGACCGCCACGCCGTCATGCGCCCATTTGGGCGGCAGATAGAGCAGGTCGCCGGGCTCGCAGACATAGTCCTCCTCGGCCTTGAAATTGGTGAGAATCTTGAGCGGCACGTCCTCCTCCAGGCTCAGGTCGTCCTGGCGGCCGATGCGCCAGTGGCGCTTGCCCAGGGCCTGGATCAGGAACACGTCATAGCTGTCGAAATGCGGACCGACGCCGCCGCCCTCGCTGGCCCAGGAGATCATCAGGTCGTCCAGGCGGGCATCGGGCAGGAAGCGGAACTGCTGCATCAGCGCGTGCGCGCCGTCGTCGTGCAGGTCCACGCCCTGCACCAGCAGCGTCCAGTGCGGCTGCTTGAAGGCCGGAAAGGCCGACTTGGCGAAGGGCCCATGCTTGAGCGTCCAGCCCTGGCCGGGCTTTTGCACGATCAGGCGGGACTCGACATCGTCCTGGCCGGACAACGCGAACAGTTGCGGGCGCGACAGCAGGGGCTGGAAGCCGGGCAAGGCACCGCGCACGAGCAGCGGCTTCTTCTGCCAGTAGTCGCGCATGAACTGGGCTGGCGACAGGCCGCCGAGCAAGGCGAGCGGCTGGTCGGAATCGGGGGGGAAAGGCAGATAGGTGGCGATCATGGGACAATTGTGCGATGAAAATCACTCCCCAATGCGTCGTGTCGCTGACCTGGACGCTCAAAGACACCCTGGGCGAAACGCTGGACGAACTCGACGAGCCAGTCGAGTTCCTGCTCGGCGGTGACGACCTGCTGGCCAAGATCGAGGAAAAGTTGCAGGGCCTGGAGCCCGATGCCGAGCTGGAACTGCACCTGGAGCCCGAGGACGCCTTCGGCGACTTCGACGACCGCAAGCTGTTCCTGGAACCGCGCGCGGCCTTCCCCGCGGAGCTGGAAGAAGGCATGGCCTTCGAGGGCCTGCCCGAGGGCTGCAACCCGGAGGCGCCGCGCGACCTGGTCTATTTCGTCAGCGAGATCTACCCCGAACATGTGGTGCTGGACGCCAACCACCCGCTGGCCGGCATCGCGTTGCGGCTGCAGCTCAAGGTGCACGAGGTGCGCGAGGCCTATGCCGAGGAGATCGGCCAGGGCACGATGGGCACCGGCTTCTTCCGCCTCGGCGGTCATGCCTCGGAAGGACAGGCCCAGGTCAACGGCGCCGGCCAGACCCTGCACTGAGGACAGCCCGCGCCCCGGCGGACTATCGGCCCCGGATCAAGGGCCAGGACTCAGCCGCGGCCGGTCGAGCCGTAGCCACCGGCGCCGCGCTCGGTCGCGGCAGCGAAGTCATCGACAACATTGAACTTGGCCTGCAGCACCGGCACGATCACCAGCTGGGCAATGCGCTCCATCGGCTCGATGGTGAACGCCACCTCGCTGCGGTTCCAGGCGCTGACCATCAGCTGCCCCTGGTAGTCGCTGTCGATCAGACCGACCAGATTGCCGAGCACGATGCCATGCTTGTGACCCAGGCCCGAGCGCGGCAGGATCAGCGCCGCATAGCCCGGATCGGCCAGATGGATGGCCATGCCGGTCGGCACCAGCTGCCAGGCATTGGGCGCCAGCGTGAGCGGCTGCTCCAGGCAGGCCCGCAGATCGAGGCCGGCGCTGCCGGACGTGGCGTAGGCGGGCGGCTGCTGCGCGAGCCGCGGGTCGAGGATCTTGACGTCGATTTGCATCTTGAATGAGTGGGTTGCAGCCGGGCCTCAAAGCCGGGCCGACTGCATGTAGCGGTCGAAGGAGGCCTCGGCAAGCCGGTGCCAGAGGTTCTGCTCGCGCCGGAAGGCGGAAAAGTCGGCATAGATACGCCGCCAGCCCGGGTTGCGACGCGACAGGTCGGCGTAGAGCACGTTCGAGGCCTTGAAGGCCGCATCCATCACCGGCCTGGGAAAGGCCTTGACCTTGGCGCCGGCAGCGACCAGCTGCTTGAACGCCTGCGGGTTGAGCACATCGTAGCGCGCCTGGACCACCGCATGGGCCGCCTGTGCCGCCAGCTCGACCATCAACTTCAGCTCAGCTGGCAGGTTGCGCCAAGCCTTCGCATGGCAATAGAGACTGAGCTGGGTGCCACCCTCCCACCAGCCCGGGTAATAGTAGTGGCGGGTGACGCGGTTGAGCCCCAGTTTTCGATCATCGTGCGGCCCGACCCATTCGGCCGCATCCAGCTGGCCGCGCTCGAGTGCGGCGACCATCTCGCCTGCTGCAAGCTGCTGCGGTGCGGCACCGAGCGACTGCAGCACGCGCGCGCCCAGGCCGGAGATCTGGATCCGCAAGCCATTGAGGTCCTCCAATGACTGCAGTTCATGACGGAACCAGCCGCCCATCTGCGCACCGGTATTGCCCATCGGGAAATTGACGATCTGGTGCTGGGCATAGAAATCGCGCAGCAGCTTGAGTCCGTTGCCCTCGATCATCCAGGCATTCATCTGGCGGCTGTTGAGTCCGAACGGCAGTGCGCCGTCGAACGCGAAGCACTCGTCGACCGCCACCAGATGGGTGGGAACGGCGTGCAGGGCGTCGATCTCGCCCTGCTGCAAGGCCTCGATCTGAGCCAGGGGGGAAACCGGCTCCTCGTTCGGCAGCAGGGTGAGCTGGAGTCGTCCGCCCGACAACAGGCCGACCTGACGCACGAACTGCTCGGTACCCCCCAGGATGGCATCGAGTGCATGAGGGAAAGCCGTCGCGATGCGCCAGCGCAGCACCGGCTGGGCATGAACGGCCGGCGCGGCACAGGCAGCCAGGATGCCGGCCAGGCCGGCTTGCTGCACGACGCTGCGACGCCTCAAGCTGCGACCCCTTGCTGCGGCTCAACTGGCGCCAGCCAGGCACGCACGCTGCGCTCGATGCCCTCGGCATCCAGGCCCAGCCCGGCCAGCAGCTTGCCATGGTCGCCATGCTCGATGAAGCGGTCGGGCAGTCCCAGTTGCAGCACCGGCAAGGGCAGGCGTGCGGCCTGCAGGGCTTCGAGCACGGCCGAACCCGCACCGCCGGCAATGGCGCCCTCCTCGACCGTCACGAGGGCCTCGTGGCTGCGCGCGACCGCCAGCAGCAGATCGAGGTCGAGCGGCTTGGCCCAACGCATGTTGACGACCGTGGCATCGAGCGCCTCGGCGGCCACCAGCGCGGGCTGCAACAGGGTGCCGAAGGCCAGGATCGCGATTCGCTGGCCCTGGCGCCGCAGCTCGCCCTTGCCATAGGGCAGTCCCTGCAGGCCATCGGGACCACTGGGCAAGGCGGCACCGGTACCGGAACCGCGCGGGTAGCGCACCGCGACCGCGTGATCCTGCGCATAGGCGGTCGACAACAGGCGGTAGCACTCGGCCTCGTCGGCCGGGCAGGCGATGCTCACGTTGGGGATGCAGCGCAGGAAGGGGATGTCGTAGGCGCCGGCATGGGTCGGGCCGTCGGCACCCACCAGGCCGGCGCGGTCGAGCGCCAGCACCATCGGCAGCTTCTGCAGCGCGACGTCATGCACCAGCTGGTCGTAGGCGCGCTGCAGGAAGGTCGAGTAGATCGCGACCACGGGCCGCAGTCCCTCGCAGGCCAGGCCGGCGCCAAAGGTGACCGCGTGCTGCTCGGCAATGCCGACGTCATAGTAGCGGTCCGGGAAGCGCTGGTGGAACTCGACCATGCCCGAGCCCTCGCGCATCGCCGGCGTGATGCCGACCAGGCGCTTGTCATGCGCGGCCATGTCGCACAGCCAGCGGCCGAACACCTGGCTGAAGGTCGGCGTCGGGGGGATGGCCGGCTGCTGCAGGCCGACCCTGGGGTCGAACTTGCCCGGGCCATGGTAGGAGATCGGATCGGCTTCGGCCAGGTCGTAGCCCCTGCCCTTCTTGGTGACCACATGCAGGAACTGCGGGCCTTCGAGCTGCTTGATGTTCTCCAGCGTCGGGATCAGCGATTCGAGGTCATGGCCGTCGATCGGGCCGATGTAGTTGAAGCCGAACTTCTCGAACAGCGTCGCCGGCACCACCAGGCCCTTGGCCTGCTCCTCCAGGCGCTTGGCCAGTTCGAGCAGGTGCGGCGTGCGCGACAGCACCTGCTTGCCGACCTGCTTGGCCGTCGAGTAGAAGCGCCCGCTCATGAGCTGGGCCAGGTAGCGATTCAGCGCGCCAACCGGCGGGCTGATCGACATGTCGTTGTCGTTGAGGATCACCAGCAGCTTGCCGTCGAGCACGCCCGCGTTGTTGAGCGCCTCGAAGGCCATGCCGGCAGTCATCGCACCGTCACCGATGACGGCGATCGCCTGCCGGTTCTCGCCCTTCTGGTGGGCCGCCATCGCCATGCCGAGCGCGGCCGAGATGCTGGTCGACGAATGCGCGGTGCCGAAGGCGTCGTACCCGCTCTCGCTGCGCAGCGGAAAACCGCTGATGCCGCCGAGCTGGCGCAGGCTGCCCATGCGCTCGCGCCGGCCGGTCAGGATCTTGTGCGGATAGGTCTGGTGCCCGACGTCCCAGACGATGCGGTCCTCGGGCGTGTTGAAGACATAGTGCAGCGCGAGGGTCAGCTCGACCGTGCCGAGGTTGGAGCTCAGGTGGCCGCCGGTGCGCGCCACGCTGTGCAGCAGGAAGTCGCGCAGCTCAGCGGCCAGCGCGGGCAGCTGGGCGCGCGTCAGTCGGCGCAGATCGGCCGGAGAATCGATGGTGGACAGCAAACCGGTCATTGTTCGGGGTTCTCGAGTAGCGAGGGTCGGCAGGCAGCGCGGCGGCTGAGATGTCAGTGATTGCGGCGCACCACCCAGTCAGCGATGGCGTGCAGGTGATCGGCCCGGCGCAGGCCGGCTTGCTCCAATGCCTCATGCGCCTGCGCCAGCAGGCTGTCGGCATAGGCCTGGGCCGCCTCCAGCCCGAGCAGGGAAACGAAAGTGGGCTTGTCGGCGGCCGCATCCTTGCCGGCGGTCTTGCCCAGCGTGGCCGAGTCGGCGGTCACATCCAGGATGTCATCGACGACCTGGAAGGCCAGCCCGAGCGCGCGGCCGTAGCGGCCCAGCGCCTGCAGCGCGGACTCGCTGGCAGCGGCAGCAACGGCGCCCATCTCGACGCTGGCCAGCAGCAGCGCACCGGTCTTGCGGCGGTGCATGTCCTCCAGACTGGCCTGGTCCAGCACCCGCCCCACGCCGGCCAGATCGATCGCCTGGCCGCCGGCCATGCCGTCCCAACCCGAGGCGATCACCAGCTGACGGCAGAGCCGCACTGCCAGCGCCGGCGCCACCGAGGCCTCTGGCGGCAACAGCAGCTCGAAAGCCAGCGCCTGCAGCGCATCGCCCGCGAGCAGCGCCTGCGCCTCGCCGAACTGCACATGCAGGGTCGGCTTGCCGCGCCGCAGCACGTCGTTGTCCATGCAGGGCAGGTCGTCGTGCGCCAGCGAGTAGGCGTGGATCAGCTCGAGCGCGCAGGCCGCGCGCCAGGCGACAGCGCCTGGCGGTGGCAGCGCACCGGCCACCGCCTCGGCGGTCGCCAGCACCAGCAGCGGACGTAGGCGCTTGCCGCCGTCGAGCACCGCGTAGCGCATCGCGGCGCCCAGGCCGGCCGGAGCCGCTTCGGGCACCCATTGCTCAAGCAGGCGCTCGACCTCGGCCAGGCGCACCGCGCTCCAGGCGCTGAAATCGGCAGAGGTCCCGCTCATTGCGCCATCCCCCGCTTGAGGGGCAGGCCGCAACGGCAGTCGGACGGGGCAAGCTCCCGGTGCGCAAGGATAGAGGACATGAATGAGGCCGCTGCAACACTTGGCCGCAGGCGACAAGAAGTCAAAAGTCAGATTTTAGGGCCTGCCACTCGGCGGCATTGAGCCGGACCGGATTAGCCCCGGATTTATCCTGAGGAGGGTACAATGGGCGCCCCTTTCCAGCTCATCTTGAGTAGTAAAACCTTCCTGCGCCGATTCGTTCAACGACAAAGCGCTTCCCTGCCCCTTAATAGGGGGAGTCTCTAGGTCAGGACCTTCATGTCTGATTTAAGTCTTCAGCTCCAGCAGGCCGAAAGCCAATTTCCGGTTTCCAGCTATTTTGACCCAGCGCTGTTCCAGCGCGAGATGGAGACCATCTTCCAGCGCGGGCCCCGCTATGTGGGGCATGTCAACGCCGTACCCAACGTGGGCGACTACTACGCCCTGCCCCAGGAGGGCGAAGGCCGCGCCCTGGTCCGTACCGAAAAGGGTGTCGAACTCGTCAGCAACGTCTGCCGGCATCGCCAGGCCGTCATGCTCAAGGGACGCGGCAACCTCGCAGACAACGCCAAGGGCAGCGCCGCTGGCAACATCGTCTGCCCGCTGCACCGCTGGACCTACAGCGGCGGCTCAGCAATGGGCCAGCTCGGCGAGCTGATCGGCGCGCCGCATTTCTCGCAGGACCCCTGCCTGGACCTGCAGCGCTACCCGCTGCGCGAATGGAACGGCATGCTGTTCGAGGACAACGGCCGCGACATCGCCGCCGACCTCGCTGGCATGGGACCGGCCCGCACGCTGAGCTTCGATGGCATGGTGCTCGACCATGTCGAACTGCACGAGTGCAACTACAACTGGAAGACCTTCATCGAGGTCTACCTCGAGGACTACCATGTCGTGCCCTTCCACCCCGGACTGGGCAACTTCGTGACCTGCGACGACCTCAAATGGGAGTTCAAGCCCGAATACTCGGTGCAGACCGTGGGCGTGCAGAACCTGCTCAAGGGCGCCGGCAGCCCGGTCTACCAGCAATGGCATCAGCAGCTGATGGCCTACCGGCAGGGCAAACTGCCCGAGCAGGGCGCGGTCTGGCTGACCTACTACCCGCACATCATGGTCGAGTGGTACCCGCATGTGCTGACCGTCTCGACGCTGCACCCGATCAGCGTCGACAAGACGCTCAACATGGTCGAGTTCTACTACCCGGAGGAAATCGCCGCCTTCGAGCGCGGATTCGTCGATGCCCAGCGTGCTGCCTACATGGAGACCTGCATCGAGGACGACGAGATCGGCGAGCGCATGGACGCTGGTCGCAAGGCGCTGCTGGCGCGCGGCGCCAACGAGGTCGGCCCCTACCAGAGCCCGATGGAGGACGGCATGCAGCATTTCCACGAGTGGTACCGCGCCAAGCTGGGATCGGCCCTGCAAGGTTGAACCCGGCCTGACCAGGCCTGATCGGCTCAGGCCTGCGCGACCGCGCGGGTTTTCAGCCCAGGCGTTCCAGCCCGTGCCGGTTGACGTAGGCGTGCAACTCGGCCCGGTTCGAGACCGAGAGCTTGCGGTAGATCGAGGTCAGGTGATTGCGCAGCGTGTGCTCGCTGATGTTGAGGCGCTGCGCCACCACCTTGCCCGGCGCCGCGGCATCCGAGGCCAGGGCCTCGACCGTCAGCTTTTCCTTCGGCGTCAGTGCGCTGACCGAGGCCCGGCGCGAGCTGCGCCAGCGTCCGTCCTGATGCAGCGAGAGCTCCATGAAGATGCGGCTGGTCGCGCTGCGCTCGATCCACATCTCGCCGGCATTGACCTTCTCGAGTGCGCGCAGCAGCACCACCGGCGCCTCGTACTTGCCGACCACGCCGCGCGCGCCCACCAGCACGGCGCTGTCCTGCAGCGCATGGTCGCGCGAGCTGGTCAAGGCCAGTATCCTGGCCGAGGTCTGGGCCTGCAGGTGCGCCAGCGACTCGGTGCCCTCTTCGCCATCGAGGTCGAACACCACCAGATCGGGCTCGATCTGCTCCAGACGCAACACGCCCTCGGCCGCGCTGTCGACCACCCCGACCACGGACCAGCGGCCGTGATCACCCTCAAGCAAGCGCTCAAGGCCCCAGGACATCAGGGGCAGCGCCACCAGCATCACTCGCGTAGGCCCTGCCGCAATATTTTCTTCGCCTGTCATTCATTACCCCTCGATATAGCATGGCATTTTTGCCAGCAATGATAGCCGCATCCCGGGAGGCTGAAACAGCAGCAGGGACAAAATTGACATACATCAAGGGGCAGCAGCAGTCCCACGACCAAAGTCCGGCACCACTCAGTGTGCCTGCTCCCAGTTCGGTCCGACCCCGACCTCGGCCAGCAGCGGCACCTTGAGCGCGGCCACGCCCGCCATCAGGCGCGGCACTTCGGTCCGGACCCAGTCCAGCTCGGACTCGGGCAACTCGAACACCAGTTCATCGTGCACCTGCATGATGATGCGCGTGCCCAGCCCCTGGGCGTCGATTGCGGCCTGGACCGCCACCATGCTCATCTTGATCAGGTCGGCCGCCGTACCCTGCATCGGGGCATTGATCGCGGCGCGTTCGGCGGCGGCGCGACGCGGACCGTTCGGGCTGTTGATCTCGGGCAGGTAGAGCCGGCGACCGAACACGGTCTCGACATAGCCCTGTGCCTTGGCCTGCGCCTTGGTCTGGTCCATGTAGTGGCGCACACCTGAAAAGCGCTGGAAATAGCGTTCGATGTAGTTCCTGGCCGCCGCGTTGTCGATGCCCAGCGCCTTGGCCAGGCCGAAGCCGCTCATGCCGTAGATCAGGCCGAAGTTGATGACCTTGGCATAGCGCCGCTGCTCGCTGCTGACCTCGGCGGGCAGCAGGCCGAAGATCTCGGCCGCAGTGGCACGGTGCACGTCCAGCCCCTCGGCGAAGGCCTTGAGCAACGCTTCGTCCCCGCTCAGGTGCGCCATGATGCGCAGCTCGATCTGCGAGTAGTCGGCGCTGGCGATCAGGCAACCCGGCGGCGCCACGAAGGCCTCGCGCACGCGCCGGCCCTCGGGCGTGCGGATCGGGATGTTCTGCAGATTGGGTTCGTTGCTGCTCAGGCGCCCGGTCACGGCCACCGCCTGCGCGTAATGGGTGTGCACGCGGCCGGTGCGCGGGTGCGCCAGGCTGGCGAGCTTGTCGGTGTAAGTGCCCTTGAGCTTGGACAGCGAGCGATGTTCGAGCAGCTTGGCCGGCAGCGGGTAGTCCTCGGCCAGCTTTTCCAGCACCTCCTCGTCAGTGCTGCGCGCGCCGGTGGCGGTCTTCTTGATCACCGGCAGGCCCAGCTTGTCGAAGAAGATCTCGCCGAGCTGCTTCGGACTGGCGAGATTGAAGGGCTGGCCGGCGATCTCGTAGGCCTCGGCTTCGAGCTGCAGGATGCGCTGACCGAGTTCATGGCTCTGGCGCGCCAGCGTGGCAGCGTCGATCAGCACGCCGTTGCGCTCGACCCGGAACAGCGCCTCGCTGGTGGCGATCTCGAGCTGGTAGATCCGGTTCAGCTTCTCGTCGGGCTCGATCAGCGGCCAGAGCAGCTGGTGGACTTCGAGCGTCATGTCGCTGTCCTCGCAGGAGTACTCGGCCGCCTTGGCGACCTCGACCTGCGCGAACGGAATCTGCTTGGCGCCCTTGCCGCACAGGTCCTCGTAGCTGATGCCGCTGCGCCCGAGATGACGGTCGGCCAGGCTGGCCAGGTTGTGCGGCTTGTGGACTTCGAGCACATAGCTCTGCAGCAGGGTGTCGTGCGCATAGCCGCGCACCTCGATGCCGTGATTGGCGAACACATGGCGGTCGTACTTGACATGCTGGCCGAGCTTCTTCGCCTCGGGGTCCTCAAGCCAGGGCTTGAGGCGAGCCAGCACCTCGTCGCGCGGCAGCTGGAGCGGCGCATCGGGGCCGGCATGCAGCAGCGGCACATAGGCGGCCTCGCCCGGCTGGACGCTGAAGCTGAGGCCGACGATCTCGGCCCGCATCGCGTCGAGCGAGGTCGTTTCAGTGTCGATGGCGACCAGCTCGGCCGCCTGCAGCCTGGCAAGCCAGGCATCGAAGGCCGGCCAGTCGAGCACGGTCTCGTAGCGCCGCTCGCTCGCTGGCGCGACCTCCGCAGTACCCATGGCAGCCACGGCGTCATCGGCCTCCGTGGGTTCGATGGCCTGCGGGGCCGGATCGGCGAACAGGTCGCCGCTGGCTCCGAAGGCCGGCGCTGCCGGCACGACGCGCAGCCGGGGCGGGCGCTCGACCGACTTGGTGCCCCCGTCCGCCGGCTGGCCCGCTGCGCCGACCGGCTTGGCGCCCGCGCCCCAGGCCTCGATCGCGCGCGCCAGGCCCTTGAAGCCGTAGCGTTCATAGAAATCGCGCAGCCGTTCGCTGTCGCGCTCGCGCTGCGCCAGGCCGTCGAGCGAAGGCAGGCCGGGCAGCGGCTCGCGCAGGTCGCAGTCGGTCTTGATCGTCACCAGCTGGCGCCCGGTCGGCAGCCAGTCGCGCCGGTCGCGCAGGTTCTGGCCCGCCACGCCCTTGATCTGGTCGGCATGGGCCAGCAGCGCGTCGAGACTGCCGTATTCCTGCAGCCATTTGGCGGCGGTCTTGGGGCCGACCTTGGGCACGCCCGGCACGTTGTCGACCGGGTCGCCGACCAGGGTCTGGAAGTCGATCATCAGCGCCGGCGGCACGCCGAACTCGGCCGTCACGCCCGCCACGTCGCGGACCTTGCCGTTCATGGTGTCGATGATGGTCACATGGTCATCGACCAGCTGGCTCAAGTCCTTGTCGCCGCTGGAGACGATCACGCGCACGCCCTGCGCCGCCGCCGTCCTGGCCAGCGTGCCGATCACGTCGTCGGCCTCGACGCCGGGCACGTCGAGCACGGTCCAGCCCAGCAGCCGCACCACCTCGTGGATCGGCGCGATCTGCGCGCGCAGGTCATCGGGCATGGGGCTGCGGTGCGCCTTGTATTCGGGATAGAGCGCGTCGCGGAAGGTCGGGCCCGAGGCGTCGAACACGCAGGCGGTGTAGTCGCCCGGCTGCTCTTTTTGCAGCGCCTGCATCATGTTGATCATGCCGCGGATGGCGCCGGTCGCCGGGCTGCTCGGATCACCGGGCACGGCACGCAGGTCGGGCATGGCATGGAAGGCGCGGTAGAGGTAGCTGGAGCCATCCACCAGCACCAGGGTCTTCTGGGTCTCGGTCATGGCGGGATTGTCGGCGAAAGCGCCCCTGATCCGGCGCACCAACCCGCTCAAGACCTACAATCGAAGGTTATGCACCGCTCGACCGCCCGCCGCCACTCACTCGCCCTGCTCCTGTCCTGCCTGGCCTGCGCCGCCGCGGCCCAACCGGACACCCAGCCGACCCGTGAGGCCAAGCCAGTGATCGAGCAGAAAGCCGAGCAGATCACCCACGAGGACGCCGGCAGCCGCATCGACGAACTGCGCGTGGGCGGCCAGACCCGGCGCATCGAAGTCACCACCAAGTCCGCGCTGCCGGCCTATCAGGTCCAGCCGCTGGACGCGAACCCGCAGGACCAGTCCGAGCGCGGCGCCGGCAAGAGCCGCTGGCGCCTGGTGGACTTCTGAGTCCTGCGTACACCGCAGCAGATCCGTCCGCTCCCCTCATACCCACCCGCAAGCGGCTGGCCACATCCGCCGGCCTCTCCCTGCCCCACCGCACGCTAATTCCGCCCATGGCCGTTTTCACCCAAGTCAGCAAGACCGAAGCCGCCGCGCTGCTGAGCCGGCTCAACCTGGGCCAGCTCACCGACATGGAAGGCTGCTCCGGTGGCATCGAGAACACCAACTACTTCGTCAGCACCGAGCATGACGGCCAGCCGCAGCACCATGTGCTGACGCTGTTCGAGCGCCTGAGCTTCGAGCAGCTGCCCTTCTATCTGCACCTGATGAAGCATCTGGCCAACAAGGGCATTCCGGTGCCCGATCCGGCCGCCGATGCCCGGGGCGAGATCCTGCACAAGCTCAAGGGCAAGCCGGCCGCGGTCGTCAACCGCCTGAAGGGTCGCAGCGAGCTGGCGCCGACGCCAGATCATTGCGCCCAGGTCGGCGCCATGCTCGCGCGCATGCACCTGGCCGGCCAGGACTACCTGCGCAGCCAGCCCAATCTGCGTGGCCTGTCCTGGTGGAACGAGACCGTCCCCGTGGTGCTGCCGCACCTGGCGCCCGAACAGGCCAGCCTGCTGCAATCCGAACTGGCCTACCAGAACCATGTCGCCGCCAGCGCCAGCTACGAGGCACTGCCGCGCGGCCCGATCCACGCCGACCTGTTCCGCGACAACGTGATGTTCGACCAGGGCCGCCTGAGCGGCTTCTTCGACTTCTACTTCGCCGGCGTCGACAGCTTTGCCTTCGACCTCGCCGTCTGCCTCAACGACTGGTGCATCGACCACGTGACAGGCCGCCAGGATGACGGGAAGACGCGCGCCATGCGCGAAGCCTACGAGTCGGTGCGCCCGCTGACCGCGGCCGAGCGCGAACTGATGCCGGCCATGCTGCGCGCCGGCGCGCTGCGCTTCTGGATCTCGCGCCTATGGGACTGGCACCTGCCGCGCGAGGCCAGCATGCTGCAAGCCCACGACCCGGCGCATTTCGAGCGCGTGCTGCGCGCCCGGCTGGAGCAACTGTGAAACTCAACCCGGTGCCGGCCAGGACCGGCTTGCTGTGGGTGAGACTGGGCATCGCGACCTTCGCGCGCCAGCCGCTGGCGCTGGCTGGCCTGTTCCTGCTCTACATGCTGGCGCTCTCGCTGCTGAGCGCGCTGCCGCGGATCGGCAACCTGCTGGCGCTGGCGCTGCTGCCCGCCGTCACGCTGGGCCTGATGGTGGCCACGCGCGAAGCCGATCGCGGCAAGTTTCCGCTGCCGACCCTCATCCTGAGCGCCTTCCGTGCCGATCGCGAGCGGCTGCGCGCCATGCTGGTGCTGGGTGCCGTCTACGCGCTGGGCTTCATGGCGGTGCTGGGCGTGTCGGCGCTGATTGACGGCGGCCAGTTCGCGCAGGTCTATCTGGGATCGGCCGAAATGACGCGGGAAGTCGTGCAAAGCGACTCCTTCCAGCAGGCGATGTGGGTCGGCATGCTGCTCTACCTGCCGCTGGCGCTGCTGTTCTGGCACGCCCCGGCACTGGTGCACTGGCAAGGCATCAGCCCGGCCAAGAGCCTGTTTTTCAGCCTGCTGGCCTGCTGGCAGAACAAGGGCGCGCTGGCGCTCTTCATGCTGGCCTGGATGGGTGTCTTCATCGTGACCGGCCTGGTGCTGTCGCTGCTCGGCACCCTGCTCGGCAGCCCCGACCTGCTGGCCTCGCTGCTGTTCGCCGCCGCGCTGACGCTGGCCGCGATGTTCTTCAGCAGCTTCTACTTCACCTTCCGCGACAGCTTCACCGACGACGAAGGCCAGCCCCTGGCCTGAAAAAACCGCCGCCTCGGCGCGGCGGCAGCGCGTCGAGCCGGCGCGCTGCGTGAAGCTCAGGTCCAGCCAGCGGCCGAAGAATGATAGCTGCGCATCCGAGGCGGTTCAAATCCGTGACAATCAGCACATTTGCGATTCAACCACGGAAAACCACCATGAGCGACACCCGCCCCACCCTGCCCGACCACCTCGCGATCGACCCGCGCAGCCCGCACCACGTGGCCGCTGTCTTCGAGCACGACATCGGCATCCTGTTCAACGGCAAGGACCGCTCCGACGTCTGCGAATACTGCATCAGCGAAGGCTGGGTCAAGGTACCGGCCGGCAAGACCGTCGACCGCAAGGGCTTCCCGCTGCTGATCAAGCTCAAGGGCCAGATCGAGGTGTTCTACCGCTGAAACGGCCAAGCCTGGCCACGATCGGCAAGCGGTCCTGGTCAGGCCCCAGCACGGGTGCGGGACTTGTCGGCAAGCGCTCGCTTGACATAAACACACCCTTCGATAGAATTAATATTTAGAATAAAACTATGATTAGATGAATTTATCATTCATCAGACACTTGGTCCCTTCGCACTGAATCCACCCAGCCACAGGCCCGGATTGAATTGCACCGGCCTGGCCATCATGACCAAACGCCACCCACCTGACCCAGAAAAGACCTGCAACATGCGCGCTGCAGCAGCCCCAAGCCATGCCTGACGAGGCCTACACCTTCGGACCCGAGCTCACCTTCCACCAGGTCCAGGAAGTACGCCAGGAATTGCTGCTGGCCTTCGAGCAAGGCATCCGACGCTTTGACCTCGGTCGGGTCGAATCCTTCGACAGCGCAGGAGCCCAATTGCTGGTAGCGCTGGTCAAGACAGCCCAGGCGGAGGGTCAGGGAGTCGAGTGGGACCAGTTGTCGATCGAGGTGAGCCAGGGACTGACCGAACTCGGGCTTCAGATGCTGATGGCAACCCACAGTCCAATCACGAGAACAGTGCCATGACCGATGACCTCTCCGACAGCTCGCTCGACATGTTCCTGGAGGAGTCGGGGCTGATGCTGGGCGAGTTCGAACAAGCCTTGCTGGCGATGGCCGAAGACTCGCACGATCTGGAGACGCTCAATAGCGCCTTCCGCGCGGCGCACAACATCAAGGGCACGGCGGGCATGTTCGGCTTCGAGCGGGTGGTGGAATTCACCCACGAAGTCGAGGCCCTGCTTGATCGCATGCGCGCTGGCACGCAAGCCATCGATCAAGTCGCGGTACAGCTCCTGCTCGAATGCCTGGACCAGATCGAATTGCTGCTGGAGGAACTGTCGGATGCCAGCCAGATCCCGTTCAACCGGCAACGCAGCCAGCAATTGATGCTCAAGCTGGAGGCGCTCAAGGGCAAGGACGGCAACGGGGCTGTGGCCGGCCCGCCCAGCGTCGCAGCAGAGGTGCCACCGGCCCAGGCCGAATGGCTGCTCGGTATCCGCTTCGGACCCAATAACCTGCGCGACGGCTACGATCCGCGCGCCTTTGTGCGCTATCTGGCCCAGTTGGGTGAGCTGCTGGCGGTGCAGGCACTGACCGGGGCAGTACCCGCGCTGGCACAACTCGATGCCGAAAGCTGCCAGCTGGGCATCATGCTGCGTCTGCGCAGTGCGGCCAGCCGGGAGCGGATCGTCCAGGCCTTCGATTTCATCGCTGACAGCTGCGTGCTGCGACTGCTGCCGGCCCCCTTCGAGCTCTCGGCGCTGCAGCAGCAGATGGGTGAGGTCGAGCCCGATCCGCAACGGCTGCAGACGATCCTGCGCGCACTGGGCGCCTGGCCAGAAGGCAGCGCTGCAGCGATGGCGGCTACGACGGAGTCTCCCGCCACGACCGTCAGTGGCGGCGCATCTGCAGCGAACAAGGATGAGGACTACCTGGAGCGCCTGTTCGAAGCCTGTCACCAGGCTTACGCGAAACCTCCGCAACCGGCTCCCGCGGCGGCAAGTCGCCAGCCCGATGCACCGGCAAAACCCAAACCCGCCGCTGCACCTGCCGCGCCCTCGGCTTCCACCGCACGGACGACCCCGGCGCGCGACAAGAAAAGCGAGGAATCACGCTACATCCGGGTCCCTGCCGACAAGCTCGACGAGCTGATCTCGCAGATCGGAGAACTGGTGATCGCCGTGAGCTCGGCCCAGATCGTCGCGGAAAAGCACCGGATCAGCGAATTCTCCGAGATCGCACAGCGGCTCGACAAACTGGTCGAGGGCGCGCGCGACCATTCGCTCAAGTTGCGGATGGTGCCCGTGGGTGACACCTTCGCGCGCTTCAAGCGCATCGTCTATGACGTCAGCCGCGCCCTGGGCAAGGAAGCCGAGCTGCTGATCAGCGGCGGCGATACCGAGCTCGACAAGTCCATGGTCGAGCAGCTGATGGACCCGCTCACCCACCTGGTCCGCAATGCGCTCGACCACGGGCTCGAAGCCCCCGAGGAACGGCTGGCACGCGGCAAGGCCGCCGGCGGACAGATCCGGCTCGATGCCCACCACGATACCGGCGCGATCGTGATCGAGATCTCGGACGACGGGCGCGGCCTGTCGCGCGAGCGCATCCTGGCCAAGGCACTGGAGCGCGGACTGGTGACGCGCGACACCGGGCTGAGCGACGAACAGGTCTGGAACCTGATCTTCCTGCCGGGATTCTCTACCGCCGAGCAGGTCACCGACCTCTCGGGTCGGGGCGTCGGCATGGACGTGGTGCGGCGCAACATCGAAGCCTTGCGTGGCGAGGTCAAGCTCTCCAGCCGCGAGGGCGCGGGCTCGACCGTGCAGATCCGCCTGCCGCTCACGCTGGCGATCATCGACGGATTCCTGGTCGAGGTGGCCGGATCGAGCTTCGTGCTGCCGCTGGATGGCGTCGAGGAATGCATCGAGGCGCCCGAACTGGACGGCCAGTCGCTGGCGGCCGCCAACTACTTCGAGCGGCGCAACAGCGTCATGCCGCTGCTGTGCCTGCGGCGCCATTTCAAGCTGGACGGACCGGCGAGCCGGCGCAGCAGCGTCGTGGTCGTGCGCCACGGCACCCAACGCGTCGGCCTGCTGGTAGACCGCCTGCATGGCGAACACCAGACCGTCATCAAACCCCTGGGCCGGCTGTTCAGCCGGCTGCACAGCATCAGCGGCTCGGCCATCCTGGGTTCGGGATCAGTCGCGCTGATCCTGGACATACCCGCACTGCTGGCCGACGCTTCGGTACGGCATGTACCCGCGACTCCCTCGACCCGACTGGCCTCTCCCTCCTCCCACACGAAACGACACCCATGACCACGCACTCCCTCCCCTGGATCGCCCGCCTCGTGGCGGGCAACGAACTGCAGCGCGCGCAGGACGAACTGGAACAGCGACAAGCCGCCTTGCAGGCCGTCGAGAAAGAGCTGGCCAAGACAAGGGAACGCCTGAAGGAGGTCGAAGGCGAACTCAAGGTCCGCAACGACATCATGAACCTGACCAGCATCGTCTCGGAGTCGGACAAGAAGGGCGACATCCTGTCGATCAACGACAAGTTCGTCGAGGTCTCCCGCTACAGCCGTCACGAGTTGCTGGGTCACCCGCACAGCACGACCCGCCATCCGGACATGCCGAAGGAGACCTTCAAGGCGATGTGGGCGACCATCGGTCGGGGCGACGTTTTTCGCGGCATCATCAAGAACCGCGCCAAGGACGGAACCCCCTACTACGTCGACGCCGTCGTGGCACCGATCCTGGGGGAAAACGGCAAGCCGATCAAATACCTGGGGGTGCGCTATGACATCACCGCCATCGAAATCGAGCGCCAGAGCGCGCGCGGCATCCTGGAAGCGATCGATGCGTCCTACGCCTACATCGAGTTCGACCTCAATGCCCAGGTGCTGTTGGCCAACGACAAGTTCCTGCAACTGATGGGCTACCAGCGCGAGGAGGTGGTCGGCAAGCCGCACCGGATGTTCGTCGACGCGGCACAGGCCGCGGCCCCCGGCTACCTCCAGTTCTGGCGCGAACTCAGCAACGGCAAACCCCGCAGCGAGGTGCTCAAGCGCGTCAACAGGGCGGGCCAGACCGTGTACCTGCAGGCCTCCTACGCCCCGGTCAAGGACGACATGGGCCGGATCATCAAGTACATCAAGCTGGCGACCGACATCACCGCGCAGGTCGAGTCCACCAACATGCTGGAGCAGGCGGTCGGGCAGGCCCAGCGCGTGACCACGGCCGCGCGCAACGGCGACCTCGCGCAGCGCATTCCGCTGGAAGGCAAGGTCGGGCAGATCCGCGTCCTGTGCGAGGGCGTCAACGAGCTGATGGAAACCACCGGGGCGGTTTTCGCGGACATCCAACGCGTCTTCAGTCACCTGTCGGCGGGCGATCTCACGCAACGCATCACGGGCGACTACTCGGGCTCCTTTGCCCAGATCAAGGACGATGCCAACGCCACCAGCGACAAGCTCGCCAGCGTGATCGGCGATGTGGATCAGGTCATGCGGGCCATGGCCACCGGCGACCTCACGCAGCGCATCACGCGCGATGCCAGGGGGGTGTTCGGACAGGTCAAGCTCAACCTCAACAGCGCGATCGAGACCGTGGTCGAGCTGGTCAAGGATGTGGACACCCTGGCCGCGGCTGCGGTGCAAGGTCGCTTGCTGACGCGCGCCGAACCCGGCAAGCACCAGGGCGATTTCCGCAAGATCGTCGAAGGCTTCAACGGCACGCTCGATGCCATCGTCCATCCGCTGCGGGAGATCCAGAACGTGCTGCAGTTGATGGAGCGTGGCGACATGACGCATGCGGTCGAAGGGGCCTATCAAGGCGCGTTCGCGGAGATCAAGGACGTCATCAACAGCACCGTGCGCAAGCTGGCCGCCACCCTGCAGGAGGTGCATGCGGCCGCCGATGCGCTGACCAGCGCGACCAGCCAGATTGCCGCCACCTCGCAGTCGCTGTCACAGGCCGCCAGCGAGCAGGCCTCCACCGCGGAGCAGACCACCGCGTCGATCCAGGTCATGTCGGGCTCGATCAGCCAGAACTCCGACAACGCCAGGATCACCGACGGCATCGCCACCCAGGCCGCCAGGGAGGCCGCCGAGGGCGGCTTGGCAGTGACCCAGACGGTCGAAGCGATGAAGCAGATCGCGACCCGGGTGTCCATCATCGACGACATTGCCTACCAGACCAATCTGCTCGCACTCAATGCGGCGATCGAAGCGGCGCGCGCCGGCGAACATGGCCGCGGCTTCGCCGTGGTGGCCGCAGAAGTGCGCAAACTGGCCGAACGCAGCCAGGTCGCCGCGCAGGAGATCGGCCAGCTCGCCACCAACTCGGTCGGCATGGCCGAGCGCGCCGGCCAGTTGCTCAACGCGATGGTGCCTTCGATCCGCAAGACCTCGGATCTGGTGCAGGAGATTGCCGAGGCCAGCGCCGAACAGACCGATGGCGTGGCACAGATCAACGCCGCCATGGACCAGCTGGGCCAGGCAACCCAGCACAACGCCGCCGCCTCCGAGGAACTGGCGGCCACCGCAGAGGAAATGTCGGGCCAGGCCGCCCAGTTGCAGCAGCTGATGAGCTTCTTCAAGGACGGCAGCCGTGAAGCGGACAGCCACTTCGCCCAGCCGATGCCGGCACAGCAGCGCAGCTTCCCGGGCCAAAGCCGGCTGCGCACCGAGCGACCCGCACCGCACCGCGCCCTGAATTTCGGTGGCATGTCGATGCACGATCCGCTCGCGATCGACGAGTCCAGCTTCACCAAGTACTGATGCAGGCCCTCACCTTTGCCCTCCAGGGCAATACCTTCGCGGTGCCGATCGACTCGATCAAGGAGCTGATCGAGCTGCCAGAGATGACGCCGGTCCCCATGATGCCAGGCTTCCTGCGCGGCGTCATGAACCTGCGCGGCTCCGTCATCCCGGTGATCGACCTGGCCCAGCGCTGCGGCCTGGCACGTACCGAGCCGGGCTGGCGCACCTGTGTGGTGATCTTCGAACTCGGCATCGGGGAGGACCGGCAAACGCTGGGCGTGATGGTCGATGCGGTGCACGAGGTGGTGGAGATCGGAGCCGACCAGATCGATGCGCCGCCCCAGTTCGGCACCTACATCGCGCCGGAATTCCTCCAGGGCATGATCCGGCAGCCGGAGAAGATCGTGCCGCTGCTCGACCCCGCACAGGTGCTGTCGATCGAGCAGCTGGAGTCCCTGACGGCCATGACGGACTGAGCCCATGAGTGATAACCTCTCGGCAGCCAGTTTCAGCGCCATCTCGGACTTCTTCTACCAGCATTCCGGCATCCGACTGTTACCCAGCAGGCGTCACTTGGTGGTCAGCCGGCTGGCACGCGAAGCCACCCGGCTGAGGTGCCCGACGCTGAACGATTATGTGAGCCTGATCCTGGCCGCGCCGGACAGCGCAGAGGCCATGGATGTGATCGACATCCTGACCACCAACGAAACCTATTTCTTTCGGGAGTCGGCGCACTTCAAGCGCCTGGCCCAATGGCTGCATCAGGATCAGGGGGTACAAGCGCTGCGGGTCTGGAGCGCGGCGGCCTCCTCGGGCGAGGAGGCTTATTCGATCGCGATGACGCTCGCACGCCATGCCGGCACCCGTCCATGGGAGGTGATCGGGACTGACCTGTCAAGCCGGGTCGTGACCCAGGCACGCCAGGGTCTGTATTCGGTCGAGCGCTGCGCCCGGATCGAACCAGCCGACCTCAAGCGCTGGTGCCTGCGCGGAGAAGGCGCCTACCGCGGACAGGTCCTGATGAATCGGGAGCTGCGGGCCAAGGTCAGATTCGAAGTGGGCAACCTCATGCAGCCGATGCCGCAACTGGGTCTGTTCGACGTGATCTTCCTGCGCAACGTGCTGATCTACTTCGAGGGCGAAGCCAAGTCCCGGCTGGTCACGAACGTGATCCAGCGCCTGAAGCCGGGTGGCTACCTGTACACGGGTCATGCCGAGACGCTGCGGGGCGTTCTCCATGGCCTGCAACGGCTCGAACCCTCGATCTACCAAGCCCCCGCCAAGTAGACAGTGAGTCCCGACAAAATTCGCTGATGAAATTCTTTGATACTGGCTTGACAAGCACCCCATGAACAATGTTCGCCCAATCCGGGTCATGCTGATCGACGACTCAGCCCTGGTCCGACGCGTCCTGGCCGAGGTACTGCGCCAGCACGGCTTTGATGTGATCGCCGCCTTGCAAGACCCCCTGCTCGCGCAGGAGTTCCTGAAGAAGGACAAACCCGACGTGATCGTGCTGGACGTCGAAATGCCGCGCATGGATGGCCTGACCTTCCTGCGCCAGCTGATGGAACAGCATGCGATTCCAGTCGTGATGTGCTCGACCCTCACGACCACGGGCGCCGAAACCACGCTGACCGCACTGGAACTCGGGGCTGTTGCCATCGTCAGCAAGCCGACGCTGGGCCTGAAGGACTTCCTGCAAGATGAGGACAGTGGTCTGGTCCAGGCCGTCCGCAGCGCCAGCCGCTGCAACATGCGCAACCTGCGCCAGCCGCGCGCCACGCTGCCCGCCGCCAGCGCGGCGCCGCGACCCGCTCCGGCCAACCCAGGCACGCCACGGCCGCTGTTCGGCACCAGCCACAAGGTGGTCGTGATCGGCGTCTCCACCGGCGGTGTGCAAGCCATCGAGCAGGTTCTGCCGCGCCTGCCACGCGATGGCCCAGGCATGGTGATCGTGCAGCACATGCCGGCCAAGTTCACCGCCGCGCTGTCGCAACGGCTCAACAATCTGTGCGCGATGGAGGTACGCGAGGCCCGCCATGGCGACCGGGTGCTGCCCGGCGTGGCGCTGATCGCCCCGGGCGGCCTGCATACGCGACTGGTGCGCAGCGGTGCGCAATACCAGGTCGAGGTATTCGAGGGGCCGACCGTCAATCACCATCGACCCTCGGTCGACGTGCTGTTTCGCTCGGCAGCGGCCAACGCCGGCAAGAATGCCATCGGCGTGATCATGACCGGCATGGGCGATGACGGGGCACGCGGCCTGCGCGAGCTGCACCAGGCGGGTGCTCACACCATCGCTCAGGACGAGGCCAGCAGCGTCGTCTTCGGCATGGCCAAGGAGGCCATCAAGCTGGGTGCGGTCAGCGAGGTCGTGCCGCTGGCGGACATCGCTGGCCAGATCCTGCGTTACGGCCACCAGACCAGCCAGGGCGACTCTGCACTGCGGGGTGGGAAGCCTGCCTAGGCAAGCCCCGCCGCAGCGCCGCGACTTCAGACCGGCGTCAGCTTGGCGATCGCCAGCGCCAGCCACTTGGTGCCGTGGCGCGGGAAGTTGACCTGGGCGCGCGCATCGTCGCCCTGCCCCTCGACGCTCAACACCTTGCCCTCGCCGAACTTGTTGTGGAACACCTGCATCCCGGCCCGGATGCCGTGCGTCGGCGCGGACTTCTGCGCCGGCACCACCGTGCCGGCGCCGCTGTAGGCCGCCTCCTTGCCGCCCATTGGGCGACCCATGCCTGAACCTACCAGCCCGCTGCGGCCCCAGGCCGGCTGCTGCGCACGGCCGCCCTGGCCCGACCCGCTGCCAAGACCGCTGCCCCAGCCACCCTGCTTCGGGCTGATCCATTTCAGGCAAGGCTCGGGCAGCTCGTCGAGGAAGCGGCTGCGCAGGTTGTAGCGGGTCTGGCCATGCAGGATGCGCGTCTGCGCATGGCTCAGGCACAGACGCTTCCTGGCGCGCGTGATCGCGACATACATCAGGCGGCGCTCCTCCTCCAGCCCGTCGCGGTCGCTCAGGCTGTTCTCGTGCGGAAACAGGCCTTCCTCAAGCCCGGTGATGAAGACCGCGTCGAACTCCAGCCCCTTGGCCGCATGCACCGTCATGAGCTGGACCGCGTCCTGGCCGGCCTGCGCCTGGTTATCGCCGGACTCGAGCGCCGCATGGGTGAGGAAGGCGGCCAGCGGACTGAGCGTCTCGCCACTGTCGGGCTGCACGGACAGCGCGCCGACCGAACCGACGGCGGCAGCGGCATCGAAGCCCGGTGCCTGCGGGTCCAGCCCCTGGCTGGCGGGCGACTGGGTCAGACCCGGACCGGCCGGCGCGGTCTCGTCCAGCGGCAGCGCCACCGCATCGCGGCCAAAGCCCTCCTGCAGCACGAAGCTCTCGGCCGCGTTGACGAGCTCCTCCAGGTTCTCGACCCGGTCGGCGCCATCGCGGTCGGCGCGGTAATGCTCAAGCAGGCCGCTGTGCTGCAGCACCAGCTCGATGATCTCACGCAAGCTCCGACTCTCGGTCTGCTCGCGCAGCACATCCATCCTGGCGACAAAGGCCGACAGCTTGGTGCCGGCCGCACCCGACAGCGCACTCACCGCATCGTGCAGCGAGCAACCGGCCGCACGCGCGACATCCTGCAGCTGCTCGATCGAGCGCGCGCCGATCCCGCGCGGCGGAAAATTCACCACCCGCAGCAAGCTGGTGTCGTCATTCGGGTTGTCGAGCAGGCGCAGATAGGCCAGCGCATGCTTGACCTCGGCACGCTCGAAGAAGCGCAGGCCGCCGTAGACGCGGTACGGCAGGCCGGCACGGAACAACGCGCTCTCGATGACCCGGCTTTGCGCATTGCTGCGGTACAGCAGCGCGATCTCCTGGCGCGGCCAGCCCTCGGCAACCAGGCGCTTGATCTCGTCGATCAGCCAGTCGGCCTCGGCGAAGTCGCTGGCCGCCTCGTAGACCCGGATCGGCTCGCCGGCGCCCTGCTCGGTGCGCAGGTTCTTGCCGAGCCGGCCGGTGTTGTGCTCGATCAGCTGGTTGGCCGCTTCCAGGATGTTGCCGTGGCTGCGGTAGTTCTGCTCGAGCTTGATCTGGTGCTCGACTGCGAACTCGCGCACGAAGTCGGCCATGTTGCCCACGCGAGCGCCGCGAAAGGCATAGATGCTTTGGTCGTCGTCGCCGACCGCGAGCACCGCATTGCCGGCCGGCACGAAGCGGCCGTTCTCCTCATGACCGGCCAGCAGCTTGAGCCAGGCGTACTGCAGCTTGTTGGTGTCCTGGAACTCATCGACCAGGATATGGCGGAAGCGCCGCTGGTAATGCTCGCGCACCGCATCCTGGTCGCGCAGCAGTTCGTAGCTGCGCAGCATCAGCTCGCCGAAGTCGACCACGCCCTCGCGCTGGCACTGCTCCTCGTAGAGCTGGTAGAACTCGATCTGGCGCCGCTGGACCTCGTCGCGCGGGCTCATCTGGTGGGCGCGCAGGCCGTCCTCCTTGCAGCCGGCGACGAAGCGCTGCAGCTGCTTCGGGGGAAAACGCTCCTCGTCGATCTGGTGCTGCTTGCACAGGCGCTTGATCGCACTGAGCTGGTCCTGCGTATCGAGGATCTGGAAGGACTGCGGCAGGCTGGCGAGCTTCCAGTGCGCGCGCAGCAACCGATGGCACAGGCCGTGGAAGGTACCGATCCACATGCCGCGCACATTGACCGGCAGCAAGGCCGACAGACGGGTCAGCATCTCCTTGGCCGCCTTGTTGGTGAAGGTCACCGCCAGCAGACCACCCGGCGTGGCCTGGCCGGTCTGCAGCAGCCAGGCGATGCGCGTGGTCAGCACGCGCGTCTTGCCGGAGCCGGCGCCAGCCAGGATCAGCGCGGGCTCGGGCGGCAGCGTGACGGCAGCCAGCTGCTCGGCGTTGAGGCCTTGCAGCAGAGGTGAGACAGCGGCGGTATCTTGTGCAGGTTCAAACATGCCGTATTGTAAGAAGCGCCTGTATCACCGCCGACCAGGCCAGCGCCTGCCACGGCGCGGCTTCTCCAGCACCTCGTTCAGAAACCCAGCCGCTTGGCGGTGGAAAGCAGCAGCACCACCTCGCTGGTGGCCTGGGAGAAAGGCGTCTGCGGCGCCAGTGCGTCTTCTGCCTGCGCGTACTGCCCCAGGTTGATCAGTTCTCCCACCTGTGCCGCGACTCGGTGGAAATGGGCGTGCTTCTCAATCAAGGCCGTGAAGCTGCCCCGGTTCTGGAAGCGCTGACCATCGCTGTAAATCCATTTACCCAGGGTACAACAGTCGTCACGGGACAGCGTGGCCACATCGACATCAACGCCGGTTTCGATCGCCTCGCGCAACTTGAGCTTCCATTGCCGGTGAGCGTCGATGATCGCATCCAGGTCAATGCCCTCGACCAGAGTGGCCTGCTGGTTGCCGGGCAAGCGGAACTCGTCTACCTGGGCCGCCATGCGCACCGCCGCGCTGCACTGCGCCGCCGCCGCCGCCGCCGTTTCCTCGACCAGGGCAGCATTGGCCTGGGTGCTGCGGTCCAGGTCCTGCACTGCTGCGCCGATCTGAGCAATGCCCACGCTTTGCTCCTGGGCACCGTGCGCTACCTCGTCGAGCAACTGCTTGACATTGTCAGCCGTCTGCACGATTTCCATCATGGTGGAACCTGCGTTGCGCACGATGTCGGTACCCGACGCCACCTCCTCCACGCTGGAGGAGATCAAGGATTTTATTTCCTTGGCCGCCTCCGCGCTGCGCCCGGCCAAGGCCCTCACCTCACTGGCAACCACGGCAAAACCCCGCCCCTGTTCACCGGCTCGGGCGGCCTCCACCGCGGCGTTCAAGGCCAGGATGTTGGTCTGGAAGGCAATGCCATCGATCACGCCAATGATGTCGCTGATTTTCTGTGAGGAGGTCTGGATGTTCTCCATGGTTTCCACCATCTTGTGCATGACCTTGCCACCTCGGCTGGCAGTGCTGGCGTTGTCCACGGAAATCTGGCTGACCTGACGAACCGATTCTTCCGTCAACTTGACGGTCGCGACGGTTTGCAGCAACGCCGCCGAAGATTCCTCGAGTGCGGCGGAGGCGGCTTCGGTTCGAGACGACAAATCGCTGGTGCCTTTGGCAATCTCGACGCTGGATTCCAGCACGGTGCCAGTCCCCTCTTGCACCTGATGAACCATCTGGCGCAATGATTGCTGCATGAAACTCAATTCCTTGAGCAAGCCTGCGACCTCGTCATGTCCTTGGCCACTGATGGCTGGACGCAGATCACCCATGGAGATATTGATCAGATGGCGACGCAGGATCTTGAACCCACCCATCATCGAGCGGTAAAATCCGAGAAACAGGTAAAAAGCCGCAAACAGGCTCAATACCGTGACAATCACCGTGAGCCACAAGCTATGGCGCAATATTGCCTGCCGCTCAGACAGCATGGAATCAAGAACATCCAGATTCTTCCCAACCTGGGCATATTGAACCCTTAGCGTCTGATTAGCCGAGATGAGATAGGAATCGCCATCCACGCCTGATGTGGCCTGGCCATTGGAAAAAGCACTTCTTACCAGGGTGGAAAAACCCTCGGTGGCGGCCGTGGCATTGGCAAGCAGTTGATCGAAATAGGTCGGCGCGAACTTCTGGACCTTCTTCAACGCGATCGTCTCCTGATTGCCTTCATGAACGATCACCGCCAGGCGTTCGTACAGGGAGGCTGTCAACTCGGGGGAAAGCTGTCCGGTCTTGAGGGCCACTCGTCCCAGTCCGCGCAACTCGGCGGTACGGGTGATGATTTCCGGGGAATTCTTCAAAGTGGCGGAAATCAGCTGGTAACTGGCCAGATCGGAATCCAATGCCAGGTTGGAACCATCGGTGACCTGATCAAGCAGGGTACGCAGGGCTTGCGTCAAGGCGGTCAAGGTGCTAAAGACCGTCTTCGTGTCATTCTGCATCGTTTGACTCGCCTGAAAAGCCAGGCGAACCTGCTCGAAAGCGGCCTGACTTCCGATGACTCCACCCAACTCGGCCTCTATGGTCTGAATCCTCTTGAATGCCGCCTCGAATTCAAGCCGAGCCGCCGAAACAGAGGCGGCCGTATCGCCCGCACTGGCATTTATGGCTTCCAGACGCCAATTCCCCGCCGCCTCCAGCGCTGGATAGATCGTGCGGACATAGCGGACTCCGGCACGCTCCTGCAGCAGAAAATCCAGCTCGCCATTTTTTCCGTTGACATAGGCCGTCAATAACCAGACCAGCGGCAACAGGAAGGCCGCCGTGATGCAGGCCATCTTGGCTGGAAAGCGAAACTGACGCATCAGCAATGCGCCGGGTCGCCAAAATGAGAGATTGATGAAAAACGATCCGAATTTCTTCATGGATTTTATGCGGGTTAGTTGAAAATCACAGATGGCGACACATCATTGCCGCAAGAATCTTGCGAAATTGAGGTACATGCCAGACAAGAATCAGAGCGATCGAACCTTTGAATGACCATCTTTGGCTGGATCGCCGCATGGCAGAACTGGCAAATCACAGGAACCACTAAGATATGGACAAATCCCTGATAAATCCAGTCAAATCAAGTTAATGTTTTAAATATACAGTGATTCTCACAGTCGCTATTATGCCATGAACATGACATATTTATGTCATTCCAAAAACTATTCACTTTAAGAATATTCAACTCGATCCATGTCAAAAGCCTGGCATGCACCCGCATGGCGACAACCACAGGGGCTCGGGATCAGGCCAATTGCCCAGCGTCCCGTCAAGCATGACGCCAGGCCAGCACAGCCGAATCCAAGCCACGGCCTCCGACCAGCAAGCCGCCCAGCAGCACGAACCGGCGCCAGAATGCAAAAACCCGGCCGAAGCCGGGTTTTCAGATCACAGGACGAACCTGAGGAAACTCAGGGAAACTCAGCGCTTGACGAAGCGCGGCTTGCCGGCGCCGCCTTCAGGACGCGGGCGACGGTCGCCAAAAGACGGCGCGCCGCCGCCATGACCGCGCGATTCATTGCCGCGGCGCTCGAAGGCCGGGCGGTCACCAAAACTGCGCTCGCCCTGCGGACGGCCGAAGGACTCGCGGCGCTGCTCGCCACCGAAACCGCCCTGCGGGCCACGCTGGTCGCGGCCGGCAAAACCGCGCGACTCGCCGCGGTCGCCGCCACGGAACTCGCCGCGACCTTCCGGACGGGCATCGCCACGGGACTCGAAGCGCACGTCGCCACGGGGCTCGGAGCGGAACTCGCCACGGGGCTGGAAGTCACCACGACTGGCCGGACGGCCAGCATTGCCGCCGAAGCCGCCGTCGTTGCGGCCCCAGCCGCCACGATCGCCACCGCGGTCGTTGCCACGGAAGTTGCCACCACGGGAAGGCGCGCCGCGGCCATTGCCACCACGGCCGCCCGGACGGCGGTCGTTGAATTCGTAGACCTGCTTCTTGGGCTCCAGACCCGGAATGGTCGCGGTCTTGATGACCTGCTGGCTGTAGGCCTCGATCTCGCCGATCTTGCGACGGTCGCGGAACTCGGCCATGGTCACGGCCAGACCCTTGCGACCCGCACGGCCGGTACGGCCGATGCGGTGGGTGTAGTCCTCGGCCTTGAGCGGCAGACCGTAGTTGAACACGTGAGTGATCGTCGGCACGTCGATGCCGCGCGCGGCCACGTCGGTAGCAACCAGGATCTGCACCTGGCCGTTGCGCAACGCCATCAGGCGGCGGGTACGCAGGCCCTGGCTCAGGGCACCGTGCAGCGCCACGGCCGAGAAGCCGACCTGCTGCAGTTCCTCAGCCAGCGAGTCGCACTCGATCTGGGTGCTGGCGAACACGATCGCCTGATCGATGGTCGCGTCGCGCAGCCAATGGTCGAGCAGCTGGCGCTTGTGCTCCTGGCTGTCACACCAGAACAGCTGCTGCTCGATGCTGCTGTGCTTGTCCTGCGGCGAATCGATCTGCACCTTCTGCGGCGCGCGCATCACGCGCTGGGCCAGGCTCTGGATGCGCGGCGCGAAGGTCGCGCTGAACATCATGGTCTGGTGGCGCTGGATGGTCAGCTGGTTGATCTCGGCCAGGTCGTCCGAGAAACCCAGATCCAGCATGCGGTCGGCTTCGTCGACCACCAGGAACTGGACCTTGTCAAGCTTGATCTGGCCGTTGCGCTGCAGGTCGAGCAGACGACCCGGGGTCGCGACCACCAGGTCGGCGTTCTGCAGCTTGGCGATCTGGACCGGGTAGGGAATGCCGCCGACCACGTTGGCGATGCGCAGGCCACGGCAATGCTTGACCAGCTCGATCGCGTCCTGGGCCACCTGCTGCGCCAGCTCGCGCGTCGGGCACAGGATCAGGGCACCGGGCACGGCCGGGGTGAAATGACGCGCCAGCAGCGGGTTCTTGCGCTTGGGCTTCTTCGGTGCCGGCTGGCCGGCGGCTTCGGCTTCAGCCACCTGGCGGTCCCAGTCGGCACGCTCGGCGGCCTCGGCGGCAGCCTGCTGCTCGAGCAGGGTGTGCAGCACCGGCAGCAGGAAGGCGGCGGTCTTGCCGCTACCAGTCTGGCTCGACACCATCAGGTCGGTGAAACCTTCTGCATGGCCACCGCTCATGGCCTTGGGGATGGTGGCGTTCTGCACCAGGGTCGGCTGGGTGAAGCCGAGGTCAGCCACGGCTTGCACCAGCTCAGGCGCCAGGCCCAGAACTTCGAAGGGATTGGGGCCGGCCGGAACCACGGCAACCGTCTCGACGACGTCGGTGGCGAGGGAAGAATCGAAACCGGTTTCGACCGGGAATTGCAAAGAGTCAGTCATGTCTATCGTCCAGGCGCTGAAATAGCGCGCAATGAGCAAAGCAGGACGAGCCGGGCTGAAGAGCCCGGGCAGCGTGCCCGATCCGATCATGGTCAACAAGAAACATCAACCATCAAACAGATCGGCATGCCGCGTGCCCATGAGTGGGCCGACTGGTATGCGTGGGGCCCTGAATTCAAACCCGATGACGGGTCGCCGGTTTACACCGTGAGGGGCCAGAGTGAGGCAGATGCGCGTAAAAGTTGCCGCCCTGTGCGGTCAACAACTCGCATTATCGCACAACCCCGGGTTTTCCCCAAGTTTTTTTTATGGCTGGCGCCAAAGCGGTCTGGCAAGGGGGAGACGCCAAGCGCGGTCGGTGCTTACAATCCGTGCACAAAGCCGGAATATGTCATTTTTTTGACAAATCGCACTTACAAAGGAACGAACATGATCTTTGGGAAACTGATGCCCCGTGAGGGCAACTTCTTCGAACTCTTCAACCAGCACGCCAAGCACATGGTCGATGCCTCGCACGCCTTTGCCGAGCTGGTCAAGAACTATGCCGACCCCGTGCTGCGCGACAAGTACAACCAGGAAGTCGACAGCGCCGAGCATGCGGCCGACCGCGTGACGATGGAAGTCAATCGCCTGCTGCACAAGACCTTCATCACGCCGATCGACCGCGAGCAGATCCACTCGCTGATCAACACCATGGACGATGTCGCCGACCTGATCCAGGACTCGGCCGAGACCATGGCGCTGTACGACGTGCGCCACATGACCGAAGAGATCAGCCGCCTGACCGACCTCGGCGTCAAGTGCTGCGAGCGCCTGCAATCCGCGGTGGCCCTGCTCGACAAGATCGCCGACGCCAAGACCGCCGAGGCCGCGCTCAAGACCTGCGAGGAGATCGACCGCCTCGAATCCGACGCCGACCGCGTGCTGCGCACCGCCATGAGCAAGCTGTTCCGCGAGGAAAACGATGTGCGCGAGTTGATCAAGCTCAAGGCCATCTACGAGTTGCTCGAAACCATCACCGACCGCTGCGAGGATGTGGCCAACCTGATCGAGGGCGTGATCCTCGAGAACTCCTGATCCGGGAGATCCAGCATGACTTCAATGCAGGCGGCCTTCTGGGTCATCGCCGTGCTGGTCGTGATGGCCTTGCTGTTCGACTTCATGAACGGCTTCCATGACGCGGCCAACTCGATCGCGACCGTGGTCTCGACCGGCGTGCTCAAGCCGGCGCAGGCGGTGGCCTTCGCGGCCTTCTTCAACTTCGTCGCCATCTTCATCTTCCACCTGACCGTGGCGGCAACGGTCGGCAAGGGCATCGCCGAGCCCGGCGTGGTCGACACCCATGTGGTGTTCGGCGCGCTGGCCGGCGCGATCAGCTGGAACCTGATCACCTGGTACTACGGCATCCCGAGCAGCTCCTCGCACGCGCTGATCGGCGGCATCGTCGGCGCCGTGATCGCCAAGGCGGGCGCCAGCGCGCTGGTCTCGACCGGCATCGTCAAGACCGTGATCTTCATCTTCGTCTCCCCGCTGCTGGGCTTCGTGTTCGGTTCGCTGATGATGGTGCTGGTGGCCAGGATCTTCCGCCGCACCACACCCTCGCGGGTCGACCGCTGGTTCCGCCGCCTGCAACTGGTGTCTGCGGGAGCATACAGCCTGGGCCATGGCGGCAACGACGCGCAGAAGACGATCGGCATCATCTGGATGCTGCTGCTGGCAACTGGCTATGCCTCCGCTGCCGACAGCTCGCCGCCGAGCTGGGTCATCATCTGCTGCTACATGGCGATCGGCGCCGGCACCATGTTCGGCGGCTGGCGCATCGTCAAGACCATGGGCCAGAAGATCACCAAGCTCAAGCCGGTCGGTGGCTTCTGCGCTGAAACCGGTGGCGCCATCACACTGTTCCTGGCCACCGCGCTGGGCGTGCCGGTCTCGACCACCCACACCATCACCGGCGCCATCGTCGGCGTCGGTTCGGTGCAGCGCATGAGCGCGGTGCGCTGGGGCGTGGCGGGCAATATCGTCTGGGCCTGGATTCTGACGATTCCGGCCTCGGCCACGGTCGCTGCCGTGGCCTACTGGGTCAGCCTGCAGCTGTTCGCCTGATCAGCGCAGGAAATGCTCGCGGTAGTGCACGAGTTCGTCGATGGACTCGTGCACATCGGCCAAGGCGGTGTGGCGCTGGTGCTTCTTGAAGGCCTTGCAGACCTCGGGCCGCCAGCGCCTGGCCAGCTCCTTCAAGGTGCTGACATCAAGGTTGCGGTAGTGAAAGTAGGCCTCCAGCCTGGGCATGTACTTGACCAGGAAGCGCCGGTCCTGGCCGATCGAATTGCCACACATCGGCGAAGCCCCCTTGGGAACGTACTTGCGGATGAATTCGATGATCTGGGCTTCGGCGTCGGCCTCGGTGGTGGCGCTGGCCTTGACCCGGTTGATCAGGCCGCTGCGGCCATGGGTGCCCTTGTTCCAGGCGTCCATCGCATCGAGCGCGGCGTCGCTCTGGTGGATCGCCAGCACCGGACCCTCGACGCGGGGCGTCAGGTTGGGGCCGGTGATGACGACAGCGATCTCGATCAGGCGGTCGGTATCGGGCTTGAGGCCCGTCATCTCGCAGTCTAGCCAGATCAGATTCAGGTCGCTCTTGACCAGGTGCTGGACGGGTTCATTGCCGGCGCAGCTGTCGATCGCTGGGCTGGGAGGGCTGGATATCGTGCTCATGACGCCGATTTTCACCCATGGGACGGCAGCACAGGCTGGCTTTCGCTAGACTCGCGGCCATGAATTCTCCCCTTTCCGCCTTGGTGTCCGTCTGGGCGCTGTCTTTTTGTGGCCTGCTCGCCGCCAGCCTGCTGATCCAGCTCTGGCTCGCCAGCCGGCAGATCCGCCATGTCGCGCAGCACCGGCATGCGGTGCCGCCCGCCTTTGCTGAACGCGTCAGCCTGGAGTCACACCGGAAGGCCGCCGACTACACGGTCGCCAAACTGCGGCTGGGACTGATCGAGCTGGCCTGGAACGCTGCGCTGTTGCTGGGCTGGACCCTGCTGGGCGGGCTTGACCTGCTCAACCAGGTGCTGCGCAACCTGCTCGGTGACGGCCTGGCGCAGCAGCTCGCGCTGCTGGCGGCCTTCTTCACCATCACGACTGTACTCGACCTGCCGCTGGCCTGGGTCCGAACCTTCCGCGTCGAGCAGCGCCATGGTTTCAACCGCATGACACCGGGTCTGTGGCTGGCTGACGGCCTCAAGTCAGCCGCGGTGGGCGCCGCGTTCGGACTGCCGTTTGCCACCCTGCTGCTGTGGCTGATGGAGGCGACCGGGCCGCTCTGGTGGTTCTGGTGCTGGGCGCTGTGGCTGGGTTTGAGCCTGCTGATGCTGGTGCTCTACCCGACGCTGATCGCGCCGCTGTTCAACCGCTTCGTGCCGCTCGATAACCCGGTGCTGCGCCAACGCATCGAGGCGCTGATGGCGCGCTGCGGCTTTCGTTCGCGCGGCCTCTACGTGATGGACGGCAGCAAGCGCAGCGCGCATGCCAACGCCTACTTCACCGGCTTCGGGCCGGCCAAGCGGGTGGTCTTCTTCGACACCCTGCTGCAGAAGCTCTCGCCCGACGAGATCGAGGCCGTGCTCGCGCATGAGCTCGGCCACTTCAAGCGCGGCCACCTGCCTCGGCGGCTGCTGCTGTCGGGCCTCGTCAGCCTGCTGGGCTTCGCGCTGCTGGGCTACTTGTCGGGGCAGCTGGGCTTCTATGTCGGCCTGGGCGTGCAGCCCAACCTGGTCGCGCCCAGCAACGCCTTGGCACTGCTGCTGTTCGTCAGCGTCGTCCCGCTGGCGAGCATCTTCCTGACACCGCTGCTGAGCCAGCTGTCGCGCCGGCAGGAGTTCGAGGCCGATGCCTATGCCTGCAGCCATGCCGACCGGAATGATCTCGCCAGCGCGCTGGTCAAGCTCTACCAGGACAATGCCAGCACGCTGACGCCCGATCCGGTCTACGCCAGTTTCTATTATTCCCACCCGCCCGCAGCCGAGCGCCTGGCGCGCCTCGAGCCCGGCAGCCCTGAGGCATACCCATGAACCATTCCCAACGCTGCGGCCTGGTCGTCGCCACCTACGGACGCCACTGCCTGGTCGAGACCGAAGACGGCGCACGCCTGATCTGCCACCCACGCGGCAAGAAGAGCCAGGCCGTGGTCGGTGACCGCGTCTGGTGGCAGGCCAGCGCCGACGAGGGCACGATCGAGAAGCTGCAGGAACGGCGCAACCTGCTGTACCGCCAGGACGAGATCCGCACCAAGTCCTTCGCGGCCAACCTCGATCTGGTGCTGGTGCTGCTGGCCGCCGAACCCGAGTTTTCCGAGAGCCAGCTCACGCGCGCGCTGATCGCAGCCCACGCCCAGTCGATACCGGTGCTGATCGTGCTCAACAAGAGCGACCTCGGCACACTGTTCGAGCGCGCCTGGCAGCGGCTGGCGCCCTACCGCGCCATGGGCGAGGCGGTGCTGCCGCTGTCGCTGCAGGCCGGCTCGGAAGCCGGCATCGACGAGCTCGAACGCAGGCTGCAGGGCAAGACCACGCTGGTGCTCGGCCCATCAGGCGCCGGCAAGAGCACGCTGATCAACCGCCTGGTGCCGGCTGCGCAGGCGCAGACCGGCGAGATCTCGCGCGCGCTCAACAGCGGCAAGCACACGACCACCAGCACGACCTGGTACTGGGTCGATGCGGCCAGGAGCACGGCACTGATCGACTCGCCCGGCTTCCAGGAGTTCGGCCTGCACCACATCGAGCCGACGCAGCTGCCACACCTGATGCTCGACTTCAAGGCCAGGCTGGGTCACTGCCGTTTCTACAACTGCAGCCACCTGCATGAGCCAGGCTGTGCGGTGCGCGACGCCGTCGGCATCGAAGGCGGCATCAGCGAGAACCGTTACCGTCTCTACGGCGAGCTGTTTGCCGAGCTGTCGCAGCCGCGCTACTGAAGTGACAGCCCCGGCTCGGCTTCAGACGCTGCGCGCGAGCATGGTCAGCAAGAGCAGCAGGAGCCAGAGCACGACCGAGCGCCAGACCAGGCCGACCAGGCTGGTCAGATGCGCATTCTGGGGTTCCCGGCCCTCGGTCCAGCCGCCGGCTGCCCCCGGTGCGCCCGGCCCGGTCGCGCCCAGTCCCAGCCCGCCCAGCCTGACATTGATCGCGCCGGCAGTGGCCGCCAGCACGATGCCGTCATTGGGCTTGGCCTGACTGGTCGCATCCGAGCGCCAGGCGGCAATCGATTCCTCGAAATTGCCAACCACCGCGAAGGCCAGCGCGGTGGCGCGCGCCGGCACATGGTCGATCCAGAGCCAGGCCTGCGCGGCGGCCTGCTGCGCCGCGCTGCTGGGGGCGTCCTCCAGCCTGGGCTGCCAGCGGCGCGCCAGCGACTCGGCCATGCGGTAGAGCACCGCACCAGCCGGCCCCAGGCCCAATGCCGCCAGCACGGAATAAGCCAGCAACACGCCAAAGACATGGCGATGCGCCGCCAGCGTCGAATACTCGATCACATGCCGCAGCAGTTCCTGACGTGGCAACTCGCCGACCTCGACCTGTTGCCATTCGGCCAGCTCGGCGCGCGCGGCGGCCTCGTCACCAGCTTCGAGCGCATCACGGATGGCAGTGAAATGGTGACTGAACTGCCTGAACCCCAGGGTCAGGTAGAGCACGCCCACGGTCCAGGCGAACAGCAGCAGGTCGCTGAAGGGCAGCAGCAGCCAGTGGACCAGCGCGGCAAGCAGGGCCGGCACCAGCGCCGCCGCGCCCCAGGCCATCCAGCCATGCGGTGCCTGGCCAGCGTCCAGGCTGCGCCTGACCCAGCGCCGCCAAGCCGTCGCAGTGCGATGAACCGGGTTGTCCCGGCCCAGCGGACGGGCCTGCTCAAGCAACAGGGCAAGAAAGATGGCGAAAAAACTCATGCCGTGATGATACCGGCGCCCGGCCTTGCTCGCTGCGGGACCTCAGGCCGCCAGAAACCGGTACAGGTTGCGCAGCAGCGCTGCTGTCGCACCCCAGATGAAGCGCTCGGTGCCCTCGTCGTCGTAGGGCATGGCGAACCATTCATGCCGCTGCCCCTGCCAGTCCGCCACATGGCGCTGGTGATGGGCGGGATCCATCAGGAAGACCAGCGGCACCTCGAACAGGTCGGCCACCTCCTGCGGGTTGGGGCTGAATGCTGCAGCCGGGTGAACCAGGCCGACCACGGGCGTGATGCGGTAGGCGCTGCCCGTCAGGTAATCGGGCAAGGCACCGATCACCTCGACCCAGCGCGGCTCAAGACCGACCTCTTCCTCGGCCTCGCGCAGCGCGGCGGCGACCGCATCGTCATCATCGTCATCGACCTTGCCGCCGGGGAAGGCCACCTGGCCGGAATGGCTCGACAACTGGTCGGCACGCCGCGTCAGCAGCACCGTAGGTTCATCACGCAACACGATGGGCACCAGCACGGCGGCATGCCGCAGCGGCCGATCCACGAAGTGGCGTGAATCGCGCGCGAGTTCGGGCTGCCAGGCCAGGCTGGAGGCGAAGCGCTGGCGCAGCGCGGAGGCGCTGAGGCGCTGCAGCGGCACGGGGGGCAGATGCCGGTCGGTGCCGATCAGCGGAGCGGTCCTGGGATCGAGCATGAAGGATGAGACGGTGAATGAACAAGACTGCCACCAGAGACAGCGTCCGGCAGTCATCCGATTGTGCCGCGCCGGAACCGCTCCCGTCTAAAACGACAAGTCGAGGCCAAAATTATGCATTTATTGCATAACCGACATCAAGATCGGCCTTGGACATCAAGCTCAAGCCTGCTTAAGCTTCGCAGCTAGTTCAACCCAGGAACCGACTGATGAGCCAGATTCCCAACTCCCTGCCCTCCTACCTGCAAGCCGACCAACTCGGCCCTTGGGGCATCTTCCTGCAGCAGGTCGAGCGCGTCACCCCCTACCTCGGCGAGCTGTCACGCTGGGTCGATACGCTGACGCGGCCCAAGCGCATCCTGATCGTCGATGTGCCGATCCACATGGACGACGGCAGCGTCGCGCATTTCGAGGGCTACCGGGTGCAGCACAACACCTCGCGCGGACCGGGCAAGGGCGGCGTGCGCTTCCATCAGGATGTAACCCTGTCCGAGGTGATGGCTCTGTCGGCCTGGATGTCGATCAAGAACGCCGCCGTCAACGTGCCCTTCGGTGGCGCCAAGGGCGGCATCCGGGTCGATCCACGCCAGCTCTCGCGCGGCGAGCTCGAGCGCGTGACGCGCCGCTACACCAGCGAGATCGGGCTCATCATCGGCCCGACCAAGGACATCCCGGCCCCCGACGTCAACACCAATGAGCAGGTGATGGCCTGGATGATGGACACCTATGCGATGAACCTGGGCGAGAACTCGACCGGCGTCGTGACTGGCAAGCCGATCGAGCTGGGCGGCTCGCTGGGCCGGCGCGATGCGACAGGCCGGGGCGTCTTCACGGTCGGACAGGAGGCTGCCGCCCGCACCGGACTGGAGCTCAAGGGGGCGCGCGTCGCGGTACAGGGCCTGGGCAACGTGGGCAGT
The DNA here is from genome assembly GCA_943326015.2 of Chitinophaga pinensis. GTDB lineage: Bacteria > Pseudomonadota > Gammaproteobacteria > Burkholderiales > Burkholderiaceae_C > Malikia. Next base: position 19,337 of record CALPRQ020000020.1, on the reverse strand, counting down.
GTCGCTGCCCGCCTGTTCGCTGAAGCCGGTTCGCGCGTGGTCGCGGTGCAGGACCATGGCGGAACGATCTACCAGGGAGCTGGCATCGACATCCCGGCACTGATCGAGCATGCCAGGCACAACGGATCGGTACTCGGCTTCCCCGGCGCCGAAGCGATAGCCAAGGACAGCTTCTGGGATGTGGATTGCGACATCCTGATCCCGGCGGCGCTCGAGCAGCAGATCACCGCGGCCAACGCAGGCCGCATCAAGGCGCGCCTGGTGATCGAAGGCGCCAACGGCCCGACCACGCCGGAAGCAGACGATATCCTGCACCAGCGTGGCGTGCTGGTACTGCCCGACGTGATCGCCAATGCCGGCGGCGTGACGGTGAGCTACTTCGAGTGGGTGCAGGACTTTTCGAGCTTCTTCTGGACCGAGGAGGAAATCAACGCCCGCCTGGTCAGAATCATGCGCGAGGCCTTCGCCAGCGTCTGGCAGGTGGCCGAGCAGCACCAGGTCAGCCTGCGCACCGCGACCTTCATCATCGCCTGCCAGCGCATCCTGCGCGCGCGCGAACTGCGCGGCCTCTACCCCTGACCTAGTCCTGGGCCGGGGCGGGCTGCCAGTCGAGCGACCAGGCACCGGACAAGAGGTTCTGCAGCCAGAGCAGTCCGGTCAGCGTCTTGCTGTCGGTGACCACGCCGTCACGACAGGCCGCCAGCAACTCCTCGGGCGTGGCGGCGAGCACGTCGAGGAACTCGCCGTGGTCGAGCTCGCGCTCGCCCAGGCTGAGGCCGCGCGCAAACCAGATCTCGATGAACTCATCGGCGTAGGCCAGCACGGGATGCAGCACGCCCGCCCTGGCCCACTCGCGTGCGACATAGCCGGTTTCCTCGCGCAATTCGCGCTGGGCGCACAGGAACGGGTCTTCACCCGAATCGAGCTTGCCAGCAGGAAACTCGATCAGCGCGCGCTGCAGCGGGTAGCGGTACTGGCGCTCGACCACGACCCGGCCGTCGTCAAGCATGGGAATGATCATGACCGCGCCCGGGTGCCTGATGTACTCGCGCACTGCCTGGCTGCCGTCGGGCAATTGCACGCTGTCGCGCAAGACTTGCAGGAAATGACCCTGATAGACCGTGGCGCTGTCGATGCGCCGCTCGCGCAGATGGTCCGGTTGCAGTTCGGGCAGCAAAGGATGGTTCATGGCAGTTCAGGCAATGCAGCGTCAGAAACGACGAAGCCCCGTCAAGGGGCTGCGTAGGGAGGAGGCCTGGAGCACAAGCCTTTCAATGGCGCACCAGATAGCGCCAGATGAAGCCCGGAAAAGCCAGCGTCAGGAACAGGGTGACCGTGATGGCATAGAACTCCCAGCCCTGGGGGTAGATCTGACCCAGACCCTGTTCCAGGACAAGGCCCAGTCCGCCCACCAGCAGGTAGAGCAAGAACAGCTCAAGCAGGCGTAGCGCGAGCCCCTTGGTCGCAGAGCGCAGCCGCAGCAGACCCAGGAAGCGCTCGCTCAGAAAAGGCAAATTGGCGGCCGCCAAGGCAGCCACCAACACCAGCCAGACCGAAGCCGTCTGGTTCATCCTCTGGCGCCCGTCAGTGCCAGAGTGCCAGGATGGCCTGGTCACACAGCGTCATCAGGCCGCCCGGCAGCAGGCCCAGGCCCAGCACCAGCGCGCCGTTGAGCGTGAGCACGAGGCGCACGTCGGAAGGTGCGTCGATCGCCGCCGTCTGCGTCGGTGCGTCGAAGTACATGACCTTGACCACGCGCAGGTAGTAGAAGGCGCCGATCAGCGACATCATCACCGCGAACACGGTCAGGCCGAGGTGGACGCCGCCGCCCGCATTGAGCAGGGACTGCAACACCGAGAACTTGGCCATGAAGCCGACCAGGGGCGGGACACCCGCCAGCGAGAACATGCAGACGGTCATGATGCCGGCATACAGCGGGCTGCGCTGGTTCAGGCCGGCCAGGTCCGAGAGTTCCTCGGACTCGAAGCCTTCGCGTGTCAGCAGCAGGATCACGCCGAAGGAAGCCAGCGTGGTCAGCACATAGGTGATGATGTAGAACATCGCCGAGCTGTAGGCCGCGTTCATGTTGTTGCCGTCCTGGCCGACGACGCCGGACACGAAGGCCAGCAGCACGAAGCCCATCTGCGCGATGGTCGAGAACGCCAGCATGCGCTTGAGATTGGTCTGCGCGACGGCGGCCAGGTTGCCGACCAGCAGCGAAGCCACGGCCAGTACCATCAGCATCTGCTGCCAATGCCAGACCAGCGGCAGCATGCCCTCGACCAGCAGGCGCATCACGATCGCGAACGCCGCCAGCTTGGGCGCGCCGCCGATCATCAGCGTGATCGCGGTCGGTGCGCCGTGGTAGACATCGGGCACCCACATGTGGAAGGGCACGGCGCCGAGCTTGAAGGCCAGACCGGCGACGACGAAGACCAGGCCCAGCATCAGCACGCGGTTGTCAACCATGCCGGTGGAGATGGCCGCCTGCACGCCGGCGATGTCGAGCGAACCGGTGGCGCCATAGACCAGCGACAGGCCGTAGAGCAGGAAACCGCTGGCCAGCGAGCCAAGCACGAAATACTTCATGGCGGCTTCGGTCGAGCGCAGCTCGTCGCGGCGCAGCGCGACCAGGGCGTAGCCCGGCAGCGTCAGCAGTTCCAGACCCAGATAGAGGGTCAGGAAATGATGACCCGAGATCATCACGAACATGCCCAGCAGCGCGTACAGCGACAGCGTGAACAGCTCGCCGCCGCGCAGCATGTCGCGCGCACCGGCATAGGGACGGCTGTAGACCAGAGTCACCATCACGGCCAGGGTGGCAAAGCCCTTGAGCAGGGACGACATGGTGTCGACCACGATCATGTCATTGAAGGCGTAGATGGTCTCGCCGGCGCCGGCCTGCACGAAATGCAGGACTGCCACCACCGCCAGCGTCAGCATCGACAGACGGTAGGTCGCGCCGCGCAGCGGGGTCTTGACCGCCAGATCGAACAGGGCGATCAGGCCGGTCATGCTCAGGAGCAGCAGCTCCGGCGCAACCGCCGCCCAGTGGGTACTCTCTATCATTGTTGTGCTCTTTCGATACGTTGAGAGGGTCGGGCCTCAGGGCAGCTTGGAGACGGCGACATGCTTGAGCAGTTCGGCGACCGAAGCGTCCATCACGTCGGTGAAGGGCTTGGGATGAATACCCATGTAGAGCACCATCACAGCCAGCAGTGCCATGACCAGGAATTCGCGGCCGTTGATGTCGTGCAGCGCCTTGACGTCATCGTTGGCGACCGGACCCAGGTAGACACGCTTGAACATCCAGAGCGAATAGGCCGCGCCGAAGATCAATGCGCTGGCGGCAATCGTGCCAACCCAGAAGTTGGCCTTGACAGCGCCCAGGATCACCATCCACTCGCCGACGAAACCGGCGGTGCCCGGCAAGCCGCAGTTGGCCATGGTGAACAACAGCGCGAAGGCGGCGAACTTGGGCATGGTGTTGACCACGCCGCCGTAGGAAGCGATCTCGCGCGAGTGGACACGGTCATACAGCACGCCGATGCCGAGGAACATCGCGGCCGAGACGAAACCGTGCGCAATCATCTGCACGATGGCGCCTGAAACGCCCAGATCGTTGAACAGGAAGAAGCCCAGCGAGACGAAGCCCATGTGGGCGACCGACGAATAGGCCACCAGCTTCTTCATGTCCTGCTGCACCATCGCGACCAGACCGACGTAGACCACGGCGACCAGCGACAGGCCGACCATCAGGCCAGACCACTCGTGAGCGGCGTCAGGCGTGATCGGCAGCGAGAAGCGCAGGAAGCCGTAGGCGCCCAGTTTCAGCATGATCGCGGCCAGCACGGCCGAGCCACCGGTCGGCGCTTCGACGTGGACGTCGGGCAGCCAGGTGTGGACCGGCCACATCGGGATCTTGACCGCGAAGGCAGCGAAGAAGGCGAAGAACAGCAGGGTCTGCGGCTTGGCGGCCAACGGCAACTTGTACCAGGTCTGCAGGTCGAAGCTGCCACCCGAGACGTTGTACAGGTAGATCAGCGCCACCAGCATCAGCAGCGAGCCGAGCAGGGTGTAGAGGAAGAACTTGAACGCCGCGTAGATCTTGTTCGGACCGCCCCAGACGCCGATGATCAGGTACATCGGGATCAGCGTGGCTTCGAAGAAGACATAGAACAGCATCGCATCCTGGGCGGCGAAGACGCCGATCATCAGGCCCGACAGGATCAGGAAGGCGCCCATGTACTGGTTCACGCGCTCCTGGATCACTTCCCAGCCGGCCAGCACCACGATCAGATTGATGAAGGCGGTCAGCAGCACCAGCCACAGCGAGATGCCGTCGATGGCGAGGTGGTAGTGCACGTTGAAGGCGGGGATCCAGAGGACCCGCTCGACGAACTGCATCGCCGCGGAACCGGCCTCGAAGCCGGTGTAGAGCGGCACCGTCACGGCCAGGCCGGCGACGGAACCAAGCAGCGCAAGCCAGCGCACCGCGCCCGCTTCACGCTTGTCGCCACCCATGGCGAGCAGCAGGACACCAAACAGGACTGGCGTCCAGATCGCAAAGCTCAACAAACCCATCTTGTTCTTCTCCTTATTTGGCGGGCTGCACGAAATAGATCATGAAAGCCAGCACGCCTGCGATCATCCAGAACGCGTAGGTGTACAGATAGCCGGTCTGGAAGCGACGCACCAGGCCAGAGACCATGCCGACGAGCTTCCAGCTCAGGTTGACGACGGCGCCTTCGATGATGCCGCGATCGCCACCCTTCCAGAGACCCAGACCCAGGCCGCGTGCTGCCTTGGCCAGGATGTTCTCGTTGATCCAGTCCATGAAGTACTTGTTCTCCAGGATCACGATCAGCGGACGCAGGGCGCGGGCGAAGAAGGCCGGCACGGCCGGGTTGATCAGGTACATGTACCAGGCCGAGACGGCACCGGCCAGGGCCAGCCAGAACGGCGCCGTGGTCAGCGCATGCTCGGCCATGGCCAGCGGACCGTGGAATTCCTCGGCCAGCATTTCCAGCGCGGGGTGGGCATGCAGGTTGATCGTGATGGCATCCTTCAGGAAATCGCCATACAGCATCGGCTCGATCGTGAAGTAGCCGATCAGCACCGAGGGGATCGCCAGCAGCACCAGCGGCAGGGTCACGACCCAGGGCGACTCGTGCGGCTTGCCGTCGCCATGGTGGCCATGGTCGTCATGCGCTGCGTGGTCGTCGTGATGGTCGTCATGGTGACCGTGGTGTGCATCCGGGTTCTGGTCGTAGCGTTCCTTGCCGTGGAAGACCAGGAAGTAGAGGCGGAACGAGTAGAACGAGGTCACGAAGACGCCAGCCAGCACCGCAAAATGGGCGAAACCAGCGGCGGGCAGATGGCTGAACGCCACGGCCTCGATGATGCTGTCCTTCGAGTAGAAACCCGAGAAGAACGGGGTGCCGATCAGCGCCAGGGTGCCCAGCAGCGAGGTGATCCAGGTGATCGGCATGTACTTGCGCACGTTGCCCATCCAGCGGATGTCCTGATTGTGATGCAGACCCATGATGACCGAGCCAGCCGCGAGGAACAGCAGCGCCTTGAAGAAGGCATGCGTCATCAGGTGGAACACCGCGACCGAGTAGGCCGAGGCGCCCAGCGCGACCGTCATGTAGCCCAGCTGCGACAGGGTCGAGTAGGCGACGACGCGCTTGATGTCGTTCTGGATGATGCCCAGGAAGCCCATGAACAGCGCCGTGATGGAGCCGATCACCAGGATGAAGTTCAGCGCGGTGTCGGACAGTTCATAGATCGGCGACATGCGCGTGACCATGAAGATGCCGGCCGTCACCATGGTGGCGGCGTGGATCAGCGCGGAGATCGGGGTCGGGCCTTCCATCGAGTCCGGCAGCCAGACATGCAGCGGGAACTGGGCCGACTTGCCCATCGCGCCGATGAACAGGCAGATGCCGATCACGGTCACCAGCATCGCGTCCTGGCCCAGGATGTACCAGGGGAACTCGATCGCGGCCAACTGGGGCGCCTTGGCGAAGATCTCGGTGTAGTTCAGCGAGCCGGTGTAGGCTGCCAGCAGACCGATGCCGAGGATGAAGCCGAAGTCGCCGACACGGTTGACCAGGAAGGCCTTCATGTTGGCGAAGATCGCGGTCGGCTTGTTGAACCAGAAACCGATCAACAGGTAGGACACCAGGCCGACGGCTTCCCAGCCGAAGAACAGTTGCAGCAGGTTGTTGCTCATGACGAGCATCAGCATGCTGAAGGTGAACAGCGAGATGTAGGCGAAGAAGCGGTTGTAGCCCTCGTCCTCGTGCATGTAGCCGATGGTGTAGAGGTGGACCATCAGCGAGACGAAGGTCACGACACACATCATCATCGCGGTCAGACCGTCGATCATGAAGCCGATTTCCATCTTCATGCCGCCGACCACCATCCATTCGTAGATGGTGGCATTGAAGCGGGCACCGGCGATGACATCGTTGAAGGTCAGGACCGAGATCACGAAGGCGATGAACACGCCCAGGATGGTCAGGCTGTGGGCGGCACGACGGCCCAGCAGGTTGCCGCCGAACTGGGTGCCGAGGACGCCGGCCAGCGCGGAGCCGACCAGCGGGGCCAGGGGCACCGCCAGCAATGTGCTTGCAGAGAGGCTTGTACTCATTTTTTGACTTGGCGTTGAACCCTCGAGCCCTTAGCCCTTGAGCGAGTTGAGCTCATCCACGTTGATGGACGACTTGTTGCGGAACAGCAGCACCAGGATGGCCAGGCCGATCGCCGACTCCGCGGCTGCAACGGTCAGGATGAAGAACACGAACAACTGACCGTTGAGGTCACCCAGGTAATGGGCGAAGGCAACGAAGTTCATGTTCACCGCCAGCAGCATCAGCTCGATCGCCATCAGCAGCACGATCAGATTCTTGCGGTTCAGGTAGATGCCTGTCACCGACAGCGCGAACAGGATCGCGCCGAGCGAGAGGAAATGTCCGAGGGTCAGGCTCATGCTTGGCGCTCCTGGTTGGCGGGACGGGTCGCGGGCAGCGACACCACTTCGAGGCGGTCGGCGGCACGCACCTTGACCTGGATCGAGGGATCGATCGCCTTGCTGTCCTTGCGGCCGCGCAACGTCAGGCCGATGGCGGCAATCATCGCCACCAGCAGCACGACGGCAGCGATCTCGACCGGGAACAGGTACTGGCTGTACATCAGCTTGCCGATCTCACGGGTGTTGTTATGGTCAGGCAGGTGCATCGCCGTCTGCAGCACCTCGGGGGCAACAACCATCTCGGGGAAGCCGACCCAGAGCACGCCGATCAGTTCGGCGCCAACCAGGCCACCCAGCACGAGGGCGAGCGGAAAATGCTTCCAGAAGCCCTGGCGCATCTCCTCGACGTTGATGTCGAGCATCATCACGACGAACAGGAACAGCACCATCACGGCGCCCAGGTAGACGAGCACCAGCGTGATGCCGAGGAACTCGGCCTTGAGCAGCAGCCAGATGGCGGCGGCCTGCGAGAAGGCCAGCATCAGGAAGAGCACCGCATGCACGGGGCTGCGCGCGGTGATGGTCCGGAAGGCTGCGAACAGCAGCACGGCCGAGAACAGGTAGAAGAATCCGGTCTGGAAGTCCATGGTCATCCTTATCAGCGGTACTTGGCGTCCGCTGCCTTGGCCGCAGCGATCTCGGGTTCGTACTTGTCGCCGACTGCCAGCAGCATGTCCTTGGTGAAGTACAGGTCGCCGCGTTTCTCGCCGTGGTACTCCAGGATCTGGGTCTCGACGATGGCATCGACCGGGCAGGCCTCTTCGCAGAAACCGCAGAAGATGCACTTGGTCAGGTCGATGTCGTAGCGGGTGGTGCGGCGCGAGCCGTCATCTTGGCGCGGACCGGCCTCGATGGTGATGGCCATCGCGGGGCAGATCGCTTCGCACAGCTTGCAGGCGATGCAGCGCTCCTCGCCGTTCTCGTAACGGCGCTGGGCGTGCAGGCCACGGAAGCGCGGCGACAGCGGGGTCTTCTCTTCGGGGAACTGCACCGTGACCTTGCGGCGGAAGGTGTAGCGGCCGGTCAGGGCCATGCCCTTGAAGAGCTCCGCCAGCATGAAGCTCTTGAAAAAGTCCTTCAGCGAGAAGGGCGCAACGGCGGTGGTCGTCGTATGTGCAGACATGTTTTCTGATCCCTCTTACTTCCAGATATTCCAGGAAGACTGCATCAGGAAGCCGACCAGCAGCAACCAGACCAGGGTCACGGGAATGAAGATCTTCCAGCCCAGACGCATGATCTGGTCGTAGCGGTAGCGCGGGAAGGTGGCGCGAATCCAGATGAAGGCCGACATGATCAGGAAGGACTTGAGGCCCAGCCAGATCCAGCCCGGGATGAAGTCGAGCGCGGCCACCGGCGACAGCCAGCCACCCAGGAACATCAGCACGGCCAGCATCGAGATCAGCCACATGCTGGCGTATTCGGCCAGGAAGAAGATCGCGAAGCCCATGCCCGAATACTCGACCATGTGACCGGCGACGATCTCGGCTTCGCCCTCGACCACGTCGAAGGGGTGACGGTTGGTTTCAGCCACACCCGAGATCAGGTAGACGAAGAACACCGGCAGCAGCGGCAGCCAGTTCCAGGACAGGAAGCTCAGGCCCAGGTCGGCAGCGAAGCCGCGCGATTGCGAGGCGACGATCTCGGACAGGTTCAGGCTGCCGGCGGTCATGACGACGATCAGGAAGCAGAAACCGATCGCGATCTCGTAGCTCACCATCTGGGCCGAGGCACGCAGCGCGCCCAGGAAGGCGTACTTGGAGTTCGACGCCCAGCCCGCGATGATCACGCCGTAGACCTCGATCGAGGTGATCGCGAGGATGACCAGCAGCCCGGCGTTGACATTGGACAGCACGGTTTCGGGACCGAAGGGAACCACCGCCCAGGCAGCCAGCGCCGGCATGATGGCCATCAGCGGACCGAGGCGGAACAGGCCCTTGGCAGCAGCCGTTGGGTTGATCAGTTCCTTGGACAGCAGCTTGACCGCGTCGGCGATCGGCTGCAGCAGGCCCTTGGGACCGACCCGGTTCGGGCCGATACGGACCTGCATGAAGCCGAGCAGCTTGCGCTCCCACAGCGTCATGTAGGCCACGGCGCCCATCAGCGGTGCCAGCACGGCAACGATCTTGAGCAGGATCCACAGGACCGGCCAGGCCATGGTGACCCACCATTGGGCGGCAACCAGGTTCAGGCCGCCGTTGTACAGAGCATCGATCATGCGCTCACCTCCGAGGCAGCACGGGCGTCAGCCGTCAGTTGCAGGGAACCGGCGCGACGCACCAGCGCGTCCAGTTGGTAAATCGACGCCACGCAGGGCTGAGCCGCTGCGGCGGTGGTGTCGATGGCCGCCGCGGTCTTGTTGGACAGGCGGGCGCCCGAGACGAACTCGCCGCCAGCGACACCGGGCAGCGCCTGGGTCAGCACGTCCTGCGAGGACTCCTGGGCAAAACCGCCCAGTCCGAGCAGGTTGCCGAGCACGCGCAGCACCTTCCAGGCCGGACGGGTCTCGCCCAGCGGCTTGACCACGGCGTGGAAACTCTGCAGGCGGCCTTCGGCGTTGACGAAGGAACCCGAGGTCTCGCTGAACGGCGCGATCGGCAGCAGCACGTCGCTGATGTCGAGATTGGTCTTGAACGGGCTCAGCGTGACGACCATCTCGGCCTTGGCCAGGGCCTGGCCGTCGACCGCCGTGTCGGCACCGGGTTCGACATTGAGCAGCAACGCCGCCTTGACGCCACCGGCCAGCATCTGGCCGGCGTTGAGGCCGTCCTTGCCCGGCAGCGCGCGGACCAGTTGCGCGCCGACGGTGTTGGCGGCTTCGGTCAGGTAGCCGAAGCTCGCGCCGGTTTCCTTGGCGATCCACTGCGCCAGGGCCAGCAGGCTGGCCGCCTGGGCATGGTGCGCAGCGTCGTTGCCCAGCAGCACCGCCTTCTTGTCGCCAGCGAGCAGCGAAGCGGCAATGGCGCGGGCCTTGTCGTCCGTCTGGGCGGCGACCGGAGCAGCAACGCCCTTGGATTCGGCCACGGCAGCAGCGATGCCAGCCAGGGCTTCGGTCCAGCGGGTGACATCGGCCACCAGGGTATTGGCAACCGACATGGCCCAGTCCTGCACCGCAGCGTTGAGCGCATTGACCTGGGCGCCCTTGCGGACGGCCTGGCGGACGCGCTGCGCGAACAGCGGATGGTCCTTGCGCAGATTGGAGCCCACCACCAGCACGCGCTGCAGATCGCTCAGCGCGGCGATCGGCAGGCCCAGCCAGCGGGCTTCGCCGTCGGCTGCCGCGTTGCCGAAGTCGGCGGCGCGCAGGCGGCTGTCGATGTTCGAGCTGCCCAGGCCGCGCACCAGAGCGCCGGCCAGAGCCAGTTCCTCGACGGTGCTGTGCGGGCTGGCCAGCAGGCCGATGGCCTGGGCGCCCTGCTCGGCCTTGATGGTCTTCAGGCCGTTGGCGACATACTCCAGCGCGGTCTGCCAGTCAACTGCCTTCCATTGACCGCCCTGCTTGATCATGGGCTGGGTCAGACGCTCGGCGCTGTTGAGCGCCTCGTAGGAGAAGCGGTCGCGGTCGGCAATCCAGCATTCGTTGACATCCTCGTTCTCGAACGGGACGACACGCATGACCTGGTTGTTCTTGACCTGGACGATCAGGTTGGCGCCGGCCGAGTCGTGCGGGCTGACGCTCTTGCGGCGGCCCAGCTCCCAGCTGCGCGCGTTGTAGCGGAAGGGCTTGCTGGTCAGCGCGCCGACCGGGCAGATGTCGATCATGTTGCCCGACAGCTCGGAATCGACGGACTGGCCGACGAAGGTCTCGATCTCGGCATGTTCGCCGCGATGCGACATGCCCAGTTCCATGACACCGGCGATTTCCTGGCCGAAGCGCACGCAGCGGGTGCACTGAATGCAGCGGCTCATCTCCTGCATCGAGACCAGCGGACCGACATCCTTCGGCGCCACGACGCGCTTTTCTTCCTCGTAGCGCGATGCGCCGCCGCCGTAGCCGACCGCGATATCCTGCAGCTGGCATTCGCCGCCCTGGTCGCAGATCGGGCAATCCAGCGGGTGGTTGATCAGCAGGAACTCCATGACCGACTGCTGAGCCTTGACGGCCTTGTCGGACTGGGTGCGCACGACCATGCCCATGGTGACGGGCGTGGCGCAGGCCGGCATGGCCTTGGGCGCCTTTTCGACGTCAACCAGACACATGCGGCAGCTGGCCGCGATGGAGAGTTTCTTGTGATAGCAGAAGTGCGGGATGTAGGTACCCACCTTTTCGGCTGCATGCATGACCATGCTGCCGGGGGGTACTTGCACCTTCTTGCCGTCGAGTTCGATTTCAACCATGGTTCAGAGACCTCAGACGTATGCCGGGACCGTGCAGGTCTTGTGTTCGATATGGTGCTCGAACTCGTGCCGGAAATGCTTGATCATGCCGCGCACCGGCATCGCCGCTGCGTCGCCCAGGGCGCAGATGGTGCGACCCATGATGTTCTCGGCCACGTTGTCGAGCAGTGCCAGATCACTGGGCTTGCCCTCGCCGCGCTCGATGCGGTCGACCATGCGCCAGAGCCAGCCCGTGCCTTCGCGGCAAGGCGTGCACTGGCCGCAGGACTCGTGCATGTAGAAGTAGGACAGACGCTGCAGCGACTTGACCATGCAGCGCGTGTCGTCGATCACGATCACCGCGCCCGAGCCCAGCATCGAGCCGGCCTTGGCGATGGAGTCGTAGTCCATCGTGCAGTTCATGATGATGTCGGCCGGCAGCACTGGCGACGAGGAGCCACCCGGGATCACGGCCTTGAGCTTGCGGCCCTGGCGCACGCCACCGGCGAGCTCGAGCAGCTTGGCAAACGGGGTGCCGAGCGGGATCTCGTAGTTACCCGGACGCTCGACGTCACCGCTGACCGAGAAGATCTTGGTGCCGCCGTTGTTGGGCTTGCCACATTCGAGGTAGGCCAGGCCACCGTTGCGGATGATCCAGGGCACCGCCGCGAAGGTCTCGGTGTTGTTGATGGTGGTCGGCTTGCCGTAGAGGCCGAAGCTGGCCGGGAACGGCGGCTTGAAGCGCGGCTGGCCCTTCTTGCCTTCAAGCGACTCGAGCAGCGCGGTTTCCTCGCCACAGATGTAGGCGCCGAAACCGTGGGCGGCGTGCAGCTGGAAGCTGAAGCCGCTGCCCATGATGCGGTCACCCAGGTAGCCGGCGGCGCGGGCTTCTTCGAGGGCGGCCTCGAAGCGCTCGTAGACCTGGAAGATCTCGCCGTGGATGTAGTTGTAACCGAGCGGAATGCCCATCGCGTAGGCCGCGATGATCATGCCCTCGATCACGATGTGCGGGTTGTGCATCAGGATCTCGCGATCCTTGCAGGTGCCCGGCTCGCCCTCGTCCGAGTTGCAGACCAGGTGCTTGATGCCCGGGAACTGGCGCGGCATGAAGCTCCACTTCAGGCCGGTCGGGAAACCCGCGCCGCCACGGCCGCGCAGGCCGGATTCCTTGACGGTCGCGATGACCTGGTCCTGACTCAGGCCTTCGCTGCCGTCCTGGCCCAGGATCTTGCGCAGCGCGGCGTAGCCGCCACGGGCTTTGTAGTCCTTGATCGACCAGTTCTTGCCGTCCAGGCCCGCGTAGATCTGCGGGTTGATGTGACGGTCGTGGAAGCAGGTCTCGACGCCGGAAGCGGCGAATTTGTCCAGCACTTGAATGGCGTTCATGCCTTGCCCTCCGCGGCGCGCAGGTCGTCGATCAGCTGGTCGAGCCGGCTGTTGCTCATGAAGCTGCACATGTGGCGATCGTTGACCAGCATCACCGGCGAGTCGGCGCAGGCGCCCAGGCACTCGGACTGCTGCAGCGTGAACAGGCCGTCGGCCGAGGTCTCGCCCATCTGGATGCCCAGCTTCTGCTCCAGGTGAGCCAGCGCCTTCTGCCCGTCGCGCAGCACGCAGGGCAGGTTGGTGCAGACGTTGAGCTTGTACTTGCCCACCGCATGCTGGTTGTACATGTTGTAGAAGGTCGTGACTTCATGCACGGCCATTGCCGGCATGCCGAGATACTCGGCAATGCCCTGCTCGGCTTCGGGGCTGAGCCAGCCCTGCTCCTGCTGCACGATGGACAGGATGGCCATCACGGCCGACTGCTTCTGTTCGGCCGGGTACTTGGCCACTTCGCGTGCGAAACGGGCCAGCGTCGCTTCGGAGAAGGACTGCGCCTGCACGCCTTGCTTGATGGAGCTCATCGGTCAATTTCTCCAAACACGATATCCATGGTGCCGATGATGGCGACCGCGTCGGCCAGCATGTGGCCCTTGGCCATCTCGTCGAGAGCGGCCAGATGGGGGAAGCCCGGAGCGCGGATCTTGAGTCGGTACGGCTTGTTGGCGCCGTCGCTGACCAGGTAGATGCCGAACTCGCCCTTCGGGTGCTCGACGGCCGCGTAGGCCTCGCCCTCGGGGACATGGAAGCCTTCGGTGAAGAGCTTGAAATGGTGGATCAGCTCCTCCATGTTCGACTTCATCGACTCGCGCGAGGGCGGCGCCACCTTGTGGTTGTCGGTGATGACCGGACCGGGGTTGACACGCAGCCAGTCCACGCACTGCTTGATGATGCGGTTGGACTGCTTGAGCTCTTCCATCCGGACCAGGTAGCGGTCGTAGGTGTCGCCGGTCTTGCCGACCGGAATGTCGAACTCGACCTTGTCGTAGGCGTCGTAGGGCTGCTTCTTGCGCAGGTCCCAGGCGAAGCCGGAGCCGCGCAGCATCGGGCCGGTCAGGCCCATGTTGAGCGCGCGTTCAGGCGACACCACGCCGATGCCCACGGTACGCTGCTTCCAGATCCGGTTGTCGGTCAGCAGGGTGTGGTATTCAGCCAGGTACTTGGGGAAGCGCTGGGTGAAGTCATCGATGAAGTCGAGCAGCGAACCCTGGCGGTTCGTGTTCATCTCGGCCATGGCACGCGCATTGCGGATCTTGCTGTGCTTGTACTGCGGCATGGTGTCCGGCAGGTCGCGGTAGACGCCGCCCGGACGGAAATAGGCCGCGTGCATGCGCGCACCCGACACCGCCTCGTATATGTCGAACAGATCCTCGCGCTCGCGGAAGGCGTAGATCAGGATGGTCGAGCTGCCGATGTCGTTGCCGTGCGAGCCCAGCCACATCAGGTGGTTGAGCATGCGGGTGATCTCGCTGAACATCACGCGGATGTACTGGGCGCGGATCGGCACCTCGATGCCCAGCAGCTTCTCGATGGCCAGGCAGTAGGCGTGCTCGTTGCACATCATCGAGACGTAATCCAGCCGGTCCATGTAGGGCAGCGACTGGATGAAGGTCTTGGTCTCGGCCAGTTTCTCGGTGGCGCGGTGCAGCAGGCCGATATGCGGGTCGGCACGTTGCACCACTTCGCCGTCGAGCTCGAGCACCAGGCGCAGCACGCCGTGGGCGGCCGGGTGCTGCGGACCGAAGTTGAGGGTGTAGTTCTTGATTTCAGCCATGATTTCGCCTAAGGGGCATCAGCCCTTCAGTGCAGGCCCCCGTAGTTGTCTTCGCGAATGATGCGCGGCGTGACCTCGCGCGCCTCGATCGAGACCGGCTCGTAGACGACGCGACGGCGCTCGGCGTCGTAGCGCATCTCGACATGGCCGGTGACCGGAAAATCCTTGCGGAAGGGGTGACCGATGAAGCCGTAGTCGGTCAGGATACGGCGCAGATCCTCGTGACCGTCGAACACGATGCCGTAGAGGTCGAAGGCCTCGCGCTCGTACCAGTTGGCGGTGGACCAGAGCGGGCACAGCGTCGCGACAACGGGGAAGTCGTCATCGGCACAGAACACCCGCACCCGCAGGCGCTGGTTGAGCTCGACCGACAGCAGATGCACGACGACCGCGAAGCGCTGGCCTTCCCAGGCGCCGTCGCGGTAGGCAGAATAGTCGAGGCCGCACAGATCGACCAGCTGGTCGAAACGGCAGCCCGGCGCGTCGCGCAGCAGCTGCATGGCATCGAAGTAGTCGGCAGGCGCGACCTGCACGGTGACTTCACCGCGTTCGAGCTTGATCTGTTTCACTTTGTCGCCGAGTGCCTCGGCGACGGTTTGCTGCAGCGCCTCAGGGGCAATCGCCACAGCTTGTGCGGTTGCGTTCGTCATCGGGGGGGGTCTCCGGCGCTCAGGCGCGCGCAATGGTGTTGGTGCGGCGGATCTTCTGCTGCAGCTGGATGATGCCGTAGATCAACGCTTCGGCCGTCGGCGGACAGCCGGGCACGTAGACATCGACCGGCACGATGCGATCGCAACCACGCACCACTGAGTAGCTGTAGTGGTAGTAACCGCCGCCGTTGGCGCAGGAGCCCATCGAGATCACCCAGCGTGGCTCGGCCATCTGGTCGTAGACCTTGCGCAGCGCGGGAGCCATCTTGTTGCACAGCGTGCCGGCCACGATCATGAGATCGGACTGGCGCGGACTGGCGCGGAACACTTCGGCGCCGAAGCGCGAAATATCGTAGCGCGCGGTGGCCGCATGCATCATTTCGACTGCGCAGCAGGCCAGACCGAAGGTCATGGGCCAGAGCGAACCGGTCTTGGCCCAATTCACCACCGAGTCGTAACTGGTGGTGATGAAGCCTTCCTTGAAGACGCCTTCAATCATTTGTACTCCTGAGCGCTGTCGCGCGCCTCATTCCCAGTCCAGGGCGCCGATCTTCCAGGCGTAGACAAAGCCCACGAGCAGGTCAACCAGGAACGCCACGCCGGTCCAGAAACCGGTCGAGCCAATGTCGGTCAGAGCGACCGCCCAAGGCACGAGAAACGCGATTTCGAGGTCAAACAGAATGAAGAGGATGGCGATGAGGTAATACCGCACATCGAACTTCATGCGAGCGTCTTCGAAGGCTTCGAAGCCGCATTCGTATGGGGAGTTTTTTGCCGCATCCGGGCGGTTGGGGCCGAGTATGTAGCCCAGGACCTGGGGCAGGACACCTACCGCCAGACCCACCAAAACAAACAAGAGTACCGGGAGGTATTGTGCTATGTCCATTTGCTTGTCTCGCAGGCGCATTGCGCGCCCATTGATATTTGGTGCCGACGGCGAGACTCGAACTCGCACAGCTTTCGCCACTACCCCCTCAAGATAGCGTGTCTACCAATTTCACCACGTCGGCTAGTGTCTTGCTGCAGCTTGTTTTTGCTTCACCGAGGGTGCAGCGCTGCATCAATGAAACGAATTGTAGCGGGAAAAATCAGGTTTTCCGGGCTGCCCGCATGTTTTTATCCATATGGGCATTTCCGGCTTACTGACCCGGAATCTGGCCTGCCGCCGGCTTGGCAGGAGCCGCTGCCGGAGCGGTGGCAGGCGCTGCGCTCTCGAGCACGCTGCCGCTGCTGGCCGGCTTGGCGTGGCCGAAATAGGCCAGCGCCAGCGTGCAGACGAAGAACACGGTCGCCAGCGCGCCGGTGCTGCGCGACAGGAAGTTGGCGCCGCCGCTGGCGCCGAACAGGCTGGCCGAACCGCCACCGCCGAAAGCCGCTCCGGCATCAGCGCCCTTGCCGTGCTGGACCAGGATCAGGCCGATCATGGCCAGGGCTGACAGGACTTGAGCAATCGAAAGCAGGTTGAAGAGGATGTTCATGATCTGGTGCTTCAGGTTCCAGCTGCCACGGACTGACAGCAGGCAATGATGTGGAGGAAATCAGCAGCCTTGAGCGACGCACCGCCAATCAGGCCGCCGTCGATGTCGGGCTGCGCCAGCAGCAAGGCGGCATTATCCGCGTTCATGCTGCCGCCATAGAGGATGCGGTTGCGGCTGGAGTGCGCCGAGGCCGCCCTGAGCTGCGCCCGCAGCACCGCATGCACCGCCTGCGCCTGCTCCGGTGTCGCAGTGCGTCCCGTGCCAATGGCCCAGACCGGCTCGTAGGCCACCACGATTTCGCTCGCGCAATGCCCGACCGCGTGGATCACGGCCGACAGCTGGCGCTTGACCACGAATTCGGTACGGCCGGCCTCGCGGTCAGCCAGCGTCTCGCCGACGCAGACGATGGGCGTGATGCCCTGCGCCAGCGCGCGCTGAGCTTTCTGCGCCACCAGGTCGTCGCTCTCGCCATGGCAATGGCGACGCTCGGAATGGCCGACGATCACGTAGCGACAGGCGAAGTCGCGCAGCATGGCGGCACTGACCTCGCCGGTGTAGGCGCCTGCCTCGTGAGCGGAGCAGTCCTGCGCGCCCCAGTCCACCGCACTGCCCTGCAGCAGGGCTTGCAGCTGGGCCAGGTAAGGCGTGCTGGCGCAAACCGCCACATCGGCGGGGCTGTCATTCAATCCGGCCAGCAGGGCGGTCAGCAGGCTGGCATTGTTCGCCAGGCTACCGTTCATCTTCCAGTTGCCGACTATGAGTTTCTTCGTCATGCTTGAGAGTGCATTGGGGCTTGGCTTCAGGCTGCCGACCAATCGAGCAGGATCTTGCCGATATGCCGGTTGGATTCCATCAGCATGTGCGCCTGCGCGGCTTGCGCCACCGGGAACACCTGATGGATCACGGGCTTGATCCGGCCAGACTCGATCAACGGCCAGACGATATGGCGCAAGGAGCGCGCGATCGCAGCCTTGAACGCCAGCGGACGCGGGCGCAGCGTGGAGCCGGTCACGGTCAGGCGACGGCGCAGCACCTTGGCGGCATTGATCTCGGCCTTGGCGCCGCCCTGCACCGCGATGATGACTAGACGGCCGTCCTCGGCCAGGCAGTCGAGCTCGCGCGCCACGTAGGAGCCAGCGACCATGTCGAGGATGACATCGACGCCGCGGCCATCGGTCAGGCGGGCGACCTCGGTGACGAAGTCCTGCGTCTTGTAGTCGATCGCGTGGTCGGCACCGAGCGCCAGGCAGGCCTGCGCCTTCTCGGCGCTGCCGACCGTCACGATGACCTGGGCACCGCGCGCCTTGGCCAGCTGGATCGCCGTCACGCCAATGCCGCTGGAGCCGCCCTGCACCAGCAGGGTTTCGCCGGGCTGCAGGTGACCGCGCTCGAAGACATTGCTCCAGACCGTGAAGAAGGTCTCGGGCAGGCCGGCGGCCTCCAGCTCGGTCCAGCCGGCGGGCACCGGCAGGCATTGCGCCACCGGAGCGACGCAGTACTCGGCGTAGCCGCCGCCGGCCACCAGCGCGCAGACGCGGTCGCCGAGCCTGAAACCTTCGGCAGCCAGCGCTGCGGCATCGCCCTCGACGATCACGCCGGCCACTTCGAGGCCGGGAATGTCGGAGGCTCCCGGGGGCACCGGATAGTTGCCAGTACGCTGCAGCACGTCGGGGCGGTTGACGCCCGAGGCGCTGACGCGGATCAGCAGTTCGCCAGCACCCGGGACCGGGCGCTCGCGCTCAGCCAGCTTCAGTACCTCGGGGGCACCGTAGGTCGTGATCTCGACGGCCAGCATGGCTGCGGCTTACTGCTGTTGCTGCTGTTGCTGGGCGAACGCTTCTTCGCGATCGATCAGCGCCTTCATCGACAGCTTGACGCGACCCTTCTCGTCGGTCTCGAGCACCTTGACCTTGACGATCTGGCCTTCCTTCAGGAAGTCGGTGACCTTCTCGACGCGCTGGTGCGCGATCTGGCTGATGTGCAACAGACCGTCCTTGCCCGGCAGCAGGTTGATCAGGGCACCGAAGTCCAGGATCTTGGTGACCGGGCCTTCGTAGACCTTGCCCACTTCGACCTCGGCGGTGATCTGCTCGATGCGGCGCTTCGCTTCGTCGGCCTTGGCCGACTCGGTGGCGGCGATCGTGATGGTGCCGTCTTCCTCGATGTTGATCTGGCAGCCGGTTTCCTCGGTCAGCGCGCGGATGGTGGCGCCGCCCTTGCCGATCACGTCACGGATCTTTTCGGGGTTGATCTTCATCGTGAACAGCTTGGGCGCGAAGTCCGAGACCTCGGTCTTGGCTTCGCCCATGGCGCTCTGCATCTTGTCGAGGATGTGCAGGCGGGCTTCCTTGGCCTGGGCCAGCGCGACCTGCATGATTTCCTTGGTGATGCCCTGGATCTTGATGTCCATCTGCAGCGCGGTGATGCCGCCGGTGGTGCCGGCAACCTTGAAGTCCATGTCGCCAAGATGGTCCTCGTCACCCAGGATGTCGGTCAGCACCGCGAAGCGGTTGCCGTCCTTGATCAGGCCCATGGCGATGCCGGCGACGTGCGCCTTCATCGGCACGCCGGCGTCCATCAGCGCCAGGCAGCCGCCGCAGACCGAAGCCATCGACGAGGAGCCGTTGGACTCGGTGATCTCGGACACCACGCGCAGGGTATAGGGGAAGTCTTCCTTGCTCGGCAGCGCGGCGACCAGG
>CALPRQ020000019.1 GCA_943326015.2 Chitinophaga pinensis | reverse complement strand
GCAGCAGCAGCAGGACGCAGAGGGCCGACCACAGCCACCAGCGGCCGGCCCCGAGTGAGAACTTCAATCAGTCCTCCACGAAGGCTTCCTCGCGCTTCTTGCTGACCGAAGGCGACAGCACGATCAGCAGCAGCACGACAGCGACAGCCAGCAGCGAGGCCGACAACGGCCGCGTCACGAACACGCTCCAGTCGCCGCGCGACAGCAGCATGGAGCGACGCAGGTTCTCTTCCATCATCGGGCCCAGGATCAGTCCCAGCAGCAGTGGTGCGGGCTCGCAGCCGAGCTTGACGAAGAAGTAGCCGATCACACCGAACAAGCCGGTCAGCCAGATGTCGAAGGTGTTGTTGTTGGTCGAGTAGACGCCGACCGCGCAGAACAGCACGATGGCCGGGAACATCCAGCGGTAGGGCACCGACAGCAGCTTGATCCAGAGGCCGACCAGCGGCAGGTTCAGGATCACCAGCATCAGGTTGCCGATCCACATCGAGGCGATCAGGCCCCAGAACAGCTCGGGGTTGCTGGTCATGACCTGCGGACCCGGCTGGATGTTGTGGATGGTCATGGCACCGACCATCAGCGCCATCACGGCGTTGGGCGGGATGCCCAGCGTCAGCAGCGGGATGAAGGAGGTCTGCGAGCCGGCGTTGTTGGCGGCCTCGGGCGATGCGACGCCACGGATGTTGCCCTGGCCGAACGGCACTTCGCCCGGCTTGAGCTTGGTCTTCTTCTCGAGCGTGTAGGCCGCGAAGGACGACAGCAGCGCACCGCCACCCGGCAGGATGCCGAGCGCCGAGCCCAGTGCCGTGCCGCGCAGGATGGCGGGCATCATGGCCTTGAAGTCTTCCTTGGTCGGCATCAGGCCGGTGACCTTCTTGGTGTTGAGGGCGCGTTCCTCCTCGGGCTGAGCCAGGTTCTGGATGATCTCGCCGTAGCCGAACAGGCCCATCGCGATCACGATGAAGCCCACGCCGTCGGTCAGTTCGGGGATGTCGAAGGAAAAGCGCGCCACGCCCGAGTTGACGTCGGTACCGATAATGCCGAACAGCAGGCCCAGGATGATCATCGAGATCGCCTTGAGCAGCGAGCCCGAGGCCAGCACCACGGCGCCGATCAGGCCCAGTACCATCAGCGAGAAATACTCGGCCGGACCGAACATGAAGGCGACCTCGGTCAGCGGCACCGCGAAGGCGGCCAGCACCAGGGTGCCGACCGAGCCCGCGAAGAAGCTGCCGATGCCGGCGGCGGCCAGCGCGGGGCCGGCGCGGCCCTTCTTGGCCATCGCGTAGCCATCGAGCGCGGTCACGACCGAGGAGGCTTCGCCTGGCAGGTTGACCAGGATCGCGGTGGTCGAGCCACCGTATTGCGCGCCGTAGTAGATGCCGGCGAGCATGATGAGCGCGGCGATCGGCGGCAGCGCGTAGGTCGCGGGCAGCAGCATCGCGATCGTCGTCACGGGCCCAAGGCCGGGCAGCACGCCGATCAGGGTGCCGAGCAGGCAGCCGACCAGCGCGTAGAGCAGGTTCTGCGCCGTGAAGGCGACGCCGAAACCGAGCGAGAGGTGATTGATCAGGTCCATCATGATGGGGGTTTCCTTCAGGCGCCGATGAACCAGGGCCAGACCTGGAAGGTCAGTCCCAGCATCTTGACGAACATGAGATAGCTGCTGATGGCCAGGATGGCCGAGAGCACGGTGGCGCTCTTGAACGTGAATTCAGTGCCTGCCAGCATGGAAACGAAGGTCAGGCCGACGATTGCAACCATCAGGCCCATGGCCGGGATGCCGATGCTGGGCAGGCCGCCGAGCAGCAGGCCGAAGATCAGGTTGGCCCCGATGACGAAGATCAGCGGACGCCAGGCGATCTTGCCGATTTCCTGGCCCTCTTGCGGCTGGCCGCCGAAGGACTGCAGGGTGGTCAGGATGCCGAGCACGGCGAGGATGACGCCGAGCACGAGCGGGAAGTAGCCCGGACCCATGCGGCCGGCGGTTCCCATGTCGTACTCGCGGGCACCCAGCGCGAACGCGGCACCCGTGAGGGTGAACATCAGCCCCGCGACCAGGTTTTGTTGGCTTTTGACCGCCATGTGAACTCCTCTCGTAGTTTTACTAGTGGGACGGATTGTCCCCTAGCCACCACGACAGGAAAATTGTGGATGCTACGTACGCCTGCGCCTGACGCACGTAGCAGTCCGGGCCAATATCAGCCGCAGCTGCCCAGGTGGCCACACTGCGTGCAGTACTCGCAGCCGTCCTTCTTGATCACGGCATGGGCGCCGCATTCGGTGCATTTCTTGCCGGCCATCACCGGCGGGGCCTCGGGGGCGAGCGCCAGTTCCTGCTCCGCCAGCGGCAGGTTGAGCTGTTCGGACTGCTCGTTCTGCTTGGCGCGCAGCGTCAGGATGTTCTGGATCGCAAAGGCGATCGCCGCCACCTCGGAGTCGTGCCACATCGGGATGCGGGCGCCGTCCTCGCGCTCGTGGGTGCCCAGCCGTACCGGGCCACGGTCCCATGCCACCTTGCGCATGTCGCTCAGTGCGCGCTCCAGGAAGCCGCCGCGCGCGGCCAGCGACAGCAGGCGCATGCTCGAAGTGATCCACTGCTGCGACTCGTTGCTCTGGCCGACCGGCATGAAGAACTCGACCGCGCGGTCCACCATCTTGCCGTTGCCATCGGCCACCGGCAGGAAGGAGACGATCAAGTAGAGCGTCTGCTGGCCTTCCTGGGTCCAGTACTCAAGCTTGTCGGCCACCGCCGACAGCGCGCCCTTGGGGCGGCTCTCGATCACGGTGCGCATCGGGTCGAACGGGGCAGCTGCCGCCGGTGCGGGTGCCGCGGCCGGTACCGGCTCGGCAGCAGGTGCCGGGGTCACTTCGAGCACCGAGCCCAGGATGCTGTTGGGGCGGTAGGTCGCCAGGCCCTTGAGGCGCGCGTGCCAGGCCTGCAGGTACAGGCCCTTGAAGTCCTCGTAGGGGTAGTCGGCCGGCACGTTGACGGTCTTGGAGATCGCGGTATCGACGAAGGGCTGGACCGCCTGCATCATGCCGATGTGGTCGGCCGCCTTCATCTCGAGCGCATTGACGAAGCCCTCGGGCAGCTGATTCGGGTCACCGCCGAGCTCCTGCCAGACCCGCCAGGCATGGTCCTGCACCTGGTACTCGCTGCGGCTGCCGTCGGCCTCGCGCTTCTTGCGCGTGTAGGTCCAGGAGAACGCCGGCTCGATGCCGTTGGAGGCGTTGTCGGCAAAGGCCAGGCTCACGGTGCCGGTCGGCGCGATCGACAGCAGGTGGCTGTTGCGGATGCCGTGCTGGCGGATCGCCTGCTGGAGGTCATCGGGCAGGCGGCTGGCGAAGCTGCCGGCCTTGAGGTAGCCGTCGGCGTCGAACAGCGGGAAGGCGCCTTTCTCCCGGGCCAGCTCGACCGAGGCGCGGTAGGCGGCGTCGCGCATGCACTCGGCGATGCGGGCCGCCATCGATCGGCCGGCTTCGCTGTCGTAGCGCAGGTTGAGCAGCGTCAGCGTGTTGCCCATGCCGGTGAAGCCGACGCCGATGCGGCGCTTGGACCTGGACTCCTCGTTCTGTTGCGGCAGCGGCCACCAGGTCAGGTCGAGCACGTTGTCGAGCGCGCGCACCTGCAGCGCGACGACCTGCTCGAAGGCCTCGAAGTCGAAGCCGGCCTCGCCCTGGCGCCCGAAGGCGTTGCGCACGAAGCGCGGCAGGATCACCGGACCGAGGTCGCAGCAGCCGTAGGACGGCAAGGGCTGCTCGCCGCAGTTGTGCACCACCAGGCCGTTGGCATCGAAGGCATGGATATCGTCCACCGTCACGTCGTAGACCGTTTCCTCGCCATCGGCTTGCAACGATTCGACGGTGGCGATGAAGCGCTCGCGGTTGAGCTCGCGCCGGTACGAGGCCAGCACCTGCTCCAGTCGCTCGGCCTTGTCCTCATCGGCAAAACCGATGCGGTCGGCGAACACGCGCAGGTTGTCGCCGCTGATCACCAGCTCATGCTGGGCCAGGGTGGGGTATTGGGCGCTGCCGCCCTGGCCATTGGGCAGCAGGCTCAGGCCGGCTGGACGGCGGTTGCGGTACAGGGTGGACACGATGCCCAGGCGCAGCAGCATGCGCTGTGCGGCTTCGAGCAGCTCGGCGTCGCTCTGCGACAGGCGGATGCTCACGCCCTTGTCCTGCGTACCCTGCACGCTGCCGTCGGCATCGAACAGGCCGCGCAGCAGGCCTTCGGCGAAAGCCGATGACTGTTGCTCGATCGCCGGCGTGATGCGCTTGTTGCCCGCGCTCATGCCCAGGTTGAAGGCCAGATCGCGCAGCGCAGCGCTCGCCAGACGGGCTTCGCCGCGGCCGGTCAGCGGACGCTGGAAGCCCTGGAAATCGGCGCGATGCGGCAGCGTCGCGGCGGCGGCCTCGGCCGCGCGCATGATGCCATTGCCGGCACGCATGACCGGACCGTCCTGGCCGACCATGCGCAATTCGGGCGCCCAGACCGACAAAACGGCCTTGTCAGCCTTCAGCGTGCCATCACCCAGCAGCAGACCGATCAGATAACCTTCTGCCTCGTTGCCCTGACCGCTCCAGCCGGTCAGTGCACGGTGATCGTTGAGCACGATCTCGTCGCCCGCCTGCAGCTGGCCCGCTTCCACCCAGTCCAGCTCCAGGCTGTAGCGGGTCTTGCGGGCGACACGGCGCACGCGGTGGTCGGCGGTCAGGCGCAGGCGGTAGCCCTCGCGGGTGCGCAGGCTCAGCACCGGCTTGTGGCCGGTTTCGAAGAAACCCTGGCTCTGCAGCCGGTAGCTGCGGCCGTCGATCACGGCCTTGAAATCCTGACCGATCAGGCTGGCGACCTGGCGCGGGCCGTCTTCCGTCATGACCCAGCTGTCAGCCGTCACGCAGGGGTTGGTCGCCGCGATGGTCTCGCAGTAGCCCAGGTTGTTGTCGCTGTTGATGTTGTCCAGGAACAGGATGCCCGGCTCGGCGAAGTCGTAGGCCGACTTCATCACCGTGTCCCACAACTCGCGCGCCGGCACGGTCTGGTAGACCCAGAGGTCGTCGGCGCGCTGGCGAGCGCCGGCGGCCAGCAGGTTTTCGCCCGGCATGGCGCGGTGTACCAGATCCCACGGGGCGTCGTTGACGACGGCCTGCATGAAGGCGTCCGACACGCCGACCGAGACGTTGAAGTTGTTCCAGCGGCCCGGGGTGCGCTTGGCGGTGATGAACTCGCGCACATCCGGGTGGTCGATGCGCAGCACGCCCATCTGGGCGCCGCGGCGCGCGCCGGCGCTCTCGACCGTCGAGCAGGACTGGTCGAACACATTGATGTAGCTGCACGGACCCGATGCCATCGACGCCGTGCCCTTGACACGCGCGCCCTTGGGACGGATGCGCGAGAAGTCGTAGCCCACGCCGCCGCCACGGCGCATGGTCTCGGCGGCCTCGCGCAGTGCCTCGTAGATGCCCGGGAAGCCCTCGTCATCGACGCCCTGGATGCAGTCGCCCACCGGCTGCACGAAGCAGTTGATCAGCGTGGCCTGGATGTCGGTGCCGGCCGCGCTCATGATGCGGCCGGCGCCGATCGCGCCGGCGCGCAGGTTCTGCAGGAAGCGCGCCTCGTATTCATCGCGCAGCTCGGGCTGCTCGACCGAGGCCAGCGCGCGCGCCACGCGGGCGTACAGGTCCTCGATGCCGGACTCGTCGCCCTTGAGGTATTTCTCGCGCAGCACGTCCAGGCTGATCGGTTGCGGGGCCATTGCATTGGCCGACAGATGCAGGTCGTCGAGTTTCATCTTCATCCTAGATTCTGGTGGGGGCAGCCGGGTGGACCGGTGCCGCAGGGCGGGCAGTGGGGGCGCCAGCAGGGGCGCCGCTCGGACTGCCCGAGCCCGAAAAAACCTGCCGCCCGGTCATGCGGGCAGCGACCGAATTCTAGCGGCGAACGTCTGTTGGCACTATATGTAGTGCCATAAATTATTTTTGCCACTACCTATAGTGTTTGTGGTAGAGGTCGCGCAGCGCGAATCTCGCTGCCAGGGCAGGCCGTTTCAGATCACCGGCCAGGGCTCGCAGGGCATGTCCGCCGACCGGCCTTGCCGCTGCAGGGCCGCCAGCGCTTCGGCATCGGTGCGGTAAAGCGCCAGCTGAGGCGACGCCTGCAGACAGCCCGCGCGGCGCAGCGCCCGCTCGACCGGCAGCTTGATGCCGCTGATGTGCAGCATGATCTGACGCGCCTGCAACTGCCGCACCAGCTTGGCGAACAGATCGACCCCGGTGACATCGATGTGGTTGATCGGCTGGGCGAACAGGCAGACCTGCTCGGTATCCGGGTGCCGGGCCAGATGCTCGACGATGGCGCGCTCGAAGTCGGCGGCGGTGGCGAAATCCAGCGCCTCGTCCATGCGCAGCGCATAGGTGTGTGCGGCCAGCGGCGGCAGCTTCCACAGGTGGCGATCGCGCAGGCTGCCGTCCGGGTGCCGCCCGACCTCGATGATGCGCGGGTGCAGGCGCTGGAACACGAACCGGCTCAGCGCCATCAGCACGCCGGCCAGCACGCCCCAGTACAGTTGCGGCGCCGCCAGCAGGGTGATGGCGAAAGTCACGCCCGCGATGACTGCCTCCACTCTGGAGATGCGCCACAGGCGTGCGAACTCGCGTGGCTTGACCAGCCCCAGCACGGCGACCAGCACGATCGCGGCCAGCACCGCCTGCGGCACATGGCGCAGCACCGGCGTGAAGACCAGCAGCGCGCCGAACACGACCACGACCGAGAACACCGTGGCCCAGCCGGTGCGCGCCCCCGCATACAGGTTGAGCGCCGAGCGCGAGAAGGACGAGCTGGTCGGGAAGGCGCCGCTGAAGCCCGCCGCCAGCTTGCCCAGACCCTGGCCGATCAGGTCCTGGTTCTGGTTCCAGCGCGTGCCCTGGTGCTCGTTGTCGACCTTGGCGCTGGAGGCGGTTTCGAGAAAGCTCACCAGCGTGATGATCAGCGTCGGCAGCAGCAGCTGGTTCAGGGTCGACAGTTCGGGCAGCGCCGGCAGGTAGAACGCCGGCAGGCCCTGGGGCAGCGCGCCGATCACCTGGCCGCCACCTGCCTCGAAGTCCAGCGCCCAGGACAGGGTGGCGCTGACCAGCACGATCAGCAGCACCGACGGGAAGGCCGGCTTCCAGCGCCGCGACAGCTGCAGCAAGGCCAGACTGACCAGGCCGAAGGCCAGCGAGGGCCAGTGCAGCGCGGGCGCCTGCAGCCAGGCGCTCCAGCTCAGGCTGATGCCGAGCAGGTTGCGCAACTGCGACGCCGTGATCAGCAGCGCCGCCGCCTGCGTGAAAGCCATCAGCACCGGGGCGTTGACCAGATTGAGCAGCCAGCCAAAGCGCATGAAGCCGAGCAAGATCTGGAGCAGTCCCGACAACAGCGCCAGCCAGACCGCCAGCTCGACCCAGCGCGCGCTGCCGGGCTCGGCCAAGCCGCTGAGCGAGGCACTGACCAGCAGGCAGCTCAAGGCGGTGGGGCCGACCGACAGCCGAACCGAGCTGCTGAACAGCACCGCCAGCAGCGCCGGCAGCATCGAGGCATAGATGCCCGTCACCAGCGGCATGCCGGCCAGCGCCGCATAGGCCACGCCCTGCGGAATCACCATCAGCCCGACGGCCAGCCCCGCCATGGCCTCGCCGCGCAGCAAGGCCGCATCGGGCCTGGGCCAGGACAGGAAGGGGAACAAGCGGTGCAGTCGAGTCATGGCAGCTGATCGTAAACCGCGCGCCGCGCCGCCAGCGCCGGACACAAAAAAACCCGCCGGGAAAGCCCCAGGCGGGTTGTTCCTAGCGACGGCCGCAGTCGCAGCCGTCAGGCAGGGATTACATGCCCATGCCGCCCATGCCACCCATGCCGCCCATGTCGGGCATGCCGCCGGCCGGAGCGTCGTCCTTCGGGGACTCGGCCACCATGCACTCGGTGGTCAGCATCAGCGAAGCGACCGAAGCAGCGTTCTGCAGCGCGGTGCGGGTCACCTTGGTCGGGTCCAGGATGCCCATCTCGATCATGTCGCCGTAGGTGTGGTTGGCGGCGTTGAAGCCGTAGTTGCCCGAACCGGCCAGCACGGCGTTGACGACCACGCTCGGCTCGTCGCCGGCGTTGGAGACGATCTCGCGCAGCGGCGCTTCGATCGCCTTCAGCACCAGCTTGATGCCGGCGTCCTGGTCGTGGTTGTCACCCTTGAGGGTGCCGATCTGAGCACGGGCGCGCAGCAGGGCCACGCCACCGCCGGCCACGATGCCTTCTTCCACGGCGGCGCGGGTGGCGTGCAGCGCGTCTTCGACGCGGGCCTTCTTTTCCTTCATCTCGACTTCGGTGGCTGCGCCGACCTTGATCACGGCCACGCCGCCGGCCAGCTTGGCCACGCGCTCTTGCAGCTTCTCGCGGTCGTAGTCGCTGGTGGCTTCCTCGATCTGGATGCGGATCTGCTTGACGCGCGCCTGGATGTCGTCTTCAGCGCCGGCGCCGTCGATGATGGTGGTGTTTTCCTTGCCCACTTCGATGCGCTTGGCCTGGCCCAGGTCGCTCAGCTGAACCTTGTCCAGGGTCAGGCCGACTTCCTCGGCGATCACCTTGCCGCCGGTCAGGATGGCGATGTCTTCCAGCATGGCCTTGCGGCGGTCGCCGAAGCCCGGCGCCTTGACGGCGACCACCTTCAGGATGCCGCGGATGGTGTTGACCACCAGGGTCGCCAGCGCTTCGCCTTCGACGTCCTCGGCGATGATCAGCAGCGGACGGCCAGCCTTGGCCACCTGCTCCAGCGTCGGCAGCAGGTCACGGATGTTGCTGATCTTCTTGTCGAACAGCAGGACAAACGGGTTGTCCAGCAGGGCAGCCTGCTTTTCCGGGTTGTTGATGAAGTAGGGCGACAGGTAGCCGCGGTCGAACTGCATGCCTTCGACGACGTCGAGCTCGTTCTGCAGCGACTTGCCGTCTTCCACGGTGATCACGCCTTCCTTGCCGACCTTGTCCATCGCGTTGGCGATGATCTCGCCGATCGAGTAGTCGCTGTTGGCCGAGATCGAGCCGACCTGGGCAATTTCCTTGCTGGTCGTGGTGGCCTTGGAAGCCTTCTTCAGCTCGACGATCAGCGCTTCGACCGCCTTGTCGATGCCGCGCTTGAGGTCCATCGGGTTCATGCCGGCGGCGACATACTTCATGCCTTCGCGCACGATCGACTGGGCCAGCACGGTCGCGGTGGTGGTGCCGTCGCCTGCGTTGTCAGAAGTCTTGGAAGCGACTTCCTTGACCATCTGCGCGCCCATGTTCATGAGCTTGTCTTTGAGTTCGATTTCCTTGGCCACGGACACGCCGTCCTTGGTCACGGTCGGGGCGCCGAAGGAACGCTCCAGCACCACGTTGCGGCCCTTGGGGCCCAGGGTGACCTTGACCGCGTTGGCCAGGATGTTCACGCCTTCGACCATGCGAGCGCGTGCGTCAGCGCCGAAAACAACGTCTTTTGCTGCCATTTTTCAGATTCCTTAAATACTTACGTTATTCAGTTGGGGACAGAGTCAGCCTGCGCTACGCGCGTCGCTGGGTCTGTCCCGCAAAATCATCAGGCCTCAACGACTGCGAACAGGTCGTCTTCCTTCATGACCAGCAGCTCGTCGCCGTCGATCTTGACGGTCTGGCCGCTGTACTTGCCGAACAGGACGCGGTCGCCGACCTTGACGGTCAGGGCCTTGGTCTCGCCCTTGTCATTGGTCTTGCCCGGGCCGACGGCCAGCACTTCGCCCTGATCGGGCTTCTCGGCGGCGTTGTCGGGGATGTAGATGCCCGAAGCGGTCTTGGTTTCGTTTTCCAGGCGCTTGACGATCACGCGATCGGCGAGGGGACGCAGTTTCATGGGATTACCTCCGAATTCAAAGACACAAGGGTTGTCAGGGCTGGCTGGGGTGTTGTTAGCACTCGCTGCCATCGAGTGCTAATCATAAGGGCTGGTACAGGCCTTTTCAAGAGTCGGCCTCGCAAACTCTGTTCGTGGAACAATCCTGCCATGCGCCACCGCAAGAAGCTGCCGATCGGCATCCAGAACTTCGCCGAGATCCGGCAGGAAGGCCATTACTACGTCGACAAGACGCCGCAGATCCTGCGCCTGATCGACGAGGGCAAGTACTATTTCCTGAGCCGACCGCGCCGCTTCGGCAAGAGCCTGCTGCTCGATACCATCGCCGAGCTGTTCGAGGGCCGGCGTGAACTGTTCCACGGGCTGCATGCTGATACGCGTTGGGACTGGTCCCAGACCTACCCAGTGATCCGGATCAGTTTTGGCCGGGGTGTGCTGAGCAGCCTGGCCGAACTGAAACAGCGCATCCCACTGCTGCTACAGGACAACTACGATCGCCTGGGACTTGAGCCGCCACAGGACCAGGACAGCGCGGATCTGTTTTCGCAGCTGATCCGCCGTGCGCAGGCGGCCAGCGGCCAGCGCGTCGTGGTGCTGATAGACGAATACGACAAGCCCATCCTCGACAACATCACCGAGCCCGAGGTGGCGCGCC
Organism: Chitinophaga pinensis; assembly: GCA_943326015.2. Taxonomy (GTDB): domain Bacteria; phylum Pseudomonadota; class Gammaproteobacteria; order Burkholderiales; family Burkholderiaceae_C; genus Malikia. Next base: position 53,233 of record CALPRQ020000019.1, on the reverse strand, counting down.
AGATGCGCGACGGGCTGCGCAACCTGTATTCGGTGCTCAAGGACGAGGACGCGCACATCAAGTTCGCGCTGCTGACGGGCGTCTCCAAGTTCAGCAAGGTCTCGTTGTTCTCGGGGCTCAACAACCTGCGTGACATCACGGTCTCGACCGAGTATTCGTCCATCTGCGGCTACACCGATGACGATGTCGACACCGTGTTCGCGCACGAGCTCCCCGGGCTCGACCGCGACGAGATCCGGCGCTGGTACAACGGCTACAACTGGACTGGCACCAGCGTCTACAACCCTTTCGATCTGCTGCTGCTGTTCAGTGAACGCGAGTTCAGGCCCTACTGGTTCGAGACCGGCACGCCGACCTTCCTGGTCGAGTTGCTGACGCAGCGCCAGACTTTCACGCCCGCTCTCGACAGGCATGTCACGGACCTGGAGTTGCTGTCGAGCTTCGACGTCGACCACATCGAGACCGACGCCCTGCTGTTCCAGGCCGGCTACCTGACCTTGCATGGCGCCGAGGAAGTCCTGCCGGGTGAATGGGTCTATACGCTGGGCTATCCCAACCGGGAAGTCCGCAGCAGCCTGAACAAGGCGCTGCTGCCACGCCTGGGCTTGCCGGGCTCGCAGGGCTTGACGCAGCGGCTGCAGCTGTTGCAGTGCCTCAAGCGCAACGATTTCGCCAGCCTGCAAGCACTGTTCACGGCGCTATTCGCCAGCATCCCCAACGACTGGTACCGCAGCAACCCTATCGCGAACTACGAAGGCTACTACGCCAGCGTCTTCTACAGTCACTTCGCCGCGCTCGGCCTGGACATCCGGCTCGAAGACGTGACCCACCACGGTCGCATCGACATGGCCGTGCTGTTCAACGGCCAGGTCTACCTGTTCGAGTTCAAGGTGGTCGAGCTGGTGCCCGAAGGGCGTGCATTGCAACAGATCAAGGACCGGGGCTACGCGGACAAGTATCGCGCGCGCGGCGAACCCATCCACCTGATCGGGGTCGAGTTCAGCAAGGAACAGCGCAGCGTGGTGGGGTTCGAGGTGGAAACGCTGGCGCTTGCCCGCTGAACCCCGTCTCGATGCCAGGCAGCGCGAGGCCGACCGGGCTAACCCTTGGGAGCCTTAAAGTCGAAAGGTGTCGCTTTTATGACACAGCTTGATGGAAAACTAAGGTATACCCTAGGTTTTGCGCCGTTTATCTGGTGAAATTGCCGGGCATCTTCATTCGTCAAGGATGTAGACCTGCTTGGTGCCGTAGGCGCCAACTTTCCTCTCTCCCCCCTAATACAAAAGGTATACGACATGAAAAAGTCCCTGATCGCTATGGCCGTGCTGGCCGCTGCTGGCGCCGCTTCCGCTCAATCTTCCGTGCAGCTGTACGGTATCGCTGACGTGTGGGTCGGCGGTGTCAAGGCTACCGGCTCCAAGGCCCAGACCGTCGTCAACAGCGGCGGCGTTTCCTCCAGCCGCTTCGGCCTGAAGGGTTCCGAGGACCTGGGTGGCGGTCTGAAGGCCATCTTCACCCTGGAGCAAGGCTTCAACCTGGACACTGGTGCTCAAGCTACCGCTGGTCAGGCTTTCAGCCGTGAAGCCTCCGTCGGCCTGGCCGGCAACTTCGGCGAAGTCAAGCTGGGCAAGGTCTGGACCGCCTACGACGACGTCCAGAACGCCTCCAACCCGGTGTTCGACTCGGCCCTGACCCCGTCGGCTGGCGCGTTTGCTAGCACCAGCTACAACGCCAACCCGGCCAACGGCATCAAGTACACCTCGCCGTCCTACGCTGGCTTCAGCGGCATCGTGAGCTACGCTCTCGACGAAAACGACATCAAGACCCCCGCTTCGGAAGTCTCCGCCCTGGCAGTTCAGTACGCCAACGGCCCGCTCGCCGCTGCTGTCGCCTATCAAAGCCAGCGGACAGCTATCGCTGGCAAGTCCATCGAGTTCACCAACCTGAACGCTTCGTACAACCTGGGCGTCGTGACCCTGAAGGGCGCTTACGCTCAGCGCGACAACAACGAAGGCACCAAGGACAAGGAATACCAACTCGGCGTCGACTACCCGCTGGCTGCCAACCTGATCCTGTCGGCTGGCTATGCTTCGTCGGAAGACAAGGCCAACGGCGTCAAGCAGTTCGACAACAGCGGCTTCGGCGTGGCTGCAGCCTACGTCCTGTCCAAGCGCACCACCGCCTACGCTGGCGTGCGCAGCACCAAGCTGGATTACGTCGATGCTGCTAAGACCGACGTGACCACCAACATCTACGCCGTCGGCGTCAAGCACGTTTTCTGATCTGACGCTGGCGTAAGCCAGCTCGAGGTCTAGAAACCAAAAAACCCGCTGTGGCAACACCGCGGGTTTTTTGTCGCCTGTGCCTTGCCAGCCTGGCTTGCAGCTTCGTGAATTAGGTGGTTCTGACCTCGTTGAGCAGATCCGGATGGCGATCCAGCAGCTTGAACAGCTTGACCAGGGCCAGCGCCGGCTTGGTCTTGCCGTTCTCGTAGCGCAAGAAGGCATTGACGCCGCCGCCGAAGATTTCGACAGCCTCGCGCTGGCCGAGGTGGAGCTTCTTGCGCACACCGACGATGCCTGCTCGACGGATTCGACGACTTGAGAGGTGACGCATGATGTCACGATATTAATGTTGCTTAATTGATACAAAAAACCTGGTTTTACGGGTAAGGCGGATCTTGGATTCCGTCATGTGATGTAATTGATTTCGACGACCCAAGGGGGGTAAGGTGGCTGCGGTGACGCGGCGACCACTGTCAATTCATCACTGGAGTACTGACATGAAAAAGAGTCTGATTGCCTTGGCCGTGCTGGCCGCCGCTGGTGCCGCTTCCGCCCAGTCTTCCGTGCAGCTGTACGGTATCGCCGACGTGTGGTTCGGCCAAGCCAAGATGACGGACAAAGTCGGGGGCGTCACAACCACCGACAAGCAAACCAAGGTGGACAGCGGTGGCGTTTCTTCCAGCCGTTTCGGCCTGAAGGGTTCTGAAGATCTGGGCAGCGGTCTGAAGGCCATCTTCACCTTGGAGCAGGGCTTCGACCTGGATACCGGTGCGCAAGCTAGCGCTGGTCAGGCTTTCAGCCGTGAAGCCAGCGTGGGTGTCGCAGGCAACTTCGGTCAAGTCAAGCTGGGCAAGCAGTTCACCGCCTACGATGACATCTACGGCGTTGCCAACAACACTTTCGATGCCAACGTCAGCGCCACGAAGCACGTCTGGGCTCCGTACACTGCCAGCGCCAACAACACCATCAAGTACGTTTCGCCGTCCTTCAATGGTTTCAGCGGTGCTGTGAGCTACTCGCTGGGTGAAGACAAGGCTGCTGGCGTTTCCGCTGGCAGCGTGGGTGCCCTGAATGTCCAGTACGCCAACGGCCCGCTGGTCGTGGCTTATGGCTACCAGCAGGAAAAGTCGGGTTCCTCGAATGGTGCCAATGTTGGCTCGATTTTCTTCGGTGACCCCGATATGCAGCTGGATGCTGGCGAAAAGGCTACTTACAACTTGCTGAGCGGTTCCTACAACTTCGGCGTGGCCAAGCTGGTGGGTGGCATCAATACCGCCAAGTTCAACTACGCTGGTGCCGCTGACGATGCCAAGGACAACTCTTACCAGGTCGGCGTGGAAGTGCCGCTGGCATCGAACATTAACCTGGGCGTTGGCTACGCTCACACCAAGATCAAGGTTGGTGGCGACGACTTCGCGAAGAGCCGTGGCTTCAGTGCCGCCCTGGTCTACAGCCTGTCCAAGCGCACCACCGCTTACGCGGCTTACCTGAACGCCAAGACAGACAGCGAAGTCAACAGCGACGAGTCCAAGACTCACGTCTACGCCGTCGGCGTCAAGCACGCTTTCTGATCGGGCGCTGGCGTGAGCCAGCCTGCGGTCTGGAAACCCAAAAACCCGCTGTGGCGACACTGCGGGTTTTTTGTCGCGTGGGCCTTGCCAGTCCGGCAGCGTGGCTGGCTGACCGCCTCGTGAATCAGGCTGTTCTGACGTGGCGTCCAGCCCCGAGAGCGGGGAGCGCAAAAAAGGCGACCTGGCAGCCTTGCGGCTCGTGAAATTCAGAAGCCAAGGCCTGCTCTATCTGGAAACTGCTCGGCCGCACGAGAACTTCCAGCGGGACCTGAGGCGCAGCTTTGACTTCCTCCCCGGCCTGAAGGCCGAGAATTCCTACCGGGTGGGTACGCGCGCTAGGCATGTACCCTCCCCTCGGTGGGTTCCTGCTTCCTCGCGGCTGCGCGCTTCGCCCTCGCGGGCTTGGCGCGGCTGACTTCCGCTCCACAGGCTGTGGTCCCACGAGACCAGACCGCCAGTCCGGCGGCCAGAATGTTCTTCGCGGCGTTCGTGTCCGCGTTATCGGCATGGCCGCAAGCCACGCACTCAAAGCGTGCCTGCGTCGTCCGGTTGTCGGCCGAGACATGGCCGCACTGGCTGCAGCGCTGGCTCGTGTAGGCCGGGTTCACCGGCACCACGGCCCCGCCTCGGGCGGCGCATTTGTATTCGAGCTGACGACGGAACTCGGCCCAGCCTTGATCCAGGATCGCGCGATTCAGCCCCGCCTTCTGTCGTACCTGCTTGCCCGGTGCCTCCACCGTGCCGGCGGCGCTGGCCGACATCGCCGCGACCTTCAGGTTCTCGATGGCGATGACGGGGTGCGCATCGGCCAGCTCCGTGCTGAGCTGGTGCAGCCAGTCGCTGCGCTGCGCGGCGATGCGCGCGTGGATACGGCCGAGCCGCTCCACCGCCTGGCGGCGATTGCGCGAGCCCTTGACCTTGCGCGAGACGGCGCGCTGGTAGCGCTTGAGGCGGCGCTGCTGGCGCTCCAGTGCCTTGAGGGGCTCGATCTTGTCGCCGCTCGACGTAGCCGCGAACAGCGCCACGCCCAGATCGATGCCCAGCGTCGGCGCCAGATCTGCCGCCGGCAGCACGTCGGGCAACTCGACCTGCAGCGACACGAACCAATGGCCGCGCTCGCGGGTGACAGTGGCGTTGCGCAGTTCGCCGACCACGGGCTGCGACAGGCGAACGCGCTGCCAGCCGAGCTTGGGCAGCTTCACGCGGGAAGTGCCCGCATCGAACGCGAACTGCTTTGGATCGGGAAAGCGCAAGCCCGGCTCCTGTCCGCGACGCTTGAACTTGGGGTAGCCACCCTGGCCCGCGAAAAAGCGCTGATAGGCCGCTTCGAGCCGGCGCAGCGTCTGCTGCAGCGGATGGATCGGGGCTTCAGCCAACCACTGGGTCGCGGGCAAGTGCCGCCATTCGGTGAGCCATTTGCACATGGCCGCGTGCCCGGCGAACTTTTTACCCGCCTCGCGCCGGCGCTGCTGCTAGGCGATCGCGGCATTCCACACCCAGCGGCACGAGCCGGCAAACCGGCGCAGGGCGCGCTCGGTGTCGGGCTTCAAGCGAAGCTGGAAACGGAAGGCCTTGATCGACATGGGCAGGCTATCGTAGCAGCAAAGGTGGTCTGTGCTGTGATAGATGTGGCCTGCTGCGCGGGCCGGCGCTCTTGACCTCCCCCTCAAGGGGGAGGCTTGCCGCGCTCTTGGTCAGACGGCGCGCGCGCAGACTCCGCCGGCCGTTGCTTATGGTTAACCCTCGTTTGTTGCGTGTTCGCAACGTTTTTCGGGTGTCGGATTGCTCCGGTTCTTGGTCGGACCGAGCCTCTCTGCTTTAATTCGTACAGCTTCTCTCGCTGGAAGTCAGGTGCGGCAAGGTGCTGTGACCGAAGTAAACAACTTTTGGAGAACCCCCCCATGAAAAAGAGTCTGATCGCTCTGGCCGTCCTGGCTGCCGCTGGTGCCGCTTCCGCTCAATCTTCCGTGACCCTGTATGGCGTCGTCGATGCTTCCATCGGCAACATCAAGGACACCCTGAGCGCTACCGGAGCCAAGATCACTGATCGCCAGAACACGGTGGACAGCAGCGGCATGCGCAACAGCCGCTGGGGCATCAAGGGTTCGGAAGACCTGGGCAACGGTCTGAAGGCCAACTTCGTGCTGGAGCAGGGCATCAGCATGGACACCGGCGCTGTTGCCAAGACTTCGGGTAGCACCGACGGCTTCAACCGTGAAGCCAACGTCGGCGTGTCGGGCAGCTTCGGTGCCGTCAAGCTGGGTCGCGTCTACTCGGCTTACGATGACCTGCGCGCTCTGACCAACAACACCGCCGACCACAACTTCGCCGCCACCCGCGATGTCTGGGGCACTTCCGGCAAGGGCGACTACGCCATCCGCTTCAACAACGCCATCCGCTTCGACAGCGCTGTCTACAACGGTTTCAGCGGTGCCGTGGCCTACGGTCTGGGTGAAAACAAGAACGCCGCTGATAACCTCAATCAAGACGCCACCGACAACATCGCCCTGCATGTGAAGTATGTCAACGGCCCGCTGGCTGTCGGCTACGCACACCAGACCGAAGAGCAACTGGCCGGTGCCGCCTCGACCAAGTTCAACCTGATTGGCGCTTCCTACGACTTCGGCGTTGCCAAGCTGACCGGTTCCTACAACAAGGTCAAGGGTGCGATTACCGGTGCTGCCGTCGATGACACCGAATACCAAGTCGGCGTTTCCGCTCCGGTCGGCCCGGTCGTCCTGTTTGCAGGCTACGCCCACGCCAAGAGCGAAGGTGCTGGCGCTAACGGCGAGTCCAATGGCTACGACCTGCTGGCCGTCTACTCGCTGTCCAAGCGTACCGACCTGTACACCGGTTACAAGAGCGTGACCGACAAGAAGGTCGATGGCTCCAAGGAAGGCGAGAAGAAGCAATTCGCCGTCGGCGTCCGCCACGCCTTCTGATTTCCCGCTGGCGTGAGCCAGCTGGTCTGACGAAACCCGAAAGCCTGACCGCGCAAGCCGTCAGGCTTTTGTCGTAGTGGACCCGGCTCGGATACGCCCCAAGCCTGGGCAATTGAATGAAGCATGAGCTATTTCACCGAGGATCTCTTGCATCCGCCTGTCGTGGACACGGCGCTCGATGAATGTTACCGCGCCATGGCGGCCGACCCGGCGCGCGACGCCGATGCGGTGGAGTGGTGCAACGCAATGGCCCCGAACACGGCGGACTGGCACCATGAGCCAGCGCAAGAAGCGGCTGATCGGCGCCCTGCCGGGCTGGATGAAAATCTCAGGCAGGTGAGTGGGTCCGCAGCCAGTCGGCCAGCACCTGCGCGGCGCGCGTCTGCCAGCCCTTGCCGCTAGCGCGCCACGCCGCCAGGGCCTCGGGGCAGAAACAAGTGCTGGAACTGTACTGCGCACGCCAAGGCTGGATGTTCGAGGTCATCGCCGATCTTGGTTCGGGCATGAACTACCACAAGAAGGGCCTCAAGAAGCTGCTGGAGGCCAGCATTGACGGGCAGATTGGGCGGCTGGTCATCACCCACAAAGACCGGCTGTTGCGCTTTGGTGCGGAGCTGGTATTCGCCATCTGCGAAGCCAAGCAGGTCGAGGTGGTCATCCTTAACCGGGGTGAGGACACGACGTTCGAGGAAGACTTGGCAAAAGACGTGCTGGAAATCATCACGGTCTTTTCCGCCCGTCTGTACGGCTCGCGTAGCCGTAAGAACCAGAAGCTGCTTGATGGCGTGCGCCAAGCCGTGGAGGCATCGCAATGCTGATCGCCCACCGCATCGCTCTGGACCCGAACAACGCGCAGGCGACCTACCTGTCGCGCGCGGCGGGCGTGGCGCGCTTCGCGTACAACTGGGCGCTGGCGGAGTGGAAGCGGCAGTACGACGCCTGGAAGGCAGACAGCAGCTTGCCGAAACCGTCGCAGGCAGCACTGCGTCGCCAGCTCAACGCGATCAAGCGCGAGCAGTTCCCATGGATGCTGGAAGTCACCAAGAACGCGCCGCAGATGGCGATCATCCAGCTGGGCCAGGCGTTCCAGAACTTCTTCGCCGGTCGGGCCAAGTATCCTCGGTTTCGCAAGAAGGGCCGGCACGATCGCTTCAGCCTCAGCAACGACCAGTTCAGTCTCGACGCCTCGTGCATCCGTATCCCGAATCTGGGCTGGGTACGGATGCGCGAGACGTTGCGCTTCGCGGGCAAAATCCTGTCGGCTACCGTCTCGCGTGTGGCCGATCGCTGGTTTGTCAGCGTTGCCGTCGATACCCAGGATGATTCGCACCTGCCGCCAGCCGAGAACCAAGGCGCGGTCGGTGTGGATCTGGGTGTCAAGGCCCTCGCGACGCTCTCGACCGGAGAACCCCCGGTTCCCGGTCCCAAGCCCCACAAGGCGCTGCTGGACCGCTTGCGCCGGCTCTCTCGCAGCCTGAGCCGCAAGCAAAAGGGATCGGCCAATCGCAAGAAGGCCAGGGCCAAGCTGTCGAAGCTGCACGCGCGCATCGCGGCGATTCGATCGGATGCGTTGCACCAGCTCACGACGAGTCTTGCGTGCCGGTTTCACACTATCGGCATCGAGGACTTGAACGTCAAGGGCATGGTCAAGAACCGGCGTCTGGCGCGTTCGATCGCCGACATGGGCTTTTTCGAGTTCCGGCGGCAACTGGAATACAAGGCCGCGATGCGTGGCGGGCAGGTGGTAGTTGCGAATCGGTTCTACCCGAGCAGCAAGACCTGTTCGAGCTGTGGACACAGGCTCGACGAGCTGCCGCTGTCGGTCCGGGAGTGGACTTGCCCAGCTTGCGGCGCGAACCATGACCGCGACGTGAACGCCGCGATCAACTTGAAGAACATGGCCGTGAGTTCCACGGTTACAGCCTGTGGAGAGGAAGGCTCTAGCCGCCGTCGCAAGACGGCGGTGAAACCGGCCCTCGGTGAAGCAGGAAGCAAGCAGTAGATTTAGTCAGAAATGCCTAGATTTGCATAGGTATTGCGGAACGGATATGAACTCAATGTCAATGGTTTGCTGTGTTGTGCGCGAGGCATCGGCGAAGCCCAGACCGTACTTAGTTAGATTGATATGTACGGCATATCGCCGTACAATGCTCGGAAGGAGGACATCACCATGCCCGCAGCCCTTGCTACCGCCCGTCTCGAAGCCCGTGTCAGCACCGAACTGCACGCGATGCTCAAGCGCGCCGCTGAGCTTCAAGGACGCACCATGACCGATTTCGTGGTCGCGGCTGTGCAGGCTGCCGCGCAGCGAGCGATCGAACAGGCCGAAGTCATTCGCCTGTCGTTGGCCGATCAGGAGTGCTTTGCCCAGGCGCTGCTGTCGCAGCCACCGCCGGCACCGGCCTTGGAACGTGCCTTCGCTCGTCGCAGCAAGCTGTTGCGCACGGAATGAGCGGCGAACCGTTCCAGCTCGCGCCGCTTGATGCCGCGCACGATCGCACCGCATTCCACAGCGATTCCGAACCGCTGAACCGCTACCTCCGGGAACAGGTCACCCAGGACATTCGCCGCCGGGTGGCGGCCTGCTTTGTGGCGCTGGCCGATCCGTCGCGCATCGCTGGCTACTACACATTGGCATCGGCCAGCCTCTTGCTGGCTGATCTGCCAGCCAGCATCAGCAAGAAGTTGCCTCGCTATCCCACCGTGCCAGCCGTTCGTATGGGGCGACTGGCGGTAGATCAGGCCTATCAGGGCCAGGGACTCGGTGGGGCGCTGCTGGCCGATGCGCTCGACTGCGCCGCTCGCGCAGAGATCGTCGCCTATGCGCTGCTGGTGGATGCCAAGGACGAAGCCGCTGCGGCGTTCTACCGCCACCACGGCTTCATCGCGCTACCCGACACCCCGCGGTCGCTGTTTCTGCCCTTGGCTACCGTCCAGCGGGCTCGGAATTCGTCTCACACTGCATAGGTATTGCCTCGGAACTCTGGTCGCCATGAAACATGGCAGACTGGTGCCATGAGCCACCGCAAGAAGCTGCCGATCGGTATCCAGTCCTTCGCCGAGATCCGGCAGGAAGGTCACTACTACGTCGACAAGACGCCGCAGATCCTGCGCCTGATCGACGAAGGCAAGTACTACTTCCTGAGCCGGCCGCGACGCTTCGGCAAGAGCCTGCTGATTGACACGATCGCCGAGCTGTTCGAGGGTAATCGCGCGCTGTTCGAGGGGCTGCATGCGCAGGAGCGCTGGGATTGGTCGCGGCGGTTTCCGGTGATCCGCATCAGCTTTTCTGACGGGGTGCTGCACAGTCATCAGGCCCTGGACGAGAAGATCCGTGAGATCCTGCGCGCGCAGCAAGAACGGCACGGCATCTCGTGCCGAAACACCAGCATTTCGGGCTGGCTTGCCGAGTTGATCCAGGGACTGCATGAACGCCACGGCCAGCGCGTGGTGGTGCTGGTCGACGAGTACGACAAGCCGATCCTGGACAACCTCACCGAGCCCGACATTGCACGACAGATGCGCGACGGTCTGCGCAACCTGTACTCGGTGCTCAAGGGACAGGATGCACACATCAAGTTTGCCATGTTGACGGGCGTGAGCAAGTTCAGCAAGGTGTCGCTGTTCTCGGGTCTCAACAACCTGCGCGACATCACCGTCAGCCGCGAGTTTTCAGCCATCTGCGGCTACACCGACGAGGACGTGGATCAGGTGTTCGCGCCCGAGCTGCTGGGGCTGGACCGCGACGAGATCCGGCGTTGGTACAACGGCTACAACTGGACCGGCACCAGCGTCTACAACCCGTTCGACCTGTTGCTGCTGTTCCAGGAGCGCGAGTTCAAGCCCTACTGGTTCGAGACCGGCACGCCGACTTTCCTGATCGAGTTGCTGACCGAGCGCCAGACTTTCACGCCCGAGCTGGAGCGGCGCATCAGTGACATGGAGCTGCTGTCGAGTTTTGACGTTGACCATGTCGAAACAGATGCCTTGCTGTTCCAGGCCGGTTATCTGACGCTGCACGGCGCCGAGCAAATATTGCCCGGTGAGTGGATCTACACGCTGGGTTACCCCAACAGGGAAGTTCGCACCAGCCTGAACAAGGCGCTGCTGCCACGCCTGGGCTTGACGGGCTCGCAGGGTCTGAAGCAGCGAGTGCAACTGCTGCATTGTCTCCAACGCAATGACTTCGCTGGCCTGCAGGCCTTGTTCACAGCCTTCTTCGCCAGCATTCCGAACGACTGGTATCGCAGCAACAAGATCGCCAGCTATGAGGGCTACTATGCCAGCGTGTTCTACAGTCATTTCGCGGCGCTGGGACTGGATATCCGGCTGGAGGATGTGACGAATCATGGCCGCATCGACATGACGGTGCTGTTCAACGGCAACGTCTATCTGTTCGAGTTCAAGGTGGTCGAGCAGCTGCCCGGGGGCCGCGCGCTGCAGCAGATCAAGGACCGTGGCTATGCCGACAAGTACCGCGCGCGCGGCGAGGCGATCCACCTGATCGGGGTCGAGTTCAGCAAGGAGCAGCGCAGCGTGGTGGGCTTCGAGGTCGAGACGCTGGCAGTCGCTGCGGTGAGCTGAACGATGGACCTCAGCCTCTGCCTGCCCGGTGCCGTCCGGATCGACACCCATATCTCGACCGTCTGGCTCGCCGACGACTACGCCTACAAGCTCAAGAAGCCGGTCAGCCTGCCGTTTCTGGACTTCTCGACGCTGGAGCGGCGGCGTCATTTCCTGGAGCAGGAGCTGCGGCTGAACCGGCGCACCGCGCCCGAGCTCTATCTCGACCTGTTGCCCGTCAGTGGCAGCGCTGAAGCCCCTGTGCTGGATGGCGCGGGCGAGCCCATCGAGTGGGTGCTGCGCATGCGGCGCTTTCCTGCGGGAGCCTTGCTGTCCGAGTTGGCGGCAGCCGGGCAGTTGCAGGCCAGTCACATCGATGCGCTGGCCGCGCATGTGGCTGACTTCCACCAGTCCCTGCCGGCCTTGCCGGTGGAGGCGGCGCCAGCCAAGGATGTGGTCGAATGGACGTGCGAGAGTCTGGACGAGGCCGAATCCAGCCCCCAGCGTCCGCCCGGGATCGACCTGGCGCGGGTGCTGGCGCTGCGTGAGCGGCTGCTGGCGCGCCTCGATGCCCAGTCCGGCTGGCGCGCTGGCCGGCTGCACGGCGGTTTCCTGCGCGAGTGCCATGGCGACCTGCATCTGGGCAATCTGGTGCTGTGGCGGGGTGGGGTGGTGGCTTTCGATGCGATCGAGTTCGAGCCCGCGCTGCGCTGCATCGACCTGATGAACGATGTCGCCTTTGCCTTCATGGACCTGCTGGCCTGGGGGCGGGCTGAGCTGGCCTGGCGCTTCGTCAACGGCTATGTCGAGCGCAGCGGCGATTTCGACGGGCTGCTGGGCTTGCGCGCCTTCGCGGCCTACCGGGCGCTGGTGCGGGCCAAGGTGGCGCTGCTGTCGGGGCAGCCGCAGGGCTTTCTGCGCTACTGGCCGCTGGCCGAGTCGCTGGTGGCCGACCCGGCACCGCCGCGCCTGCTGTTGGTCATGGGGCTGAGCGGCGCCGGCAAGTCCACGCTGGCCGCCATGCTGGCCGAGCAGGCCGGCGCGATCCGGCTGCGCTCGGATGTCGAGCGCAAGCGCCTGTTCGGGCTGGCGCCGACCGATCGGCCTGTGCCGGGGCTGGAACTCTACGGCGCCGAGGCGACGCGACGTACCTATGCACGCTTGTCCGGGCTGGCCGAGGGGCTGCTGCTCGCGGGTCATTCGGTCGTGGTCGATGCCGCGCTGCTGCGTCAGGCCGAGCGCGCGGTGTTGCGCGCGCTGGCGTGCCGCTTGTGCATGCCCTTCCTGCTGGTCGAGTGCGCGGCCAGCCAGCAGTTCATGGAGCAGCGGCTGGCGACCCGCGCCGCCGCCGGGACCGATGCCTCGGATGCCGGCATCGAGGTGCAGCGTCGTCAGCGCGAGTGGGCCGAGCCGGTCCCGGCCGGCTGGTCGGCTGAGCACCAGGTGATCGTCAATGACGGCAGCCTGGCCGATCTGCAGGCGGCGGTCACCGCCCTGCTGGCCGAGGCGAGACGCTGATGTCCTGCGTCGCGCGCGCCCCTGGAGCTTGCTGGCGCTGCCGTGAGAGCGCTTGCCAGCGCTGGCTCCGTGCTCAGTCGAGTTCGCTGGCTTGGCGGAAGGGTCCGGTCGGCCTTGACGACTGGCCGGCCCGGGTCGCGCGGATGTCGTCCTCGTTCGGGTAGCGGCCCAGCAGCAGGTAGTCGAACACGCGGCGCGCGATCGGCGCGGCGCTGGCAGCGCCGAAGCCGGCGTTCTCGACGATCACGGCCAGGGCGACCTGCGGCTTGTCCGCCGGCGCGAAGGCCGAATAGAGGGCATGGTCGCGCTGGCGCTCGCCCAGCTTGGCGGCGTTGTACTTGTCCTTCTGGCCGATGGTGACAGCCTGCGCGGTGCCGGTCTTGCCGCCGCTGCGGTAGGGCGCACCGGCGAACACCTTGGTGCCGGTGCCTTCGGTCGTCACCCCTTCCATCGCATTGAGGACGGTGGCGACATGCGCGGGCTTGTAGCCCAGCGGCTCGCCTGGACCGACGCTGGCCGGCGTCTCGGCCCGGCTGACGACATCCTGCGTGCCCAGCAGCACATGCGGCTTGTATTTGGTTCCGCCGTTGGCCAGCGTCGCGGTGGCGTGCGCCAATTGCAGCATCGTGAAGCTGTTGTAGCCCTGGCCGATGCCCAGCGAGATGGTCTCGCCGGCGTACCACCTGCGCTGCTCGGGGCGTTTGTAGGTCTTGCGCTTCCATTCGGTGCTGGGCAGCACGCCGCGCACCTCGCCGCGCAGGTCGATGCCGGTGATCTGGCCGAAGCCCAGCGGCGCCATGAAGTCGTGGATCGCGTCGACGCCGAGGTCGTTGGCGAGCATGTAGTAGTAGACGTTGCTCGACATCACGATGCTGCGCTTCATGTTGACCGACCCGAGTCCGCCGTCGCCGTGGCTGCGGAAGCGGTGGCCGCCGAACTCCCAGTAGCCGGGATCGTAGATGCTGGTCTCGGCCTTGCGCTTGCCCAGTTCGAGTGCGGCCAGTGCCATGAAGGGCTTGTAGGTCGAGCCGGGCGGGTAGGTACCGCGCAGCGCGCGATTGAGCAGGGGCTTGTCGATCGATTCGTTGAGCGCCTTCCAGTTGTCGGAATCGATGCCCTCGACGAACAGGTTGGGATCGAAGGTCGGCTTGCTGACGAAGGCCAGCACCTCGCCGTTGCGCGGATCGATCGCGACCAGCGCGCCACGGCGATCGCCGAACAGGTCCTCGACCATCTTCTGCAGCTTGATGTCGATCGTGAGCCTGACCGTGTTGCCAGGGGTCGCGGGGGAGTCGGCCAGCTTGCGCACGGCATGGCCGCCGGCCGAGGTCTCGACCCGCTCGAAGCCGGTCTGGCCGTGCAGCACCTGCTCGTAGCTCTGCTCGACCCCGAGCTTGCCGATGTATTCGGTGCCGCGGTAGTTGGCGATCTTCTCGTCGGTCCAGTCCTCCATCTGCGCCTTCTCGCGTGCGTTGATGCGGCCGATGTAGCCGATCACGTGGCTGGCGGTTTCGCCCAGCGGGTAATGGCGGAACAGTCGCGCCTGGATTTCGACCCCCGGAAAACGGTAGCGCTGGGCGGCGAAGCGGGCGATCTCCTCGTCGCTCAGGCGGGTGCGGATCGGGATCGAGTCGAAGCGGCGCGACTCCTCGGACAGGCGCTTGAAGCGGCGCAGGTCGCGCGGCTGGATCTCGATCACCTGGCCGAGCGCGGCCAGCACCTCGTCGAGCTTGCCGGCCTTGGATGGCGTGATCTCGAGCGTGTAGGCCGAGTAGTTGTTGGCCAGCACCACGCCGTTGCGGTCGGTGATCAGGCCCCGGTGCGGCACCACGGGCAGCACCGCGATGCGGTTGGATTCGGCCTGCTCCAGCAGGTCCTCGTGCCGGATCACCTGCAGATAGACCATGCGCGCGAGTACCAGTCCGAAGCAGAAGGCCGCGAACAGGCCTGCGATCCAGACCCGGGAGCGGAACTGGTCCAGTTGCTGCTCGAGGTTGCGCAACTCCATGACGGATCAGATCGGACGGTTGCCGTCGGGGTCGTGCGCGCGACGCTGCGGCGCCAGCAGCAGCCAGGTGGCCGGCAACCAGAGCAGGGCTTCGGCCAGTGGCGCCAGCAACGCGTCCCAGCCCGGCCAGCCCGAGCCAGCCAGCAGTCGCAGCAGCCATTGCAGCGCGTGCGCGGCCAGCAGCAGCGGCAGCACATGCAGCGCCTGGGTCGGCAGCGCGAACCAGAGCAGGCGTCGGTGCACCTGCAGGCCCATGTAGCCGAGCACCGAGAAGGCCAGCGCGTGCTGGCCCAGCAATGCGCTCTGGTGCACGTCGAGCAGGAGGCCGAACACGAAGCAGGCCGTGAGGCCGACCCGGGCCGGCTCATGCACGACCCAGAACAGCAGCGCGACCGCCAGCAGGTCGGGCGTCCAGGCAGCGCGCCCGGTCAGTCCCATGTTGAGCACCATGTCGAGCAGCAGCGCGAGCAGCAAGCTCAGCCAGATGAACCAGGGCCTGACCGGCAGCAGCAGCTGTTGGTGGCCGGCGGGCATGATCATCGCGAACCCTCCATTTCGGGGCGGTCTTGCTTGCCGACCGGCGGGTCCAGTACCAGCAGCTGCAGCGAATGCTCGGTGCGCGCCATCGGCTGGCCCAGCACGCGCGCGTAGCCGCCGTCGCCCTGGCGGGTGACGCTGTGGATGCGCGCCACTGGCAGGCCGGGCGGGTAGACGCCATCGACGCCGCTGGTGGTCAGCAGATCACCAACCTCGAGGTCGGCGCTGGCCGAGACGAAGCGCAGCTCGAGCAGCCCTTGCCGGGGTTGGCCGTAGGCGACGCTGCGCTGGCCGGTTCGGGTGTTGAGCACGGGGATGGCCTGATCGCGGTCGGTCAGCAGCGTGACCTCGGAGACCAGCGGGTAGACGCGCGTGACCTGACCCAGCACGCCGTAGCCATCCATGACGGGCGAGCCGGGCTGTATGCCCTGGCTCTCGCCGCGGTCGATCACGAGCTTGCGGGTATAGGGGTCGGCCGCGTCGTAGAGCGCCTCGGCGCCATGGGCCTTGACACTCAGCCGCTCGCGCATGCCCAGCAGGGCGCGCAGTTCGCGGTTCTCCTGGCTCAGGTGCTCGACCTGGGCGGCGCGCTGGGCCTGGCGCGTCAGCTCGGTACGTGCCGTGGCAGCCTCCTGTTGTGCGGCCTGCAGGCTGCCGAAATAGCCGCCGCCGGTCTGCAAGGCGCGTACCGGCGCCAGCGCCAGCCATTGCAGTGGCGTCAGCGCGGTGGCCACGGCCGCGCGCACCGGCGCGCCCAGCCGCAGCCGGGCGTCGACCACCATCAGCAGCACCGACAGCGCGCCCAGCAGCAGTAGCTTGGACAGGGGTGTGAGGCCCTGCCGGAACAGCGGCGGAACCCTGCGGTCTACGGTCGCCTTGGGCATGGCCCGGGCCGATCAGGGATTATTCGTGGGACAGGACGCTGCCGCCCAGGCGGTCCATGCGCTCCAGCGCCATGCCGCAGCCGCGCACCACGCAGGTCAGCGGTTCCTCGGCGACCAGCACCGGCAGGCCGGTTTCCTCGGCCAGAAGCCGATCCAGGTCGCGCAGCAGCGCGCCGCCGCCGGTCAGCATCATGCCGCGCTCGGCGATGTCGGCGCCCAGCTCGGGCGGGGTCTGCTCCAGCGCGATCTTGACCGCCGAGACGATCTGATTGAGCGGGTCGGTCAGCGCTTCGAGCACCTCGTTGCTGCTGATCGTGAAGCTGCGCGGCACGCCTTCGGACAGGTTGCGGCCCTTGACTTCCATCTCCTTGATCTCGGAGCCGGGGAAGGCCGAGCCGATCTGCTTCTTGATCGCTTCGGCGGTCTGTTCGCCGATCAGCATGCCGTAGTTGCGGCGGATGTAGTTGATGATGGCGTCATCGAACTTGTCGCCGCCGACGCGCACGCTGCCCTTGTAGACCATGCCACCCAGGCTGATGACGCCGACTTCGGTGGTGCCGCCGCCGATGTCGATCACCATCGAGCCCGAGGCTTCCGACACCGGCAGGCCGGCGCCGATCGCGGCGGCCATCGGCTCCTCGATCAGGTAGACGGCGCTGGCGCCAGCGGCTTCGGCCGCGTCCTTGATCGCGCGGCGTTCGACCTGGGTCGAGCCGCAGGGTACGCAGATGATGATGCGCGGGCTCGGCGTCAGCAGGCTGCGCGGGTGCACCATCTTGATGAACTGCTTGATCATCTGCTCGGTGACCACGAAATCGGCAATCACGCCGTCCTTCATCGGGCGGATCGCCTCGATGTTGCCCGGTACCTTGCCCAGCATGGCCTTGGCTTCCTTGCCGACGGCCTGGATCGTCTTCTTGCCGCTCGGGCCGCCTTCGTGGCGGATCGAGACGACCGAGGGCTCGTCGAGCACGATGCCCTTGTTGCGCATGTAGATCAGGGTGTTGGCGGTGCCGAGGTCGATCGCCAGGTCGGTGGAGAAATGCCGACGGAAAACTTCGAACATGTCAGGGTGTCCTGTGCGGCCTGCCTGCGCGTGGGCGGGCAGCGCCGAGTATGGTGGGGATTCGGGGTTGGCGGACAGCCGCTTCATGGACGCACGCCAATGCGCAGCCAGACCCAGCGGTCACCAAACGCGGGATAATACCGCATGGCCCGCGCCTAAGGTCTTTTGGCGTCGAGGTTTTTTGTAACGAAAGTCCTGCTTTCCGGTGGGATCTTCCTTTTCATTTGGACCCTTCATGTCCCTGACCCTGCAAGATATCGGGCGCATTGCCCATCTCGCGCGGCTCGAGCTGGACGAGGCTCATGCCCAGCGCATGCTGACCCGGCTCAACGGCTTCTTCGACATCGTCGAGCAGATGAGGGCGGTCGACACCGCCGGCGTCGAGCCGCTCGCGCACCCGACCGCCGTGATCGGCCAGGTCGCGCTGCGTCTGCGCGACGACGTGGCGAGCGAGCCCAACCAGCGCGAAGCCAACCAGCGCAGCGCCCCGGCCGTGGAGAACGGCCTGTTCCTGGTGCCCAAGGTGATCGAATGAGCGAACTGTATCAACTGGACGTGAGCGCGCTGGCCGCCAAGCTGGCCGCGCGCGAGGTCTCGAGCGTCGAAGTCACGCAAGCCCTGCTGGAGCGCGCCAAGGCGAATGCCGATCTCGGCGCCTACCTGGCGCTCGACGAGGCAGTCAGCCTGGCGCAGGCCCGTGCCGCCGACGCGCGGCTGGCCGCCGGCGAGCGCGCGCCGCTGCTGGGCGTGCCGATCGCGCACAAGGACCTGTTCGTCACCAAGGATTTTCCGACCACCGCCGGCTCGAAGATGCTGGAAGGCTACCGCAGTCCCTTCGACGCGACCGTGGTGGCCAAGCTGGCCGCGGCTGGCGCCGTGACGCTGGGCAAGCTCAACTGCGACGAGTTCGCGATGGGTTCGGGTAACGACAACTCGGCCTACGGCCCTGCGCTCAATCCCTGGGACAAGACCCGCGTGCCGGGTGGCTCCTCGGGTGGCTCCTCGACTGCCGTGGCGGCGCGCCTGGCGCCGGCTGCGACCGGCACCGACACCGGCGGCTCGATCCGCCAGCCCGCCAGCTTCACCGGCATCACCGGCATCAAGCCGACCTACGGCCGCTGCTCGCGCTACGGCATGGTGGCCTATGCGTCGAGTCTCGACCAGGCCGGCCCGATGGCACGCAGCGCCAAGGACTGCGCGATCCTGCTGTCCGCCATGGTCGGCCCCGACCTCGACCGCGACTCGACCAGCCTGGACCGCCCTGCCGAGGACTATGCTGCCGCGCTGGGGCGTCCGCTGTCGCCCGACGCCACGGCGGCGCAGCCCTTGAAGGGCCTGCGCATCGGCCTGCCAACGCAGTGGTGGAGTCTGGCGCTCGATGACGCTAATCGGAATTTTGACCGGCTTAATCCGGGACCAGATGAAGATGTCACTACGGCACTAGGGGAGGCTATTCGCGTATTTGCAGCGCTCGGTGCTACGTGTAGTCTTATTGATGATCTGCGTTATACGTCGTTGTCGATTCCGGCCTACTACATCATCGCGCCGGCCGAGGCCAGCTCCAACCTGAGCCGCTTCGACGGCGTCAAGTTCGGCCACCGCGCCAAGGACTACGCCGACCTCAGCGACATGTACAAGAAGTCGCGCAGCGAGGGCTTCGGCGAGGAAGTGCAGCGCCGCATCCTGACCGGCGCCTATGTGCTGAGCCACGGCTACTACGACGCCTATTACCTGAAGGCGCAGCAGATCCGCCGCCTGATCGCGCAGGACTTCCAGTTGGCCTTCGGCCAGTGCGACCTGATCGCCGGTCCGGTCGCGCCGAGCGTGGCCTGGAAGATCGGCGCGAAGTCCGATGACCCAGTCGCGGCTTACCTGGCCGACATCTACACGCTGCCGGCCTCGTTGGCTGGCCTGCCGGCCATGAGCGTGCCGGCCGGCTTCGGTGCCAATGGCATGCCGGTTGGCCTGCAGCTGATCGGCAACTACTTCGATGAGGCCCGCCTGCTCGGCGCTGCGCACCATTTTCAGAACGAAGACTTTACCGACTGGCACACCCGCGCGCCGAAGGAATTCGCATGAGCAAGCAGCAAGCTTCCCTGCTGGTGCAGGGCTACGAGGTCGTGATCGGCTTCGAGACCCATGCCCAGCTGTCGACCAACAGCAAGATCTTCAGCCGCGCTCCGGTCGCCTTTGGCGCCGAGCCCAACACCCAGGCCTGCGCGGTCGATCTGGCGCTGCCCGGCACGCTGCCGGTCATGAACCGTGGCGCGGTCGAGCGCGCGATCCAGTTCGGCCTGGCGGTCGGCTCGCATGTGGCCGAGCGCAGCATCTTCGCGCGCAAGAACTACTTCTACCCCGACCTGCCCAAGGGCTACCAGATCAGCCAGTTCGAGATCCCGGTGGTGCAGGGCGGCGAGGTGTCGTTCTTCCTCGGCGACGAGAAGAAGACCGTGCGCCTGGTGCGCGCCCACCTGGAAGAAGACGCCGGCAAGTCGCTGCACGAGGACTTCCACGGCCTGTCGGGCATCGACCTGAACCGCGCCGGCACGCCGCTGCTCGAAATCGTGACCGAGCCCGACATCCGCTCCAGCGCCGAGGCCGTGGCCTATGCCAAGGAACTGCACAAGATCGTGACCTGGATCGGCATCTGCGACGGCAACATGCAGGAAGGTTCCTTCCGCTGCGATGCCAACGTCTCGGTGCGCAAACCCGGCGCAGCCCTGGGCACCCGGCGCGAGATCAAGAACCTGAACAGCTTCAAGTTCATGCAGCAGGCGATCGACTTCGAGGTGCTTTGGCAGATCGACCGCATCGAGGACGGCTACGAGATCGAGCAGGCCACCGTGCTGTTCGATCCCGACACCGGCGAGACCCGCGCCATGCGCACCAAGGAAGACGCGGCCGACTACCGCTACTTCCCCGACCCGGACCTGCCGCCGCTGATGATCGAGCGTGACTGGGTCGAGCGCGTGCGCGCCGACATGCCCGAACTGCCGCGGGTCCAGGCCGAGCGCTTCGTCGCGGACTACGGCCTGCCCGAATACGACGCCACCACGCTGACCCAGAGCCCGGCCATGGGCGCCTACTTCGAAGCCGCAGCCAAGCTGAGCGGACAAGCCAAGCTGGTCAGCAACTGGATCATGGGCGAGCTCTCGCGCCGCCTCAACGCCGGCGAGATCGAGATCGCCGCGTCTCCGGTGAGCGGCGCGCAACTGGCGGCGCTGGTCGCGCGCATCGCCGACGGCACGATCAGCAACAACGCCGGCAAGCAGGTGATGGACGCGCTGTGGGCTGGCGAGGTGATCGAGGGCGAGCCGCAGGCGCAGGTCGACGCGCTGATCGAGTCCAAGGGCCTGAAGCAGATGAACGACAGCGGCGCGCTGGAAGCCATCATCGACGAGGTGCTGGCCGCCAACGAGAAGAACATCGCCGAGTACCGCGCCGGCAAGGACAAGGCCTTCAACGCCCTGGTCGGCCAGGTCATGAAGGCCAGCAAGGGCAAGGCCAACCCGGGCCAGGTCAACGAACTGCTGAAAGCCCGTCTGGGCTGAACAGGCTGGCAAGGCCCGGCAGTCGCCGGGTCTGTCGGTGCAAGGGCAAGGCCGTTGGTTTCAGCGGCCTTCCTGTTTCCAGAGCTCGCGCAGGCGGGCCAGCTCATCGTCGAAGTTCTGCCAGGTCTGCTGGCGCGCACGCTGCTGCTCGGCCAGGTAGTCCGATTGCGATTTGCGCTGGCGTGCGTTCTCCTCGCTTAGTTTCCTCAGCCAGATCGGTGCCTTGCTGGGGTCCTGCTGGTAGAACTCCAGCTCGGCCGCGATTTCCCGCTGCTGCTTGTCGAGCTCGCCTTGGCGCTTGTGCACGGCAGCAAGCAAGGCGTCGAACTGGGCGATCGCCTCGGCGCGCGCCTTGTCGTGCGCCATCTGGTCGGGGTAGCGCGCCACCAGCGCGCGCTGCTTGCGCTTTTCCTCCTCGATCCGGGCCTGGCGGGCCGCTTCTTCCCGCAAGCGCTCGGCCTCTCGCGCGCGTTCAGTCGCGGTCAACACCGGGGGGACGATGCGCTTGAGGTTGCCGCTTGAGCTGAGCTCGCGCTGCCCGGTGCCCATGCATTCCGCGATCGGGCGGTCGGAGGTGATGCGCCTGCCCTGAGGGTCGATGCAGGTATAGATGCTGGGCTGGCCCACCGGCTGGGGGTTACCCTGGGCCTGGACCAAGCCCACGGTACAGGAGATGACTGCCAGGGTGACCCAGCCGGAGGCCTTGGCCACGGACGCCCAGCTGGCGGGCTGGTCTGCCATTCGTTTCTCCTTGCGTGGCCGCTGGGCCAGGTGTATCAGGCGACTCCGTAGCGATCCCGATAGGCCTGAACCCGGTCGCGGTGTACCTCCATCTCGCCGCCTGTCTGTTGCTGCAGATATTGCAGCAGATCGGACAGTTGCGCAATCGCGCAGACTTGCAGGCCGAGCTGTCCGCGCACATACTGCACCGCGCTGTAGGGGACGTCGCGCACGCCGTCCGGCGTGGCTTCGGTCGCCATTTCCTGGCGGTCGAGCGCGATCGCGACCGCGTGCGGCGTGGCGCCGGCGGCCTTGATCAGCGCGATCGACTCGCGCGCGGCGGTGCCGGCGCTCATCACATCATCGACAATCAGCACCCGGCCCTGGAGCGGCGCGCCGACCAGGCTGCCGCCCTCGCCATGGTCCTTGGCTTCCTTGCGGTTGTAGGCGAAGGGCTTGTTGACGCCCAGGCGTGCGAGTTCGATCGCCACCGCCGCCGCCAGCGGGATGCCCTTGTAGGCCGGGCCGAAGATCATGTCGAATTCCAGCCCGCTGGCCTGGATGCGCCGGGCGTAGAAGGCCGCCAGCCGGCCCAGCTTGGCACCGTCGTCGAACAGGCCGGCATTGAAGAAGTAGGGGCTCAGGCGGCCGGCCTTGGTCTTGAACTCGCCAAAGCGCAGCACGCCGGATTCGACGGAAAATTGCACAAATTCCAGCGCCAGCGCGTCGTCTGCCGCCGGCTTGTTCGTTTCAACCACCATGGGAAATTCCTTGTTCAAACTCACCAGCCTCAACCTCAACGGCATCCGTTCCGCCAGTTCCAAGGGGCTGGAAGACTGGGTCGCAGCCCAGGCACCTGATTGTATTGGCGTGCAGGAACTCAAGGCGCAGGGCGCCGATGTGGCCGGCCGCTTCGAGCAGCTCGCCGGCCTGCAGGGCTATTTCCATTACGCCGAGAAGAAGGGCTATTCGGGCGTTGCGCTCTACAGCCGGCACGAGCCCAGCGACGTGATCGTCGGCCTGGGCGAGCCCGAGTTCGATGCCGAGGGCCGCTACGTCGAGCTGCGCTTCGACACCTTGAGTCACAAGCGCAGCATCGTCAGCTGCTACTTCCCGAGCGGCTCATCGGGCGAGGAGCGCCAGCAGGCCAAGTTCCGTTTTCTCGACCTGATCTATCCCCATCTGGCCAGCCTGAACGCCGAGCGCGACTACGTGCTGTGTGGCGACGTCAACATCGCGCACCGCGAGATCGATCTGAAGAACTGGAAGGGCAACCTCAAGAACAGTGGCTTCCTGCCCGAGGAGCGCGCCTGGATGACCCGCTTGCTGGACGAGGCCGGCCTGGTCGACGTCTACCGCCATCTGCATCCCGAGGAGGGCGAGGGCGGCTACACCTGGTGGAGCAATCGCGGCCAGGCGCGCGCCAAGAACGTGGGCTGGCGCATCGACTACCAGCTCGCCAGTCCGGCGCTGGCCCAGGGCGCGCGCCGGGCTGCCATCTACAAGGAACAGTGGTTCAGCGACCACGCGCCGCTGACCATCGAGTACGACTGGGCACTCTGAGCCGCCTTCAGCCCTGCTCGGCTGGGTCGGGACGCTCCAGCTTCCAGCGCGCGAGCTTGCCGCCCTCGAACTCGCAGCTCACGCTGGAGCCCGATTCGTCGCTCCAGCGGTAGACCTCGGGCTGCGCCGCTTCGGCCGACAGTCGCTCGCCAAGCGCACGCGTCTGCGCGACCACATGCATCAAGGTGCGACCTGGCTGCAGCTTCGCGTTCAGCATGACCGCGCTGTCGACATGGCCAATGGGCCGGTTGGCGGCGCGCTTCATGACTCCCATCAGGCGGGTGAAGTGCAGCAGCAGCCACATCACGAGGCCGGCGCCCGCGAAAGCCACGCCGGGCCAGCCGAACTGGGCATGCGCCAGCACCAGCAGCGCGGCCACGCCACCCCACAACAGAATGCCTTGGAATCTCATGCACGGATTGTCGCCGCAACCGGCCTACGGTTGTCTGTCGTGACCTGGCCGCGAAAAATCGGCACAATGGATCGAACCATGGCAGGTATCCGGTCCGTCAACACTATCCGATCCGAGCATGTCTGCAGACCTTCCCAACACCAGCGCCGCTGCGGCACTCGCTGCGCCGGTCTATCCCAGGCCCAGGATGCCGGACGAGCTGTGGCAACTGCTGCAGAACCCCCAGTCCCAGGCGCATGGCGCGCGTCACCTCGGCGATGCGCTGGTGCGCAGCGGGGTGCTGAGTGCCGATCAATTGTGCGACGCACTCGCGACCCAGGCCGAGGAGCGCAAGCTCGGCATCTACCGCCAGCTGGGCCAGCAGCTGGTCGAAAAGGGCATGCTGACCGAGCCCCAGCTGCGCCACGTGATCGCGGGTTGGCTGGGCAACCGGGTGCTCGACCCTTCGGCTTACCTGTTCGATCAGGACGCGCTCGCGCTGGTGCCGCACGCCTTCGCCGAGCGCGAGGCGGTGCTGCCGCTGCTGCTGCACGAGGACATCCTGGTGCTGGCGATGGCCGACCCGCTGGACAAGCGTCTGCTCGACGAGTTGCGCTTCATGACCCAGCGCCGCATCGTCCCGGTGCTGGCGGCGCCCGGCACGCTGATGCCCGCGGTCTCTCGTGCCTACGAGCGGCAGGTCGAGCCGCCCGACTCATCCAGACCCAGGGATTCCAGCCGTGCCTCGTCGCGTGACCTGGTGCATGACCTGCAGGCTGGCGCCGAAGTCCGCAACGAGCCTGAGTCCGATGTCGTCAGCGAGTCGGACAACACGCTGGTGCGGCTGATCAACTCGCTGATTGCCGAGGCGATCGCGCAGAAGGCGTCCGACATCCATATCGAGACCCAGCCCGCGCCCCGGAAGGTCCGGATACGCTTCCGGCTCGACGGCGAGCTGCGGCGCTATCTCGAGGTCGAGTCGCGCTTTCGCTATGCCATGGTCGCGCGCATCAAGATCATGGCGGGCATGGATATTTCCGAGCACCGCAAGCCGCAGGACGGCAAGATCGATTTTTCGCGTTTCGGCGGTGCCAAGACCGAGTTGCGGGTCGTGACCGTGCCGACCAGTGGCGGGCTGGAGGACGTGGTGCTGCGTCTGCTGGCCGGCTCCAGGCCGATGCCGGTCGATGCCATCGGCCTCAGCCCCCGCAACCTGGACGACCTGCGCCGCCTGGTGCTCAAGCCCTACGGACTGATCCTGGTCTGCGGTCCGACCGGCAGCGGCAAGACCACCACGCTGCACTCGCTGATCAGCGACATCAACACCGAAGAGCGCAAGATCTGGACCGCCGAGGACCCGATCGAGATCACCCAGGACGGCTTGCGCCAGGTGCAGATGAACTCGCGCATAGGCTGGAGCTTTGCCGCCGCGATGCGGACCTTCCTGCGTGCCGACCCCGACGTGATCATGATCGGCGAGATGCGCGACGAGGAAACCGCGCGCATCGCCATCGAGGCTTCTCTGACCGGCCACCTGGTGCTGTCGACGCTGCACACCAACTCGGCGCCCGAGAGCATCGCGCGCCTGCTCGAGATCGGGCTCGACCCGTTCAACTTCTCGGATTCGCTGCTGGCCATCCTGGCGCAGCGTCTGGTGCGCCGCCTCTGCAAGCAGTGCGTCGAGACCCGGCCGGCGCGCGCCGATGAGATCGAGGCGCTGGCGCACCAGTACCTCGATGGCGATGCGCAGCACGGCGACCGCGAGATCGCGCAGCTGCTCGCGCGCTGGCGGATCGACTACGGCCGGCCCGACGCGTCCGGCGTGCGCCAGCTCCACACCCATGTCCGCCATGGCTGCGAGGCCTGCGAGCAGCGCGGCTACAAGGGCCGGCTCGGCATCTACGAGCTGATGCTCAGCGACGATGCGATCCGGCACCATATCCGACGCCGCGCCTCGGCCGGCGAGATCCGCCAGTCCGCGCTCGCCGCCGGCATGCACACGCTGCGCCAGGACGGCATCGAGAAGGTGGTGGCTGGCTTGACCGACCTGGCCGAGGTGATCGCCGCGACCAATATGTGAACCGGCCGGCTTGCCTACAATGAGGCGCATGCTGCAATACCTCACGATACCCGTCACGCCCTTCCAGCAGAACTGCTCGCTTGTCTGGTGCGACCAGACGCTGGAGGCCGCCGTGATCGACCCGGGCGGCGACCTCGAACTGGTGCTGGCCGAGGTCGCCCGGCTCGGACTCCAGCTCGGTCAGATCTGGCTGACGCACGCCCACATCGACCACGCCGGCGGCACCGCCGAGCTGGCGCAGCGCTGCCAGCTGCCCATCATCGGCCCGCACGAGGGCGACCAGTACTGGATCGACGGCCTGCCGATGCAGAGCGTCAAGTTCGGCTTCCCACCCGCGGGACATTTCACGCCGACGCGCTGGCTGCATGATCTCGACCAGCTGCAACTGGGCCAGAGCCAGGTGAGCGTGCGCCACTGCCCGGGCCACACGCCCGGTCATGTGGTGTTCCACTCGGCCGAGGCCAAGCGCGCCTTCGTCGGCGACGTGCTGTTCGCCGGCAGCATCGGCCGCACCGACTTTCCCGGCGGCGACCATGACCAGCTGATCGCCAGCATCACGCAGCGCCTGTGGCCGATGGGTGACGACACGGTGTTCATTCCCGGTCATGGCCCCGAGAGCAGCTTCGGGCGCGAGCGGCGCATGAACCCCTACGTGCGCGGCACCTGAGCCGCTCCTGCTTCAGCCCCTGGCCTGCTCGTAGAGCCGCTGCACCTTGGGCAGGTTTTCCTGCAATTCCTGGATCCGGTTCGGCCCGCTCGGGTGGGTCGACAGGAAGGCCGGCCCGCCACTGCCGTTGGCCGCCATCATCTTGCGCCAGAGCGAGACGCTGGCCGGCGGAGCGTAGGCACTGCGCGCGGCCAGCTCCAGACCCACCAGATCAGCCTCGGTCTCGTCGTCGCGGCTGTACTTGAGGCTCAGCAGCTGGGTACCGAGGTCAGCCGCCACATTGCCCAGTTCGCCCAGACCCAGCAGCCGCGCTCCCAGTGACAGGCCCATGCTGGTGGCCTGGGTCTTGGCTAGCCGTTCGCGCGCATGTTCGCGCAGCGCATGCGCCATCTCGTGGCCCATGATCATGGCCGCCTCGTCCGGGCTGAGCTTGAGCTTGTCGAGGATGCCGGTATAGAAGCAGATCTTGCCGCCCGGCATGCAGAAGGCGTTGAGCTGGGAGCTGCCGATCAGGTTGACTTCCCACTGCCAGTCGCGCGAGCGCGGGTTCCAGGGCGCAGCGTGCGGGATCAGGCGGCGCGCGATCGCGCGCAGACCCTGCAGCTGGGGATGGTTGTCAGGTGCCAGTGCGCCCTTGGAACGGGCCTGCTCCAGCATCTGGCCGTACTGCTGGCGTGCCGCGCCTTCGAGCTGTTCGGCTGGCACCAGGGTGCGCAGCGCCGAGGCCTCGCCGACATCGACCTGGGCCTGCGCCGGTCCGCTCGCCAGCCCGACGGCGCTCGCCGCCCCGGCCAGCAGGAAGCCCCGCCGTGGCGACCAGCGCCCGGCGTGCAGTTCGTCATGGGTTACGGCCTGAGCCGAAAGGGGGGATTTCGCGTCGCAAAGCCAGCACATGCGCCAATAATAGACAAAACCTGCCGCCCGCGCAGGTTTTCCGTTTCAGCTCGAACATGCCCACACCCGATTTCCGTCCCGCGTCCGCCGTCGCCGAGCCGCAGCCCGAGCCGGCGCTGTCCTGGCGCGCCAGCCTGCGCGTCTATCTTGAACCCGCCAGCCTGCGCCTGTTCGCGCTCGGTTTTTCTGCCGGCCTGCCGCTGCTGCTGGTGCTTGGCACGCTGAGCTTTCGCCTGCGCGAGGCCGGGCTGGACCGTGCCACCATCGGCTACCTGAGCTGGGTCGGGCTGGCCTACGGCTTCAAGTGGTGCTGGGCGCCGCTGGTCGACCGGATGCCGCTGCCATACTTGAGCCGCTGGCTGGGCCAGCGCCGCGCCTGGCTGCTGCTGTCCCAGCTTGCGGTCGCTGCGGGACTGGCCGGCATGGCGCTGACCGACCCGCGCGCCGACCTGCGCGGCATGGTGGGCTGGGCGCTGCTGGTGGCCTTTGCTTCGGCGACGCAGGACATCGCGCTCGACGCCTTCCGCATCGAATCGGCCGCTGCGCAGCGCCAGGGCGCGCTCGCCGCGAGCTACCAGACCGGTTACCGGCTCGCGATGATCTGGGCCGGCGCCGGCGTGCTCTGGCTGGCGGCGCGCGCCGAGCTGGCGCCCGCCGCCGAGGCCGGCTATCAGCAGGCGGCCTGGCAGAGCGCTTACCTCGTCATGGCGGCATCGATGGCGCTGGGCCTGCTGACGGTGCTGCTCTCGCCCGAGCCCCAGCGCCGCCCGGTGACGCCGGCGCGTGACCTCGCGACCTGGCTGCGCGAGGCGCTGGTCGAGCCCTTCGCCGATTTCCTGCACCGTTACGGCCGTCGGGCCCTGCTGCTGCTGGCGCTGATCGGCGTCTACCGCATCAGCGACGTGGTCATGGGCATCATGGCCAATCCCTTCTACGTCGACATGGGTTACAGCAAGGACGAGGTCGCCGCCGTCACCAAGGTCTATGGCGTGATCATGACCCTGGTGGGCGCTTTTGCCGGTGGCGCGCTGGCGATGCGCTGGGGCGTCGCGCGCATCCTGATGCTGGGTGCGGTGCTGAGCGCCGTCAGCAACCTGCTGTTCGCCTGGCTGGCCGGGCATGGCCATGACCTGATCGCGCTGATCGCGGTGATCGCGGCCGACAACCTGAGTTCGGGCATCGCGTCGGCCGCCTTCGTCGCCTATCTGTCAAGTCTGACCAACGTGAGCTATTCGGCCACGCAGTATGCGCTGTTCAGTTCCATGATGCTGCTGGCGCCCAAGTGGCTGGCCGGCTTCTCGGGTGCCTTTGTCGATGCGCACGGCTACGCGACCTTCTTCGTCGGCACCGCGCTGCTCGGACTGCCGGTGGTGCTGCTGGTGTGGCTGGCGACCCGGGTGCAGGCCAGGGTTTGATGCAAGGGTTTACCTTGACATCCCCTAAACAGGGGATGTTCGCCGGCTTGCTGCAGGCGCACAATACGGTCCAAGTGCTGTCACACTTGTCCAGAACAAGAGAGTCTCAGCGGAAGGAGGCCGGCGCCACAACAACAAAGTAGTGCCTGCCACCACCGGATTCCCAACGACGTCCTCTAGGACTTGCCGCCGCCCCACAAGGGCGGCGTTTTTTTTGCCTGCGCGGAAGCTGCATCACGGTACACCACGGCCGGCCATCCTTTGGCGCAGGTCCCGCCTCCTTTGCTGCCGGGAAATACTGCAAGTCGCGCGAATTGGTTTCTGCCATCGTGCAAAGCTTGCTGGCATTTTCTCAAATGTCCAGGCAGCCGGATTTCATACTCTGTTGGTGTATGCCGTCATAACGCTTTTGCAGGGGCGCTTTTACTCTGCGGAGTTGTCCTGCAGTTTTCTTCGTTAAACCGCATATTAATCGAAAATTCAATAATGAAAACAAGAAAATCATTGGAGGTGGTGTCATGGATGCAAAGAAATACAGCAAGGTGGATACAGGGATGAAAGTCATGGGATGTCTGATGGATGGCTTCGGCGTGGCGCTGCTCTTGCTGATTGGCTACCTGAGTGGAATGCTGGGCTAGAGCCAAGGGCTGAACAATGAGCTGGGGGCGTCCAGCTCATGGCGATGCCGGTGGTCCCAGGGATGGGAGCACAATCGACGCGTTTATCTGATCGTTCTTGCCGATGCGCCACCTCGCCCATTCCAGTTCTCCCGCCCCGTCCGGCCCTGCCGCTGCCCAGCACGGGCGCTCGGATGCCGCCACTCTGCGCCGCCTGCTACCCTACCTCTGGCAGTACCGCTGGCGCGTTGCGCTGGCGCTGGCCTTCATGGTCGGGGCCAAGCTGGCCAACGTCGGCGTGCCGCTGCTGCTCAAGGAACTGGTCGACGCATTGACGCCGCGCACCGGGCTGGCGCCAGGCCAGGCCGCGCTGCTGGTGGTGCCGCTGGGCCTGCTGCTGGCCTACGGCCTGCTGCGCTTCTCGACCAGCCTGTTCACCGAACTGCGTGAGCTGATCTTTGCCAAGGCGACCGAAGGCGCGACGCGCGCGATCGCGCTGCAGGTCTTCGGTCACCTGCACGGACTGAGCCTGCGCTTTCACCTCGAGCGCCAGACCGGCGGCATGACGCGCGATGTCGATCGCGGTACCCGCGGCGTGCAGTCGCTGATCTCGTACTCGCTCTACAGCATCTTCCCGACCCTGCTCGAAGTCGTGCTGGTGCTGGCACTGCTGGGCATCAAGTTCGAGCTCTGGTATGTCTGGACCACGCTGGCCGCGCTGGCGGCCTATGTGTTCTTCACGGTCAAGGTGACCGAGTGGCGCACCCAGTACCGGCGCGAGATGAACGAGCTGGAGTCGGCCAGCCAGACGCGCGCGGTCGATTCGCTGCTCAACTACGAGACGGTCAAGTACTTCAACAACGAGGCCTTCGAGTCGAGCCGCTACGGCGAGAGCCTGGAGCGCCTGCGCCGTGCCCGCATCAAGAGCCAGACCACGCTGTCGCTGCTCAACGCCGGCCAGCAGTTGATCATCGCGACCGCGCTGGTCGCCATGCTCTGGCGCGCCACCAGCACTGTCACCCAGGGCGGCATGACGCTGGGTGACCTGGTGATGATCAACGCCTTCATGATCCAGCTCTACATCCCGCTCAACTTCCTGGGCGTGCTGTACCGGGAGATCAAGCAGAGCCTGACCGACCTCGACAAGATGTTCACGCTGCTGGACCGAGAGCGCGAGATTGCCGATGCGCCGGGTGCCCCTGAGCTGGTGCTGGACGGTCCGCCCGAGGTGTGCTTCGAGGCCGTGCGCTTTGCCTACGAGCCGGCGCGCGAGATCCTGCACGGCATCAGCTTCACCGTGCCGGCCGGCAAGACGGTGGCGGTGGTCGGTCCGTCCGGCTCCGGCAAGTCCACGCTGGCGCGCCTGCTGTACCGCTTCTACGATGTCGGCGGCAAGGAAATAGCGCCGGATGCGGCCGGCGCCATCCGGATCGCGGGCCAGGACATCCGCCAGCTGACCCAGTCCAGCCTGCGGCGCGCGATCGGCATCGTGCCGCAGGACACGGTGCTGTTCAACGACAGCATCGGCTACAACATCCGCTATGGCCGTCCGGAGGCGACGCCGGACGAGGTCATCGCCGCGGCCCAGGCCGCCCATATCCACGACTTCATCCTGAAGCTGCCCAAGGGCTATGACACGGTGGTCGGCGAGCGCGGTCTCAAGCTGTCGGGCGGCGAGAAGCAGCGCGTCGCGATCGCGCGCACCTTGCTGAAGAATCCACCGATCCTGATCTTCGACGAGGCGACCTCGGCGCTCGATTCGGCCAACGAACGCGCGATCCAGGCCGAACTGCGCAGCGCGGCGCGCGACAAGACCGCGCTGGTGATCGCGCACCGGCTCTCGACCGTGGTCGACGCGCACGAGATCATCGTGCTCGAACAGGGCTACATCGTCGAGCGCGGCGCCCATGCCGAGCTGCTGGCGCGCAATGGCCGCTACGCGCAGATGTGGGCGCTGCAGCAGAGCGGTGCCGACGCGGCGCTCGATGCGGTCATCCCGACTGCTTTGGCCACGGAGGCTTGAGATGGATACCAAGTGGCTGGAGGATTTCGTCAGCCTGGCCGAGACGCGCAGCTTCAGCCGCTCGGCCCAGTTGCGCCATGTGACGCAGCCGGCGTTCTCGCGCCGCATCCAGTCGCTCGAGGCTTGGGCCGGCACCGACCTGGTCGATCGCAGCAGCTATCCGACCCGGCTCACGCCGGCGGGGCAGACGCTGTACGAGCAGGCGCTTGAAATTCTCAATGCGCTGCAGGCCACCCGCACCATGTTGCGCCAGCAGAGCCCGACCGGGCAGGATCAGATCGAGTTCGCGGTGCCGCACACGCTGGCCTTCACCTTCTTCCCGGCCTGGCTCTCGGGCCTGCGCGAGGTGGTCGGTCCGGTCAAGACCCGCCTGATCGCGCTCAACGTCCATGATGCGGTGCTGCGCCTGATGGAGGGCAGCTGTGATCTGCTGATCACCTACCAGCATTCCTCGCAGCCGATCCAGCTCGACGCCGTGCGCTATGAGATGCTGTCGCTGGGGCAGGAAGTGCTGGCGCCCTATGTCAGGCCTGGTGCTGACGGGGCGCCGCTGCACTGCCTGCCCGGCATGGCCGAGCAGCCCTGGCCCTACCTGGCTTATGCGCCTGGTGCCTATCTCGGGCGCGTGGTCGACTGGGTGCTGCGGCAGGGCGGGGTGGCCTTCCATCCCGAGCGGATCTACGAGACCGACATGTCCGAGAGCCTCAAGGCGATGGCGATCGCCGGCCACGGCGTGGCTTTCCTGCCGGAGAGCTCGGTGCAGCAGGCCTTGCGCGATGGCCAGCTGGTCCGCGCTGCCAGCCCGGAGCTGGCCTGTGAGGCGAGGCTGGACATCCGGCTCTACCGCGAGCGCCCTGGCGCACGCCGGCCCAAGCGCGTGGCGCAGAAGTTCTGGGACGACGTGGCGGCGGCGCTGGCTGACGGCCAGTGAAGGCGGCGGAACCTGCGACTGGGTTTTCCCCCCTGTCGCTGCCGCAGGCAGAGTCCTAGAATGCTTGCCAGGCCAGCCGTTTGGCGGCCTGGCACAGCAAAGGGGGGCGCGATGGATGCCATGTCCAGAGGTGTGATCCTGCTGGGAGCCGGCAAGATCGGCTGGGCCATTGCCCTGCTGCTCAGGCAGCACGGCGCCGGCTATGCGGTGTGCGTGGCCGATCAGAACCAGGACCACCTCGCGGCCTTGGCCGGCCTGGGCTGCGAGACGATGCAGGTCGACGTGGCCGACGAGTCCAGCCTGGCCGCTGCGCTGCAAGGGCGCTGGGCGGTGCTCAACGCGCTGCCCTTTTCGCAAGCGGTGCGGGTCGCGCGGCTGGCCGCCAGCCTGGGCGTGCATTATTTCGACCTGACCGAAGACGTCCACAGCACCCAGGCCATCCGGCAGCTGGCCCAGGGAGCGCGCAGCGTGCTGATGCCGCAATGCGGCCTGGCGCCTGGCTTCATCGGCGTGGTCGGCAACGACCTGGCGCAGCGCTTCGACCCCTTGCTCGACCTGCACCTGAGGGTCGGCGCGCTGCCGCGCTTTCCCACCGGTGCGCTGCGCTACAACCTGACCTGGAGCACCGAGGGACTGATCAACCAGTGCATCCAGCCCTGCGAGGCCCTGGTCGAGGGCCGGCTGGTCGAGCTCCCCGCGCTGGAGGGGCTGGAGACCTTTGCACTCGACGGTGTGAGCTACGAGGCCTTCAATACCTCGGGCGGGCTTGGTACGCTGACGCACTCGCTCGCCGGGCGCGCGCGCAATGTCGACTACAAGGCGGTGCGCTATCCCGGCCACTGCGCGGTCATGCGGCTGCTGATCGACGAGCTGCGCCTGCGCGAGCGTCCCGCCCTGCTCAAGGACATCCTGGAGACAGCCATTCCCGCCACCGAGCAGGACGTGGTCGTCATCTGCGCCAGTGCCCAAGGTCGGCGGGCCGGCCGCTTGCTGCAGCAGTCGTATTCGGCGCGCATCCTGGGCGCCGAGGTCGGCGGCCACCGGCTGAGCGCGATCCAGTTCACCACGGCCTCGGCCATCTGTACCGCGCTCGACCTGGTCAGCCATGGCCGGCTGCCGCAGGCGGGGTTTGTCGCGCAGGAACAGATGGCGCTGCCGGATTTCCTGGCCAACCGTTTCGGCCGCACCTTCGAGGCCGGCTCGCTCGAATGGGTGCAGGCATGAGCCAGCTGCTGCAGGCGCAAGTCGCCGAGATCTTTGCCTGCCTGGACGTCGCGCTGCCGCCGACCGAGGCGGAGGCGCCCGGTGACAGCCTGCTGCACAGCCGCACGCCGATCGACGGCTCCCTGCTGGCCTGCGTGGCGCAGACGCCGCGAGCCGAAATGGAAGCGTCGGTGCGGCGGCTGGCTGCCAGGCAGCGTGATTGGGCGGCCTGGCCCGCGCCCCGGCGCGGCGAACTGTTGCGCCGCTGGGGCCTGCTGCTGCGCGAGCACAAGCCGGAGCTGGGCCTGCTGGTGACGCTGGAGACCGGCAAGATCCTGCAGGAGGGCCTGGGTGAGGTCCAGGAGATGATCGACATCTGTGACTACGCCGTCGGTCTGTCGCGCCAGCTGTTCGGCCGGGTGATCGCGTCCGAGCGGCCTGAGCACAAGATGCGCGAGAGCTGGCAGCCCTACGGCATCTGCGGCGTGATCTCGGCCTTCAACTTCCCGGTTGCGGTCTGGGCCTGGAATGCGGCGATCGCGCTGGTCTGTGGCAACGCGCTGGTCTGGAAGCCCTCGCACCGCACGCCGCTGTGCGCGCTCGCGGTGCATGGTCTGCTGCACCGCGTGCTGGCCGACGCCGAGCCGGACTGGTCGGCTGTCAGCGCGCTCTGGCTCGGGCACTCCGATGCGGGCCGCTTCCTGGTCGAGCACCCGGACATCCGGCTGGTCAGCGCGACTGGCTCGACCGCGATGGGGCGTGAGGTGGCGCTGGCCTGCGCGCCCCGTTTCAAGCGCACCATCTTGGAGCTGGGCGGCAACAACGCGGCTCTGGTCTGCGCCAGCGCCGATCTGGACCTGGCACTGCGCGCCGTGCTGTTTGCTGCGGTTGGCACGGCCGGCCAGCGCTGTACCACGCTGCGGCGTGCCTTCATCCACGAATCGATTTACCAGCCCTTTGTGGCGCGGCTCAAGCAGGCCTGGGCCAGCGTGACGGTGGGCGACCCGCGTGCGCCTGCCACTCTGGTCGGGCCGCTGATCGACGGTGCGGCCTTCGACGCCATGCAGCGCGCGCTGGACGAATGCCGAGCCTTGGGCAACCGCGTGAGTGGCGGCGAGCGCCTGCTGCAGCAAGACTTTCCCGGCGCCCATTACGTGCGACCCGCGCTGGTCGAGACTGACGCACAGCACGCCGTCATGCTGCGCGAGACCTTCGCACCCATTCTCTACCTCTGCCCGTTCCGCGAGCTGGACGAGGCGATCGCGCTCAACAACGCCGCCAGCCACGGCCTGTCTTCGGCCATCTTCACCGATTCGCTGCACGAGGCCGAGCGCTTCACGTCCGAGCAAGGCAGCGACTGCGGCATCGTCAATGTCAACCTCGGCACCAGTGGCGCTGAGATCGGCGGCGCTTTCGGCGGCGAGAAGGACACAGGCGGCGGGCGCGAATCGGGTTCGGACGCCTGGAAGTCCTATATGCGGCGCGTGACCAGCACCGTCAACTGGGGGCAGGGGCTGCCGCTGGCGCAGGGCATACGCTTCGAGCTCTGAGTCACCCCGGTTTTCCTCGACAAGACCCAGCAGCACTGAGCTCTGCTGTGATCTTGGGCCTTGCCTGGGCTGGCGTTGCCAACCGGCCCAGGCGGTTCATGGCTGCCGCGCTCAGATCAGGACCAGATCGGTTGCCGCCAGCGTCGGGTGGGTGCTGGTGCCCAGCAGCGCGATCTGGACCGCAGCGGAACTGATGCCGCTGCCGTCCGCATCGTAGAGCAGGGCACCAGTCGTCGCGTTGTAGATGATGCGGTCGCTGGCATCTTGTGCCGCAGTGCCGACCCAGAAGCGGGCATCGCCCGCGATGAAGGCGCTGCTGCCCAGACCCGTGAAGATCGCGTTCTCGAGCTGGATCTTGTCGCTGCCGCTGGTGAAGTCGGTGATCGTGTCGCGGTTCGTGCTGCTGTTGGGCGCGGTGTTGAAGACGAAGTAGTCGGCGCTGCCGCCGCCGGTCAGCACATCGTTGCCCAGGCCGCCATTGAGCGTGTTGGTCGCCGATGAGCCGCTCAGCTGGTCGCCATACGCCGAGCCGACCAGATTTTCGATCTCCTTGACCGTGTACTGCGCCGCCAGATTGGCACCCGTGGGCACCGTCTGCGCCTGCGCCGTCGTCAGCGCCAGGTTGATCGTGACGCCCGCGCCGACCTGCGCCAAGCTGACGGTGTCGCTGCCGCCGCGTCCCTCGAAGACAAAGCCGTATTTGCCGCCTGAAACAAAAGTGTCGTTGAAGGCCGAGCCGCGGCCGCCTTCGATGTAGCTGAGGCTGTCCACGCCTTCGGCACCAGCCGAACTCGCGCTGTTGGCCGTCTTGCTCCAGGTCACCGAGATGCTGTCGCTGGCGTTCCTGTAGTCGGCATAGTCGATCGAGGTCTCGGTGCCGGAACCACCCGAGATCGTGTCGTTGCCACCGCCGCCGCGCAGGATGTTGCCGACGTCGTTGCCAGTCAGCCGGTCGGCGAATTCCGAGCCTGCCAGCGCTTCGACGCTGCGGAACAAGTCGATGCCGCTGCCGTGGTTGACGGTTTGGTAGCTGGTCAGTGTGCTGAGCTGCAGCGTGATGTCGAGCGCAGTCGGGTTGTCGCGGTAGTTCATCTGGTCGTAGCCAGCACCACCGTCAAAGGTGTCGTTGCCCGCGCCGCCGCGGAACCAGTCGTCGGCTGCGCTGCCGGTCACGCTGTCGTTGCCGCCGGTGCCGACCACGCCGTGGATCTTGCGCACCTGGTCGGTGTCGATCACCGTGTTGCCGAGCTTCAGGACAGCCGATGCGTAAGCCGTGGTCGAGTCGGTGTTGACAAGGTTGACCGTGAGCCCGAAGCTGCCGGCCGCATACGGGCGGTAATCGATGAAGTCGCCGTCGTTCTTGGTGCCTGACAAGACGTCGCCGCCGATGATGATGTCGTTGCCCCAGAAGCTCTGGATGCCGTCCTGGTAGCCGCTGCTGGAGCTCAGGTCCACCGTGTCCTTGAGATTGGTCGTGCGCAGCAGTTCGATGTTGCGCACGGTGTCAGTCTGAGCGATGGTTGTCGCTGTTCCAAGGTAGACCGCGACCGTGCCCGAGCCCAGATTACCGGTCGACTTGAAACGGAAGCTGCTCGCCGTGCCTTCGAGATCGAGGTAGTTGGCATAGTCGTTGCCCGCGCCGCCATCGAGCCAGTCGTTGCCCAGTCCACCACTCAGGAAGTCGTTGCCTGCGTTGCCGAGCAGGGTGTCGTTGCCCTTGTAGCCGTTGAGCGCGTCATCACCGGTCGAACCGATCACGCTGTCGTTGCCCGAGAGCCAGAAGGCCTGTTCGGCGCGCATGCCGTAGAGCTCCTTGTAGCCGTCACCATTGGCGTCATAACCCGTGTCATAGCCGCTGTCGAGCGCCATGTTGATCGAGGCGCCGGTCAGCGTGTAGACCGTCTTGCCCCAGTACAGGTCCACCCAGTCGACCCGTGATGCGATGCCTGTCGAGGCCTCCCAGTAACCGGATGAATTCTTGACCAGGGTAAAACTCGACCCGGTCGCGCTTTGCACCGCAGCGGCGTAGTTTCCGTCGGCCAGGATGAAACTCGTAACCGAAGTGGCGCCGCTGGGGTTCAGGATGCCGCCGTTGTCGTCCAGATCGGCGGGGGCGTTCATGTTGCAGGACTGGAAAAAGCTCAGAATGGCCATGTCTGCTCCTAGTTTGTCCTCTTTTTTATCACCTAATTTTGACCAGGGCAATCCAGAATGCGCGCTGCGGCATCCGGGTAGATCCTGTGGCAATCCCGCAGCACGCCCCCTAGAATGAGACGCAACCGTTTCTCTTCGACCGATAAAGGACCTTGACATGAAAAAAAGCATCCTGGCCATTGCCTTGATGGCGGCCTGCGCCGGTTCCGCC
This sequence comes from Chitinophaga pinensis, assembly GCA_943326015.2. Lineage (GTDB taxonomy): Bacteria > Pseudomonadota > Gammaproteobacteria > Burkholderiales > Burkholderiaceae_C > Malikia. Next base: position 15,889 of record CALPRQ020000019.1, on the reverse strand, counting down.
TGGGCCCAGACCAACGACACCCTGGCCAAGATCAAGTCCAGCGGCAGCGTGACGCTGGGCGTGCGCGAGTCTTCGGGTCTCGGTTTTACTTTGGGCGGTGGCAAGTACGTGGGTTTCCACACCGAGATGGGCGAGCGCATCCTGGCCGACCTGCGCAAGCCGCTCGGCCTGTCGCAGATCGAGATCAAGTACCAGCCCGTGACCTCGCAGAACCGCATCCCGCTGCTGCAGAACGGCACCGTCGACCTGGAGTGCGGCTCGACCACCAACAACGCCGCGCGCCAGAAGGATGTGGCTTTTGCCGTCACCACCTATGTCGAGGAGGTGGGCATTGCCGTGCGCACCAACTCGAACGTCCACCACATCAAGGACCTGAATGGCAAGTCCGTGGCCACCACCACCGGCACCACCTCGGTGCAGACGCTGCGCAAGAACGAGCGCGCCACCGGCGTGGATTTCAAGGAGGTCTACGGCAAGGACCACGCCGACAGCTTCCTGCTGCTCGAATCGGGTCGCGCAGAAGCCTTCGTGATGGACAAGTCCATCCTGGCAGCCAACATCGCCAAATCGAAGAACCCGGCTGATTTCAAGATCCTGGACGATGTATTGAGCATCGAGCCGATCGCCTGCATGCTGCGCAAGGACGACCCGGCCTTCAAGAAGGCGGTCGATGACAGCATCAAGCGCCAGATCAAGGACGGCTCGCTGGCCAAGCTGTACGACAAGTGGTTCATGCAGCCGATCCCGCCGGCCAACGTCAACCTGAAGATGCCGATGTCCGAGAGCACCAAGGCCGCCTGGGCCAATCCGAACGACAAACCGATGGAAGACTACGCCAAGAAGTAAGCGGGCTTCGCCCCATGGTCGCACCCCTGAGGGCCATGCACTGGCGCCAGGGGTGTTTTTGTTAACGAATACGAGGAGCTGCCCATGAGCTGGGACTGGCAGGTGTTCTGCGAGGACACCATCACGCGCGAGGCCACGCCAAGCTGTTTTGGCCAGGGGGGTGACATCACCTACCTGGACTGGTTGCTGTCGGCCTGGGGTTGGACTGTTTCCGTGTCGCTGTCGGCGCTGCTGCTGGCGTTGCTGGTGGGCTCGGTGATCGGCACGCTGCGCACGCTGCCGAACCGGCCCTGGGTGGTGCGCGCTGGCAATGCCTGGGTCGAACTGTTCCGCAACATTCCGCTGCTGGTCCAGATCTTCCTCTGGTACCACGTGCTGCCCTCGCTGTTCCCGGCGCTGCAGGCGGTGCCGGGCTTCGTGCTGGTGGTGCTGGCGCTGGGCCTGTTCACCTCGGCGCGCATTGCCGAACAGGTGCGATCCGGCATCCTGGCCTTGCCGCGCGGCCAGCGCCATGCGGCGATGGCGCTGGGCATGAGCACCGCGCAGTCCTACCGCTACGTGCTGCTGCCGATGGCGTTTCGCATCATCATCCCGCCGCTGACCAGCGAGACCATGAACATCTTCAAGAACTCGTCGGTGGCGTTCGCGGTCTCGGTGGCCGAGCTCACCATGTTCGCGATGCAGGCGCAGGAGGAAACCTCGCGCGGCATCGAGGTCTATCTGGCCGTGACCATGCTCTACATGATCTCGGCCTTCGTCATCAACCGCGTGATGGCCTTCATCGAGAAGCGCAGCCGGGTGCCGGGACTGATCGCCGCTGGCGGGGGAGGGCACTGATCATGATGAACCTCGACTGGTCGTTCTACAACTGGGCGCTGATCCAGGATTTCGTTCTCCAGGGCCTGGGCTTCAGCCTGATGCTGACGGTGGTCGCCACGCTCGGCGGCATCCTGTTCGGCACCCTGCTCGCGCTGATGCGCCTGTCGGGCAAGCGCTGGCTCGGCGTGCCGGCCACCGTCTACGTCAACGGCATGCGCAGCATTCCGCTGGTGATGGTGATCCTGTGGTTCTTCCTGCTGGTGCCCTTCCTGATCGGGCGACCGATCGGCGCCGAGGTTTCGGCCATGGTCACCTTCGTCGCCTTCGAGGCGGCCTACTTCAGCGAAATCATGCGCGCCGGCATCCAGTCCGTTCCGCGCGGGCAGGTCTCCGCCGGCCTGGCGCTGGGCATGACTTACGGCCAAAACATGAAGCTGGTGGTGCTGCCGCAGGCATTCCGCAACATGCTGCCGGTGCTGCTGACGCAGACCATCATCCTGTTCCAGGACACCTCGCTGGTCTATGCGATCGGCGCCTACGACATGCTCAAGGGCTTCGAGGTGGCCGGCAAGAACTTCGGCCGCCCGATCGAGGCCTACCTGATGGCGGCCGTGCTCTACTTCGTCATCTGCTACGCGCTGTCCGCCCTCGTCAAGCGCCTGCACCAGAGAATAGCCATCATCCGCTGAGCGCGGAATCCCGGAGAAATCACGATGATCGAACTCAAGAATGTGTCCAAGTGGTATGGCCCGGTGCAGGTGCTCAACGACTGCTCCACCGTCATCCACAAGGGCGAGGTGGTGGTGGTGTGCGGCCCGTCGGGCTCGGGCAAGTCCACGCTGATCAAGACCATCAACGCGCTCGAACCGATCCAGCAGGGCGAGATCTGGGTCAACGGCCAGGCCGTGCACGACCCCAGGACCGACCTGCCCAAGCTGCGCAGCCATGTGGGCATGGTGTTCCAGCATTTCGAGCTCTTTCCCCATCTGAGCGTGACCGAGAACCTCACGCTGGCGCAGGTCAAGGTGCTGGGACGCAGCCTGGATGACGCCAAGAAGCGCGGTCTCAAGATGCTCGACCGCGTCGGCCTGATGGCGCACAAGGACAAGTTCCCCGGCCAGCTCTCGGGCGGGCAGCAGCAGCGGGTGGCGATCGCGCGCGCGCTCAGCATGGACCCGATCGTGATGCTGTTTGACGAGCCGACCTCGGCGCTCGACCCCGAGATGGTCGGCGAGGTGCTCGATGTCATGGTCGGACTGGCCGGCGAGGGCATGACCATGATGTGTGTGACCCACGAGATGGGCTTCGCGCGCAAGGTGTCGGACCGCGTCATCTTCATGGACGTCGGCGGCAAGATCCTGGAGGACTGCAGCCGGGACGAGTTCTTCGGCAAGCCGGAGGCACGCCAGCCGCGCACCAAGGACTTTCTCAACAAGATCCTGCAGCACTGAGTCGGCCCGGTGGTTTTGGTTGACAGTCTGCCAGCTTGGCATTAGCTTAACTCTGGTGCATAGACCAGAGGGGGATTCAAATGAAGCAGATTGTCATCGTCGCTGCGGCTGTACTTGCGCTCGGAGCCACCGCTCCGGTTCTTGCCAGCGCCAGTCTCGCGCAGGAAAAGATGTGCATGCAGTGCCATGCGCTCAAGCAAGACGGCGCCGCCCCGTCCTTCCAGAAGATCGCCGCCAAGTGGCGTGGCCAGCCGCACCCGGTGCGCTCGATCGCCGAGATTGCCCGCCAGGGCAGCAAGGAGGGCCAGCCCTTGCACTGGGGCAAGGCGCGCATGCCCGACGATTCGGAGCGCCCGCTGCTCAGCGAGCGGGAGGCGCGCGCGCTGGCGCGCTGGGTCCTCCAGCAGTAATCGCCATTGGCCCGCGTCGGGGCTGGCGGGGTGCGTTCTCGTAGCCGCGGTGAGACAATTCGCAGCATGAGCCAAACCATCACCATCACCCGCCCCGACGACTGGCACCTGCATGTGCGCGATGGCGCCGCGCTGCACACCGTGGTGCCGCACACGGCCGCGCAGTTCGGCCGCGCCATCATCATGCCCAACCTCAAGCCGCCGGTCACCACCGCCGAGCAGGCGCTGGCCTACCAGCAGCGCATCCAGGCTGCCGTGCCGCCCGGCATGAGCTTCGAGCCGCTGATGACGCTCTACCTGACCGATAACCTGCCGCCCGAGGAAATCGCGCGTGCCAAGGCGGCCGGCGTGGTCGCGGTCAAGCTCTACCCGGCAGGTGCCACCACCAACAGCGACGCCGGCGTGACCGACCTGCGCAAGACCTACCGGACGCTCGAAGCCATGCAGCGCGAAGGCGTGCTGCTGCTGGTGCATGGCGAGGTGACCGACCCGGCGATCGACCTGTTCGACCGCGAGGCGGTGTTCATCGAGACCCAGCTCGCGCCGCTGCGCCGCGATTTCCCCGAACTCAAGATCGTGATGGAGCACATCACGACCAAGGAAGCGGCGCACTACGTGGCCGAGGCCGACCAGTACCTGGGCGCGACCATCACCGCGCATCACCTGCTCTACAACCGCAACGCCATCTTCACCGGCGGCATCCGCCCGCATTACTACTGCCTGCCGGTCCTGAAGCGCGAGACGCACCGCCAGGCGTTGGTGGAAGCAGCGACCAGCGGCAATGTGAAGTTCTTCCTCGGCACCGACAGCGCACCCCACCCGGCGCACCTGAAGGAGCATGCGACCGGCTGTGCCGGCTGCTACACCGCGCACGCCGCGATCGAGATGTACGCCGAGGCCTTCGACGCCGCTGGCGCGCTCGACCAGCTGGAAGCCTTCGCCAGCTTCAACGGTCCGGACTTCTACCAGCTGCCGCGCAACCAGGGCACCATCACGCTGCGCAAGGAAAGCTGGACCCCGCCGGCATCGTTCGCCTTCGGCGAAGCCGAGCTCAAGCCGCTGCGCGCGGGCGAGGCCTTGCCCTGGAAACTGGTCTGAGCCATTTCTCGCGCCTGATCGGTTGGTCCGAGCCCTGGCTGGTGCCCTGGCGCAGGCCGGGCGAGGCGATCGCGACCGACGCGCTGGTTGGCGGCGACCTGCCGGCGGCGCTCAATGCCGTCGCGCTGGCGCCCAGGCGCTTCGTGCCGCAGGCCGAGTTGCCCGAGGGGCGGGCCTACGAGGCGCATATCTTCGCGACCGGCGACGTGCCGACGCGCGAGGGCCTGCACGACTTCTTCAACGCGCTGTGCTGGATGCGCTTTCCCGCCACCAAGCTGCTGCTGAACCGCCTGCAGGCGCAGGCGATCGAGGCCGCCGGTGGCGTCGGCGCCCGGCGCGGTCCGCTGCGCGACGCGCTGACCTTGTTCGACGAGAACGCCGCGCTGCTGCAGGCACCCGAGCCGATCTGGCAGGCGCTGCTGGCGCGTGACTGGAGCCGGCTGTTCGTCGAGCTGCGCCCGCTCTGGGCGCAGTCCACGCTGCTGCTGTTCGGCCATGCGCTGACCGAGAAGCTGGTCGCACCCTACAAGTCGATCACGGCCCATGTGCTGAAATTGCCTGTTCCGCTCGACCTGCCGACGGATCCGCTGCCAGGGGCCGGGCAAGGTGGAGCGAATGTGGCAGGCATGGTCCACCCCTGGGACGACTGGCTGGCCGGCCAGCTCACGCCCGAATGGCTGGCGACCAAGCCCTATACGCCGCTGCCGGTGCTGGGTACGCCGGGCTGGTGGCCTGCCAATGAAGATCCGGCCTTCTATGCCGACGTCCAGGTATTTCGCCCGCTGCGAACAGCAGGCTGAGCCGCAGTTCCAGGTAATAACCCTGGGTGATCTGTGGGAATGGGCTTGAAGCCTGCCGCCGCTGGCCTCATATCATGCCGGTAAGCGCAGGATTGGCCGGATTGGTAGTCCGCGCCCTCATCATCCCCATTCGGAGTTCTTTCTGACATGAAACGCATCGTGCTCTTCGTGCTGACCAACCTGGCGGTCATGCTGGTGCTGAGCATCACCGCCCGCCTGCTGGGCGTCGACCGCTTCCTGACCGCCAACGGCCTCAACCTTGGCGCGCTGCTGGGCTTCTCGCTCATCATGGGTTTCGGCGGCTCGATCATCTCGCTGCTGATGAGCAAGCCGATGGCCAAGTGGAGCACCGGCGCGGTCGTGATCAACCAGCCGCGCAACGCCGATGAAGCCTGGATCGTCAACACGGTACAGAAGTTCGCCGCCAAGGCCGGCATCGCGATGCCCGAGGTCGCGATCTACGAGGGTGAGCCCAACGCCTTCGCGACTGGCGCAACGAAAAACTCTTCGCTGGTCGCGGTCTCGACCGGCCTGCTGCACGGCATGACGCACGAGGAAGTCGAGGCGGTGATCGGCCACGAAATCGCCCACGTGGCCAACGGCGACATGGTGACGATGACACTGATCCAGGGTGTCATGAACACCTTCGTCGTGTTCCTGAGCCGGGTGATCGGCTACGCGGTCGACAGCTTCCTGCGCAAGGGCGACGAGCGTCAGAGCAGCGGCCCCGGCATCGGCTACATGGTCACCAGCTTCGTGATGGAGATCGTGCTGGGTTTCGTGGCCGCCATCATCGTGGCCTGGTTCAGCCGCCAGCGCGAGTTCCGCGCCGACGCCGGTGCAGCCCAGTTGATGGGCCGCAAGCAGCCGATGATCAATGCGCTGGCCCGTCTGGGCGGACTGCAGCCGGGCGAGCTGCCGCAGAGCATGGCGGCCATGGGCATCGCCGGTGGCCTGGGCAAGCTGTTCTCGACCCACCCGCCACTGGAAGAACGCATCGCGCGCCTGCAGCAGTCCTGATTCCAGTGTCCTGACGTGACAAAGGCCGGCTTGCATGCCGGCCTTTGTCTTTGACGGGCCTTTATCTGGGCCGCGCTGATGGGCCTGGCAGCTTACTGTCGGGCGCCGACCGTCGCCACCGCCACTGCCTCGGCAACCTTGATGCCATCGACGCCGGCCGACAGGATGCCGCCCGCATAGCCCGCGCCTTCGCCGGCCGGGTACAGCCCTTCGATGTTCAGGCTCTGCAAGTCCTCGCCGCGCGTGATGCGCAGCGGTGAGGAGGTGCGGGTTTCGACTCCGGTCATGATCGCGTCGGCCATGTCGTAGCCCTTGATCTTGCGGCCGAAGACCGGCAGCGCCTGGCGCATGGCAGTGACCGCGTAGTCCGGCAGCACCTGGGCCAGATCGCCGAGCTTGATGCCGGGCTTGTAGGAGGGCTGCACCTCGCCGAGGTGGTCGGACGGCTGGCCGGCCAGGAAGTCACCGACCCGCTGGCCCGGTGCCTGGTAGTCGCGCCCGCCGGCCTCGAAGGCCTTGCTTTCGAGCTGGCGCTGGAACACCACGCCCGCCAGCGGGTGGGTCTTGCCCTGCGCGTGCAGCGCCTGCGCCTGGGCTGCATAGCGCGCGCCGTCGGCCGCATCGAAAGCCGCGATCCAGGCCTCGGTGTCGAGCGGATAGTCGCCGGGCTCGATGCCGACCACCATGCCGGCGTTGGCATTGCGCTCGGCGCGCGAGTACTGGCTCATGCCGTTGGTGACGACGCGGTTGGGCTCGCTGGTCGCCGCGACCACGGTGCCGCCCGGGCACATGCAGAAGCTGTAGACCGCGCGTCCGTTGTCGGCGTGGTGCACCAGCTTGTAGGCTGCAGCCCCCAGCAGCGGATGGCCGGCATGCCGGCCCCAGAGCGACTGGTCGATCACACTTTGCGGATGCTCGATGCGCACGCCGATCGAGAATGGCTTCGGTTCCAGGAAGACGCCAGCGTCGTGCAGCATCGCGAAGGTGTCGCGCGAGCTGTGGCCAAGCGCGAGCACGACATGGCGAGCCGCCAGCTCATGCAACTCGCCGCTGGCCAGGTCTTGCACCTTCAGGCCGCGCACGCGCTGGGGCTGGAAGCCTGCGGGGGCATCGCCACCCGTCGAAGGTTCAAGCAGCAGCTCGGCCACACGCTGCTCGAAGCGGATCTCGCCGCCGAGCTCGATGATCTTGTCGCGCATGGCCTCGACCACCTTGACCAGCTTGAAGGTGCCGATATGCGGGTGCGCCATGTAGAGGATCTCGGGCGGCGCGCCGGCGTCGACGAATTCCTGCATCACCTTGCGGCCCAGGAAGCGCGGGTCCTTGATCTGGCTGTAGAGCTTGCCGTCCGAGAACAGGCCGGCGCCACCCTCGCCGTACTGCACGTTCGATTCGGGCGTCAGTACCTTCTTGCGCCACAGGCCCCAGGTGTCCTTGGTGCGCTGGCGCACCGGGCGGCCGCGCTCGAGCACGATCGGCTTCAGGCCCATCTGCGCCAAGGCGAGTGCCGCGAAGATGCCGCAAGGGCCGAAGCCGACCACGACCGGACGTTCAGCCAAGTCGGTGGGCCAGCCGGCAGGAGCATGGGCCGGCGCCTGCCAGCTCATGTCGGGCGTGCGGTTGATGTGCGGGTTGTTTTCGAACTTCGCGAGCAAGGCGGCTTCCTGTGCTGGCTCAGCCAGGGTCAGGTCGCAGATGAAGACCGCCAGCAGCGCGGCCTTGCGCGCATCGAAGCTGCGCTTGAAGACCTGCAGTTCGGCGATCTGGCTGTCAGCGATGCCCAGCGCCTGGGCGGCCAGGGTACGCAGTTCGGCGACCGGATGCGGCGGCGGCAGCCGGTCCTCGTCGGTCTCGGTCGGGGCATCGGCGGCGCGGCGGGTTTCGACCGGCAGCGCGGTCAGCGGGAGTTTGAGTTCGGAGATTCGGATCATTTTGGCTCGTGGTGATCAAGCAATCGAGCCGCCGATGATAAGGATTTTGTGCTCGCGTTGTCAGCCCGCGGTCCTCAGCGCGCCAGTCTGGGGTAGAGCCGGGTGGCGCCGCTCAGCAGCAGCAAGAAAACCGCCAGCATCACGCCAAAGCTGCTGAGCAGTGCGTAATGGCTGTCACCGCCCTCGATCATGGTCCCGCGCAAGGCATCGACCAGGTAGGTTAGCGGATTCAGGCTCGCCAGCGTTCTGAGCCAATCCGGCATCAGTTCCAGCGGGTAGATCGCATTGGATGCGAAGAACAGCGGCATGGTCAGCAGCTGGCCTATGCCCATGAAGCGCTCGCGGGTCTTGACGATGCAGGCGATCAGCAGCGAAAAGGTCGAGAACATGCCGGCTCCCAGGAAGACGCCGGCTGCCACCACCGTCATGGCGCCGGGTTCCCACCGGATATGCACCTTCAGCGCCACTGCGACCAGATAGACCACCGCCGCCTGCAACAGTCCACGGATGCCGGCGGCGACGGCCTTGCCCAGCACCAGTGCCGTGCGCGGTGCCGGGGTGACCAGCAGCTTGTGCACGATGCCCAAGTCGCGCTCCCAGATGATCGCGATGCCGTAGAAGATCGAACTGAACAGGATGCTTTGCGCCAGGATGCCGGGCGCCATGTAGTCCAGGTAACCCAGGCGGCCGGTGGGCATGCCGTGCAAGCGGCTGAACACCTGGCCGAACACGGCGAGCCAGAGCACCGGTTGCACGGCCCGGCTCAACAGTTCGGTCGGATCGCGCATGAGCTTGCGAATCTCGGCATTGGTGACTGCCACGCAGGCGAGCAAGAAGTCACGCATGGTTCAGCCCCGGTGCCAGGCGGCAGCCTGGTCTTCCTGCCAGTCGCGGGCCGGGGCCGTCTGGATCGCCTGGCCGCTGAAATGCACGAACACATCGGCCAGACTGGCCGTTGGCCCGACCCGATCCTTGAGTGCCTGGGGGCGACCCACTGCGGCCAGCCGGCCCCGGTGCAGCAAGGCGAGTTCATCGCAGAGCAGATCCGCTTCCTCCATGTCGTGGGTGCAGAGCAGGATGGTCATGGCCTTGTCCGCCCGCAGTTGTCGCAGGTGCGCCCAGACGGTGCGGCGAGCGACCGGGTCCAGGCCCATGGTCGGCTCGTCGAGGAACAGCACCTCCGGGTCGTGCAGGGTGGCCTGGGCGATTTCGAGTCGCCTGACCATGCCGCCCGAAAAGGTCCTGACCAGTTGCTGGCCCATGCCTTCCAGGCCGGCAAAATGCAGCGCCGCGGCGACGCGATGCTTGCGCTCGGTGCCTGACAAGCCATGCAGCCGGGCCGAGAGATCCAGGTTTTCGGTCGCTGTCAGGGCGCCATCGGCGGACAGCAACTGCGGCACATAGCCGATGCGGCGGCGGACTTCCACTGGCTGGCGCGCGACGTCGAAGCCAGCCACCCAGGCCTGGCCCGAGCTGGCGTCCAGCAGGGTGGTCAGAATTTTGATGGCGGTGCTCTTGCCTGCCCCGTTGGGTCCGAGCAAGCCGAAAATCTGCCCCACCTCGACGGTCAGGTCCAGGTGGTCAAGGGCCGGGCTGTGGCCGTAGCGCTTGCACAGTCCGTTGCTGCTGATGGCCGGGTGGGGCGCTGGAGTCATGAAAGGTTCCAGGTGACCCAGGCCCTCGACGGCCTTTGATCACCAGTTGTCGGAACCTGAGTCTGAACTCGAACCGGTGTTGGCGTCAATGTCGGTGTTGTCCCAGCCCGCGTCACCACCGGCGTCAAAGCTGCCGAAGTCGGGCTGGTTGCGCACTGGCTCGAACGGGCTGTCGTAGGCGCCGGGGCTGCCGGCAGTGGCGGGGGCCACCGCGCCACCATGATCGGGCTCGAGCATCTTGGACAGGGCATAGCCCGCCGCCATGCCAGCGATGCCGCCGACCACGGCGCCGGTCACGGTCGATCCCATGCCGCCTCCCGCCGTCGCTTGGCCGGCCGGAACGCCCGTGTAGGGGCCAGAGTAGGACGGCGTGGCGTTGTGGTTTCGACCGATGTCGAGGGGCGATAAGGCTGGCGATGAGATCGGTGCAGCCGGTATCTGCTGCGCGGTCGCGGCGCGGCGCAGCCAGATCGCGAGCGCGGCGAGCGCGCCGCCGCCCAGCAGCAGCCAGCCCCAAGGCAGTGCGGGCGCGGACTGAGCCGGCGCCTGGCGCTGGAGGGGGGCTTGGGTATTCAGTGCGGGCGCCGCCGGGGCGTGCAAGGCCGGCGCACCGGAGGAGGCAGCGGAGACGGATGGTGCCCCGGTTTTTGCCTCAACTCTGGTCAGCAGCTCGTTGAACTGTTGCGCAGAGCTGGCGAACTTGAGCGAGGGCTCCAGTTTCTGGGCCTGGCGCAGCGCCTGTTCGGCCTCGAAGTAGCGGCCTTCTCGTGCCAGCACCTGGCCGAGCTCGTAGTGTGCGCGTGCGCTCGCGGGCTTCTCGCGCAGTACCTCGCGCAACTGGGACTCGGCGCGGTCGAACTGGCCGGCCTGCACCGAGGCCTCGATGTCCTTCGGGCTGGGCAGCGCGAGCGCCCAAGTCGACAGACAGAGCAGGGTGCCGAGCAGCAGGCCCTTGCAGCGGGTGGCGGTGGTCATTTCGGGATGAGATCCTGGGGGCAGTTCGTGGGGGAGCGGACCGCCGGTCCGCCCCTTTTCACGAGCGATGTGACGCCGGACGGGCTCATTTCAAGCCCGCGCGCCGTGGATTTCACTTCTGCGCCGGTTGTGCGGGGACCGCAGGCGCCGCAGGAGTGGTCGGCACGGCTGGCTTGGCGGCGGCAGCAGGGCTGGCAGGCGTCGCCGGAGTGGCCGGGACTGCCTGGGTCGCAGGCACGGCAGCGGCCGGCGCAGCAACCTTCTTGTGGACCTGCTTCTTGAGCTTCTTGCGCATGGGCTTGTGCGCGGTAGCAGCCTGGTCCTGTGCGGCGGGAGCCTTCGCCTCGACGCTGACAGCCTTTGCGGCTGCCGGTGCTGCAGCGGCCGGCGCGGCGGGTGCCTGGGCATGCGCGCTCAGCGTGATGGCGGCGGCGGAGAGCAGGGCAAACAGCGACTTTTTCATGGCTTGGACCTCGTGAAGGTGAGTCGAGAACATCCTCGACGCCTTCATGTTGATCCTGCCGACTTATCGCTGGCTTAAGGTTTACCGGTGGTTACGGGTGCAATGATTTGCTACAGCTTGGGACCCGCATCCCGCTGCCTGGCATCAGGCCGGCAGGAAGCCCTCGACCGAGAGGTAGCGCTCGCCGGTGTCGTAGTTGAAGCCCAGCACGCGGCTGCCGGCCGGCAGCTCAGGCAGTTTCTGCGCGATCGCAGCCAGGGTCGCACCCGACGAGATGCCGACCAGCAGGCCTTCCTCGCGCGCCGAGCGGCGGCCGTATTCGCGCGCTGGTTCGGCGTCGACCTGGATCACGCCGTCGAGCAGCGTGGTGTCGAGGTTCTTCGGGATGAAACCCGCGCCTATGCCCTGGATCGGATGCGGCGCCGGCGAGCCGCCCGAGATCACCGGCGAGGCACTCGGTTCGACCGCGTAGACCTTGAGTTGCGGCCAGGCGGCCTTGAGCACGCGCGCGACACCGCTCAGGTGGCCGCCAGTGCCGACGCCGGTGATGATCGCGTCCAGCCCCTCGGGGAAGTCGGCCAGGATTTCCTGCGCCGTGGTGCGGCTGTGGATCTCGGTGTTGACCGGGTTGTCGAACTGCATCGGCATCCAGGCGCCAGGCGTCTGCGCGACCAGTTCCTCGGCGCGCGCGATCGAGCCCTTCATGCCCTTTTCGCGCGGGGTCAGGTCGAAGCTGGCGCCATAGGCCTGCATCAGGCGGCGGCGCTCGATGCTCATGCTGTCGGGCATGACCAGGATCAGCTGGTAGCCCTTGACCGCCGCGACCATCGCCAGGCCGATGCCGGTGTTGCCCGAAGTCGGCTCGATGATGGTGCCGCCGGGCTTGAGCAGCCCGCGTTGCTCGGCGTCCTCGACCATGGCCAGCGCGATGCGGTCCTTGACCGAACCGCCCGGATTGCTGCGCTCGGACTTGATCCAGACCTGCGCCTGCGGGAATTCGGCGAACAGGCGGTTGATGCGGACATGCGGCGTGTTGCCGATGGTGGCCAGGACGTTGGCGGCTTTCATGAGGTCTCCTTTGAGGGGAAAAGGCAGAAAGATTCCATTTTGGACCAAGCATTAGAGCGTTGTCCGCATAAGCTCATGCGGAAAGCGCGATAATGGCGGCGTGAAGCCTGCCAGGCCGCCGCTGGCGCAAGTCCCGAGAGGGCGCGCTGGAGGAACGTCCGGACTGCACAGGACAGCGTAGGAGTTAACGACTCTCCACCGCGAGGTGAGGATCAGAGCAACAGAGACGAGTCCCTTGGAACCATCCGCTGCGGCGGCAGGAGCCTTGGGGGTGAAACGGGCAATCTCTACGCGCAGCAACACCAAGTAGGCCAGCGTCGATGTGGTTCCGCAGAGCTGGCGGGTAGGTGGCACCGAGCCATGTGGGTGACCCATGGCCAAGATGAATGGCGGTCACATCGGGGGCTTCGCAAGAGGCTTCCGATGCACAGAATCCGGCGTATCGGCAGACTTCACAACTTATTCAGAGCCAGGCCCGCGTGTAGCGAGCCTGGCTTTTTGCTGTCCTGTTGTTCCGTCCGTGCCGGTCGCCGTCAGGGGCTTGCCGGGCTCCTCATGGTGCGAGCACAAATCGTCACCCGGCAGCCTCCTGGCGGCGACCCGCTTCGGGTCAGTTTTTTGGAAATTCTCAGAAGCGCTCGTGCAGGCCCAGCAGACGCCATTCCCCGGCTTGCACCTGCCCCAGCGCGACCCGGCCCAGCCGCAGGCGCTGCAGGGCTTGCGGCTTGAGGCCGGCTTGCGCCAGCCAGGACGGCAGCCGTTCGGGCGCGTAGGCCTTGAGCGCCAGTCGCAGCCGCGTGCGTTCGTCGCTGCGGCTGCCCACGCTGAGCTTGAGGTAGGGGGTGCGTGGCCCCGGCGCCAGCCGGTCCACGTCCTGTGCCAGCGCCTCCAGCTTGGCGGCCGGGACCGCTCCCGCCAGGTCCAGCATCCATTCGTGTTCGAGCAGCAGCGCATCTTCGTGCAGCTTGCGTTGCACGCCCGGGCTCTGTGCGAACACGGCCAGTCCGCTGCAGGCGGTCGGCATCGGGCTGGCACAGCGCAGGTGCTTGAGATGCCAGGGCCGCAACAGGCCCTCGGGCTGGACCAGCCCGGCCAGCGGCTGACCCTCGGCCAGCGCGACGCCGGCCGGTTTGTGCCAGAGCAGGGTGACCGGCGTCAGTGTCTCGCCCAGCCCCTTGGCATCGACCTCGACGGTTTCGTCAATCACGCGCCTGGCCGGGTCGTCGGCGGTCACGCCATCGACCCGGACCCAGCCGCCCTCGATCAGGCGCTCGGCTTCGGCGCGCGAACAGGCTTGCAGCGTGGCGACGCGCTTGGCCAGCCGTTCGCCCTCGGATTTTTGATACGGATCAGACATTGAAGCCTCCCAGGCTTTCGATTCGTTGTACATGGGCCAGCAGCGACAGCTTGGCCACCGGCCAGAGCCGCTCGGGCGCGTCGTCGTAGGCCAGCCGGACCCAGTCGTCGGGCGTGCCTTCGGGCAGCGCGCGCATCGCGGCGGCGACCTTGGCTTCGCGCGCCAGCCGGTGCGCCTTGAGTTTGGCGATTGCCCGCGGCGCCGATCCGAGCACATGGCCATGCGCCGGCAGGATGAAGGCGATGCCTTCGGTCTCGCAGGTCGCCAGCAGCCGGTCGAGCGAATTCAGGTAGTCGTCCATGTTGCCGTCGGGCGGCGCGACCAGCGTGGTGCTGCCGTTGAGCACATGGTCGCCGCTGAACAGCAGGCCGTCTTCTTCGAGCAGCAGACAGAGGTGGTTGGTCGTGTGGCCCGGCGTGTGCAGCACGCGCAGCGTATGCGTGATCTCGCCTGCAGGATGGCGCAGCGTGATTCGTTCGCCATCGGCCAGCTCGCGCTCGGGCGTGAAGTGGCTGTCGTGGCGCGCATGCGGTCCGCTGCTCAGCCCCAGGATCGGCGGCCTGGGGTGTCCGGACTGTTCGACCAGCGCCTGCAAGCGCGCCGCTCCGGGCGAGTGGTCGGGGTGGGAATGGGTACAGACAATGGCGCGGATGTCGCCACCGGCGGCACGCCAGAGTCGCTCGAGGTGGGCCGGTTCGTCCGGGCCGGGGTCGAGCGCGACATGGCCGGTCGCCGGATCGCCGACCAGGTAGCTGTTGGTGCCGGGGCCGGTCATGAAGCCAGGGTTGGGTGCGGTCAGACGCTGGACGTTCTTCAGCAGACCGACCGGGTGTTCGCTCTGCCAGTCGAGCGAGTGCAGCAATTGGCCGTCGGGGCAGGTCAGCTCGAGTTCGCCGAACGCGGCTTCGTGTTCCATGACCGCATGCTTGCGACCACCCAGCCAGCCTGCGCGCGGACAGCTGGTCCAGAGCGGCTGCTCGCTGGTGGCGCTGAGCGCGAGTACTTCGTCCACGCTGGCATGCTGCTTGAGCCAGCCCAGCGTGTGGATCGTCGGGTGGATCAGATGCAGCTGGCCTGCCGCGTGACGCTCGAGCGCATCCTGCGGCCGCAGCCAGACCGGCTCGAACTGTTCGGTTTCGTCGGCCACCGGCTGCTGGCCCTCGGGCATGCGCGCGACCAGGAAGGACACGTCGAAGCGGATCGGCAGGTCGCGGTCGGTGATCCAGTGCGCGAGCCAGTAAATCTGGTCGGCCGCCAGCGTCAGGCCGTGCAGGGCGCATTGCTCAGGCAAGGAGTTCTGCCGGTCCAGTGTGTTGATGTCCTGCTGGTCGGCCCAGCGGCCGTCGGGGTGGCGTGCCAGCAGCACGCCGAGCTCCTCGAAGCTCTCGCGTATCGCCGCGATCGCGTGCGTCAGTTGCGCGTCGTCCTGCGCTGGCCGGCGTGCAGCCAGCGCATGCGAGCGGTCGTCGGCCTCGTCCAGTCCGCCGCCGGGAAAGACGTAGGCGCCTGGCGCGAAGCGGGCGCTCGCCGAGCGGCGCGTCAGCAGCACTTCCAGTCCGGCCGCACCGTCGCGCAGCAGCAGCAGGGTGGCGGCCGGGCGCGCTGGCGCAGGGACATGCGAGGGGTGCAGGAGTTGGGTCGGGCGTGGCATCTGGGGCGGGATGGAGGGCTGGATTCGATACATCTAAAGGGTGGGCAGCGTGCCTCCCGGGAAGCGCCTATGTTGACATCCTCCCCTGCCTAGAGGCAGGGGATTCCTGCCGCGCCCGCGCCAGCACCATGCTGAACGCGGGTCGCCTCGGCGGGTTCCTGCTTCCTTGAGGCTGCGCGCTTCGGTCTTGCGACCTTGGCGCGGCTGACGTCCTCTCCACAGGCTAACAAGCGCTGTCCGCGCTCTAGAACATTGATGGCACCGACCACATCGGCGTGGTTCTGGTGGCCGCATTGCACGCACAGAAACCGGGCTTGCGTGCGCCGGTTGTCCGGCGAGATGTGC
>CALPRQ020000018.1 GCA_943326015.2 Chitinophaga pinensis | reverse complement strand
GAGCTGGGCGCGGTCACGATCGAGATGAAGACCAGCTTCATGCAGGCCGCGCGCGGCCCGCTGCTGGCCAAGGCGCGCGTGCTGCACCGCAGCGCGACCATGGCCTTCACCGAGGGCCGCGTGCTGGATGCCGACGGCAAGCTCTGCTGTCACGCCACCGGCACCTTCAAGTGCATCCGTCGGCTGCCGGTGGGTGCCAAGGACGCCCAGGCGCTCAATGGCGCCGCACCGGTCAAGACCGACTGAGCGTCGGCGCCGTCACTTTTCCAGCACGTAGCTGCCCGGGGCCGCGATCAGGGCCGGGAACTCGGCGCTGGCCGCCGGATACGCCGGCACGAGTTCGCCGCTGCGCGCGTGCAGCCAGGCGGCCCAATCCGCCCACCAGCTGCCGGCTTGCTGCTGTGCCTGCCCGAACCAGTGCTCCCAGTCGTCATTGCGTGCCGGCTCGCCAACCCAGTAGGCGCGCTTGGGCGGATGCACCGGCGGGTTGACGATGCCCAGGATGTGACCCGAGGTCGACAGCACGAAGCGCACCGGTGCCGTCACGTTGACCGACTTGCGGATCTTGTAGCAGGCTTTCCAGGGCGCGATATGGTCATCCTGTGCCGTGACGGCGTAGAGCGGCTGCACGATCCGGTCCAGGTCGATGGTCTCGCCGGCAATCGTCAGGGCGTCGCGCTTGGCCAGCTGGTTCTTCAGGTACATCTCGCGCAGATAGAAGCTGTGCATGGCGCGCGGCATGCGGGTGGTGTCCATGTTCCAGAACAGCACGTCGAAGGCCGGCAGCGGCTCGCCCAGCAGGTAGCTGTGGACCCAGTAATGCCAGATCAGGCCGTTGGAGCGCAGCAGGCGGAAGGACGCTGCCATCTCGCTGCCGTCGAGGTAGCCCTTGCGCGCCATCATGTCGTCGAGCGCGCCCAGGCTGTCCTCGTCGATGAAAACGCCGATCTCGCCTGGCTCGGAGAAGTCGGTCAGCGTGGTCAGCAGGGTCCAGTGCGCCACCGGCATCTGCTCGGCTTCATAGCGCTTGCTGGCCCAGGCCATGTAGGTCGCCACCAGCGTGCCGCCGATGCAGTAGCCGGCCAGATGGACCTGGGGCACGCCGCAGAACTCGCGCGCGACGCGCACTGCCTCGGCCACGCCGTCCTGCAGGTAGTCGTCGAAGCCGACCTCGCGCATCTCCGGGCCCGGGTTTTTCCAGCTGGTGATGAAGACCGAGAAACCCTGTTCGGTCAGGTACTTGACCAGGCTCTTCTTCGGGTTGAGGTCGAGGATGTAGAACTTGTTGATCCAGGGCGTGCAGATCACGATCGGCACCGCACGCACCTGCTCGGTGGCGGGCGCATAGTGGATCAGTTCAAGCAGGCGGTTGCGGAACAGCACCTGGCCCGGCGTGGTGCCGAGGTCCTGACCGACGCGGAAGGCGTCCTGCTCGACCATCAGGATGTTGCCGGCCAGTACGTCACGCACGAAATGCTTCCAGCCGGCGAGCAGGCTGTCGCCGCCGGTCTCCTGTGCGCGCTGCAAGGCCTGCGGGTTGGTCCAGAAGAAATTGGTCGGCGCGACCGAGTTGAGCCAATTGTGGATCCCGAAGTAGGCGCGCTCCTGCTCGTGCCGCGCCAGGCCGGGGGCGGAGTTGTAGAGCATCCTGAGCCGGTGGTCGTAACTCAGGAAAACCTCCTTCAGGAAGTCGAAGCCGGGCGACTGCAGCCAGACCGGATCGGCGAAGCGTTCGTCCTCGAACTTGGGCGGGACCAGATCCTCCTCCGCCGCTCCCAGCGCGCGCCGCACGCCGTGCTCGTAGAGCGCCAGCGTCTCGCGCCAGGCCTCGCAGGACTCGTGCAGCAGCTGCTGCGGATGCATCCACCAAGCCAGCTGCGCGTTGAACTGCGAGGACAGCATGCCGAACGGGTCGGTGGCGCGGCGCCATGACTGCAGGCCGAGCTCGGCGGGCGACTGGCAGGGCGGGGTGGCGGGACTGGATGGGTTCTGTGCTGACGGCATGTTTTGAATTCCTCCATTTTCATCATAAGCCTGTCACAGTGTGCTGGCACGGGCTTTTTGATCTGGCAAACTCGACTCTTTCAAAATCCCGCATCCGGGACCCCGCAGGGGCGTCGCCGGACCCAGAGCCAGCATGCAGAAAATCATCGCGCAGATTGCGCAGGAACTCTCGGTCAAACCCCAACAGGTCAAGGCAGCCGTTGATCTGCTCGACGGCGGCGCCACCGTGCCCTTCATCGCGCGCTACCGCAAGGAGGCCACCGACGGCCTCGACGACATCCAGCTGCGCGAACTTGAACAGCGCCTGGGCTATCTGCGCGAGCTGGAAGACCGCCGCGCCGCCGTGCTCAAGAGCATCGAGGAGCAGGGCAAGCTCACGCCCGAGCTGCAGGCCGCGATCCTGGCCGCGCCGACCAAGCAGGAGCTCGAAGACCTGTACCTGCCGTACAAGCCGAAACGCCGTACCAAGGGCATGATCGCACGCGAGAACGGCATCGAGCCTTTGGCCGAGTTGCTGTTCGCCGATCCGAGTCGGGTGCCAGCCGACGAGGCTATAAGCTTTGTCAAGCCGGAAAAGGGCGAGGATGGTTCAGACTTCACGACCGTGGCGGCGGTGCTCGACGGCGTGCGCGACATCCTGTCCGAGCGCTGGGCCGAGGACGCGGCGCTGGTGCAATCCCTGCGCGAATGGCTGTGGCAGGAAGGCCTGCTGCAAAGCCAGAAGGTCGAGGGCAAGGACGAGCACCAGCCCGACAACGCCAAGTTCCGTGACTACTTCGACTACGACGAGCCGATCTGCCGCGTGCCCTCGCACCGCGCGCTGGCCGTGTTCCGTGGCCGCGCGCTGGAGATCCTCGACGCGCGCCTGGTGTTGCCCGAGGTTGAATTGCCCGCTGGCGCCAAGCCGGGCAGCGCGCCGTCGCTGGCCGAGGGCCGCATCGCGCGGCATCTGGGCTGGAGCCACCAGGGCCGCGCCGCCGACGACCTGCTGCGCAAATGCGTGGGTTGGACCTGGCGCGTCAAGCTGAGCCTGTCGACCGAGCGCGACCTGTTCACCCGACTGCGCGACGAGGCCGAGAAGGTCGCGATCAAGGTCTTCGCCGACAACCTGCGCGACCTGTTGCTGGCCGCGCCTGCCGGACCCAAGGCCGTGATGGGCTTGGACCCCGGCATCCGCACCGGGGTCAAGGTCGCGGTGGTGGACCAGACCGGCAAGCTGCTCGATACCGCGACCGTCTACCCGCATGAGCCGCGGCGCGACTGGGAGGGCTCGATCGCGACGCTGGGCGCGCTTTGCCTCAAGCATGGCGTGCAGCTGATCGCGATCGGCAACGGCACTGCCAGCCGCGAGACCGACAAGCTGGCGGCCGACCTGCTCAAGCGGCTGGCCGACCGGGGCCAGTCAGCCGAGGCCTTGCCCCAGAAGGTGGTGGTCAGCGAGGCCGGCGCCTCGGTCTATTCCGCCAGCGAGTACGCCTCGCAGGAAATGCCCGATGTCGATGTCAGCCTGCGCGGTGCCGCCAGCATCGCGCGCCGCCTGCAGGACCCGCTGGCCGAGCTGGTCAAGATCGACCCCAAGAGCATCGGCGTTGGTCAGTACCAGCATGACGTCAACCAGAGCGAGCTGGTGCGCACGCTGGAAGCCGTGGTCGAGGATTGTGTCAACGCGGTCGGCGTCGACCTCAACACCGCCTCGGCGCCCTTGCTGTCGCGGGTCTCGGGCCTGTCGAACAGCGTGGCCAAGTCGGTGGTGCGCTGGCGCGAGGCCAACGGGCAGTTCAAGAGCCGCAAGGACCTGCTGAAAGTCACCGGCCTGGGCGCCAAGACCTTCGAGCAGAGCGCGGGCTTCCTGCGCATCCGTGGCGGCGACAACCCGCTCGACATGACCGGCGTTCACCCCGAGACCTACCCGGTGGTCGAGCAGATCATGCAGAAAACTGGCAAGCCGGTGGCCGAGCTGATGGGCCGCACCGACCTGCTCAAGAGCGTCAAGCCCGAGCTGCTGGCCAATGAGCAATTCGGTCTCATCACGGTCAAGGACATCCTGTCCGAGCTGGAGAAGCCGGGCCGCGACCCGCGCCCGGACTTTCAGGTCGCACGCTTCAACGAGGGGGTGGAGGACATCGCCGACCTCAAGGAAGGGATGATCCTCGAAGGCACGGTCAGCAACGTGGCGCAGTTCGGCGCCTTCATCGATCTCGGCGTGCACCAGGACGGCCTAGTGCATGTGAGTCAGCTGTCGAACAAGTTCGTCAACGACGCGCGCGAGGTGGTCAAGACCGGCGACATCGTCAAGGTCCGGGTGGTCGAGGTCGATGTGGCGCGCAAGCGCATCGGCTTGAGCATGAAGCTCGATGCGGCGGCTGGCGCAGGACGCGGCGAGCGGCGCGAGGGGGGCAGCACTGGCGCAGCGGGCAGCAACCGCTTCCAGCCAGCCGGCCGGGGTCAGGCGCAGCGCGGAGCCCGCAGCGAGCCGGCGCCGGCGGGTGCGCTGGCCTCGGCGTTTGCCAAGCTGCAGGGCATCAAGCGCTGATCGTCACAGCGGGCTGGTTCTGCTTCTTGAGCCTGGCGGTGAACCAGAAGCGGCTGCCCTTGCCGGCTTGGCTTTGCGCACCGGCATCGCCTCCCATCAGCCGGGCGAGCCGGCGCGTGATCGCCAGGCCCAGTCCGCAGCCGGCACGCCGCTGCAGGCTGTCGCCGGCCTGCTCGAACTCGGTGAACAGCCGTTCCAGATCGGCGGCTTTGATGCCGGGGCCGCTGTCCTCGACCTCGAACAGCAGCTTGGCCGCCGAGTCGTCCTGTTCCAGCAACCGGGCGCGCAGCGTGATCTGGCCGCTGCTGGTGAACTTGACGGCGTTGCCCGCGTAATTGAGCAGCGCCTGCCGCAGGCGCGTGTCGTCGCCCATGAGGTCGCCTGGCAGCGTCTCGATTTCGCAGCACAGTTCCAGTCCCTTGCCGTGGGCCCGGTCCTCGACCATCGCCATCACCTCGCCGACGATCCGATCGGGCTGAACCGGCTTTTCTTCGAGGGCCAGCTTGCCGGCCTCGATCCTGGACAGGTCAAGCACCTGGTCCAGCACGGCCAGCAGGTGCTCGGCGGCGGTTTCGAGCCGGCCCAGCCGCTTCGACTGCTGGGCGTCGAGTCCGGCCAGTCGCATCAGGCGGGCGGTGCCGATCATCGCGCTGAGCGGGTTGCGGACCTCGTGGCTCAGGCTGGCCAGGTAGGCGCTCTTGGCGACCGATGCCGCCTCGGCCGCTGCCTTGGCCTCGCGCAATTCGGCGGTCCTGTGCTCGACCATGGCCTCCAGCTGCGCGCGCTGCCGTTCCTGTTCCTGCAGTCGCCGCGCGTCTGCCTGCCGCAGTGCCTGCTGTTTCTGCTCAAGCGTTTCCTGAGTCCGGGCCAGCAGGCGGTGGATCAGGACGTTGAGCAGCAGCGTGGTGACCAGCATGTAGAGCCAGCCCTTGACCAGGCTGGCGATCTCGATCAGCGCCGGGGATGTGATCCAGCTGTGGATGACCTTGTCCGACAGCAGTATCCAGGCCGAGCCGAGCAGCAGGTAGAGCAGGGTGATCCGACGTGCGTCGTCGTGGCCTGGCAGCTTGCTGTCTGTCCCGGCTTGCCGGTTCATGCTGGCCGGTCCTGCCTGGGATCTTGCATCTCGGCGTCGAGTTCGGCCAGTTCCTCGGCCGTGAACACGCGCGAGCGGGTGTGGAAGGCCTTGCCTTCCGATCCTTCGAGCGAGAAGGTGCCGCCGTGGCCCTCGATCACGTCGATGATGAGCTGGGTGTGGCGCCAGTAGCCGTACTGCGCCTTGCCGATGTAGAACGGGCAGCCACCGATCTCGCCCAGATGGACATCGCCCGCGCCGATGGTCAGCTCGCCGAGCAGGAAGCAGTTGGCCGCGCTGTTGTCGCAGCAGCCGCCTGACTGGTGGAACATCAGGCCCGGGCCGTGCTTGGCCTTGAGCCGTTCGATGAGTTCGAGCGCGGCGGGCGTCGCGATCACTTTTTCAACCATTCGAGTCTCCTAGTGCCGGGTATCGTCGTTGTCGCGCCCAGCGCCATGGCCATGAGGCGGAAGCTCCCGTGAACCTCGGCACCCATGGGGCTTGAGCTCAAGCGCTGATCAGAAGAAGCCGAGCTTGCTCTCGCTGTAGCTGACCAGCAGGTTCTTGGTCTGCTGGTAGTGGTCGAGCATGACCTTGTGCGTTTCGCGGCCGATGCCCGATTCCTTGTAGCCGCCGAAGGCAGCGTGCGCCGGGTAGGCGTGGTAGCAGTTGGTCCAGACGCGGCCGGCCTGGATCGCGCGGCCCATGCGGTAGGCGACGTTGCCGTTGCGGCTCCAGACACCGGCGCCCAGGCCATACAGCGTGTCATTGGCGATCGCCAGCGCCTCGGCCTCGTCCTTGAAGGTGGTCACGGCCAGCACCGGGCCGAAGATTTCTTCCTGGAAGATGCGCATCTTGTTGTGGCCCTTGAACAGGGTGGGCTGGACGTAGTAGCCGCCGTCGAGTTCGTTGCCGAAGCTGGCCTGCTCGCCGCCGATCAGCACCTGCGCGCCTTCTTCCTTGCCCAGCTCGAGGTAGGCCTTGATCTTGGCCAGCTGTTCCTTGGAGGCCTGCGCGCCCATCATGGTCTCGGTGTCGAGCGGGTTGCCGTGCTTGATCGCGGCGACGCGGGCCACGCAGCGTTCGATGAACTTCTCGTAGATCGATTCCTGGATCAGCGCGCGGCTCGGGCAGGTGCAGACCTCGCCCTGGTTGAAGGCGAACAGCACCAGGCCTTCGATGGCCTTGTCGAGGAAGCCGTCGTCCTTGTCCATCACGTCGGCGAAGAAGATGTTGGGCGACTTGCCACCGAGTTCGAGCGTGGCCGGGATCAGGTTGTTGGCGGCGGCCTGCGCGATCACGCGGCCGGTGGAGGTCGAGCCAGTGAAGGCGATCTTGGCGATGCGCTTGCTGGTGGCCAGCGGCATGCCGGCTTCGCGGCCGAAACCGTTGACGATGTTGAGCACGCCCGGCGGGAGCAGGTCGGCGATCAGTTCGACCAGGATCAGGATCGAGATCGGGGTCGATTCGGCCGGCTTGAGCACGACGCAGTTGCCGGCACCGAGCGCCGGGGCCAGCTTCCAGGCGGCCATCAGGATCGGGAAGTTCCACGGGATGATCTGGCCGACGACGCCCAGCGGCTCGTGGATATGGTAAGCCATCGTGTTCTCGTCGATTTCCGAGATGCCGCCTTCCTGCGAGCGCAGGCAACCGGCGAAGTAGCGGAAGTGGTCGACGGCCAGCGGGATGTCGGCGTTCAGGGTTTCGCGGATCGGCTTGCCGTTATCGACGGTCTCGGCGTAGGCCAGCAGTTCCAGGTTGGCTTCGAGGCGGTCGGCGATCTTGAGCAGGATGTTGGAGCGGGTCGTGGCATCGGCCTTGCCCCAGGTCTGGAAGGCGGCGTGGGCGGCGTCGAGCGCGAGTTCGATGTCCTCGGCGGTCGAGCGGGCGGCCTGGGTGTAGGGCTTGCCGTTGATCGGCGTGAGGACGTCGAAGTATTCGCCCTTGACCGGCGCGACCCACTGGCCGTTGATGAAGTTGTCGTACTGGGCCTTGTAGGCAATCTTGGCGCCTTCGGTGCCGGGTGCTGCGTAGATCATCTTGTCTTCCTCTTTGTGCGTTGCGGATGGAACGATTTGCCTGGTGGCCTGCTTGTTAGTTCAAGTTCCGTGCCAGCCTCTTGCTGGCTGCCGGATACCGTCTAGCGGCCTGTTTTCGTGCTGGTTGTCACATCTGTCACAGCGGCTTGTTCCAGATTGGAGCAGCTGGCTGCCAGCCTGTGCTTCGGGTGTTCCATCCCATCACTCGATGGCCTTGGTCATTTCCTCGACCACCTTCTTGGCGTCGCCGAACACCATCATGGTCTTGTCGAGGTAGAACAGCTCGTTGTCCAGGCCGGCGTAGCCCGCCGCCATCGAGCGCTTGTTGACGATCACGGTCTTGGCCTTGTAGGCCTCCAGGATCGGCATGCCGTAGATCGGACTGCCTTTTTGCAGTGCGGCCGGATTCACCACGTCGTTGGCGCCCAGGATGATCGCCACATCGGCCTGACCGAACTCGCCGTTGATGTCCTCCATCTCGAACACCTGGTCGTAGGGCACCTCGGCCTCGGCCAGCAGCACGTTCATGTGGCCCGGCATGCGTCCGGCGACCGGGTGGATCGCGTATTTCACCGTGACACCTTTCTCGGTCAGCTTGTGTGCGAGTTCCTTGACCGCGTGCTGGGCGCGCGCCACCGCCAGGCCGTAGCCCGGCACGATCACCACCGTCTCGGCGTGGCCCAGGATGAAGGCCGCGTCATCGGCGCTGCCGCTCTTGGCGGTGCGCTGCACGCCGCCGCTGCTCGAGACACCTTCGCTGGCGTCGGCACCGAAGCCGCCCAGGATCACGCTGAAGAAGCTGCGGTTCATCGCCTTGCACATGATGTAGCTCAGGATCGCGCCCGAGCTGCCGACCAGCGAGCCGGCGACGATCAGCATCGCGTTGTTCAGGCTGAAGCCGATGCCCGCGGCCGCCCAGCCCGAGTAGCTGTTGAGCATCGAGACCACCACCGGCATGTCGGCGCCGCCGATCGGGATGATGATCAGCACGCCGAGCACGAAGGCCAGCGCGAGCAGGCCCAGGAAGGCGGCGAAGGCGGTCTCGCCCGAGCCGAAGGTGAAGACCAGCCCGAGCGCGAGCAGGGCCAGACCGAGCACCAGGTTGAGCAGGTGCTGGCCGGCAAAGGTCACCGGCGCGCCCTGGAACAGGCGGAACCTGTACTTGCCGCTGAGCTTGCCAAACGCGATCACCGAGCCCGAAAAGGTGATGGCACCGATGGCCGCGCCCAGGAACAGCTCGACCTTGTTGCCCAGCGGCGCTTCCGTGCCCTTGAGCAGACCCGGGATCAGCGCCCAGGGTTCGACCACGGCGGCGACCGCGATGAAGACCGCCGCCAGGCCGATCATGCTGTGCATGAAGGCGACCAGCTCGGGCATCTTGGTCATCTCGACCCGCCGGGCCATGACGGCACCGGTGCCGCCACCCAGCACCAGGCCGGCCAGCACCCAGCCCAGGCCCTGCATGGCATCGACCTGCATCTGCTGGGCGAGCGTGACGATCAGCCCGATCGTGGTCAGCACGGCGACCGCCATGCCGCCCATGCCGAAGGCGTTGCCCAGGATCGAGGTCTTGGGGTGGCTCAGGCCCTTCAGGGCCTGGATGAAGCAGACCGAGGCCAGCAGGTACAGCAGTACGACGAGGTTCATGCTCATGCCTGGCCTCCCGTCTTGCCAAGCAATCGGCAGAACGCAGGCGTCATGGAGCGCATACCCAAGATGATTGCGAAAGACAGTGCCATACCCGCTGTCCAATGCAACAGAAAGGTCCCGATGACGAAGCCAGCCACTGCGGTCAGCGCGTAAGCCCAGAAATCGAAGACCATGAATTCGAAAACTTTGTTCCAGTTCATACCGAGCCCTCCTTGCCGCTGCTCTTGCGTTCCTTCTTCTTGAACATCTCCAGCATGCGGCGAGTCACGAGGAAGCCGCCGAACAGGTTGACCGCGGCCAGCGCCACGGCGAGCACGCCCATGGCCTTGCCCAGCGGGGTCTCGGTCAGCGCGGCCGCCAGCATGGCGCCGACGATGACGATCGCCGAGATGGCATTGGTCACGGCCATCAGCGGCGTGTGCAGCGCGGGCGTGACGTTCCAGACCACGTGGTAGCCGACGTAGATCGCCAGCACGAAAATGATCAGGTTGATGAGGGTAGGGGAAACGGCTTCCATCGGGTTTTCCTGTGGGGGATGAGGGATCGGGTTCAGGACTGGCGGCGGACTTGTCCGCCCTGCGTCATCAGGCAGGCCATGACGATGTCGTCGTCTGCCGGCAGCTGCAGCGCTGCAGCGTCCTTGGGCAACACGAGCTTGAGGAAGTCGAGCAGGTTGCGTGCGTACAGGCTGGAGCTGTCGGCGGCCACCAGCGCGGGCAGGTTGGTCTCGCCGATCAGGTGCACGCCGTGGCGGGTCACAGTCCGGTCGGCCTCGGTCAGCGGGCAGTTGCCCCCCGGCGCGCCATGCGGGCCGACCGGCCCCTTGCCGGCGGCGAGGTCGACGATGACCGAGCCCGGCTTCATGCTCCTGACCATCTCCTCGCTGATCAGCACCGGAGCCGGACGGCCCGGAATCAGCGCGGTCGAGATCACGATGTCGGCCTGCGCGACGCGCTTGGCGACCTCGATCTTTTGCCGGTCGAGCCAGCTCGGCGGCATCGGGCGCGCATAGCCGCCCACGCCTTCGGCGGCTGCCTTCTCCTCGGCGGTATCAAAGGGCACGTCGATGAACCTGGCGCCCAGCGACTCGACCTGCTCCTTGACCGAGGGCCGCACGTCGGAGGCCTCGATCACCGCCCCGAGGCGCTTGGCGGTGGCGATCGCCTGCAGGCCAGCCACGCCCACGCCCAGGATGACGACGCGCGCGGCCTTGATGGTGCCGGCGGCGGTCATCAGCATCGGGAACAGGCGCTGGTACTGGTTGGCCGCCAGCATCACGGCCTTGTAGCCGGCGATGTTGGCCTGCGAGGACAGCACGTCCAGGCTCTGCGCGCGGGTGGTGCGCGGCGCGGCTTCGAGCGCGAAGCTGGTCAGCCCGGCCGCCGCGATGCGGCTCAACCCCTCGGCGTTGAACGGTTCCAGCATGCCGACCAGTGCGGCGCCGGGCTTCATCCGGGCCAGTTCGGCTTCGGACGGCGCGCGCACCTTGAGCACCAGGTCGGCCGCCAGGGCGGCCGCCGCATCGACGATCTCGGCGCCGGCGGCCTGGTAGGCCTCGTCGGTGGCGCTGGCCGCCACGCCAGCCCCTGACTGCACCAGCACCCGATGGCCCTGGGCCAGGTATTTCTTGGCCGTCTCGGGCGTCACGGCGATCCGGGTTTCGCCCGCTGCCGTCTCGGCAGGAACTCCTATCAGCATGCTGTATCCTGTTCTTTCATGGGGTGCGAGGTGCCGTTCCTGGCCTCAGGGGGCCACGAGCGTGAGCCCTTGCGAGCGGAACATGGCGAGCAGTTCGCCCTTGTCGCGCAGGCGCTGCAGGGCGGCCTCAAGTTCGGTCGCCAGCGCCTTGTGGCTGGATTTCACGGCCAGGCCCAGCGGCCATCCGTTGTCGTTGAGTCCCGGCAGTCCCAGCTGGCTCAGGTCGAAGCGGGCCTTGTCGGCCTGACGCCGGAACAGCGCGGTCTCGGCCTGTGCGCGCGTCACGTAGGCGGCGGCGACGTCACCACCGATCACGGCTTCTGCCGCCTGCACGCCGTTGTCGAAGATCCTGACCTGGTCGCGCAGCAAGCCGCCCTGGTAGCCGAGCAGCGCGCTGGCGGCGCCACTGCCACGCTCCGCGCCCAGCGGCAGCTTGACCAGATCGTTGCCGCTCTTGACGCCGGGCAGTCGGCGCCGGTCGTGGAACACGACCAGTGTCTCGCGGGCGTAGGGGCCGAACAGCAGCACCTGGGGGTTTTCCCGCATCAGGTGCTTGTCGGCCGGCACATGCAGCATGACGTCGGCCGGTCCGTAGCCCAGGTAATGGCCGCGCCAGACCATGTTGCGCAGGTCGTCGCCCATGTTCTCGCCGGCGTCGAAGGGCAGCAGCTGCAGCTTGAGGTCGAGCTCGCGCGCCAGGCCCTGCGCGAGCGCCACGTCGATGCCCGCGAGCTCGCTGCCCTTGCCGTCCGAGTAGGGCGCGTTGTCCTTGTAGAGCGCGACCTTGAGCACGCCGGAGGCGCGCACCTTGTCCAGATCCTGCAGTTCCTGTGCGCGCAGTCCGAGCGCGGGCAGCGCCAGTGTCGCTGCGGCCGTGCGCAGCAGGGCGCGGCGTGTGCTTGCCTTGTCCATCATGGCGGTTTCCTTGCGTGGGCGCCTCAGTCGGCGCGTCGGGTTTCGAGATAGGTCTTGATCGACCAGATGGCCTCCTGCGAGAGCGTACCCTCAAACGGTGGCATGTAGACGCGGCCGTCGCGCGTGCGTCCCTTGCGCACGGTGCCGACGAAGTATTCGCTGATCTCGCCGTGGCAGATGTCCTTCTGCTCGGCGTCGGCCAGGCCGGAGCAGTCGTTGTCGAGCTTGCGCAGGTCGGGCGCGATGCCGCCCGAGATGGCCTCCAGTCCATGGCAGCGGGCGCAGTTCTGGTTGTAGGCCGAGGTGCCGATGCGCAGCGCCTCCTGGTGTGCGTCGCCCTTGCTGTAGGGGTTGGTGTCGCGCCATTTGGCCCCGAGCTGGGGCAGCGTGTGGGTGTCGACGGCCTGCGGCACGACGTCGCCATGGGCGAAAACGGCACTTGCGGTGGCGGCGAGCATGGCAGCCAGCGCGGCTTGCTTGAGGCGATTGAAGCGGGTTGGACGGCTCATTGGTCTGTCTCCTGTCGTTTTGATCAACTGTCTGGCGCAATATGCGTGCCAACCGCTGCGCCGCCGGCGCCGGCGACCGGGCTGGCGTTGCAGCCGCCGAGGTGTTGCAGAACGGATCAGGCCTGTCTTGTGCCGTGACAGCGCTAGGGAATCTCCCTAGTGTTCCGGCGACAGGATTGCTCCGATCTGCGGGACAATCCGCGGCAAAAGCCTTGATGTTCCAGGCCAGCGACCTGTTCGCTGCGACCCGACAGTTATACAGGCGAGCCAGGCCGGCGAGCGACTTTCGCTCCCAGTCCTGATGCCCGCCACAGGAGACATGCGATGACCTCGATCCGATCCGAAGCCTTGGGCGCCGCGCCCAGAGGGGGCTGGCCTTATTCGCCCGACATCGTCCAGCATGAAACCGTGATCCGCATGGCGCACGAGCGCTCGCAGCGTTTCGGGCTCTCGCACCGCGACTGCCCGGACTTCTCGTCGGTGCCCAAGCCGGAGCTGCACGCCGCGCTCGAGCAGAACCGCTTCCTCTATCAGCACGCCGCGCCGGTCATGGAGACGCTGTACGAGCAGATCGCCAACACCCACAGCATGGTGCTGCTGACGGCCAGAGACGGCTTGATCCTGCATTCGCTCGGCGACAACGATTTCCTCGAAAAAGCCACCCGCGTCGCACTCACGCCCGGCGTCAACTGGTCGGAGCGCAGCAAGGGCACCAATGCCATCGGCACGGCGCTGATCGAGGAACAGCCGGTGGTGGTGCATGGATCGGATCATTACCTCTATGCCAACCAGTTCCTGACCTGTTCCTGCACGCCGATCTTCGATCCGCACGGCAAGGTGGTGGGCGCACTCGACGTCACGGGCGATGAGCGCAGCTACCACCGGCACACGCTGGCGCTGGTGCGCATGTCGGCGCAGATGATCGAGAACCAGATGTTCGCCAATGTGTACTCGGATGCGGTCCGAGTCCATTTCCACTCGCGCCAGGAGTTCCTGGGCACGCTGGTCGAGGGCATCGCGGTGTTCAGCCAGGACGGCCGCTTCCTGTCGGCCAACCGCAGCGCGCAGTTCCAGCTCGGCCAGAGCGTCAACTGCCTGCAGGCGCATACCTTCTCGTCGCTGTTCGGGCTGTCGATGTCGCAGCTGCTCGACCGGCTGCGCGGCTCCAGCGGCCAGCCCGTCATGCTGGTGCTGAGCAACGGCGTGTCGGTCTGGTGCCATGTCAAGTTGAAACCGCGCAGCGCCTGGTTCGGCATTGGCGGCCAGGGCCTGGCCGCTCCCTTGACCGATGCCGAGTCGGTACCCATCCCCGATGCGCGCGCCTCCTCGCTGCGGCGCCGCGCGGCGGCGCGCCGGGGTCTGTCCAGCCTGGACTACCTCAACACGGGCGACCCGCAGGTGGCGATGGTGGTTCGCAAGCTGCAGATGGTGCTCGATCGCGACATTCCCATCATGATCCTGGGCGAAACCGGCACCGGCAAGGACATCCTGGCGCAGGCCATCCACAACGATTCGACGCGCGCCGGCAAGCCCTTCGTGTCGGTCAACTGTGCCTCGATTCCCGAGGCGCTGATCGAGTCCGAACTGTTCGGCTACGAGGAGGGTGCCTTCACCGGCGCGCGCCGCAAGGGTTCGCCCGGCAAGATCCTGCAGGCCAACGGTGGCACGCTGTTCCTCGACGAGATCGGCGACATGCCGACCCAGCTGCAGGCCCGCCTGCTGCGCGTGCTGCAGGAGCGCTGCGTCAACCCGCTCGGTTCGGGCAAGGAGTACGAGGTCGATGTCGCCATCGTCTGCGCCACCCACCGTGACCTCAAGGGGGCGATCGCGCGCGGCAGCTTCCGCGAGGATCTCTACTACCGGCTCAACGGCATGGTGGTGAAGTTGCCGGCGCTGCGCGACCGCAGCGACTTCGATGTCGTCGTGCGCAAGGTGCTCGACAGCCTGTGCGCGGATGGGGTGCGGCTGGCGATCTCGGACGACGTGTTCGCGCTGTTCCGGCGCTACCACTGGCCGGGCAACTTCCGCCAGCTCCATAACGTGTTGCGCACGGCGGTGGCGCTGGTCGGCAACGAGGGGGTGATCCGCTCCGATCACCTGCCTGACGATTTTCTCGACGAAATGGCTGCGGTGGCCGCTTCGGTGCGGGTGTCGCTCGATGTGCTGCCGCCCGACCAGGCCGGTGCCACGATGGGCGCCGACTCAGCGGCGCTGGCCGGGGCGGTTGCGCCGCTGCCGGCGTCGGCGGCCTGCTACGGTAGCGATGCCGCGACCCTGCCGTCTGATCCGCCAGTCGCTCCCCCCCAGCTGCAGTCCCTGGCGGCCAGCCGTCGCATGCAGGATGTCGCGCTCGACGCGATGGCCGCGGCGCTGCGGCAGTGTCGTGGCAATGTCTCGGCGGCGGCCAAGATGCTCGGCGTCTCGCGCAACACCATCTACCGCAAGAAGGACCTGCTGCCCGAGGATGTCTGGAGCTGAGCCTCAGTCGAGCGCCGGGCAGGCGAGCGGGAGTCCCCTGATCCACAAGGGTTCGAGCTCGCGCCAGGCGCGCTGGAGGTTCAAGCCGTGGCGCTGGGCATAACCGGCCAGTCCGGCGTGTGCCGGCAGATCGATGCGCGTGGCTTCGGCGGCGGACAGGCCTGATTCCAGCGCCTGCAGCACCGCCTGGCCCAGGTCGCACAGGTAGCGGTAGCCTGGCTCCAGCCCTGCGCCCGACATCGGCAGATTGCCCACGATCCGGCTGGGGCGCAGGCGATGCAGCTCGCGCAGCGCAGCGATCCAGCCCGGCAGGCTGCCCTGCGCGAGTTCGGGCAGCCGGTCGCGGTAGACCAGTCCGGGAGCGATCAGCAGGCGCTGATCCTCGTTCCACCAGGCCAGGTCGCTCTCGCTGTGCGCCGAGCTGAATTCCAGCGTCAGCCAGCCGCCGGCGTCGCTGTCCCAGCGCTGGCCCGGCTGCAGGCCGGGCTCGGGCAGCACGACAGGCGTCATGGCGAGTCCGGGGTCGCCAGCGGCCTGGGCGATCGCTGCGACGCACTGCTCGCAGCGCTGCGCCATAGCGGCCCGCGTCGCTGGCGTCGCTGCCAGGGCCGCTGCGCCATGCGGCGGCGCGAAAGCGGCGTTGCCCAGCACGTTCTCGGCATGGGCGTGGCTGTTCAGGACCCGGCTGATGGTCAGGTCCAGCTCGCAGCGGGCCGAACGGATCACTTCCCGGCCATGCGCGAGGCCGGGGCCGGGATCGATCAGCGTGGCGCTGCTGCCATGTGAAATCAGGATCTGGCTGACGACATGCGCCTGGTTGCCCGGCCCGATGTCCTCGGCCGCCCCCGGCCAGACCCAGACGCCGGGCACGACGCGCTGCCAATGCCGCGTCGGCGGCTCGGGACAGCTGGCGGAACTGTCGCTGGCCTTCGCCTGGCCCGACAGCGCTAGCCACAGCATGATGCCGGCCAGTGCGGCCCAGCGTCTGCTAGCCAAGGTGCACCGCCGCGCGAATGGCGGCCAGATTGCCCGGCTCGGTACCCAGGTGGCCGGCCCGCGTCAGCACCAGCTTGGACCCGCCTGGGGCCAGCGAGCTCAGCCGGCGCTGCGAGTCCAGGCTGTTGCCCGGCGGGCAGACCGCATCGTGGCGGCCGTGGATCCAGGTGGTCGCGATGCCGCTGGCGGCCACGGTCCGCAGCGCCCGGTCCCAGTCTCCCGGGCGCAGGCCGCAACGCCGTGCCAGCAGATGGGACTGGATGCGGTATTTCTGCCACAGCCCCTTCATCTGTCGCGCGGGCAGCGAGCCCGGCTGTTCGAGCCTGCGCCGCAGCAGCTCGGGCCGCATCGATTGCCAGTGCTGGCGCAGCAGCTGTCTTTCCTCGGTCCGGCTGGCGGCCAGCCAGGCCTGGCGCGCGCCGTGCAGCGCGGCGGCCTGCTCCATCATCTGCCAGGCTTGCGCGATGCGCCGGGCCTGCGGCGCAACTGTTCCATTGCGGAACAGCTGTGACAATTCATGCAACACCCGGTCGGACTGTGCCGGTCGCATCTGGCTCAGGGGCACGCCGACCAGGGCAGGAGAGACGCGCGGCCAGAAGCGGCGCAGCAGCCGCAACACCTCGCCGCGCGTGCCCCGGAAGCTGCCCCGCAGCACCAGCGCCTCGACGGCTTGCGGATGACGTGCTGCGTACAGCAGCGCCAGCGTCGCCCCCCAGGACCCCCCCAGCACCGGCCAGCTGACCAGGCCGAGCGCCTTGCGCAGGCGTTCGAGCTCATCGATCAGGGTGTCGAGGCGCTGGCCTCTGAGGCTGCCTGCCGGCTGGCTGCGGCCGCTGCCGCGCTGGTCGGGCGCCAGCACCTGCTGCAGCTGCAGATCGAATCCCTGCCACAGGCCTGGCCCGCCGCCGCTGCCGGGGCCGCCGTGCAGCGCCAGCCAGGCCCGTCCGCCCGGCTGACCCAGCCGGCGGCAGGCCAGCGTGTGGCCCGCCGGCAGTGGCAGCCGCAGCAGATCCTCAGGGTAAACACTCATCATGCCGAATCCCTCCTTGGCATCGTTTTTGCAATGAATGAACAGGCTGGCCGGGAAACGGCGCCGGACTGTCACAGACGTCGTGACGCCAGATCCATGCCAGCCTTTTCAAAACCTTTCAATGGAGACCTATCATGCAATGGACCACCCCGAGCTTCACCGACCTGCGCTTCGGCTTTGAGATCACGATGTACATCGCCAACCGCTGAGGCGAGCGGCAATCCCGGTTTCGGGCTTGCCTGCGAACCATCGGGTGCATTCGGCCACGCGCCGGATGCGCTTCTCTTCATTCCCTGTCCTGCGTTTCAACGATGCGCCTACGCGTTCTAGGATCTTCCGCCGGTGGCGGCTTCCCGCAGTGGAATTGCAACTGCCCGAACTGCGACGGCTTGCGCCGCGGCAGCATCGATGCGCGCCCACGCACCCAGTCATCGGTCGCGCTCAGCGCCAATGACAGCGACTGGCTGCTCGTCAACGCCTCGCCCGAGGTGCTGCAGCAGATCCGCGAGACACCGGGCCTGCAGCCCGCGCGCCAGATCCGCGACAGCGGCATCGCGGCGGTGCTGCTGATCGACGCCCAGATCGATCACTGCACCGGACTGCTGATGCTGCGCGAGCGCAGCGCGCCGCTGCCGCTCTACGCGACGGCCGAGGTGCTCGGTGACATCGGCACCGGCTTTCCGCTCACGCGCCTGCTGGGGCATTACTGCGGACTCGACACCCGTGCGATCGCGCTCGACGGCCAGCCGCTCGACATGCCCTTCCTGGAGCCGCTGCAGGTGCATGCGGTGCCGATCGCGAGCCAGCCGCCACCGTATTCACCGTTCCGCGGCCAGGCGCGCGCGGGCGACAACATCGCGCTGATGGTCCACAACCCGCTCAGCGGCCGGCGGCTGTTCTATGCGCCCGGACTGGGTCGGATCGACGAGACGACACGCGCGCTGATGGAGCAGGCCGACGTGGTGCTGGTCGACGGCACCTTCTGGACCGAGGACGAGATGATCCGACTCGGCCTGTCTGCCAAGCCCGCCGCCGAGATGGGTCACCTGCCGCAAAGCGGCCCGGGCGGCATGATCGAACTGCTCGACAGCCTGCCGCCGGGCAAGCAGAAGTGGCTGATCCACATCAACAACACCAATCCCATCCTGCGCGAGGACTCGCCCGAGCGCGCCTTGCTGACCGAGCATGGCATTCAATTGGCCTACGACGGCCTGGAGATCGAGCTATGACCGCCATTTGCGCCAGCACCGACGCCCCCTGGGACCGCGCCGAATTCGAGCGCCAGCTGCGCGCCAAGGGCGCCGGCTACCATATCCATCACCCGTTCAACCTGCGGATGAATGGCGGCCAGTGCACGCCCGACGAGATCCGCTGCTGGGTTGCCAACCGCTTCTACTACCAGATCTGCATCCCGCGCAAGGATGGGGCCATCATCGCCAACATGCCCGACCGCGAGCACAGGCGCAAGTGGGTCGATCGCATCCTCGACCACGACGGCTGTGGCGACTACGACGGATCGAGCGCGGGCGGCATCGAGGCCTGGACCCGTCTCGGCGAGGCGGTCGGCATCGATCGCGCATCGCTCTGGTCGCTGGAGCATGTCGCGCCCGGCGTGCGCTTCGCCTGCGACGCCTATGTCAACTTCGCGCGCCAGTCGCCCTGGCAGGAGGCGGTCTGCTCGTCGTTGACCGAGATGTTCGCGCCGCAGATCCACAAGGACCGGCTCGCGACCTGGCCCACGCACTACCCCTGGATCGAGGCCGACGGCCTGCAGTATTTCCGCAGCCGGATTCCGCTGGCGACGCGCGATGTCGAGCATGGCCTGTCGGTCACGCTCGACCATTTCACCACCCGCGAGGCGCAGCAGCGCGCGCTCGACATCCTGCAGTTCAAGCTCGACGTGCTCTGGAGCATGCTCGACGCGATCGAGAAGGCCTGCCGCCATGACTGAAGCTGTCAAGCCTGCGCTGCCGGATTGCCCGCGTCTGTCGCGGCTGTTCCGGCTGCAGTTCGAGCCGGTGCAGCAGGCCTGGGTCCTGCTCTATCCCGAGGGCATGGTGCAGCTCAACCCGAGCGCGGCCGAGATCCTGCGCCGCTGCGACGGGCAGCGTCCTCTCGACGACATCGTGCTGGAATTGCAGACGCTGTTCGCAATCGACGGCATCCGGCCCCAGGTCGAGGCCCTGTTGCAGGAAGGACAGCGCCGTGGCTGGATCGACTGAAGCGCTGCCGCTTGCGGCACAGCCCGGCCCGCCGCTGTGGCTGCTCGCCGAGCTGACCTACCGCTGCCCGCTGCACTGCGTCTTCTGCTACAACCCGACCGACTACACGCGCTTCCAGCCCGAACTCACGACGCGCGAGTGGGTTGATGTGCTGACGCAGGCGCGTGCGCTCGGCG
The DNA here is from genome assembly GCA_943326015.2 of Chitinophaga pinensis. GTDB lineage: Bacteria > Pseudomonadota > Gammaproteobacteria > Burkholderiales > Burkholderiaceae_C > Malikia. Next base: position 49,212 of record CALPRQ020000018.1, on the reverse strand, counting down.
CCGCGCAGCTGGGTTTCTCGGGCGGCGAGCCGCTGTTGCGCGACGACCTCGAGGAACTCGTCGCCGAGGCGCATCGGCTCGGCTATTACACCAACCTGATCACCTCGGGCGTGGGCCTGAACGAGAAGCGCGCCCAGGCGCTCAAGGACGCCGGGCTCGACCATGTGCAGCTCTCGTTCCAGGATTCGACGCGCGAGCTCAATGATTTCCTGAGCCACACCAAGACCTTCGAGCTAAAAAAACGCGTCGCAGCGCTGATCAAGGCGCATGACTGGCCGATGGTGATGAACTGCGTGCTGCACAAGCACAACCTGCCGCATGTCGACAAGATCATCGAGATGGCGCTGGCGCTGGGGGCCGAGTACCTCGAACTCGCCAACACGCAGTACTACGGCTGGGCGCTGGTGAACCGCGACCAGCTGCTGCCCACGCGCGCCGAGCTCGAGGCGGCCGAGGCGGTCGTCAACCGCTACCGCGAGCAGATCGGCAACCGCTGCCGACTGCTGTATGTCGTGCCCGATTACTTCGAGCAGCGTCCCAAGGCCTGCATGAATGGCTGGGGCAAGGTGTTCCTGTCGATCGCGCCCGACGGCACCGCCATGCCCTGCCACAACGCCGGCAACCTGCCCGGCTTGCAGCTGCCCAATGTCAAGAGCCAGCCGCTGACCGAGATCTGGCGCGACAGCGGCGCGTTCAACGCCTTCCGCGGCCACGACTGGATGAAGGAACCCTGCCGCAGCTGTGACGAGAAGGCCAAGGACTTCGGCGGTTGCCGCTGCCAGGCCTATCTGATGAGCGGTGATGCGGCGGCTGCCGATCCGGTTTGCAGCAAATCCCCACAGCATGAAAAGGTGGTGAATATCGTGCGTCAGGCGGATGCCGGCCTATTGCCTGCATCCCCGGTTGTTTTTCGCACCGACCAGGAATCGCATCGATTGCGAGCGGCTGTCATTGATACGCCAGAATGACTCTTGTCTGTTTCATTGAAACCGCATCCTGTCAAAGGATGCGGTTTTTTGTTTTCCGGCTTGTGGTGAGTTGCATCGGTTGCGTTCAGGTTCTGAACATATTGCATCTTGATTGTGTCAATCTGAGCTTGCGGTGACACAAATCATGTTGATTTCCTGATCAATTAATTTGGCATGGGGATTGCTTATGAGGATTTGCCGGTTCTTATCGGTGAATCAAAACTAATGACCTGGAGATACCCCCATGAAAAACAAACTCTCTGCCTTTGCACTGGCCATTGCCGCGCTGCCTGCCGCCCATGCGGTCGACCTTCAGGCCGGTGACTGGACCGTCACGGTCGGTGGCAACATCAACGCCTTCTACACCCAGTCCAGCTGCAACCAGGCGGCTGGCACCGTCGGCGGTACGGCTCTGGGTGATGCGGCACTGGCTTGCGGTGGCAAGGATTCCAGCACCGTGATCGGCAACGGCCTGCTGCCGTCGATGCTGAGCGTGGGGGCCAAGACCCGGCAAGAAGGCTACGACATCGGCGCCACCATCGGCATGGGGGTGGCGACCGCCACCAACAGCGCCATCGGCCAGAACAGCGTGGTGGACGTGCGCCATGCCTTCGTGACGTTCGGCAACGCCGAGATGGGCACCGTCAAGCTCGGCCGCGACTACGGCCTGTTCGGCCTGACCCCCGTGCTGAGCGACATGACCCTGCTCGGCGTGGGTGCCGCCACCCGGGCGACGCAGAACGGCCGGGTCTCGCTGGGCCACCTGGGCGCCGGCATGGTCTATCCGGGCACCTATGGCCAGATCGCCTATACCAGCCCCAGCCTGTCGGGTGTCACCGTCGATGTCGGCCTGATGAGCCCGGTCGATGCCGCCAATACGGCATCGGATTCCCCGCAATTCCAGGCCCGCGCCAGCTACGCCGGCCAGGGCTTCAAGGCCTGGGCCGGAGCCAAGTCGCAGAAGTTTGATCCACGCGCCGCGAACAATACCGTGACGCCTGCCATCACGGCTGCGCCGGGCTTCACCATGAGTGCGGTTGAATTGGGTGCCTCGGCCAACTCGGGTCCGTTCGGCGTGGTCGGCACGGTGCAATCCGGCAAGGGCCTGGGTATCCTGTCTGATGGCGATCAGGGCAGCAACACCACCACCAGCACCTTTGTGCAAGGCACTTACCAGGCCACCGAGCGCGTCAAGCTCGGGCTGGGCTGGGGCAAGAGCAAGAACGATGACGGCACGGGTACTGCCTTGCAATCCAACCAGAACGTGACGGGCGGCGTGTACTACCAGCTGACCAAGAACCTGACCTTGGTGGGCGAAATGGGTCAGACCCAATCCAAGGCATTCAATGGCAATTCAGCCAAGCAAGACAGCGTGTCCTTCGGCGGCATCTTCTTCTTCTGATTCGACAGGATCTTGAAACGTGAAAAGCCGTGCTGCCAATCGCAGCACGGCTTTTCAGTATCTGTTTGCGGCGTTCAGGGCTTCTGGGACAGCACCCAGGTCGCGATCTCCTTGAGCTCGGCCTGTGTCAGGTTCAGATGCGACGGCATCGGGACGCGGCCCCATTTGCCGCGCGAGCCGTTCTGGATGCTCTGCATCAGCGTGGCGGCGGCGTCCTTGTCGCCGGCGTATTTGGCCGCGACGCTCTGGAATGCCGGGCCGACGATCTTCTCGTTGACCGAGTGGCAGGACGCGCAACCGTTGGCCTGCATCAGCGGGATGAAGGTGGACTGGTCCGGCGTGGCCTGCGCGATGCCGGCGCAAAGCAGCAGCATCGGAGCCAGAGCCAGGCGGCTGTGGTGCTTGAACATGTTGTTTCCTAATCTTGTGGGCACCGGCCCGATGCCGGTGCCATCTCGTTACCAGTGCAGGTCGAGGTCGTAGAACGCCAGTCCGGCGGCGACGAAGCCTCGTCTGTCCTGCTCGATGCGCTCGCGCCCGACGCTCAGGTCGAGCGCGATCTTGTCGCGCTTGAGCCAGTGGCGCACGCCGGCCTGCACGAGTTCGTCGCGCCGGCTGCTGCTGGCGATTTCGCCGAACAGCGCCCAGCGGCGATCGAGCTCGCCTTGCAGCGCGAGCGACCAGATGCCAGCCCGGCCTTCGCCCTCGCGCTGCTCGATGCCAGCGTTGCCGTGCAGCCAGACCTGTTTGCCCGACAGCGGCAGCGAGGCCGCGACCACACCACGCAGCGTGCGTTGCCGAGGCTCGCCAGCGGCATTGCGGTCCCATTCGGCGCCGAGCTTGCCGGCCAGGCCCCAGCCCTCGCGGGCCGGGTCGATCCAGGCTTGCCAGACGCCGATGCCGGTTTCCCGCCCCCTGCTGCCTTCGGCGCGCTCGCGGCTGAGTCCGAGTTCGGCCTCGACCGACAGCGTTGGCGAGAAGCTGTAGCCACCTTGCAGCGACAGCCCGTCACCGTGACGGTGCGACAGTCCGGTGGCGGAGAACTCGAACACGCGCTCGTCGTCGTCCTCGACGACCGCGGTCGCCGTGCGCAGGAAGGGACGGTCGTCGGCCCTGGTGGAAGGCGCCGCCAGCGCGGCGCCCGCCAGGGCCATGACCGTGATCAGGCGCCGCATCGGATCACTTCATCAGCTTGAAGGTCCAGACCGAGCCACCCTGCTCCAGCAGGTTGACCTTCTTGGCGACTTCGCCGCCCCACAGCGGGACCGCGCCGCCCCAGCCCGAGACGACGGTGACGTACTGCTCGCCGTCCTGCTTCCAGGTGATGGGAGGCGCGACGATGCCCGAGCCGGTCTGGAACTGCCAGACCACCTTGCCGGTCTTGGCGTCGGCCGCCTTCAGGTAGCCCTCCGGCGTGCCCCAGAACACCAGGTCACCGGCGGTCGTCAGCACGCCGCCCCACAGCGGGGCCTCGTTCTTGACTTCCCACTCGATCTTGCCGGTCTTGGGGTTGACCGCGCGCAGCGAGCCGATGTAGTCGTCGTAGAGCGGCTTGATCGTGAAGCCCGCGCCCAGGTAGGCCGCGCCCTTCTTGTAGGTGATCGGCTCGTTCCAGATTTCCATGCCCCATTCGTTGGAAGGGACGTAGAACAGTTGGGTCTTGGGGCTGTAGGCCATCGGCATCTGGTTCTTGCCGCCCAGGAAGCCCGGGGCCGCGAACGCTGCCTTGCCCTTCTTGCCGTCGTCGCTGGCGGTGGGGTCACCGGGACGGACTTCGGGCACGAAGTTGGGCCGGCCCGTCTTGAGGTCGATGCCGTCGGCCCAGGTGGTCTTGGTCACGAAGGGGAAGGCATTGAGCAGCTTGCCGGTCGTCGCGTCGTTGACGTAGAAGTAGCCGTTGCGGTCGGCCTTGGCGCCCACGCGCTTGCCGTCCATGTCGAAGGTGACGAACTCGTTGACACCGTCGTAGTCCCAGCCGTCGTTGGGCGTGGACTGGTAGTGCCACTTGATCTGGCCGGTCTTGACATCGATCGCGACGGTCGAGGCCGAGTACAGGTTGTCGCCCTTGCGTACATGGCTGTTCCACGGACCCGGGTTGCCGGTGCCGAAGTAGGCCAGGCCGGTGCTGGCGTCGTAGGTGCCGCCCAGCCAGGTGGCCGCGCCGCCGGTCTTCCAGGTCTCGCCCGGCCAGGTCGCGTTGGTGGTGCCGGTGATGCCGTTTTCCTGGCCGTCCTTGTAGCCCATGTGGCCTTCGACCACCGGGCGGCTCCAGACCATCTTGCCGGTCTTGGGGTCGCGCGCCTCGACGCGGCCGATGACGCCGAACTCGCCGCCCGAGACGCCGGTCAGCAGCAGGCCCTCGGCGATCAGCGGCGCGGCGGTGTAGCTGTAGCCGGCCGAGTAGTCGTCGATCTTCTGGCGCCAGGCGACCTTGCCGGTCTTGCGGTCGAGCGCGACGAGCTGCGCGTCGAGCGTGCCGAAGATCACCAAGTTGTCATACAGCGCGGCGCCGCGGTTGATGACGTCGCAGCAGGGCATGATGCCCTCGGGCAGGCGATGCTCGTACTTCCAGAGCTTCTTGCCGGTCTTGACGTCGACCGCGAAGATGCGCGAGTAGGAGGCGGTCACGTACATGATGCCGTCATAGACCAGCGGCTGCGACTGCTGGCCGCGCTGCTTCTCGCCACCGAAGGACATCGACCAGACCGGAGTGAGGCGCTTGATCGTCTTGGTGTTGATGTCGGTCAAGGGCGAGAAGCGCTGGCCCTGCGTGCCCAGGCCCCAGCTCAGCACGTTGTCGGGAGTCGATGCGTCCTTGGCGATCATCTCGTCGGTGACCTGGGCGCCGGCATGGGTAGCGGCGGCCAGCACCAGAAGGCTCAGTAGTGTTCTTTTCACGTTCAGTCTCCTGCTCTCAGTGTTTGCTCGGTGGATATCAACCCGTTGCACGCCGTGGCACCAGGGCTTGGTCGGCTACGAGTCGAATCCATTGAGGCAATTCACATGCCAGCGTTCGCAGGAGGTTTTTTTGCTCAATGGGACAGTCCGAGGGCTGTCACAGTGTTCAACTTTGCATCACTGTTCCGTGACAGGCGTGCCATGCAGGGCTTGCCGCTCGAAGGCGGGGTAGAGCTGGTGTGCACTGCGGATGAATTCGGCCGGTTGTGCGGCCCAGGACGCGAAGCGTGCCGGGACCGGCAGCCTGATCACCTCGGCGAGGTCGAGGCCGCGCTCGGCGCTGTCGCGCAGCGTGGCCTGCAGCCATTGCAGCCAGTCGCGCGTCTGATGGATGCCGTCGAGGCCGCGCCGCATCGGGCCATGGCTGGGCACCAGCGTCCGGATGCCATGCGCACGCACGAGCTGCTCGATCCGGTCCAGGCTGGCGAGCCATTGCGCGAGGTCGGCATGCGGCGTGGTCGGCACCCGGTCGGCGAACACCAGGCCGCCGGCGAACAGCACGCCGCTGTCATGGTCGATCAGCACCAGATCGTCGGCCGTGTGGCCTGACAGGCGCAGCAGCTCGAGCCGATGGCCGCCGAGTTGCAGCAGGCCCGGCTCGATCGCCTGTGCGGCCGGCCGGTGCTCGGTGCCCTTCATCCAGTCGCCGCAGAGGCGGAACAGGTTGTCCTCGTAGGCCTTGCCTTCGGCGCGCTGGCCAGCCAGCGTGCCGGCCAGCGCCCGGGTCGGCAGGTCCTGCCAGGCCTGGTTGCCGAGGAAATAGTCCGGGTGCAGGTTCAGGTTGAGTACCTGCACAACCGGCTGTGCCGTCGCGTGCCGTATCGCCTCGCGCTGCTGCTCGCCGTACAGGCGAGAGGGACCGGTGTTGATGACCAGCGTGCCCTGGTCCGTGACCAGGAAGCCGGTATTGATGATGTTGCAGCCGTTGGCGCGCGAGAAATCCTCCACCGCACCCTCGATCACCCAGCTGCCGGCAGCGATCTGCCGGGGTTCGAGCCGGTAGTCGAGCCGGGCCATGTCCGCGCCCGTTCGGCCAGCCGTCGTTCCTGCGGAACCGTCCTCCGGCTGCGCCAGCGCGGCGGACGCCTGCAGCGCCGCCAGGCAGCACAGCAGCCGGCAGCCCATCCTGATCGTGTGGCTGGCGCCTTTCATCCCCTGACCTCGTGCTCGATGCGGTTGCCGTTGTTGTCGCGCCCTTGCAGGGTCAGTGGACCCGGCGGGCGCTGGTCGAGCTCGAAGGTCAGCAGCGGGTTCTCCGATACCGGCTCGTGCAGCTCGATGCGCCACCAGAGCTGCTGCGCGCTGTCGCGCAGTTCCAGCTGTTCGATGTGGAAGGCCGGAATGCCCGCGACCAGGCCGGTGTCCATCGGGTGCATCACCTGCAGCCGCAGCCGCGCGCCCCGGCCTTCGAGCAGATTGGGAAACAGACGCGCCTGCACCTGGTTGAGCGTGCGCGACCAGCTGCCGTCGCTGCGGCTGGCGCCCGGCACCGTGCAGCCGCCTCCGGCGGCGTTGATCCAGGTCTGTCCGACATGCCACTGTCCGTCGCTGGTCCTGACCAGCGCGCGCACGGGCGATGCCTGTTCGAGCCGAAAGCGCAGCGCCAGCAGCGGACGCGCCTTGCGCGGCATGAAGGTCGCGACATGCTGCACCGGATTGCGGTCGGCGACGATCACGATACGGTCGATTTCCTGTCCTTGCGCGAGCAGGCCGCGAGCGTCCACCATCAGCGGCACGTTCATGGCATCGTCCGCCATCGGCGGTCCCTTGACCTCTACCGCGGAGCTGAACTGCATTTTCTCGTTGCCGATGAATTGGCGTCTCAGTTGCGGCCACTGCATCGATTCGAGTGGGTCGCCGCCGCTGTGGTCGGTCTGCGCCAGCGCCGCCGCGGGCAGGGTGCAGCATGCCGTCGCCAGGCCACCGAGCAGGCGGGTGCCGAGCTGCAGGCAGCTTCGGCGCGACAGGCCGGGCGGGACAGGATGCGGGCGGGCGGTGGGCAGATCGTGCGGGATCATCTCGTCTCCTGTAACAGGTTGCTAGTTCGCACCGCGCTGGCGTATCCAGCCGCGCTGCGGGTCGTAGCCGCGCAGCGCGAGCGCGAAGCACAGCACCGTGCCGCCCGCGAGCACCAGCAGGCTGATGCCGTTGACCTGGCCGCAGAGCGAAAAGCGTATCGCCTCGACCGCGTGGCTGAAGGGGTTGTAGCGTGCCACCGCGTGCAGCGCATGCGCGCCGGCTTCTTCCAGTTTCCAGAGTGGATAGAGCGCCGGGCTGATGAAGAACATCGGGAAGATCACGAAGTTCATCGCGCCGGCGAAGTTTTCGAGCTGGCGCACGTAGACCGAGAGCATGAGGCCGAGCGCGGCCAGCAATGCCGCGGCGAGCACCAGTACCGGCAGCGTGGCGAGCAGCTGCAGTGGCTCGAATTCGACACCCAGCAGGCCCGCGATCGCCAGGAAAACCAGCATCTGCAGCACCGACAGCGCGGTGCCGGCGAGCAGCTTGAACGCCAGCAGCCAGCCGCGCGGCAGCGGCGCGGTCAGCAACAGCCGCATCATGCCCATCTCGCGGTCGTAGACCAGCGAGAGCGAGCTCTGCATGCCGTTGAACAGCGCGATCATGCCGAGCAGCCCGGGCAGCATGTAGACCTTGTATTCGATATAGGTTTCGTAGGGCGGGATGATCGCGACGCCGAACACGTTGTGGAAGCCGGCGGCAAACACGATCAGCCAAAGCAGCGGTCGCACCAGCGCCGAGGCCAGCCGGGCCGGCTGCCGGATGAACTTGCCGACCTCGCGGCCGACGATGGCGCGCGCGGCGCGCAGCAGGTGGGTCGCATGGCTGGTGGCTGGCGTCATGGGTGGACTTTCCTGGTTTTCGGTCACGGGGCGGCCTTGCAGGCGCTTTCCTGGCGATCGATGCCGAGCGTGTCGAGCTGCTCGACTGGATGCAGCACGCCTTCCATCGGCGCGACGCCGATCACGCCATCGCCATGAGCCAGGAAGACCGGCTGGCGCAGCTGACCGTCCCAGGCGCGGTAGGACAGGCGCGGCCCCTTGGCGCCATCGACATAGACCGAGCCGTTGCGCAGCGCACGCGCCTGTTCCTTCACGTTGGCCGATGCCTGCTCGCCCAGCACGGCGGCGATCGAGCGCACAGCGATCCAGGCCGACCAGTCCTGGCCCGTCATGGCCCGGCCAGCCAGCTTGCGAAAGCGCCGCGATACCTGCGGGCCGCCGTTGCGTTCCCACTGCGGATGCCAGGCCAGCGCGCTCAGGCCGTTGCTGCCGATGACCGGGCGCGGCTGTTGCGTCGCATAGGGCAGGGTGCGCGCGAACTCGCCATCGGCGTCGAGCACGACGACCACGTCATGCTCGCGGTCCGAGGTCAGCAGCCGGGTGTTGGCCAGGTCGCGCTCGCGCGGGTCGCCCGAGAGCTTGAACGCCTTGACGCCGATGTTCCTGATGCCATAGCGGCCGGCGGCGCGGTTCCAGGCCTGCAGCAGCTGCGCGTCATCGGGGCTGGGGCCGTGCAGCACCCAGGCCTTGCGCCAGGAGCGGGCGGCGAGGTACTGCGCCAGCGCGTCCTGCAGCATGGCCTGGCTCGGCATGCTGTGCAGCAGCTGTGCGCCGCAATCGGCGCCACGCAGGCTGTCCTGTGTCGCGCTCAGGTTGAACAGCAGCGCGGCGTCGCCCGCCGCCCTGACCGCCTGAGCGATGGCGGCCGGCGGCAGGTCGAGCAGCCAGTAGGCCACGCCTTCCTTCCTGAGCTGCGCCAGCTGCGCCGGCAGCGCATCGAGGTCGGGCAGCAGCACGTCGCGCAGCTGGAGCGACCTGCCGATGCCGCGCAGCGTGACCTCGGAGTCGGCGACGCCAAGCCGTGCCGCGTCGAGCAGCCGGCCAGCCGGATGACCCGGATAGCCGCGCTCCAGCCGCCGCGGCGCATGGCGCGGGTCGTCCGCCAGCCCGATCAGCGCGACCGTTTCGGCGCCGGCTCCTGGCCTGGCCGGTGCCTCCTTGCCTGCCGCAGTGGCCAGTGAGGGCAGGGCCAGCGCGGCCAGCGCGCCAGCGGCGCCGCCGAGCCAGGCGCGGCGCGTGCCAGGCTTGCCCATCTCATGCTCCATCGTGTGCATCTTCGTGTCCATCGGCATCGGTGCTCCGGCAGGATTCAGCGCAGTACCAGCGGCGTGTGCGGCACGCGGCCGGCTGGCACGGTCCGGATCGCCTTGCCGACTCCGGTGTCGATCAGCGTCATGTCGTCCGACAGGCCGTTGGTGACATAGAGCGTGGACTCGTCCGGGCTCAGCGCCAGGCCCCAGGCGCGCTTGCCCGCCAGCACCGTGCGCCTGACCTGGCGGCTGGCGACATCGACCTCGGCGACATGGTTGGCGCGACCCAGGCTGACCCAGGCCGTCCGGCCGTCGCGCGTGAGCACCACGCCGACCGGCGTGATGTCGTTGGCGCGCATGCCGTCGATGGCGAACTTCAGCGTCGCCTTGACGCTGCGGCTGGCCGTGTCGATGACGCTCACGCTGGCACTGAGTTCGTTGCTGACCCAGAGTTCCTGGCCGTCCGGCGAGAGCGCGAAGCGCCGCGGACGCTGGCCGGCCTTGATGTCCTTGACGATCTTCCTGGCTGCCAGGTCGATCACGTGCACGACGTTGGCGTCCTCGGACGTCACGTAGGCAGTCTTGCCGTCGGGCATCACCAGCACGCCCTCGGGCTCGCCGCCGGTCCTGACCTTGAACAGTGTCTTGCGGCTCGCGAGGTCGTAGGCCGCGAGCACGCTCTCGTCCTCGATCGAGACATAGATGGTCTTGCCGTCCGGGCTCAGGGCCATGATCTCGGGGCTGTCGGCGACCGGGATCTTGTCGACCAGCTTGCCGGCGGCGCGGTCGATGACGCCGATCTGGTTGCTGTCGCCGCAGACCACGTAGATCCGGCTGCCGTCGGCGCTCGGCTTCATGTCGCGTGGCCTTTGGCAAACGTCGATGCTCGACTGCAGCTTGCCGTTGGCGTCGAGCACATGGACCTTGTGGTCCTTCTCGCTCGACACATAGACCGATTGCGCGCTTGCGCCGCCGCTGGCCAGCATGCCGAGCAGGATCATTCCGGCAGCGCCCAGGCGCTGGTGCAGCCGGCTGGCCGGTTTCAGTGGGTGGGCGTGGCTAGGCGGGGCGCTGTGCTGGGTGCCTGATGTCATCTCGTTGTCTCCTGGTCTGCCGTCGTGACAGCTTCCATGTCACGCCTTCCAGCGCCAGCAAGCGCCGTGCCAGGCCCTGCAGCGGGCTGTCGTCGAACGGTACCGCCTCAGGTTGTTGCACTTTGGAGCAGTCTGCGCCGGCACGCGATTTGCTGCACACCAGCGTGTGACCCGAACAGGAGACGAGCAGCGCATGAAAGACCCGAAAGCAAGCAAGGCCCGCGACGCGACCATCGCGCCGGTCGTGGCCCATTCCGGCGCCTGGCCACGTCGCGTGGCCCTGCAGCGGATGCTGGCGCTGGCCGGCGCGGGCCTGGGCTGGAGCGCCGGCCCGGCCCGCTGCGCCGAGTCCCGGGCTGACCTGCCGGCCTGGCCGCACAAGCCGGTCACGCTGATCGTGCCCTGGCCGGCCGGTGGCGGCACCGACCTGTCGGTGCGCGTGCTGGCTGAGGAGGCTGGCGCTCGCCTGGGCCAGCCGGTCATCGTCGCCAACCGGCCCGGCGCCGCCGGTACCATGGTCGCGCCGCTGCTCAAGGTCGCCGTGCCCGACGGCCACACCATCGGCCAGCTGCCCGTCACGGTGTTGCGCCATGCGCTCATGAACCGGGTGGCCTGGAATCCGGTCACCGACCTGGCGCCGATCCTGCAGGTCTCGGGCACCACCTTCGGCCTGCTGGTGCCGGCATCCAGCCCCTGGAAATCGGTCGCCGAGCTGCTCGACTGGGCGGCTGCGCATCCGGACGAACTGCTGCTGGGCTCGACCGGCATCGGCTCGACGCCGCACCTGGCTATGGAGGAGCTGCTGCTCGACCGCGGCATCCGCTACACCCATGTGCCCTACAAGGGCACCACCGACCAGATGCTGGCGCTGGCTGGCGGCGCCATCATGGCCGGCATGAACTCGACCGGCTTCGCGCCCTGGGTCGAGCAGGGCAAGCTCAGGCTGCTGGCACTGTTTGGCGAGCGCCGCAGTTCGCGCTGGCCGGCGGTCCCGACCATGCGCGAGCTCGGTTTCCGCCACGCGGTCCACCATTCGCCCTGGGGCCTGGTGGCGCCCGCCGCGACGCCGCCGGCAGCGCTGGAGATCCTGCACCAGGCCTTCCGCCAGGCCATGTTCACGCCGCGCCACCTGGCCGAGCTCGCGCGCTACGACCAGGAGGCGGCCTACCTCGGTCCGGCCGACTACCGCGGCGCGCTGGCCGAGACGGTCTTGCGCGAGCGCCGGCTGCTGGAGCGGCTGCACCTGCTGGCTGTCCCGCAGCTGAGCCAGAAGGGCGACGCATGAACCCGGCCGTGCTGGAAGTCTCGGGGCTCGTCAAGCGCTACGGCGACAAGACGGCGCTCGATGCCATCGACCTGAGCATCGCCGCAGGCGAGATGGTCGTGCTGCTGGGCCCCAACGGTGCCGGCAAATCGACGCTGATGCAGCTGCTCACCGGGCTGTTCGTGGCCGACCAGGGCAGCATCCGCGTGCTGGGTCATGACATGCGCAGCGATGCGTCCAGGGCGCTCGCGGGCCTGGGCGTGGTGTTCCAGCAGTTCGCGCTCGACCTCGACCTGTCGGTGCGCGCCAACCTGCTGTTCCACGCCGACCTGCATGGCCTGCCAAGGCGGCTCGCACTGAGCCGCATCGCCGAGGGGCTGGAGGCGGTCGGGCTGCAGGCCGATGCCAGCCGCCCGGTGCGTGCATTGTCGGGCGGCAACCGGCGCAAGGTCGAGCTCGTGCGCGCCATGCTGCACCGTCCCCGGCTGCTGCTGATGGACGAGGCGACCGTCGGCCTCGATCCGGTCTCGCGGCGCCAGCTCACTCAGGTCGTCATCGACCTGTGTCGCCAGTCAGGTGTGGCCACCTTGTGGACCACGCACCTGGTCGATGAGGCCGCGCAGGCCGACCGTGTGCTGGTGCTGCATCGGGGCCAGGTCCTGTTCGACGGCGCCATCCCGGTCTGTCTGCAGCGCACCGGCACGGACGATCTGGAAAGCGCCTTCCTGCAGTTGACCGGTCTGGCGCCATGACACGCCTTTCCCGTTCCGGTTGCGCGCTCGTTCCATCCGCGACACGAGCCGATCGGCGCAAGGCCAGATGGTTGCTGGCCTTGCTCTCGGCCAGTGGCTTGGCGCTCGGCCAGCCATCCGATACGCTGCAGGCCAGGAGCTGGGCTGCGGCTTGCACGGGCTGCCATGGGGGCGAGGAACGCGCCGAGCCGGGCATGGCCTCGCTGGCGGGAGCGCAACGCGAATCCATGTTCGCCACATTGCTGGATTTCAAGTCCGGGCGCCTGCAAGCGACTGTCATGCAGCAGCTGGCCAGGGGCTACGACGACGAGCAACTGCGCGCCATCGCCGATCATTTTTCCAGCCAGCAACAGCCATGATGCAGCGCCGTCGCTTTCTGCAGGCTGGAGCCAGTGCCGCTGCCGGCTGGCTGCCCGTCCGTTCCCGGGCCGCCCGGCCTGCTGCGCCCCGGGTCGTGGTGATCGGTGGCGGCTTCGGCGGTGCCACGGCCGCGAAATACCTGCGCCAGTGGTCGCAGCAGCGCATCGAGGTGATCCTGGTCGAACCCGGCTCCCATTTTGTTTCCTGTCCGCTCTCCAACCTGGTGCTCGCGGGTGCCAAGGCCTTGTCCGAGCTGACCCTGGGCTATGACGAACTGGTCCGCCGCCATGGCGTCGCCTGGGTGCGCGACCGCGCCACGCGGATCGACCCGGAGCAGCGCCGCGTCCTGCTGGCCGGTGGCGCCGAGCTGTCTTATGACCGGCTGATCGTCGCGCCCGGGGTCGATTTCCTCTGGAGCGAGTTGCCCGGCATGAGCCGGCCCGGCGCGCAGGAATCGGTCTTGCACGCCTGGAAGGCCGGCGCGCAGACCACGGCGCTGCGCCGACAGCTGGAAACCATGCCGGACGGCGGCGTCTATGCCATCAGCATTCCGCTCCTGCCCTACCGCTGTCCGCCAGGCCCTTACGAGCGGGCCTGCCTGGTGGCGGATTACTTCCGCCGCCGCAAGCCGCGCAGCAAGGTCCTGATCCTGGATGCCAATGAGGACGTGACCTCGAAAGGCGTGCTGTTCAAGCAGGTCTGGGCCGAGCGCTACCCCGGCCTGATCGAATACCGCCCCGGACACCGGGTGGTCGATGTCGATGCGGCGCAGCGCACAGCGAAGCTCGATTTCCATGAGGATGTCGCGGCCGATGTCCTGAACGTGATTCCGCCCATGTGCGCGGGCGACATCGCGCGGCGCTCCGGGCTGGCGACGGCAGCGCAGCGCTGGTGCGAGGTCGACTTCCTGAGCTTCGAGTCCCGGGCCATCGAGCGGGTCCATGTGCTGGGTGATGCACTGCAAGCCGCGCCGGCCATGCCCAAGTCCGCCCACATGGCCAACCAGCACGGCAAGGCCTGCGCGGCAGCGGTGCTGGCCTTGCTGACGGACCAGAGCGTCAATCCCCTGCCGCTCTACAACAACACCTGCTACAGCTTCGTCAGCGCGCAAGACGCGATCCATGTCGCCAGCGTGCACCGCTACGAGGCCAGCCGGCGCACCATGCTGACCGTGCCGGGCTCGGGCGGCCTGTCGGCGGCGCCCAGCGCGCTTGAAGCCAGCCATGCGCTGGCCTGGGCGCGCGGTATCTGGGCCGACACCCTGGCCTGAAGCCAGGCCATCGATCGAAGGAGTCCACGCCATGCCCACCCGACGTTCCATGCTCAAGCACAGCGCCACCGTGGCGGGCCTGCTGGCGCTGACCGGCCTGTTTCCGCGCCTGTCCTGGGCCTATCAGGCCGCCGCTTTCGAAGCCAGTCAGCTCGACGCGGCGCTGGCGGCACTCGGCAGCCAGGCCCCGGTCGAAAGCCGGCAGGTGGTGCTCAGCGGTCCCGACTTCGCGGAAAACGGCGCCTCGGTGCCGCTGGGCGTCAGCAGCGCGCTGGCCGACATCAGCCTGCTGCTGATCCTGGTGGAAAAGAATCCGACCGTGCTGGCCGCCCTGTTCCGGCCCAGTCCGGCGGTGCAAGCCAATTTTGCCCTGCGCGTCAAGCTGGTCGAATCGTCCGAGGTCTACGCCGTTGCGCTCACGACGGGCGGTCAGGCCTGTTTCGCCCGCAAGACGGTTCAGGTCACGCAGGGCGCTTGCGGCGCCTGAGCGACGGACGCCGCAAGCAGGCCGCGCAGCCATCTGAATCCCCTATCGACGAGATCGACATGCCCGAACCGATCCGAATCCGTGCCCAGATCGTGGGCGATCTTGTCGTGGTCCGTGCCCTGATCAGCCATCCGATGGAGTCCGGCCAGCGCCAGGACGAGACCGGCCAGCGGGTGCCCGCCCACTTCATCCAGCAGATCAGCGCCACGCTCAACGGCAGCACCGTCTTCACGGCCGAATGGGGGCCCTGGGTGGCAAGGAGTCCCGTGCTGCGCTTCGAGCTCAAGGGCGGTCGGGCCGGTGACAGGATCGGGGTATCCTGGCTCGACAATCAGGGCCAGGGCCGCAGCGACGAGGCCCTCGTGACCCCGTGAAGGCTGCCGCCGCGCTGGGTGCGCCGCAAGCCGCCGCTCCGGGTGACATGCGGCGAGCCGCTTACTTGAGGTTGCCCGACAGGAACTGTGCCAACCGCTCGCTTTTCGGACTGGCCAGAATCTCGCGCGGCTTGCCCTGTTCCTCGATCAGGCCCTGGTGCAGGAAGATCAGGTGGCTCGAGACCTCGCGCGCGAAGCCCATCTCGTGCGTGACCACCACCATGGTGCGGTGCTCGGTCGCCAGCAGCTTCATGACGCGCAGCACCTCGTTGACCAGTTCGGGGTCGAGCGCGCTGGTCGGCTCGTCGAACAGCATCACTTCGGGCTCGACCGCCAGCGCGCGCGCGATCGCCACCCGCTGCTGCTGGCCGCCGCTCATGTGCGCGGGATAGCGGTCCTCGACGCCCTTCAAGCCCACGATGTCGAGGTACTTGCGCGCGGTGGCGATGGCCTGGTCCTTCGGGACCTTGAGCACATGGACCGGCGCCTCGATGATGTTCTCCAGCACCGTCATGTGGGCCCAGAGGTTGAAGTTCTGGAACACCATGGCCAGCTTGGTGCGCAGCCGCTGCAGCTGCGCCGGCTGGACGGCTTCGAGTTCGCCGTTGTGCTTGCCGGGCTTGAGCAGCAGCTCCTCGCCCGCGACGATGATGCGGCCCTGCTGCGGCTTTTCCAGCAGGTTGATGCAGCGCAGGAAGGTGCTCTTGCCCGAGCCCGAGCTGCCGATGATGCTGATCACGTCGCCGGCGCGCGCGGCCAGCGACACGCCCTTGAGCACCTCGTGCTGGCCATAGCGCTTGTGGAGGTTCTCGACCTGTAACTTGTAGGAGGCGGGTGCGTTCATGTGCGTTGTCTTGGAATCAATGCCTGCGCGGCGCTAGGTAGGCCAGGTAGCGGCCTTCGGCCAGCTTGAACAGCCCCACCAGCGCAAAGCTGATGCAGAGGTAGATGGCGGCCGCCGCCAGATAGGCCTCGAACGGCAGGTAGTAGTCCGAGTAGATCCGGCCGGCCGCCGCCGTCACGTCGAACAGGGCCGGCACGGTGCTGGCCAGGCTGGTGCTGTGCAGCATCATGACGACCTCGTTGCTGTAGGCCGGCAGGGTGCGGCGCAGCGCGCTGGGCAGCACGATGCGGCGCAGCACGGCCCAGCGGCTCATGCCCATGGCCTGCGCGGCCTCGATCTCGCCCGCCGGGGTTTCGCGGATGGCGCCGGCCAGCATCTCGGCGGTATAGCCCGCGTTGTTGAGCGCGAAGGCCAGCAGCGCGCAGAAGAAGGGTTCCTTGAAGTAGGTCCAGGGCCAGATCGCGTCCCAGCGCTGCTGGATCCACTCGACCTGGGCCAGGCCGTAGTAGATCAGGTAGACCTGCAGCAGCAGCGGCGTGCCGCGAATGCAGAAGGTGTAGCCGCCCACCAGGGCGCGCAGCCAGGCCTGGCGGCTGGTCAGCGCCAGCGCCATCAGCAGCGCGAGCACGGCACCGATGGCGAGCAGCTCCAGCAGCAGCTGCAGCGTCACCAGCAGGCCCTCGCCGTAGAGCTGCAGCGTCTCGGGGGCCAGTATCACTTCCAAGTTCACAGCTGCCCCCGTTTCGTGCCCAGGCTGTAGCGCGCCTCGACCCGGCGCAAGACCCACAGCGAGACCCAGGTGTAGAGCAGGAACAGGCCGGCGGCGAACAGCAGGAAGGTGAAGGGCTCGCGCGTGGCGGCGCTGGCCTGCTTGGCGCGGTAGGTCATGTCCTGCAAGCCGATCAGGCTGACCAGCGCGGTCGCCTTGATCAGCACCAGCCAGTTGTTGGTGAAGCCGGGCAGGGCGTAGCGGATCATCTGCGGCAGCGTGATGCGCCAGAAGGTGCGTAGCCGGCCCATGCCGAAGGCCCAGGCGGCCTCCATCTGGCCCTTGGGTATCGCCAGGATGGCGCCGCGGAAGGTTTCTGTCATGTAGGCGCCGTAGATGAAGCCGATCGTGATGACGCCGGCAGCGAAGGGATTGATGTCGATCGTCTGCTCGCTGCCCATGGCCTCCATCAGATGATTGAGGCCGATGGTGCCGCCATAGAACAGCAGCAGCATCAGCACCAGCTCGGGCACGCCGCGTATCAGCGTGGTGTAGAGCGTCGCCATGGCGACCAGCGGCTTGCGGCCCGAGAGCTTGGCGCTGGCGCCCGCCAGGCCCAGCAGGACAGCCACCAGCAGCGAGGCCAGCGAAACCGCCACCGTCACTGCCGCGCCCTCCAGTATGGTCAGGAAATAACCGGTCATAAGAATGGAATGGGGCGGCCAACCCCGTTCGGGAGCTGCCGCCCTGTTGATGGATCAAGGCCGGGGCACGCCAGCGGCATGCCCGCCGGCATCACTTGCCGTAGACGTCGAAAGTGAAGTACTTGTCGTTGAGTTTCTTGTAGCTGCCGTTGGCGCGGATGGTCTTGATCGCCTCGTTGACCGGTTCCTTCAGCTTGTCGCCCTTGCGCATCGCCACCCCCATGCCCGAGCCGAAATACTTGAAGTACTGCGGCGCGTCGAGCGAGGGGCCGGCGAAGGCGTAGCCCTTGCCCTCGGGCTTGGCCAGGAAGCCGGCGCCGACCTCGACCGAGTCGGCCACGGTGCCGTCGAGGCGGCCCGACTTGATGTCGAGGTAGACCTGGTCCTGCGCCTCGTAGGGCACGATGGTCGCGCCCTTGGACTTGAGTTCGCCGAGCGCGAACTTCTCCTGGGTGCTGCCCTTGAGCACGCCGAGCTTCTTGCCCTTGAGGCCGCCGAAGGCGTCATCGACCTTGACGTCGGCCTTGACGATGACACGGCTCGGGGTGTTGTAGTACTTGTCGGAGAAGTCGATCACCTTCTTGCGGTCGTCGGTCATCGACATCGAGCTGATGATGACGTCGTACTTCTTGGCCTGCAGGCCCGGGATCATGCTGTCCCAGACCTGTTCGACGAAGACGCACTTGCGCTTGATCTGCTCGCAGATGGCGTTGGCGATGTCGACGTCGAAGCCGGTCGGCTTGCCGTCGGCGGTCTTGAAGGTGAAGGGCTGGTAGGTCGGGTCGATCGCGACCTTGAGGTCAGCGCCTTGCGCCATCGCGCCGGTGGCGCCCAGGCTGACGAGGATTGCGGCCAGGAGCTTGTTCATGTATTCCTCTGGATTCGGGCAGAAAACTGCATTCTAGAACCAAGCCTGTCGTTGGCAGCCGGATTCGGGCTCATTCATTCTTGATGCCCAGTACCACGGCCGGGCGCCAGCTGTCCTTGTCGGTGGCTGGCGGGGTGGTCGGGGCGAGCAGGTAGATGCGCTGGTGATCCACGCCCAGCCGCACCAGTTCGTCGCGCACCCGGCCGGCCCGATCGAGCGCCAGCTCGCGCATGCGGTCGGCATCGACCGGAATCGAGGCCAGCAACAGCTTCTCCATCTCGGCGGCGGGCAGCTCTCTGGCCAGGCCGATCAGGTTGCGCGGCTTGGGGATGTCGGCGCGCCGATAGACCGCTGCCAGCAAGGCCGGGGCTTCGGCTGCGGTCGGTGGCTGGATGGTCTCGGGCAGCTTGCCGCTGCGCGCGAGCTGGCGCTTCTTTTCCTCCAGCAGGCGCTGCTGCAACTGCGCCTGCTGATAGGCGCCGCGCTCGCGTTCCAGATCACTCTGGCCCTGCAGCGTGAGCTGCAGCGCGCTGCGCTTGCTCAGGGCCTGGGCGATCTGCTGCAACCGGGCTTGCGTAGCGGTGTCGGGGCTGGCGCTGCCCAGCGCGAACTCGACCTGGTTGAAGTCCTCGGCCGAGCCGCCCAGCGCGTGCGCGATCAGCGCGAAGGGCGCCGTCACGGCCTTGCCGATCAGGTTCAGCACCATGCGCCAGACGATCGGACCGATGCGGAACTGCGGGTCATTGATCGAGCCGCTGATCGGCAGGTTCAGGTCGATCACGCCGTTGCTGTCGGCCAGCAGCGAAACCGCCAGCCGGATCGGCAGGTTCGGCGCCTGGCTGCCCTCGACCCGTTCGCTGAACTGCAGCTGCTTGAGCAGGATCTGGTTGCTGGCCTGCAGCTGGCCATCGGGCGCGATCTGGTAGCGCACGGCCATGCCGAGCTTGCCGCGTTCGATGCCATGGCCCGCATACTTGATGCTGTAGGGCGACAGCGGTGGCAGTTCCAGATCGTCGACCTTGGCACGGATGTCGAGCGCGAGCGGCTGGGCCAGCGGGTTGAGCTGGCCTTCGATCTCCAGGCTGGCCTGGTCTTCGGCCTTGCCGCGCAGGCTGATCGCGGCCAGTTCAGGGGTGGCGCCGGCCTGGGTCGGCCGGTTCGAGAAGCCACCCAGGCGGCCGGTCAGCTCGCTCAGGCGCGCGGAGTAGTTGGGGCGGATGAAATGGTCCGCGAAGTCGACCCGGCCCTTGACGAAGGTGATCGGGCCGAATTCGAGCCGCGCCTGTGGCGCTGCGGGCTGTGCCGCCTTGGGTGGCTTGGCCGCAGCGGATACCGCAGTCGCCGCTGTGCCCGCTGGATCGGCCTGGGCCGTGGGGGTGCTGGCCGATCCCGCTTCAGGCTGGCGCAGCAGCTGCTGCAGGTTGATGCGGCCCTGCGGATCGATCACGATGCGCGCGTAGTAGTCGCTCAGCACCGTCTCGGCCACCTTGAGCCGGCTCAGGGCGCCAGCCTTCAGGTCGAGCTGCAGGCCGCGCAGGCCGAGCGAATTCCAGTCGAGCAGCCGCTCGGCCGGGTCCAGCGTGCTGGTGCGCAGGCGCTCGACCTCGCCGTCGCCGCGCAAGGCCAGCTGCAGGCCTTCGGGTGGTAGCGACAGGTCGATGCTGGCGCGCAGTCCCAGCTCGGCGCGCAACAGCTCCAGGTTGAGCGCGGCGGCGAAGTAAGGCTCCAGCCGGTGCAGCGGCAGGTCGTCGAGTTCCAGCTGCCCCTGGCTGCTCAAGGCCTTGGCCGGGCGCCCATCAGCAGCCGGACTGGGCAGCTCGATCTGGCCCTGGTAGCGCAGTGCGCCGACCCGGCCTGATGCCTCCCGTGCCAGTTTGAAGCTGAGGTCGAGCGGTAAGGCCTGCTCCTGTTGCGGCGCGTTGTTCCAGGGGCCCGCGCTCAACTGCAGGGCTTCGAGCTGCAGGCGCACCGGGCGGGCCGGGCTTTGGTCGAGCCAGCCCAGACGCCCGTCCACCAGCTGGAACTTGTCCAGCTGCAGTTGCCAGCCTGCTGTCGGGCCGGCTTGACCCGGTGGGTCCGCCTGGCTGGCCTGGCTGGGGCCTGTACCTGCTTTTGCTCCTGCCCCCGCGCTGCCCGAATCCGGCTCCAAGGCTGCCAGCCAGCTTTCGAACATCCAGCGCTGGCGGGCATCGCGCTGCAGCTGCAGCTCGGGCTGCGCCAGGCTCAGCTGGCCGACTGTGAGGCGGCGCTCGGCCAGCGCCAGGCGAGCATCCTGCAGCAGCAGCTGGCCCAGGCGCAGCGGCTGCTGCTTGTGCTCGTGCAGCGCCAGGCCGTCGATCTGCAGCCGCCCGTTTTCGAGGTTCAGCACCCGCTTGCCGGTTGGCGACTGGATCGGCCAGCCCAGCCGGGTCTGGCCATCGAAGCGCAGCCGGTCCCAGCTCAGGCGCATCGGCTGCGCTGGGGGGGCTCCGGTCAGTTCGAGCTCGACATCCTGCAGCGCCAGGTGGCCGGCCAGGGCCAGCGGGGCCTGCCGGTCCTGCGTTGCCTGATCGTCCTGTGCGTTCTGGGCATTCGGCGACAGGCTCAGCGTCAGGTCGAATTCGAGCTGGCCGCGCGTCGGGCGCAGCGGCAGCTTGGCGGGCCAGTAGGGCAGGTAAGGCGCCAGGTCGAGCGCGGCGCTGTGCAGCCTGGCTTCGCCCTGGCGGGCCTGGGCAAAGGGCAGCAGCAGCGCCTTGGCATCAACCGGGTCGCCGTTGAGCAGGAAGTTCAGGCTGGGTTCGCTCTTTTCCTCGCGCTGCTGCTCCAGACTGCTCAGGAAGGGCAGGTCCAGCGTCAGCTGGCGGATTTCCTGCGTGCGGCCGACCGGCTCGTCGATGAAATCGATCGCCGCGTCGCGCAGTTGCAGATGGAACAGCGCAAAACGCGGCAGCGCCGAAGGCGGCTGGTCGGGCTTGATCAGTCGGCCGATCAGGTCGTCGATGTCGTAGCGCCCGCCGCCCAGATGCCGCAGCCTGAAATGCGGGCGGTCGAACTCGACGCCATTGAGCACCGGCGCCAGCCGCAGCAGCGAGTGCCAGTCGAGGTCAACGTGGAAGCGCCCGAGCGTGAACTGGTCGCCCTGGCCCTGCGCGTCGGCCAGTCGCAGTCCGCGCAGCTCCAACTCAAGCGACCAGGGCTTGATGTCGATCCGCTCGACGCTGACGGTGCGTCCGAGCGCGGCACTGGCCTGGCGCTCAAGCTGCCATTTGAGCAAGGGCGGCAACGCGGCCCAGGCCAGCAGCCAGCACAGCAGCAACCCAGCCAGCGCCCAAGCGGCTATCCGCAGCCAGCGCCAGGCCCATCTGTGTGGCGATGTGCGTTGCGGTTTGAGCGTGGGTGTACCCGAGTCGGCGGGCTGATCGGCTGCGGCCACCATGGATCATTCAGCCTCGGACTGCTCGATCGCCTCGATCTGCTCCGACAGTTCGAGCCAGCGCAGTTCGGCCGCGGCTGTCTCGTCCTCGATGCCCTTGAGCCGCTTGCCGATCTGGGCCAACTCGGTCGGTGGCAGCGCGCTCAGCAGCTTCTGCTGCAACGCGGCACCTTCGGCCTGCAGGCTGGCCATGCGCTGGTCGAGATCGGCCAGTGCCTTCTTGTGCGGCTTGAGCTTTTGCGCCAGTTGCTGGCGGCGCTGCGCCTCCAGTCGTCGCTGCTCGGCCGGGTTGACTGCCGGGGCGGCCGCCGTGACCGGCTGGGCCGCCACCGGCTTGGGGCTGACCACGGCAGCGACCGGCTCGGCCTTGACGGCCGGTGCCCGCTGGGCCGCTTGCACCGCCTCGCGTTTCTGCTTGGCCATGTCGAGCAGGTAGCGCTGGTAGTCGTCGAGGTCGCCGTCGAAGGGCTCGATGCCGCCGTGCGAGACCAGCCAGAACTCGTCGCAGACCGAACGCAACAGCGCCCGGTCGTGGCTGACCAGCATCACCGTGCCCTCGAACTCGTTGAGCGCCATCGCCAGCGCCTCTCGGGTGGCCAGGTCCAGGTGGTTGGTCGGCTCGTCGAGCAGCAGCAGGTTCGGGCGCTGCCAGACGATCATGCACAGCACCAGCCGGGCTTTCTCGCCGCCGCTCATGCTGCCGACGGCCTGTTGCACCATGTCGCCGCTGAACTGGAAGCGGCCCAGGAAGTTGCGCAGGTCCTGCTCGCGCGTGCCCTGGCCGCTCAGGGCGCCAGACGCCGCGAGGTCGCGCGCCAGCCGGATCATGTGTTCCAGCGGCGTGTCGCCCGGGCGCAGCACGTCGAGCTCCTGCTGTGCAAAGTAGCCGATGTTCAGGCCCTTGCCCTCGGTCAGCTCGCCCTTGAGCAGCGCCAGGTCGCGCGCCACCGTCTTGACGAAGGTCGATTTGCCCTGGCCGTTGGCGCCCAGGATGCCCAGCCGCTGGCCCGCCAGCACCGAGCGCGTGACGTCGCGCACGATGGTGGTGGCGCTGCCGTCCTCGGCGCGGTAGCCGAAGCTGGCCTCGCGCAGGCTCAGCATCGGGTTGGGCAGCTGGGCCGGCTCCTGGAACTCGAAGGTGAACTCGGCATCGGCCAGCACCGGACCGATCTTCTCCATCCGCTCCAGCGCCTTGACCCGGCTCTGTGCCTGCTTGGCCTTGCTGGCCTTGGCCTTGAAGCGGGCAATGAACTTCTGCAGGTGCGCGATCTTGTCCTGCTGGCGCGAGAAGCTGGCCTGCTGCTGGCTCAGCTGCTCGGCGCGCATGTCCTCGAAGCGGCTGTAGTTGCCGCCGTAGCGCGTGATCTTGGCGTTGTCGATGTGCAGCGTGACCTGGGTGATCGCGTCGAGGAACTCGCGGTCGTGGCTGATCACGACCATGGTGCCGGCGTAGCGCTTGAGCCAGCTCTCCAACCAGACCAGCGCGTCGAGGTCCAAGTGGTTGGTCGGCTCGTCGAGCATCAGCAGGTCGCTCGGGCACATCAGCGCGCGCGCCAGCTGCAGCCGCATGCGCCAGCCGCCCGAGAAGCTGTTGACCGGGCGATCGACCTCGTTGACCTGGAAGCCCAGCCCCAGCAGCAGCGCCTGGGCGCGCGCCGGCGCGTCATGGGCGCCGGCATCGTGCAGGTCGGTGTAGGCGTGCGCCATGGCCTCGCCGTCGTCGCTGGCTTCCGCCAGCTCGACTGCCGCGCGCGCCGCCGCCAGCCGGCTGTCGCCGTCGATCACGAACTCGGTGCAGGGCTGGTCGGTCTCGGGCATGTCCTGCGAGACCTGGGCCAGCTGCCACTGGCGCGGCCACTGGAACTCGCCGCCGTCCTCGTGCAGCTTGCCCTGCAGCAGCGCGAACAGGCTGGACTTGCCGGCGCCGTTGCGCCCGACCAGGCCGACCTTCTCGCCGGGGTTGATGGTTGCATTGGCCTGGTCCAGCACCACCTTGGTGCCGCGGCGCAGCGTGACATTGCGCAGCGTGATCATGTGATGTCCTTGGTAGCGGCCCAGTCGGCCAGGGATTCTCGGGTCAGCAGCAGCACCGGGCCTTCGCCCGCGCTGGTTTCGGGCCAGTAGGCCAGCAGGGTCGGGAAGGCGCGCTCGAAATGCGCGCGCTCGTTGCCGATCTCCAGCAGCAGCACGCCATGCTCGTTCAGGTGTTCCAGCGCGTGGTCCAGCAGATGGCGCACGAAGTCCATGCCGTCGTCGCTGCCTGCCAGTCCGCCGTCGAGCGAGATCAGCGGCTCGGCGCGGTACTCGGCCGGCAACTCATTCATGCCCTGGCGGCAGACATAGGGCGGGTTGCACAGGATCAGGTCGTAGCGGCCGGGCAGATTGGCCCAGCCATCGGATTCGACCAGCCGGATGCGCTCCTGCAAGCCATGCTTGTCCACGTTGATGCGGGCCACGGCCAGCGCATCGGTCGAGAGGTCGGCCGCGTCCACCTGGACCTCGGGCCAGGCCAGCGCGGCCAGCACGGCCAGGCTGCCGTTGCCGGTGCACAGGTCGAGCACCTGCTTCGTGTGTTCGCCCAGCCAGCCGTCGATCGATTCGGCACCCTCGGCGGCGGC
This sequence comes from Chitinophaga pinensis, assembly GCA_943326015.2. Classification (GTDB taxonomy): domain Bacteria; phylum Pseudomonadota; class Gammaproteobacteria; order Burkholderiales; family Burkholderiaceae_C; genus Malikia. Next base: position 25,017 of record CALPRQ020000018.1, on the reverse strand, counting down.
GATGAACTCGGCCAGGAAGCTGCGCGGCACGATCACGCGCTCGTCGACATAGAAGGGCACGCCCTGCAGCCAGGCCTCGTGCGTCAGGTAGGCGGCCGGCTTGCGGGTCGCGATGCGTTGTTTGATCAGCGCCAGCACGGCCGTGACTTCCGACTCGGAGCAGGCGCGTTCGGCCAGTTCATCGAGATCGGCGTCCAGCGGCAGGCCCAGCTGCCACAGCGTCAGCCAGACCGCCTCGTCATGCGCGTTGGTGGTGCCATGGCCATAAGCCAGGCCAGCCGCACCGAGCTGGTCGCTCGCGGCTTGCAATAGTTGGTTCAGATTCAAGGGGTGATCTCGTCCTGTGCCGGCACGCTGGCCAGAATCTCGAGCGTGCGGCGGTAAATGTTCTTGAGCGGCTCGATGTCGACCAGCGCGATGCACTCGTCAACCTTGTGGATGGTCGCGTTGGGCGGCCCGAACTCTATCACCTGCGGGCAGATCTTGGCGATGAAGCGGCCGTCGCTGGTGCCGCCGCTGGTCGAGAGCTCGGTCTCCAGCCCGGTTTCGGCCCGGATCGCGTCGCGCACCGCGTCCACCAGCGTGCCGGGGCGGGTCAGGAAGGGGTGGCCGCCGACCGTCCAGGCCAGCTCGTAGTCGGCGCCCGGCTGCAGGCCGTGGCGCGCCAGGATCTCGGCCACGCGCTGCTGCAGGCCTTCGGCGCTGCTCTCGGTGCTGAAGCGGAAGTTGAAGTCCACCACCACGGCGCCGGGGATGATGTTGCTCGCGCCGGTGCCGCCGTGGATGTTGCTGACCTGCCAGGTGGTGGGCGGGAAATGGTCGTTGCCCTGGTCCCAGGCCGTGCCGACCAGCTCGGTCAGCGCGGGCGCCAGCATATGGATCGGGTTGCGCGCCAGGTGCGGGTAGGCGATATGGCCCTGGATGCCCTTGACGGTCAGCTTGCCGCTCATGGTGCCGCGCCGCCCGTTCTTGATCATGTCGCCGGTCTGCCTGACCGAGGTCGGCTCGCCGACGATGCAGTAGTCGAGCTGCTCGCCGCGCGCAGTCAGTTCGCGGCAGACCACCACCGTGCCGTCATGCGCCGGGCCTTCCTCGTCGCTGGTCAGCAGGAAGGCGATCGCCAGCTCGGGGTTGGCGTGCTGCTCCAGGAATTCCTCGCAGGCCACCACCATGCCGGCCAGCGAGGCCTTCATGTCGGCGGCGCCGCGGCCGTAGAGCTTGCCGTCGCGCACGGTCGGCACGAAGGGGTGGCTGCCCCATTGCTCGACCGGGCCGGTCGGCACCACGTCGGTGTGTCCCGCGAACACCAGCATCGGCGCATCCGGCCTGCTGCCCGGGCGCTTGGCCCAGAGATTGGTCACGCGGAAGGAATCGGGGCCGCTGGCAATCGTCTCGCAGACGAAGCCCAGCGGCTGCAGGCGGTCGATGATCAGCTGCTGGCAGCTGGCGTCATCAGGCGTGACGGAGGAAAGGGAGATCAAGGCCTCGGTCAGGCGCAGGGTATCGCTCATGGGCAGATCCGGCAAAAAAGAGAAGTCGGCGTCACTGCTTGACGTCGAGGGTGAAATCGGAAAACGAGGGGCCGCTGGGCTCGGCCTCTGGCGGCGGCGCGGCCTGGGCGGCGCTGCTCTGAGAGGCATTGTCGAGCCGCCACATCAGGTTGGTCGGCGAGTCGGCATAGGCCAGGCCTTCCTTGCGGTCGATCCGGCCCGACAGGATCAGTCGTGCCAGGTCGACCTCGAAAGTCTGCGAGGCCTCGGCCATCGACTTCTCGAGCGCCTCGCGCACGCCGAAGAAGTCGCCTTTCTCGATCAGCTCGCTGATCAGGCGGGTGTTGACCATCACCTCCACCGCGGGCACCCGGCCGCCGTCGATCGCACGCAGCAGGCGCTGCGAGACGATGGCCTTCAGTGCCGAGGCCAGGTCGTTGAGCATCGAGGGCCGCACCTCGACCGGATAGAAGTTCAGGATGCGGTTGAGCGCCTGGTAGCTGTTGTTGGCGTGCAGCGTCGCCAGCACCAGATGGCCCGATTGCGAATAGGCGATTGCTGCCGACATGGTCTCGCGGTCGCGGATCTCGCCGATCAGGATCACGTCGGGTGCCTGACGCAGCGCGTTCTTCAGCGCCACGTTCAGTGACTCGGTGTCGGAGCCGACCTCGCGCTGGTTGACTATTGCCTTCTTGTTCTTGAACAGGAACTCGACCGGGTCCTCGATGGTGAGGATATGGCCGGACTGGCGCTCGTTGCGGTGGTCGAGCAGCGCGGCCAGCGTCGTGCTCTTGCCCGAGCCGGTGGCGCCGACCACCAGCATCAGCCCGCGCTTGGCCATGATCATCTCGGGCAGCACCGCCGGGATGCCCAGCAACTCCAGCGCCGGTATGTCGACGCTGATGAAGCGCACCACCACGGCGCAGCTGCTGCGCTGGCGCATCGCGCTGAAGCGGTAGCGCCCCACGCCCTGCAGAGGTACCGCGATGTTGAGCTCGCCGCTGCGGTCGAACTCGCGCAGCTGCTCGGCCGAGACCACCTCGGCCAGCAGCTGGTAAGGCGCTTCGGTCGGCAGCAGCTGCGGGTTGACGGGCAGGTAGACGCCGTCGATCTTGATCGTCACCGGCGCATTGGCCGAGAGGTAGAGGTCCGAGGCCTTCTTGTCGGCCATCAGACGCAGCAGCTTTTCCATCATGCCCATGTCCACCTCCCGGGCCGCAGCCCATCAGTCCGTGCGATCAGTCGCGCAGCAGGTCGTTGATGCTGGTCTTGGAGCGGGTCTGCGCATCGACGCGCTTGACGATGATGGCCGCGTACATGCTGTAGGGCGCGCCGTTGGCCGCCGTCTTGGGCAGGTTGCCGCTGACCACCACCGAGCCGCTGGGCACGCGGCCATAGGTGATCTCGCCGGTCGCACGGTCGAAGATCGGGGTGCTCTGGCCGAGGTAGACGCCCATGCCCAGCACCGAGTTTTCCTCCACGATCACGCCTTCGACCACTTCCGAGCGCGCGCCGATGAAGCAGTTGTCCTCGATGATGGTCGGGTTGGCCTGCAGCGGCTCCAGCACGCCGCCGATGCCGACGCCACCCGAAAGGTGCACGCCCTTGCCGATCTGGGCGCAGGAACCGACGGTGGCCCAGGTGTCGACCATGGTGCCTTCATCGACATAGGCGCCGATGTTGACGTAGGACGGCATCAGGATGGCGCCCTTGGCGATGAAGCTGCCGCGACGCGCGACCGCCGGCGGCACCACGCGCACGCCGGTGGCGGCGAGCTCCTGCGGCGACAGGTGGGAAAACTTGGTCTGCACCTTGTCGTAGAAGCCCAGGTCGCCCGCCGAGATGATCTCGTTGTCCTTCAGGCGGAAGGACAGCAGCACCGCCTTCTTGAGCCATTGGTGCACGGTCCACTGGCCCACGCCTTCGCGGCTGGCCACGCGCAGCTTGCCGCTGTCGAGCAGGTCGATCACCTGTGCGACCGCTTCCTGGACTTCAGCCGGAGCCGAGGCGGGCGAGAGCTGGGTGCGGTTGTCCCAGGCGTTTTCGATGGTCTGTTGCAGTTGTTGGGTCATGATCTGCTTCTTATTCAGTTGGAGGATTGAATGAATGCCGCGATGCGGCGCGCGGCCTCGACGCATTCGGCGGTTTCGGCCACCAGCGCCATGCGCACGCGCTGCGCACCGGGGTTGAAGCCCTGCGCCTCGCGTGCCAGGTAGCTGCCCGGCAAAACCGTCACATTGTATTGAGCCAGCAGCGCCTTGGCGAAGTCGGTGTCGCTGCCACCGGTCAGACCGCCAAATTGCTCCGGCACCTCGGCCCAGAGGTAGAAGCCCGCGTCGGGCAGCGCGACGTTCATCACCTCGGCCAGGATCGGCGTGACGGCGGCGAACTTGGCGCGGTACTGCTCGCGGTTGTCAATCACATGCGGCTCGTCGAGCCAGGCGGCGGCACTCGCGCTCTGGATCACGGTGCTCATCGCGCTGCCGTGGTAGGTGCGGTAGAGCGTGAAGGCCTTGATCAGCGCCGCGTCGCCGGCGACGAAGCCGCTGCGCAGCCCTGGCACATTGCTGCGCTTGGACAGGCTGGTCAGCGCAATCAGGTTCTTGAAGTCGGTCCGGCCCAGCTGGGCGGCGGCTTCCAGGCCGCCCAGCGGCGCCTCGTCGCGGAAATAGATCTCGCTGTAGCACTCGTCCGAGGCGATCACGAAGCCGTAGCGGTCGCTGAGCTCGAACAGCATCTTCCACTCGTCCAGCGGCATCACCGCGCCGGTCGGGTTGCCCGGCGAGCAGGTGTAGAGCAGCTGGGTGCGCTGCCAGATTTCCTCCGGCACGCTGGCCCAGTCGACCGCGAAGTTGCGTGCGGGGTCGCTCGGCGCGAACCAGGGCTGGGCGCCCGACAGATAGGCCGCGCCCTCGTAGATCTGATAGAAGGGATTGGGGCAGACCACCACCGGCTCGGTGCCGTCGGCCTGGTCCGCGAAGGCGCGCGGGTTGACCACCACCTGGGCCAGCGAGAACAGCGCCTCGCGCGAGCCCAGCACCGGCAGGATCTGCGTCGCCGGGTCCAGGCTCAGGCCGTAGCGGCGCTGCATCCAGGTCGCGCAGGCGGCTTTCAGCTCGGGCGTGCCGGCCGTGGCCGGGTAGGTCGCCAGGCCGCCGTCGGGCGCATGGACGGCCTCGCACAGCTTGTCCTTGAGGAAAGCGGGCGTCGGATGGCGCGGCTCGCCGATGCCGAGGCTGATGGCACGGTAGTCCGGGTTGGGTGTCACGCCGGCAAACAGCTGGCGCAGACGCTCGAAGGGGTAGGGCTGGAGGCGGGAGAGCAGGGGGTTCATGGGGGCAGATTGTCCCATGCCACGACCCGCAGAATGATAGCTTATCTAATTAGTATCTTTCGAGAAAATTTTTATTTGGGTTATAGTAGGCAGGGTAATTATTCATTGCATCCTACTCGCACGCAAATGAAGGCTTGGGGCAAATTTCAGGGTTGGGGCCGATTTCATCCGCTTGTGGATCACATGCTGGATGTTGCCATGTGCTTCCGACGCATTGTTTCCGCCCCCTGCATCAAACACGCACTGGAGCAGGTGGCCGGACCGGATTACAGACTGACCGAATCACAGATCTGGCGCTTGTCTGCCTTGGCTTTCCTGCACGACCTGGGTAAGGCCAACGCCGGTTTCCAGGCGAAGTGCTGGATTGCGGCGCAAGAAAAGGTGCCCGCTGGCTGGCCTGGTCCTGCGGGTCATGTCAACGAAGCCTGGTTCCTGTTGGAGGATGAAACGATTGGGGAGTCGGTCCTGCAACACCTGCCGTTGGAGTCGCTGAACGCGTGGGGTGCGAGCGTTCTTTCCCTGCTCTGCGCAGCCATCAGCCACCACGGCCGGCCACCCCGCGCAGATGTTGCCAATCCTGGGCATCTCAGGCGGATCTGGCAAGTCGTGAGGAGCGGTAACGGTACAACCTATGACCCTGCCGAAACCATGCAGGATATCGGCTGCAAGCTGCTGGACTGGTTTGCTCCCGCTTTCGAACCGGGTGACGAGTTGCCTGCAGCGCCGGCATTTGCACACCTGTTCGCAGGCCTGGTGCAGCTGGCGGACTGGCTAGGGTCGGACACACGTTTCTTCCCATATTCAGAGCCGGGAGAGGACAGGCACAGGACTGCGGCGCAATTGGCAGCCATCGCTGTACGGGCGACAGGCTTGGATACGACGGCATGGCGTGACGCCTTGCCTGAGTTACCAGCCTTCCAAGCTGTCTTCGATGTACCGGCTCCCAGGCCCATGCAGGCCGCGATGGCCGAAACTGGTCTCGGGCATCTTCTGATCTTGGAGTCCGAGACGGGAAGCGGCAAGACCGAGGCCGCCTTGTGGCGCTTCGCCCAATTGTTCCAGTCTGGCCAGGTCGATGGCCTGTATTTCGCATTGCCTACCCGCGTGGCAGCCACCCAGTTGTACGAAAGGGTGCGTCACTTCGCACAAGTGCTTTGGCGCGATTGCGGCCAGGGTCCTCCGGTCGTCGTGCGCGCATTGTCTGGCTACGAAAGCGCCGACGGGCAGGACAAGATTCGATTGCCCGACTTCCAGGTTCTTTGGGCCGACAATCCCGACGACCAGACCGCTCATCTGAGATGGGCGGCGGAGTCCAGCAAGCGTTTCCTGGCTGCACCGCTTGCCGTCGGGACGATAGACCAAGCCCTGATGGTAGCGCTGCAGGTGCGCCATGCGCATCTGCGATACGGCATGCTGTCGCGTAGCCTGCTGGTGGTGGACGAGGTGCATGCTTCGGATGCCTACATGTCGGCCTTGCTGGCGCAGCTGCTCAAGGCACACCTAGCAGCAGGAGGGCACGCCTTGCTGCTGTCGGCGACCCTGGGTTCCAGCGCGCGTTATCGCTACCAGAAGCTGCTTTCCCCACAGCTTGAACCACTCAGCCTGATACAGGCCAGCGCCTTGCCCTATCCCTTGTTGAGCGATGGCCTGCATGTGCGCGCGTTGCCCGAATCCGGCCGCAGCAAGACCATTCACTGGCAGCTGGAAGATGCCATCGACTCACCGGAACGGATTGCTGCGCTGGCCTTGGAAGTCGCCCGTCAGGGCGCCAAAGTGCTCGTCATCCGTAACACCGTCCCGACGGCAGTCGCCACCTTGCAGGCACTCGAGGCACTTGCTGCGAAGGAGGGCATGGAGGACGTCCTGTTCCAGGTGCAGGGTGTGCGCACCGTTCACCACAGCCGCTACAGCCGTGAAGACCGGCCCTTGCTCGACGCCGCCGTGCAAGCGCACATGGGCAAGACCCGACAAACCCTGAAGGCCTGTATCGTGGTCGGCACACAGACGCTCGAACAGAGTCTTGACATCGACGCCGATTTGCTTATCACTGACCTGTGCCCGATGGATGTGCTGCTGCAGCGGGTGGGCCGTTTGCACCGTCACGACCGGGTGCAGGCGGACAGACCCCAGGCTTGCTGTATTGCTCGCGCCGTGGTGCTGGTACCGGCGGGGCACAGCCTGGAGGCCTGTCTCGAACGGCCACGGCATGGCCTGGGTCGATTCAAGAAGGGCGGCGGCGTCTATGCCGACCTTCGCATACTGGAAGCCACCCGGCAACTCATTGCCGGGGCTGGCCATCATGTGATTCCGCGTGACAACCGGGAGCTCGTCGAGCACGCCACTCATCCGGAAGTCCTTGAGCAAATCGCCAAGGCGGGTGGTGCCGCCTGGATCCAGCATGGCATGGCAATCGATGGGGAAACGCTGGCCGGCCGCATCCAGGCCAATCTGAACACCTTGCCTTTCGATCGGCCTTTCGTCGACGAGATGGGCTCTCCCCTGCAGTTCCTGGATCAGGATCAGAAAGTGGCTACCCGTCTCGGCGCCACGGATTACCTGCTCACCTTCGATCCCCCGCAGCCTAGCCCGTTCGGCCTGCCCATCCGTCTGTTGCCCGTGCGTGCCCATCTGTGGCCGGCCGGGGTGGCAGCCGACACCCTGCCCGACGTGAGGCAGGTGTTGCCCGAGGGCGGGTTCCTGTTCGGTCTGGGAAATCGCTTTTTTCGCTATAGCCGTTTCGGGCTGGAAAGACTGGCCGAAAAGGAACAACCATCAGGAGATGCTTCGTGACCCAAGCTGAACTGCTCCATGGCAACTTGCTGCGGGAGCGCCTGTTGCATTACCGAACCGTGGCTGCTGGCGACACCGTGGCTGCGAACTTGCCCGAACTGTTCGCTGCCATGAATCGGGACGAAGTGCGTGACTTTCCGGCGTTGCGCCCTCATCAGCGCCATCCCTGGCATGCCTTTCTGGTTCAGCTCGCGGCGATTGCGCTGCACCAGGCGGAGCGTGACGAGCCTTTCGAGACCGCGGTCGAATGGGACACAGCGCTGATGGCCTTGACGCCTGACGACCCGGATGGCGCAGCCTGGTGTCTGGTCAGTCCGCCGCAGAGGCCTGCTTTCATGCAGGCTCCTGTATTGGTGTTCGATTTTAATGAGAGTTGGAAATGCCTCTTGGCTCCTGATGAGCTGGATGTAATTAAGACCTCAAAAAACCATGATCTAAAATCACAGAGGATGGTGGGGGCGCGAGAAGATGATTGGGTATTTTCTTTAATTAGTTTGCAAACTCAGTCGCCAAGCGATAGTGGCTCATACAAAGAATCCTCAAGAATGAATGGTGGCTGGGGGCGACGACTTGGTGTTGGTGTTGTCCCGGTTGGTGGATATGGTGCTCGCTGGGCAAGGGATGTTCGGATTTTGCTTGAGTCCCGCTTGAAAATTTGTGAGGATTTTGGATTTTGTAATGATGGTCTAAAATTGATATGGCTTGTTCCATGGGATAGTTTAATGGAGTCGTGTTTGAATCCGTCAAAACTAAATCCTTTTTACTTGGAAGTGACGCGCCGTGTAAGGCTGGTTTTCATGTCGGGCGAAGTTCAGTGCCGATCAGCGACTACGCCAAATCCCAGGGTCGGAAAAATTCAGGGCGGTCTAACCGGTGATATTTGGTCTCCTATAGAGACAGGAAAAGATGGAGAGAGGGTCGTCACGATTAGGTCAGGTGGCATTAGTTATGCGATAGCAGTCAAAATGATTATTCCTGGACAGTTACGGTTTTCTCCCGCCATGAAGATAAAACTGAATGATGGAGAGTGTGGTCTTCGAATTTTGATGCAGAGCATCGCATGGGGGGAGAAAAACACCAATTCAGGCTATCATGAGCGATCGATAAACGTAGGGGGAAGGATGGCGGCGATACTGCGATCAGGAAAGGTAGATCAACTGGCTAGAATCGCGAGTCATCGGGTGCAGATAATTCATGAAATTACTTCAAAAGCACTTTGGCCAGCTCTTCTTGTTCTTTTTTCCAGAGCTAAGAAAAAGGATTCGGGAGAAATTGATGCAGCGAAGTCGATCGAGAATATTACCTCTAGATACGCTAAGTATTTTGAAAAAATATGTGATACTTCGTTTTTTGAAGATCTATCGGGGCAGATAGAGTCCGAGCACCCTAATAAAGTCTGGGATGCTTGGCTCGTGACACTGTCAATCCGTGCAGAAGAAGTTTTGTGTTCTGCATTTCTTGCCGGTCCCCGTAGCGCGCAGTTGCGCTATAGAGCGCAGTCAGAGGCTATAGCAAAATTGCGAAGTACCTTGAGAAGTCCAAAGTTCCCCGACCTCGCAGCGGCACTCAAGTCCCGCCAATCCGACATGACTGAGGAAAACCATGAGCCAGCCTGACTTGATCGAGTCTCAAGTTCCCCCACCGCAAGAAAAGCGAGTCAATCCCATAAGCCAGTTGGCCAACCATATTGAACATGCCGACATCGCCAGCCGGGCTGCACTCGCGCGTCTGTCCCCCGAAGCCATGCAGCCACACCAGATGGCGGCCCTTGCGCGAGCACTGGTGGTTTCCGGCCTGGAGCCAGAAACCTGGCGCGTCGAGACCTGGCAGCGCTGGGCGCTGCTGGCGCATGGCATGGCACAGGCCGGTCATGACGGCAAGGGGCGTTTGGGCAGGCAGTTACTGCAGGCCGGAGTGGCTGAATCGCGCGTAACCCGGCTGCTGGTTTCCCGTGGCGATGCCTTGCTGCAGGTCGTGCCCCGCCTGTTGCGCCTGCTTGCCAGCAGGCAGGTCAGGCCCAACTGGCATGAACTCGGTGAGTTGATTCTCAAGGACGCCTCGACTGATCCTGACGATCAGTCCGCAGTCGAGAACCGGCGTCTGCGTATCGCAGGCGACTATTACGGCGCCCAGGCCCGCCAAGGCAAGGCTTGATCTCTATTGTCATTGACCCGTTCGAGAACCGACCATGAACACCTTGCCCCGCTTCATCCAGATCCACACATTGCACAATTACCCGGCCGCTTTGCTAAACCGCGACGATGCCGGGCTGGCCAAGCGCCTTCCCTATGGTGACAAGATCCGCACGCGCATTTCGTCGCAGTGCCTCAAGCGTCACTGGCGCGTGGCTGACGACGCCTTTGCGCTCAAGTCCCTGGGCTTGCCGATGGCAATCCGCTCGCGCGAGTTGCCGCGACATCTGCGCGACTTGATGGTCCAGCAAGGCATCAGCGAAGCGTTGGCGCAAGCCGCTATCGAAGCCATGCGTAATGCCGGCTTGCTCGACAAGGCCGGCAAGAATCCGACTGGTGAGGATGCGCTCAGCACCGGGCAGGCGGTGTTGCTCGGTCAGGCCGAGCGTGACTATCTGGTGGCCAAATGCGTAGCGCTTGCGCAGGAGCATGAGGAGGTCAAGGCGCTCAAGGCGGCCGTTGCTCAAGCGTTGAAGGACGAAAAGAAGAACATCGAAGCCATGAAGCTCGGCTCCGGCCTGGAGTCCGCGTTGTTCGGACGCATGGTTACCTCCGACGTGCTGGCCAGCCGTGATGCCGCCGTCTACGTGGCGCATGCCTTCACCGTGCACGAGGCACAAGTCGAAAACGACTATTTCACCGTGGTGGATGACCTGTTGCGCGAAGCCGGTGAACAGGGCTCTGCCGGCATCTTCGACACCGAACTGGCTTCAGGCCTCTACTACGGCTATGTCGTGGTCGATGTGCCGCAGCTCGTAGCCAATCTCGAAGGAGTCGTCATCCAGGATTGTTTCAAGGTCGAGCCCGCAAGGCGGGAGCTGGCTGCCCAAGTGGTGCATCATCTGTTGCACTTGATCGCCACTGTCAGTCCCGGCGCCAAGCGCGGCAGCACGGCACCGTTCGAGTGGGCCAAGTTCATGCTGGTCGAGGCCGGCGACTGGCAACCGCGCAGCCTCGCAGGCGCTTATCAGAACGCCCTTGGCCTGAAGGATGGCCGCATTCGTGAACGAGCAGTGGAACAACTTTCGGACGAACTGGGCCGGCTGGATACTGCTTATGGCGCCCCCTGTCAGCGGCGTTTCTTGAGCGTCGAGGATGTGCACGTGTCTGGTGCCGAGCGCATGTCCCTGGCTGCGCTGGCGCAGTGGACGCAAGAACGCATCATCCAGGGTGCCTGAGATGGCACTGCACTTGCTGTTGCGACTGGAGGCGCCGCTCATTGCCTTCGGTGGCGAGGCGATAGACAACCTGGGCGTGATCCGCGATTTCCCGGCCCTGTCCATGGTGACGGGCTTGCTCGCCAGCGCTCTGGGCTGGGATCGTGGAGAGGGCGAGCGGCACAACCGATTGCAGCAACGCCTGCAGATGGGGGCCAGACTGGATACATCTGGCCGTCGCCTGACCGATTTTCAGACGGCACAGCTCCAGGCCAACGACCAAGGCTGGACCACCAGGGGTGTTCCCGAGGGACGTGCCGGTGGAGCGGGCACCTATGCGGGGCCACATCTGCGCTACCGTGACTATCACGCCGACATGAATGTTTTGCTGGTGCTGCGACTTCAGTCGGCAGATGAGACGCCGACGTTGCAGGATCTGGCTTATGCCCTAGACCGGCCTGCGAGACCGCTGTTCATCGGCCGCAAGGGTTGCCTGCCCACGCAGCGGCTCATGGCCGGCTGGATCGAGGCCGAGAGTATCCTGGCCGCCTTGCAGGCGGCAGTCCCGTTGTCGCGGGAAACCCGGGCGCAATGGCCCGATGGCGAGGGCAGCTTGCCGTATGACCGTTGTCTTGATGTCTGCGATGAACGCAACTGGATCAGCGGTGTACATGGAGGCTGGCGACCCGTGCGCGAAGGGGTTTTGCAGCCCACGCAGCCGAAGGAGATTGCATGAACCAGCCGCTGAATTTGATGCACCTTCGACCAGACTTGCGCCGCTTGCTGCCTTGGGCTCAGCGTCATCGTTTGTTGCCTGAAAGAGGGCAGGGCGATCTGGGCTACGCTTTTCATGCCGCACTCAAGGCGGTCTGGGCCGAACTGGCTCCCCAGCCGTTCAGCTACCGCACCGGCCAGGGTTTGCTGGCCTACAGTACCGTGCCGGCCGCTGAGTTGCATGCCGCTGCTGCATTGGCTGTACCTGAGTTGGCACTGATGCTGGGACTGGACGTGTGCGACGGATCGTCTGGTTTGCTGATCCGCCCCTTCCCTCAAGTCTGGAAAACCGGGCAAATGCTGGGGTTCGAGGTGCGAGTGAGACCCATCGTGCGCAAGGAAGGCCGGGAGCTTGATGCCTTCCTGTCGGCTGCGATTCGGCAACCGGATGTCCAACTGACCCGTGAGGCCGTTTATCGTAACTGGCTTGCCCAGCAACTGAGTGAGGCTGCTGTCCTGCTTGAGTCGAGCTTGGCGGAGTTCAGTCTGACTTCAGTCATCCGCCGCGCCGCGTCAGATAAGGTCGGTACCAGGCTCAAGCAGCCTGTCACGGGGCCGGATGCTGTGTTTAACGGCGTACTGCAGGTGCAGTCTGGAGTAGCGTTTGCTCAGCTGCTTGCTCGAGGTCTCGGACGTCATCGGGCTTTCGGTTTCGGCATGCTGCTGCTCAAACCGGCTGTTATGCGCTGGGACTGAATCATGCTCAAGGGTAGGCTTGGGCTTGAAACTGCCCGGATTCCGCATGTCGACCGGCATGGCCTGATCTGGCTGGAGCGCGGCGAGTTGTGCGTGATTAGCGGTTGTCTGCATTTCCTGCGCGGCAAGGACACGCTGACCCCCATGACCGACCAGATTCCACATCAGGCCGTGTCCATGATCCTGCTGGGTCCGGGCAGTACCGTGTCTCACGACGCACTGCGTTTGCTGGCCCGGCATGGCACTTTGCTGGCGGCGGTAGGGACGGATGGTGTGCGCAGCTATACCGCACCGCCCCTGCTGCCTGATCGCTCCGACGTAGCCAGGCGTCAGGCTGAATTATGGGGAAACCCCAGGCGTCGCATCAGCGTTGCCCGGCATATGTACGCCCTTCGCCTCGGTGAGGTGCTGCCGCATCGTGATCTGGATACCTTGCGCGGCATCGAGGGGAGCCGGGTCAAGGTGACATACAAATTGATGGCCGACAAGTTCGGAATTCAATGGCATGGCCGCCGTTTCGATCGCAGTCATCCCGATGCCGACGACCTGCCCAACCAGGCCATCAACCATGCTGCCACGGCAGTACAGTCGGCAGCGGCGATCGCAGTGCAAGCACTTGGAGCCATTCCGCAACTTGGGTTCATTCATGAGGATTCTGGTCAGTCGTTTGTGCTCTACATCGCTGACTTGTTCAGGGAACAGACCACCCTGTCAATCGCTTTCAGCGCGGTGAAACAGGTTGAGAAAACTGACGAGATGATGGATCGGGTGGTGCGTCGTGAGGCTGCCAGGGTGTTTCGTCAGCAGGCCTTGATTCCGGCCATGATTGATCGGATCAAGCAGGTTCTTCGTGTCGATGAGGTAGAGCATGGCGCTGGTGACGATCGTGACTCGTGACGTTCCTGACCGATTCCGGGGTTTTCTTGGCTCTGTCATGCCGGAGGTCGCGCCCTGTACCTACGTCAGCCCTCGGCTGTCAAGGGGGGTGCGAGAACGGGTCTGGTCCATCCTGAGTGACTGGTATGCCGCCACAGGAGAGGGTAGTGTCGTCATGATCTGGGCCGACAGCAATGCTACAGGTGGGGTCGGTATCTCTTATTTGGGCACACCTTCCAAAGAGCTGGTGGAGCTCGACGGCTTGTGGATCGTTCGCAAGTCTTGAAGTTACGCTCTTTAACAAGCAGCACTACAGAAGGTTTCTTTTCTGGATCAATCAGTTAGGATCTAGAGGTTCCCCCGCGCACGCGGGGATAGTCCCGAGGCCCTGGTCCCCGGTGCCCTGACCATCACGGTTCCCCCGCGCACGCGGGGATAGTCCCTCTGGAGCGAACTGCCCGCTGCCGGCCTTGTGCCGGTTCCCCCGCGCACGCGGGGATAGTCCCCGGCGTGAAGGCGCTGTTCCTGCAGATCCTCAGGTTCCCCCGCGCACGCGGGGATAGTCCCACGGGGTGTGAGGTTGAGCTTCATCGCTTTCCGGTTCCCCCGCGCACGCGGGGATAGTCTCCACCATCTTTTCAAGAAGGACCGACCCAAAATGGTTCCCCCGCGCACGCGGGGATAGTCCCCTAGCCGCCAGGTTCAAGCAACTCAAGGAGGAGGTTCCCCCGCGCACGCGGGGATAGTCCCTTAGCCTTGACGAAGGACGGCAGGCCGGCGATGGTTCCCCCGCGCACGCGGGGATAGTCCCGACCACGATGAAATACTTGCCGCCATCTGTCAGGTTCCCCCGCGCACGCGGGGATAGTCCGTTCGAGCTCGGAGGGGAGCCTGCGGAACCCCGGGTTCCCCCGCGCACGCGGGGATAGTCCCAAGGGGCGCGAGTTCAGCGCTTTCGTCAACGCGGTTCCCCCGCGCACGCGGGGATAGTCCCCTGCTGGCCGGCATCGGCGGCGGAATGACATCGGTTCCCCCGCGCACGCGGGGATAGTCCCTTGACCAGGAAGGCATGCACAAGGCTGTGATGGGTTCCCCCGCGCACGCGGGGATAGTCCCCAGGTGCGCGAGGAGGCGCTCAAGGCCTTGGAGGTTCCCCCGCGCACGCGGGGATAGTCCCGCGGCCATAGCTGCGCTTGACCTTGCTTCCGTGGTTCCCCCGCGCACGCGGGGATAGTCCCTGAGCCCCGGCACCGCAGTGCTGATCGGCGCGGGTTCCCCCGCGCACGCGGGGATAGTCCCCGAAAGCCAAGGAACTGGTCGACTGGCTGGGCGGTTCCCCCGCGCACGCGGGGATAGTCCCACGGCGAGCGCCCTACCTTCAGCAAGCCAGTAGGTTCCCCCGCGCACGCGGGGATAGTCCCTACGAGGGCAACGGAGAAGGCGAGCCTTCGATGGTTCCCCCGCGCACGCGGGGATAGTCCCGCGCAGCACGGGCTGGACATGCAGCAGGTATGGGTTCCCCCGCGCACGCGGGGATAGTCCCTCGTCGAAATGCTGGATCGCGTACTGGATACCGGTTCCCCCGCGCACGCGGGGATAGTCCCACGAGGCCCGCCCGGACGAGCAGGACTCCAAGGGTTCCCCCGCGCACGCGGGGATAGTCCCCGGGGTTCTTGCTGCCGTAGCTGCGCGGGTCGGGTTCCCCCGCGCACGCGGGGATAGTCCCCCCGCCAGTCAAGCATTGGTCCCGTCTTTGCAGGTTCCCCCGCGCACGCGGGGATAGTCCCACCTCGCCGTCGCGGAAGAAGCTGCGGCACAGGGTTCCCCCGCGCACGCGGGGATAGTCCTTCGACACTAGGCGTCCAGCGGAATCGGTGAGGGATTCCTGCTGCACTGCCGCATGCCTTGCGGGATAATCGGCGGTTTCCTCCCAGCCTGGTTTCCGTGCGCCTCCACACCATCAAGCTTTCCGGCTTCAAGTCCTTCGCCGATCCCACCACCTTCAACCTGCCCGGTCGGCTGGTCGGCGTGGTGGGGCCGAACGGCTGCGGCAAGTCCAACATCATGGACGCGGTGCGCTGGGTGCTGGGCGAATCCAAGGCCAGCGAGCTGCGCGGCGAGTCGATGCAGGACGTGATCTTCAACGGTACGACCCAGCGCAAGCCGGCCAGCCGCTCCAGCGTCGAGCTCGTTTTCGAGAACGCCGATCACCGTGCCGGCGGCCAGTGGAGCCAGTACGCCGAGATCGCGGTGCGCCGCGTGCTGACGCGCGATGGCACCAGCAGCTATTACATCAACGGCCAGCCGGTGCGCCGGCGCGACGTGCAGGACGTGTTTCTCGGCACCGGCCTGGGGCCGCGCGCCTACGCCATCATCGGCCAGGGCACCATCAGCCGCATCATCGAAAGCCGGCCCGAGGAGTTGCGCCTGTTCCTGGAGGAGGCCGCGGGGGTCTCCAAGTACAAGGAGCGCCGGCGCGAGACCTCGAACCGCCTCAACGACACGCGCGAGAACCTGCTGCGGGTCGATGACATCCTGCGCGAGCTCAATGCCAACCTCGACAAGCTGGAAAAGCAGGCCGAGGTCGCCACCCGCTACCACCAGCTGCAGTCCCAGGTCAGCTTGCGCCAGCAGCAGCTCTGGTTCCTGAAGCGCCGCGAGGCCGAGGTCGAGCTCGCGCGCGTGCGTGCCGAGGGCCTGCAGGCGCTCAACGAGCTGGAGAGCCGGATGGCCGATCTGCGCCGCACCGAGGCCGACCTCGAAGCGATCCGTCAGGCCCATTACGACGCAGGCGACCTGGTCAACCAGGCGCAGGGCCGGCTCTACGAGGCTGGTGCCGAGGTCGCGCGCCTGGAGGCCGAGATCCGCTATGTCGTCGAGGGCCGCACCCGTGTATTGCAGCGCCTCGATCAGCTCAAGGAGCAGATCGCGCAATGGCAACAGCGCCAGGAAGACGCGGAGGTCGAGCTCGAGCACCTGGCCGAGCAGAACGAGTCCGCCGCCGAGCAGGCCGAAATCCTGGCCGCGCAGTGCGAGGAGCAGGCCGCCCAGCTACCCGCGCTGGAGGATGCCTTGCGCCGGGCCCAGGGCCAGGCCCAGCAGCAGCGCGTTTCGGTCACGCAGGTGCAGCAGGCGATCCAGGTGCTGGCCGCCGAGCAGCGCGGTATCGCGGAGCAGAGCCGTCAGCTGCAGCAGCGCCGGGAGCGGCTGGCTGCGGATGCCAAGGCACTGGCCGCGCCCGACGAGCACCGCCTGCACGCCTTGCGTGAGCAGCTCGAAGCCGTCAGCGAGCAGCGCGATCAGTCCCAGGCCCGGCTGGAGGAGCTGCAGGAGCTGCAGCCCCGGCTGGAGCAGGAACGGCGCGAGGCGCAGGCAGCGGTCAATCGCGAAGGCAAGTGGCAGGCCGACCTGTCGGCCCGGCTGGAGGCGCTCAAGAGCCTGCAGGACAAGCTCAAGACCGACGGCAAGCTCAAGCCCTGGCTGAGTCGGCAGGGGCTCGACGGCCTGCAGGGGCTCTGGACCCGACTGCAGGTCGAGCCGGGCTGGGAGGTGGCGGTCGAGTCCGCGCTGCGCGAGCGCATGGGCGCGCTGGAAGTCTCGCAGCTGGAGCGGCTGGCGGCATTCGCTGCCGATGCGCCACCGGCCAAGCTGTCCTTTTTCTGTCTGCCTTCCAATATGTCACTTACGCAATTGGAAGCCCCCACCGGATTGCAAGCGCTAAGCAGAAGACTGCGTCTGCACGATGCCGGCCTGCAAGCCCTGTTGTCCGAGTGGCTGGCCGGCTGCTGGTGTGCCGATGAGCTCGACACGGCGTTGGCAGCGCGTGCCCGGCTGGCGCTAGGGCAGGCGATCTGGACCCCGGCCGGGCACAGTGTCGGCGCTCATCACCTGGCCTTCTACGCGCCCGACAGCGAGCAGTCCGGCCTGCTGGCACGCGCGCAGGAGATCGACAACCTCGACAAGCAACTGCGCGCGCAGACGCTGATCCACGACGAGTCGCGCCACGCGCTCGCGCGCGCCGAGTCGGCCTATGCCGACGCCAGCCAACGTCTGGGCCAGAGCCGGCGCGAGGCGCAGGAGTCGCAGTCGCGCGCGCACGAGCTGGAGGTCGAGGTATTGCGACTGGCCCAGCAGGCCGAGCAGGCGCGCGCCCGGCGCGAGCAGATCGAGCAGGATCTGGCCGAGCTAGATGACCAGCTCGAAGCGATGCAGGAGCGCCACCTGACGGCCGAGGGCCGCTTCGAGGAGCTCGACCTGCAGCTGGCCGACAGCCAGGAGCGCCATGCCCAGCTGGAAGATCGCGTCATCGACGCCGAGCGTCGGCTGGCACAAGCGCGCGAGCAGCTGCGCTCGCTCGAGCGCCAGGCGCAGGAAGCGACCTTTTCCGAGCGCAGCCTGCAGGCGCGCCGCTCCGAGCTGCAGCGTGCCGTCGAGACCGCGCGCCAGCAGGCCGGCACCCTGGCCGATGAGCTGCAGCGCGCCCGCGACGAGCTGGCGCGACTGTCGGACGCCGCGGCGCAGGGCGGTCTGCAGGACGCGCTCGATGCCCGGCTGCAGCGCGAACAGGAGCTGGCCGCCCAGCGCAGCCAGTACGACGAACTCACCGCCCGGCTGCGTGCCAGCGACGAGCGCCGCCAGCACAACGAGCGCGAGCTCGACCCGCTGCGCGCGCGCATCACCGAGTTCCAGCTCAAGGAGCAGGCGGCCCAGCTCGGTCTGGAGCAGCACAGCCAGGCCTTGGCCGAGGCCGGCGCCGACCTCGATTCGCTGGCCGCCGGCATCGAAGGCGAGGGCGTCAAGCTGCATGGCCTGCAGGCCGAGATCGATCGCGGCCAGCGCGAGATCACGGCGCTGGGCGCGGTCAACCTGGCCGCGCTGGATGAACTGAGCAGCGCGCGCGAGCGCAAGCAATTCCTCGACTCGCAGTCGGCCGACCTCAACGAGGCGATGCAGACGCTGGAGGATGCGATCAGGAAGATCGACGGCGAGACGCGCGAGCTGCTCGGCAGCACCTTCGAGACCGTCAACGGCCATTTCAGCCGCATGTTCCCCGACCTGTTTGGCGGCGGCCAGGCCAGGCTGATCATGACCGGCGACGAGATCCTGGACGCCGGCGTGCAGGTCATGGCGCAGCCGCCGGGCAAGAAGAACCAGACCATCCACTTGCTCTCGGGCGGCGAGAAGGCGCTGACCGCGATCGCGCTGGTGTTCGCGATCTTCCAGCTTAATCCGGCGCCGTTCTGCCTGCTCGACGAGGTCGACGCGCCGCTGGACGACGCCAACACCGAACGCTACGCCAAGCTGGTGGCCCGCATGAGCGGTGAGACCCAATTCCTCTTCATCAGCCACAATAAGATCGCGATGGAGATGGCTCAGCAACTCATAGGCGTGACGATGCAGGAACAAGGCGTCTCGCGCATCGTGGCGGTCGACATGGAGACCGCCGCCGGAATGATGGAAACGGTTTGACTATGACGGATCTACAGCTAGGCCTGGCGGCCATGGGGGGCGCGGTGGTGCTGGCGGTGCTGGGCTACAACCGCTGGATCACCTTGCGCAACCAGCCGCGGCGCTCAAACGCCCAATCGGATGCCGCGGCTGGCCCGGATGGCGACGCACTGGACCACGCACAGGGAGACGGTCGGGTCGAGCCCGTGCTGGATGACTTTGGCCTGCTGCTGTCGGCGGCTCAGTCCTCGGGGTCAGCGGCGGGCCTGCGCAGCCAGCTCGATCCGCTGATCGATTTGCTGGTCACGCTCATGCCCGATCACCCGGTGTCGGGCGATGCCGTGCTGGCGGCGATGCCGCGCTCGCGGCGCATCGGCAGCAAACCCTTTGCGGTCGAGGGCTTCTCGCAGGCCAGCGGCAGCTGGGAGCCGCCGCGACCCGGCTGCCAGTACGCCAGCCTGCAGGTGGGCGTGCAACTGGCCAACCGCGCCGGCGCGCTCAACGAGATCGAGTTCTCCGAGTTCGTCGGCAAGACGCAGGCGCTGGCCGACCAGCTCGCGGCCCATGTCGACCTGCCCGACATGATGACCGAAGTGGCGCGCGCGCGCGAGCTCGACCAGTTCGCCAGTGACCACGATGCGCAGTTGGCGTTCAAGATCCGTGCCACGCGCACCGCCTGGAGCCCGGGCTACATCGTGCAGCAGGCCCAGCAGGTCGGCTTCGTGCCTGCTGCCATGCCGGGTCGGCTGGCATTGCCCGCTGCCGATCTCGCCTCCGGTCCGCTCGCCTTGCTGCAGTTCGAGATCCGTGCCGCGCTGGACGAGAATCCCGAGCAGAATGCGCTGATCGAATTCGAGCTGCTGTTCGATGTGCCGCAGTCCGCGCGTGCCGAGAATCCCTACGCCAGGCTGCGCGAGGCCGCCCAGCAGCTGGCCACGGCGATGGAAGGTCGCCTGGTCGACGAGCGCGGCGTGTCGCTGGGCAATGAGTTGCTGGATCGGGTGACTGTCCAGCTCGACGACCTCTACGACAAGCTGGCCAGCCGTGACCTGGCAGCCGGTTCGCCGCAGGCGCGCCGCCTGTTCAGCTGATGTCGCCGACGTGGAAGCCGTAGCTGCCACGCCGGTGGTCGGCAAAGAAATGCTCCAGCGTTTCCTTGACCGTGCGGAAGGCGATGTCCTCCCAGGGAATCTCGTGCTGCTGGAACAGGCGCGCCTCCATGGTCTCGTGGCCCGGATCGAAGCGCTCGCTCAACAGCCGCGCGCGGTAGTACATATGGACTTGGCCCACGCGCACGACGTTGAGCAGGCTGAACAGGCCTTCGAGCTCGATGTCGGCGCCCGCTTCCTCCTGGGTCTCGCGCAGCGCGCCCTCGGCGGTTGATTCGCCGAGCTCCATGAAGCCGGCCGGCAGCGTCCAGAAGCCCCGGCGCGGCTCGATGTTACGCTTGCACAGCAGCACCCGGTCGCCCAGATGCGGCACGGTGCCGACCACGTTGAGCGGATTCTGGTAATGGATGGTGCCGCAGGCAGGGCAGACGGCTCGCAACTTGGTGTCACCGTCATCGGGCACGCGGTGTTCGACCGAGACGCCGCACTGGCGGCAGAAATGGATGGTGTGCGAGAAGTTCACCCGGATCATCGAAGATAAAAAAGACAAGTTCATTCTCGCACAATCGTGCTTGTCCCCTGTTCGACCAAGCCCCCTGAAACCCATTTCGCACCAGCGCCATGACCCAGTCCTTCAGCCGACCCGACTCCTCTGTGAAGCCCCCGTTCATGACTGTCGATCCGATCCACTGGCGGGCGCCCGGACTGCTGGTCGCCGACAGCTGCTGGCCCGCTGGCGTGCAGGCAGCGATGAGTACCCGGCTGGACGGTGTCTCGCGGCCTCCCTTCGAGAGCTGGAACCTGGGTGACCATGTCGGCGACGCCCCGCAGGCCGTCACCGCCAACCGGGTGCTGCTGGGCCAGCGCCTGGGTGCGCGGCCGGTCTTCCTGCGCCAGGTCCACGGAGTGGACGTGGTCGAGCTGGGCCGCGACAGCCCCGAGGGCATGGAGGCGGACGCCTGCTGGACCGATCAGCCCGGCCTGGCCTGCACCGTGATGGTGGCCGACTGCCTGCCGCTGCTGCTGTGCGCGGCTGACGCTTCCAGCGTCGCGGCGGTACATGCCGGCTGGCGTGGCCTGCTCGGCCTGGAGGGGCGAGGGGTACTGGAAGCCCTGTGCGAAGCCTGGCCGGCGGCTCGCACCCGCGCACAGCGTGTGGGCCTGACGGTCTGGCTGGGTCCTTGCATCGGCCCGCAGGCCTTCGAGGTCGGGCCGGAGGTGGCACACGCCTTCACTGCGGCAGACCCCGGGGCGGCACCAGCTTTCAGCCCCTTGCCTGGCCGCAGCGACGGCAAATGCCTGGCCGACCTGCCGGCGCTGGCCCGCATGAGGCTGCACCAGCTGGGCATCGAACTCATCACGGGCCATGACGGCAGCGCGGACTGGTGCACCGTCGCCAATGCCTCAAGGTTCTTTTCTCACCGGCGCGATGCTGCCAGTCTCGGTAGTACCGGGCGCATGGCCGCCAGCATCTGGCTGGACTGAGTGGGTCGCGGCGCCACGCGCCCGCTCTTGCTCGCGCTTGCGTCGGCGTGTCGGACCGCCCATGAAGTAGACCAGCAGCCCGACCGGCATCACACCGTAACAAACAAATGTCACCATGCCGCCCAGCACTGAGCCGTTCGCGTTCGTGGCTTCTGCCAGCGCCATCATCAGCGCCACGTAAAACCACCCAATTGCCAGGATATACATATGATTCGGAATCGGAATGAAAGAGGGTTGATAAATGAGATATGCTAGGAGAAGTGCCTAGTTTGGTTCGGGTCACTTCGAGAAATTGCTGCAAAGCAGCAATTTATTAGAAATAGGAGATCAAAATATGAATTCTAGCAATCCTTGGCTTTCTTCCCCGCAGGAATTCCAGCAAGCCGCCCTCCAGCAGTGGTCTCGCATGATGCAGTCCAGCCAGGCAGCTGTCGCTCCGGTGTTTGGTGCTGCAATGCCTCAATTCAAGGGTTTACCCCAGTTGCCGACTTCCTCGCACTTGACCGAGTTGTTTTCCAAGATTGCCGGCCAGACGGAAGTGCCGGTCAAGCTCGACCAGGCCAAGCTGGCCCAGATCCAGCAAGAATACCTCAAGGACCTGGCCCAGCTCTGGAATTCGGGTCTTGAGATCAAGCTGCCCAAGGACAGGCGTTTCGCGGCCGAGGCCTGGAGCAGCAATCCGATGGCGTCTTTCAGCGCCGCAATGTATCTGCTCAACGCGCGCACCCTGATGTCGATGGCCGAGGCGGTCGACGCTGATCCCAAGACCAAGGCCCGTGTCAATTTCGCGGTTCAGCAGTGGATCGACGCCAGCGCGCCGAGCAACTTCCTGGCGCTCAACGCCGAGGCGCAGCAAAAGGCCATCGATACCAAGGGCGAGAGCATCGCCAAGGGCATCCAGAACCTGCTCAAGGACATGCAGCAAGGCTATGTCTCGATGACCGACGAGAGCGCGTTCGAGGTCGGCAAGAACGTTGCGACCAGCGAAGGCGCGGTGGTGTTCGAGAACGAGTTCTTCCAGCTGCTCGAGTACAAGCCGCTGACGGCCAAGGTGCATGCGCGCCCGATGCTGTTCGTGCCACCCTCGATCAACAAGTACTACATCCTCGACCTGCAGCCCGAGAACTCGCTGATCCGCTACTGCGTCGAGCAGGGCATGCGCACTTTCGTGGTGAGCTGGCGCAACCCCGACCAGTCCTGCGCCAAGCAGACCTGGGACGACTACATCGAGCAGGCCGTGATCAAGGCGATCAGCGTGACGCGCGAGATCACGGGTGCCGAGACCCTCAACGCGCTGGGCTTCTGCGTCGGCGGCACCATGCTGGGTACGGCACTGGCGGTATTGGCCGCGCGCGGCGAGAAGCCGGTCAACAGCGCGACCTTCCTGACCACGATGCTCGACTTCAGCGACACCGGGGTGATCGACATCTTCATCGACGAGGCCATGGTCAAGCTGCGCGAGCTGCAGTTCGCCCAGGGTGGCCTGCTGCCGGGCCGCGACCTCGCGACCACCTTCAGCTTCCTGCGTCCGAACGACCTGGTCTGGAACTACGTGGTCGGCAACTACCTCAAGGGCGAGACCCCGCCGCCGTTCGACCTGCTGTACTGGAACGGCGACAGCACCAACCTGCCCGGCCCCTACTACGCCTGGTACCTGCGCAACACCTACCTGGAAAACCGCCTGGTCAAGCCGGGCGCGGCCACGGTCTGCGGCCAGCCGGTCGACCTGTCCAAGGTCGACATTCCGGTCTACCTCTACGGCTCGCGCGAGGATCATATCGTGCCGATCGGCGCCGCCTACGCCTCGACTCAGCACCTGACCGGCCCCAAGCGCTTCGTGATGGGCGCGTCCGGCCATATCGCCGGCGTGATCAACCCCGCCAGCAAGGGCAAGCGCAGCCACTGGATCGGCTCGGATACCGACTTCCCCGGCAATGTCGAGGACTGGATCGCGGCCTCGACCGAGCACAAGGGCAGCTGGTGGGGCGACTGGGCCCAGTGGCTCAAGAGCCAGTCCGGTGCCCTGATCGCCGCGCCCAAGTCCTACGGCAACCGCAAGTACAAGAGCATCGAACCGGCCCCTGGCCGTTACGTCAAGGCCAAGGCCTGAAGGGCTTGTCCCGTTTCCCGCATTTTTCCTGCAATCCTGTCAGTCAATAAAGAGGAGCTATACATGCAAGACAACATCGTCATCGTCGCAGCAGCGCGCACCGCAGTCGGCAAGTTCGGCGGCAGCCTGGCCAAGGTTTCCGCACCCGAACTGGGCGCCACCGTCATCAAGGCGCTGCTCGAGCGCACTGGTGTTGCTGCCGACCAGATCGGCGAAGTGATCATGGGCCAGGTGCTGGCCGCTGGCGCAGGCCAGAACCCGGCCCGTCAGGCCATGATGAAGGCCGGCATCGCCAAGGAAACCCCGGCGCTGACCATCAACGCCGTCTGCGGCTCGGGTCTGAAGGCCGTCATGCTGGCCGCTCAGGCCGTGGCCTGGGGCGACAGCGAGATCGTGATCGCCGGCGGCCAGGAGAACATGAGCGCCTCCGCCCATGTGCTGCCGGGCAGCCGTGACGGCCAGCGCATGGGTGACTGGAAGCTGGTCGACACCATGATCAACGACGGCCTGACCGACGCCTACGCCAAGTACCACATGGGTATCACGGCCGAGAACGTCGCCAAGGAATTCGGCATCACCCGCGAGATGCAGGACGCCCTGGCCCTGGCCAGCCAGCAAAAGGCTGCCGCCGCCCAGGAAGCCGGCAAGTTTGTTGACGAGATCGTGCCGGTCGTGATCCCGCAGCGCAAGGGCGACCCGGTCGTCTTCGCCGCCGACGAGTTCATCAACAAGAAGACCAATGCCGACGTACTGGCCGGCCTCAAGCCTGCCTTCGACAAGGCGGGTTCCGTCACCGCCGGCAACGCCTCGGGCATCAACGACGGCGCTGCCGCCGTGATGGTCATGAAGGCCAGCAAGGCTGCCGCCCTGGGCCTGACGCCGCTGGCCACCCTCAAGAGCTTCGGCACCACCGGCCTGGACCCGGCCATCATGGGCATGGGCCCGGTCTCGGCATCGAAGAAGGCGCTGGAGCGCGCCGGCTGGAGCGTCGGCGACGTCGATCTGTTCGAACTCAACGAAGCCTTCGCTGCCCAGGCCTGCGCCGTCAACCAGGAGCTGGGCACCGACCTGGCCAAGGTCAACGTCAACGGCGGTGCGATCGCGCTGGGTCACCCGATCGGCGCCTCCGGCTGCCGTATCCTGGTCTCGCTGCTGCACGAAATGCAGCGCCGTGACGCCAAGAAAGGCCTGGCCGCGCTGTGCATCGGCGGCGGCATGGGCGTGGCGCTGACCGTCGAGCGCTGATCCGGTCTTTCGCGGATTTTCCCCAATTCCTGACCGCCGGGCAGTCCGGTGGCCAGGATGATTTTCAGACGACTCAAACCAACAAACGAGGAGAACGACATGACTCAAAAAATCGCTTACGTGACCGGTGGCATGGGTGGCATCGGAACGGCCATCTGCCAGCGCCTGCATCAGGAAGGCTTCAAGGTCATCGCCGGCTGCGGTCCGACCCGTGATTTCCAGAAATGGCTCGACGAGCAAGCCGCGCTGGGCTTCACCTTCTACGCCTCGGCGGGCGACGTCAGCAGCTGGGAATCGACCGTCGAAGCCTT
>CALPRQ020000017.1 GCA_943326015.2 Chitinophaga pinensis | reverse complement strand
ACAGCTCCACTTTGCGTGGAGCTGTCTTCTTTCGCGCGCTCTCCAGCAACGGCCTGATGACCTCGAATTGCTCGCGCTTGATATCGCTTGGGTAGCCTTTTCTCACCCCCCGAGCTTCTCACAGCGCGGAGACTTTGAACACGCTCTCACACCCTGAGGACCACCCTCGTGCCATGGCGCAACTACAAGACCATCTTCGTGGCGAAACCGACCGCTACGAATGCGAGCTGCGCCTGCGACACCGGGATGGTCACTGGGTCTGGGTGCTCGACCGTGGTCGCATCTGCACCTGGACTGAGCAAGGCGAGCCCGAATGGGTGATGGGCATCCACCTCGACATCAGCCAGCGCAAGGCAGCCGAGGCCGAACTCGAACGGCTGGCGCATTACGACAGCCTGACCGGACTGGCACGCCATTCGCTGCTCAACGCGCATATCCGGCAGGCGATGTCGCAAGCCCGGCGCCACGACAGCCAGTTCGCGCTGCTGTTTCTCGACCTGGACGGCTTCAAGCAGGTCAACGATGTGCATGGCCACGAAGCGGGCAACCAGTTGCTGGCCGAGCTCGCACGCCGCATGAAGTCCTGCCTGCGCGAAATCGACACGGTCGCGCGAATCGGCGGCGACGAGTTTGCCGCGCTGGTGGTCGACCTGCCCGAACGCGCCGCCGTGCTGCCGCTGGTGCAGCGCCTGCTCGAAACACTCGCGCTACCGGTCAGGCAGGGGGCGCAGTCGATGCAGGTTTCGGCCAGCATAGGCGTGGCCTTCCATCAGCGGGACGCAAGCCTTGACGATCTCATGCAGCAGGCCGATGCCGCCATGTACCAGGCCAAGCGCAGCGGCAAGAACCGCTACCAGATCGCCCCGCAGATGCGGCGCTGACAAGGACCGCGTTCCTGCGTGACAATTGCAGCCATGAACATGGCGCGCCAGGACGCGGCGGGTGGGCCGCTCGCGAAACCGGTTCGCACTCGATCAAGAACGGAGTCTTCGATGCCTGCAATGCGTAGAACTGTGATGATGGCAATGCTCGGCCTGCCCTTGAGCCTGCCGGCCTGGGCGATCGATCTCGGGATGCTGAGCCAGGCCGATGCCAGCGGCGGACTCAAGGAGGCGCTGAACCAGGGCGCGGCCTATGCGGTCGATACGCTGGGCCGCGAGGGCGGCTTCCTGAACAACCCGAAAGTCAGGATTCCGCTGCCCGGCCTGCTCGAGAAGGCCGCGCCGCTGCTACGCATGGCCGGTCGCGGCAAGGCGCTCGACCAGCTCGTGCTGACGATGAACCAGGCCGCCGAAGCCGCAGTACCCGAGGCCAGGACCTTGCTGCAGGGCGCAGTCAAGCAGATGACGGTCACGGACGCCAGGAACATCCTGAGCGGTGGCGATGACTCGGTGACGCAGTTCTTCCGCGGCAAGACCGAGCAGGAGCTCACGCAGCGCCTGCTGCCGCTGGTGCGCCAGCACACCGACCGGCTCGCGGTCGCCAGCCAGTACAACAAGCTCGCCGGCCAGGCCGCCGCCAGCGGTCTGCTCAAGTCCGAGGATGCGCAGATCGAGCACTACGTCACGCAGCAGGCGCTCGACGGCCTCTACCAGATGATCGCCGAGCAGGAAAAGAACATCCGGCACAACCCGATGGAGGCCGCTGGCAGCCTGGCCAGGAAGGTATTCGGCGCGCTTTGAAGCCCGACGACCTGTCGCCGCTGGCACCGTTCCGGCAGACGGTATTCCGCATGCTCTGGTCCACCTGGCTGGTGGCCAACCTCTGCATGTGGATGAACGATGTCGCCGCGGCCTGGATGATGACCTCGCTGACCGACAAGCCGATCTGGATCGCGCTGGTGCAGACCGCCGCCACGCTGCCGGTGTTCCTGCTCGGCCTGCCCAGCGGCGCGCTGGCCGACAGCCTCGACCGCAAGCAATACTTCCTGACCACCCAGCTCTGGATCGCCGCCGTCGCCACGCTGCTGAGCGCCGTCGTCTTCCTCGGCATCATGACGCCACCGCTGCTGCTGGCGCTGGTGTTCGCCAACGGCATCGGGCTGGCGATGCGCTGGCCGGTGTTCGCCGCCATGGTGCCCGAGCTGGTGCCGCGCCCGCAACTGCCGGCGGCGCTGGCGCTCAACGGGGTCTCGATGAATGCCTCGCGCATCCTGGGACCGCTGATCGCCGGCGCCATCATCGCCGCCGCGGGCAGCGCCTGGGTGTTCGCGCTCAATGCGCTGCTGTCGCTGCTGGCGGCGGTCGTGATCAGCCGCTGGCAGCGCGAGCACAAGCCGCACCCGCTCGGGCGCGAGCGCCTGGGCACCGCGATGCGGGTCGGACTGCAGTACATCGCCCAGTCGCGGCCGCTCAAGGGCGTGCTGCTGCGGATCTGGATCTTCTTCTTCCACTCGACCGGCCTGATGGCGCTGCTGCCGCTGCTGGCGCGCAGACTGGAAGGCGGCGACGCCGCCAGCTTCACGCTGCTGCTGGCGGCGATGGGGGCCGGCGCGATCGCCTCGACCTGGGTCCTGCCCCAGCTGCGCCGCCGCTATGTGCGCGATGCGCTGGTGCTGCGTGGCGCCTGGCTGCAGGCCGGCACCATGGCCGTGATGGCCTGGACCGACCAGCTCTGGATCGCGCTGCCTGCCATGGTCCTGGGCGGCGCGGCCTGGATCACCACCGCCAACAGCCTGAGCGTATCGATCCAGCTCGGCCTGCCCGACTGGGTGCGCGCACGCGGCATGTCCATGTACCAGATGGCCATCATGGGCGCCAGCGCCAGCGGTGCCGCGCTCTGGGGCCAGATCGCGACCTGGAGCAATGTGCCGACCAGCCTGGCCATCGCCGCCAGCACCGGCGCCCTGTCAATGTGGCTGACCAACCGGCTGCTGCCCGACAGCAGCCAGACCACCGACCTGACGCCACAGCGCATCTTCCAGGCGCCGCAGCATCCCGGCCCCGCAAGCTCGGGCCGGGTCAGCGTGATGATCGAATACCGGATCGACCCGGCGCGGGCAGCGGAATTCCGTGCGCTGATGCTCGACGAGAGCCGTCCCAGCCGGCTGCGCCAGGGCGCGCTGTCCTGGGAGCTGCTGCACGATCTGGAGGACCCGGGTCGCTTCCTGGAACTGGTCATCGACGAATCGTGGAACGACCACCTGCGCCGCTTCGAACGCGTCACCGCCGCCGACGCCGAACTGCATGCGCGCAAGCTGGCCTTCCACCTCGGCGCCGAGCCGCCGCGCATCACGCGCTGCCTGATGGAGACCACCGTCAAATGAGGATCGCCATCATGGGCGCGGGCGCCGTGGGCAGCTACTACGGCGGCCTGCTCGCGCGCGCCGGTCACGAGGTCACGCTGATCGGCCGCGCCACGCATGTCGCTGCCGTCGAGCGCAACGGGTTGCGGCTGCAGACGCGGTCCTTCGACGAGCAGGTTCCGGCCAGCGCCAGCAGCGACCCCATTGCGCTGGCCGGTGCCGACTGGGTGCTGGTCTGCGTCAAGGCCGGCGACACCGAAAGCGCAGCCGCCGCCATGGCACCCCATCTGCGCGACGGAGTCCTGGTGCTGAGCCTGCAGAACGGCATCGACAACGCCGACCGGCTGCAGGCCCTGCTGCCGCGCCAGCGGGTGCAGCCGGTGCTGGTCTATGCCGCGGTCGAGCTGGCCGGCCCCGGCCATGTGCGCCACCACGGCCGGGGCGAGCTCGTGATCGGCGCCAGTCTGGACAGCGAGGCCATTCTTTCGGCCTTTGCCGGTACCGGCGTGCCGGTGCAGGTCCTGCCCGATGTGCGCACAGCGCTGTGGTCCAAGCTGGTCGTCAACTGCGCCTACAACGCCTTGTCGGCCATCTCGCGCCTGCCCTACGGCCGCCTGATCCGGGGGCCGGGCATCGAGGCCACCATGCGCGAGGCGGTGGCCGAATGCCTGGCGGTCGCAAGCGCCGACGGCATCGCCCTGCCCGCCGACAGCTGGGAGCGGGTGCGCGCGCTGGCCGATGCCATGCCGACCCAGCAGTCATCGACCGCGCAGGACCTCGCGCGCGGAAGGCGCAGCGAGATCGACCAGCTCAACGGCCATGTGGTGCGTCGTGGCGAGGCGCTCGGCGTGCCGACGCCGGTCAACCGCGCGCTGCATGGCCTGGTCAAGCTGCTGGAGGATCCGCCGCCAGCGGAATGAGCGGTACAAGCGGGCTGAGGCCCATACCCGACTGAACTTATCGGGATTGGACGGGTCAGAGAGGCAGGAGGATGTTGATGCCCAATACCAGACCCGCCGCCGTCGCCGGCCTGTTCTACCCCGCCGACACGGTCACGCTTGCGCGCAGCATTGCGCAATGGCTGGAGCAAGCCGCCAGGACCGCAGCAGCGGCCAGCCAGACTGGTACCGGTGCGGCGCCCAAGGCCCTGATCGTGCCGCACGCCGGCTATGTCTACTCGGGCGCGACCGCCGCCCAGGCCTACGCCCTGCTGGCGCCGCAGCGCCACAAGATACGCCGCGTCTTGCTGCTGGGCCCGGTACACCGGGTGCCGGTGCGCGGTCTGGCGCTGCCGGACGCCGACGCCTTCGAGACCCCGCTGGGTCGGGTCGAGATCGATGCCGAAGCCGTCGCCGAGTTGCAGGGCCTGCCCCAGGTCACGCGCAGCCGGGCGGCACACGCACAGGAACATTCGCTGGAGGTGCAACTGCCCTTCCTGCAGACCGTGCTGACCGACTTCAAGCTGCTGCCACTCGCGGTTGGCGACGCCAGCCCGGCCGAGGTGGCCGAGGTGATCGAACGCCTCTGGGGTGGCCCCGAGACGCTGATCGTGATCAGTTCGGACCTGTCTCACTTCCTCGACCACGACCGCGCGCAGGCGACAGATGACGCCACGCTGCGGCAGATCCTGACGCTCGAAGGCGGCATCAGCCATCACCAGGCATGCGGCGCCACCCCTATCAACGGCCTGCTGCTGGCCGCGCGCGGTCAGGGCTTGCGTCCCCGCCTGGTCGCGCAGTGCAACTCGGGCGATAGCACGGGCGATCACCGGCGCGTGGTCGGCTATGCGTCGGTCGTTTTCAACGAATCCACCCCGGCTGATGCACGGGTCGATGCGTCGGCAGCTGCCCAGGAGGCCCTTGATGTCCAATGAACGCCGCACCATCCTGCTGACCCTGGCCCGCCAGGCGATCGAAGATGCACTGGGCGTCGGCGTGACCAGCGGCCAGACAGCAGGGCGGGAACCCGCCTGGGGTAACAGGGAAACCGGCCCGACGACTGGCGCCCACTGGCTGCGCTCGCCCGGCGCCAGCTTCGTCACGCTGACGCAGCGCGGCCAGTTGCGCGGCTGCATCGGTTCGCTCGAAGCGCACCGCGCGCTCTACACCGACGTGCAGGCCAATGCCGTCGCGGCGGCGCTGCGCGATCCGCGCTTCCCACCGCTGGCAGCGGCCGAACTGCGCATCACGCAAGTCGAGGTCTCGTTGCTGTCGGCCACCGAGCCGCTGGCCTTCGGCAGCGAAGCCGACGCGCTGGCACAACTGCGCCCCGGCGTGGATGGCCTCCTGCTCGAATACGGCGCACTGCGATCGACCTTCCTGCCCCAGGTCTGGGACCAGCTGCCAGGCCCCAAGGACTTCCTGTCCCAGCTCAAGCGCAAGGCCGGCCTGCCGGGCGATTTCTGGCACGAGCGCCTGCGGCTGCAGCGCTACACGGTGAACA
Organism: Chitinophaga pinensis; assembly: GCA_943326015.2. Lineage (GTDB taxonomy): Bacteria > Pseudomonadota > Gammaproteobacteria > Burkholderiales > Burkholderiaceae_C > Malikia. The sequence continues at coordinate 65,298 of CALPRQ020000017.1, read as the reverse complement.
AGTTCCAGGAGGCCACATGATCAGCACGCTGACCCAGTCCGCCACCCGCCTCCTACCCGAGGCCAGCCCGGGCACTGACCTGCAGCACCCGGCCCGCTGGTGGCACGCGCTGGCCGACGGCCGGCTGCAATGCGACCTCTGCCCGCGCGACTGCAAGCTGCACCAGGGCCAGCGCGGCGCCTGCTTCGTGCGCCAGCGCACAGGCGACGCGATGGTGCTGACCACCTGGGGCCGCAGTTCGGGCTTCTGCATCGACCCGATCGAGAAGAAACCGCTGAATCATTTCCACCCCGGCAGCAGCGTGCTGTCGTTTGGCACCGCGGGCTGCAACCTGGCCTGCAAGTTCTGCCAGAACTGGGACATCAGCAAGTCGCGCGACATGGACCGGCTGATGGACCAGGCCAGCCCGCAGCAGATTGCCGCTGCGGCCTTGCGTCATGGCTGCCAGAGCGTGGCCTTCACCTACAACGACCCGGTCATCTTCGCCGAATACGCGCTGGATGTCGCCGATGCCTGCCACGAGCGCGGCCTCCAGACGGTCGCGGTCACTGCGGGCTATATCCATGCCGCACCGCGACGCGAATTCTTCGCCAAGATGGATGCCGCCAACGTCGACCTCAAGGCCTTCAGCGACGACTTCTATTTCAAGCTGACCGGCTCCAGGCTGCAGCCCGTGCTCGACACCCTGGTCCATGTCCGGCACGAGTCCGACTGCTGGCTCGAAATCACCACCCTGCTGATTCCGGGCCAGAACGACTCCAGCGCCGAAATCGAGCGCTTGAGCCGCTGGGTCGCGACCGAACTCGGCCCCGAGGTGCCACTGCATTTCAGCGCCTTCCACCCCGACCACAAGATGCCCGAGGTGCCGGCCACGCCGCTGTCCACGCTGGTGCGGGCCAGGCAGATCGCGCGCGAACAGGGACTGCATCATGTCTACACCGGCAACGTGCACCATGCCGAGGGCGACGCGACCAATTGCGCAGGCTGCGGCAGCCGCCTGATCGAGCGCGACTGGTACGCGATTGGCCGCTATGCGCTCACCCCGCACGGCCAATGCCCGGATTGCGGCCAGGCGCTGGCGGGCCGCTTCGGCACGCAAGCCGGCAGCTTCGGGCGACGCCGCATTCCGGTCGCGCTGGCCTGAAAGCGGCCGTATCCGGCACGCGGCCCCAGGCTGGACCGAGCGGCAACAGCCCATCCCGGAACACCCGCAATGCCTTGAATTGCAACGGATTGGACCGTCTGCCGGGTACAATCCCAACTATGCCCGAGCGCTCGACTCCCTATTTGCCCAGGAACCTCTTGCACCGAACACAGGGCAAACTCATTCCCTGGCCGCCGCGCCCGATGGTCTTGCTGCCATGATCGAAAAATAAAATAACAATATCATGTCAATAATCAAAAAGATAAATCCATCAAATCCAAAACAGGTTGGTAAATCTACCCTTGCTGTCATTGTCATGGCAATGATATGGGGTACTGCAATTTACGAGATACAGCGCAGCAAGCAAACATTCATCCAGGCGGCGGAGTTGCGGACGGAGAAAAACGCGCACATCTTTTCCGAATACAGCCAGTCTACGATCAAGAGGTTGAACTCCTTCATACTCGAAACCCGGGAGGAATGGGGCGGCGACTGGATGGAGTTCGCCAAATACGTGCAGCATCACCAGGACATGGTTGAAGATCTGGCCTTCCAGATCGCCGTCATCGACCGCCAGGGGATGCTGGCGTTCTCCAACCTGAGCCAACCAAAAGTCCGCGTCGACCTGAGTGAACGCGAACATTTCCGGGTACATGCCGATGCCCCGGACAGTGACCGCCTGTTCATCAGCAAACCGCTGCTGGGAAAGGTATCCGGGAAATGGTCGATCCAGCTGACGCGTCCGATCTTCAGGAACGGAAATTTCGATGGCGTGCTGGTGCTCTCGATCAATCCGGAGTTCTTCTCGGATTTTTCCAGCCAGCTTTTCAGCGGCACACAGAACCGACTGAATATCGTCCGCAACAGCGGCGAGATCATGGCCATCAGTCCGGTGTCCGAATCGATGTACAACCAGAAGGTGCAGGCCCCCTATCTGGCCGCGGCCGCGCCACAGGCGGGCAACTTCCGGTCTTATGACAAGAAAACCCGGACCGAAGAGATCGGTGGCTACTACAAGCTGCCAGACTATGGCATGGTCCTGGTCAGCGCGGAGCCAATGACGGCTGTGCTCGCACCCTATCGGCATTACCGGAATGTCGTGCTCGGCGTGGCCGGCCTGACGAGCACGGCCTTGCTGGTCTTCTTCATCCTCCTGCGCCGCTCACAGAACAGGCTGCGCAAGGTGACCCGGGTCAAGCGTGAACTCCAGGACATCAAGGAGCAGGCCGTCAACGCCAACGAAGCCAAGAGCATGTTCCTGGCCAACATGAGCCACGAGATCCGCACCCCCATGAACGCGGTGGTCGGCCTGACCAACCTGCTGCTGGACACCGAGCTGAGCACCCAGCAGCGCGATTACCTGGAGCGGATTCATCTGGCCGGCACCTCCTTGCTGGGGGTGCTCAACGACATCCTCGACTATTCCAAGATCGAGGCCGGTCAGATGCAGCTGGAATCGGTGCCGCTGAGCCTGGTCGAAATCCTCGACAAGACCCGTGCCCTGTTCGATCTCCAGGCCAGGGACAAGCAGCTGACACTGCGCTTCGAGACCTCCCCCGAGCTGTCGACCTTGCTGCTGGGCGACCCCCTGCGACTGCTGCAAGTCATCAACAACCTGGTCAGCAACGCGCTGAAATTCACGCAGAAAGGCGGGATCGAGGTCAGGGCATATGCCGTCGAACGGAGCGAGCAAAGCATCCTGATCCAGGTCACGGTGCGCGACAGCGGCATCGGACTCGGGCCCGAGCAGCTCGATCAGCTGTTCGAAGCCTTTACCCAGGCCGATCTCTCGACGACGCGCCGCTACGGCGGCACCGGATTGGGCTTGAGCATATCGAAGCGGCTGGTGGAGCTGATGGGCGGCAAGATCTGGGCCTCCAGCGTGGTCGGCCAAGGCAGCGTGTTCTGCTTCACCGCACGCCTTGGATTGCCAGCAGCCGCAACGGCCGCCATGCCGACCGAATCGGTCGAGATGGATTTCGCGGGCGCGCGCGTGTTGCTGGTCGATGACAATTCGACCAATCTGCTGGTGGCCAGCGAGTACCTGGGCCGAATGGGGCTTGAGGTAGAAACCGCCGGCAGTGGGCGCGCCGCTGTCGAGCAGGCGTCCCGGTCGAATTTCGCTGCCATCCTGATGGATCTGCAGATGCCTGACATGGACGGTTTTGCCGCGGCCAGAGCCATCCGCGCCAGCGGCAACCAGACCCCCATCATCGCGCTGACCGCCGCTGCCATGAAAAAGGACAGGCATGCGACCGAAGACGCTGGCATGAACGCTCATGTCGCCAAGCCCATCGACCCCAGACGGCTCGCCGCCGTCCTGCGCCAATGGATTCCCGCGCAGCAGGCCGCTGCCGCTCCCGTCACTCCTGCACCCGCTGCGGCACCACCGGCCGGAACGGCTCGGCTGGACCTGGAGCAAGCGACGGCAATGCTGGGTGGCGACCGTGAGTTGCTGCAGCGCGTGCTGGAGCAGTTCCACCAGGACTTCGTGCAGGCCCCCGGGCAACTGCGCGAATATTTGCGTGAGCAGCAGTTCGACGCGGCCATCCGGCTGGTGCATACCCTCAAGGGGCTCGCGCCCACGCTGGGGGCCGAGACGCTGCATCAGCTCGCGGTGCAGTTCGAGCAGGAGCTGCGACAGCAGGACACCGGATTGCAGGCCGCGTTCGAGCAGGAACTGAGCGGGCTGCTGACCGAGATCGCGAAGCTCAGCGGCATCGATGCCGGATCGACCTAGGCCAGTCGGGGCACCGGCTGGCCGCCGCGCGACCCTGTCAGCGTGACCACCGCTGGCCTGCCCCGCCGCATCGCCCACCTCGACATGGACGCCTTTTTCGCGTCGGTCGAGCTGCTGCGCTACCCGCAGCTCAAGGGGCTGCCGCTGGTCATCGGCGGCGGGCGCAGGCGCGAGGACGACCAGCTGCTCACCGCGCATGCCGGCCTGCCGCTGTCCGCCATACCGCTCGCCGACTTCCCGCGCCTGAAGGACTACGCGGGCCGCGGCGTCATCACGACCGCGACCTATGCCGCGCGCCAGTTCGGTGTCGGCTCGGCGATGGGCCTGATGAAGGCGGCCAGGCAATGCCCCGACGCGATCCTGCTGCCAGTGGACTTCGACGAGATCCGGCGCTGCTCGCGCGCCTTCAAGGCCGTGATCCGCGAGATCGCCCCGGTGATGGAGGACTGCGGCGTCGACGAGGTCTACATCGACTTCACCGAGGTCCCCGGCGGGCAGCGCGAGGGCGGGCGCGTGCTGGCGCGGCTGATCCAGCAAGGCATCTTCGAAGCCACCGGGCTGACCTGTTCGATCGGCGTCGCGCCCAACCAGCTGCTGGCCAAGATGGCCAGCGAGTTCAACAAGCCCAACGGCATCGCAGTTCTCCAACCCGATGACCTGCAGCGCCTGATCTGGCCGCTGCCCTGCCGCAAGATCAATGGCATCGGACCCAAGACCGACGAGAGGCTGCAATCACTCGGCATCCGCACCATAGGCGAGCTGGCTGCCCAGCCCTGCCAGGCACTGATCGGGCCATTCGGTCGCAGCCATGGCCGCTGGCTGCATGAAGCCGCCTGGGGCCGTGACGACAGCCCCCTCGTCACGCACAGCAAGCCCGTCAGCGTCAGCCGCGAGACCACCTTCGAGCGTGACCTGCACCCGCGGCACGACAGGGCCGAGCTCGGCGCCCTCTTTACCCGGCTGTGCGAACAGGTCGCCGCCGACCTGAGCGCCAAGGGCTATGTCGGTCGCACCATAGGCATCAAGCTGCGCTACGGCGATTTCAAGTCGGTCACCCGTGACCTGACGGTCGAGCAGCACACCGCCGATGCGCGCGAGATCCGCCGCATCGCGGGCCAATGCCTCAAGCGCGTCGACCTGACACGCCAGCTGCGGCTGCTGGGCGTTCGCGTGGGCCATCTGGCCAGGCCGGACGAACTGGCCAGCACGCCGCCAGCCGCAGGCAAGCAGCCCACCCCCGGTGAATCGCTGCCGCTGTTCTGAACGCTCAGCGCAGCTCGAACAATTCCTGGTGGAAGCGCGCGGCCGGCAGGCCCTGGCCGCAGAGGTCGGTGCGAATCGCGTCGCCGAAGGCCGCCGGGCCGCAGAACCAGACCTCGGCGTCCCGCCATTGCGGCACCCGCTCGCGCAGCCGTTCGCCGGTCAGCCGGCCGTCGCGGCCGCTGACCAGCAGGTGCAGGCGCACGCCGGCAGCCTGGGCGTAGACCTGCAGTCGCTGCAGCGCGGTCTCATCGACCTCTGAGGTGGCGTGGAACAGGTCGATCTCGCGGCCGTCGGGCTGCTGCGCCAGCTGCTTGAGGCGCGCGACAAAGGGCGAGATGCCGATGCCGCCGCCGATCCAGATCTGGCGCCGGGCTTCGCCGTCGAACTGGAAGCGGCCATAGGGCCCCTCGACCGTGACGGTGTCGCCCGCCTTGAGGCTGGCGGCCAGGGTCCGCGTGTAGTCGCCCAGCGCCTTGATCAGGAACATCAGCTTGCCGTCGCCCTGCCAGGCCGACGAGATCGTGAACGGATGCGGTCCTTCGCGCTCGTCGAAGGTCACGAAGGCGAACTGGCCCGGCTCGTGCCCGGCCCATTCGCTCCGGAGCCGGATCGAGACCGCATTGACCCGGACGCCTTCGAGGTACTCGATCTGCTCGACTTCGCCGACGGCCTGGCGGCGCACGCCGATGCGCCGCGTCAGGCTGATGATCGCCGCGACCGTACCGCCCGCCAACAACAGGCCCTGCACGATGCCGACCGGCTGGGTCCAGTAGCCAAAGCTGGTCAGCACGATCGCATGCCAGACCAGCACCAGATAGGCCAGCGCGATCCAGCGGTGGGTGCGGATGAAATACCGGTAGGGAAAGCGCTTGATCAGCGCCAGCACGATCAGCGCCACCGCGACGTAGAAAGCCTTCTCGCCCAGGTCCTCGGCCAGGCCGCGCTGGCTCTGCAGGAAGGCCAGGATCGGATCGGTCTGGACCGGACGCGGTCCGCGCACCGGCCGCTCCAGCCACCCGGCCTTGACCAGCCACTTCGGCCCTTGGGAAAACAGCCAATGCAGGATGGCAATCGCCAACCCCGAGATGCCCAGCCACTTGTGCAGGCGGTACATCTTGTCGAGACCGTGCAGCTTGTGTTCGAGCCAGGCCGGGCGCACCGCCAACAGCATCGCGGCACTCATGACGCCCATGCCCAGCAGGCCCGAATACTGGACCAGCAGGGTGCGCCAAGGGAACAGGCCAGTGGTCACCGGCAGCGCGGCGGACTCGGCCAGCAGCCACAGGGCGCTCAGGCCCAGCAGCAGGCCGAGCAGCGTGATCTTGAGGTGTTTCATGTCACGATGATAGGCATCGCAACCTGAACGCACAATGAATGGTCCTCGAACTGCCCTGTTCTCACTGGCGCGCCGTCCTCACATTGGCCGGCGGCTGCTGCGGCTGGCTGGTGCGCCAGGGGTTGATGTCGAGGCCGCCGCGGCGCGTGTAGCGCGCGTAGACGGTCAGCTTGACCGGCTTGCAGCGGGTCCAGAGGTCCATGAAGATGCGCTCGACGCATTGCTCGTGGAACTCGTTGTGGTTGCGAAAGCTCACCAGGTACTGCAGCAACCGCTCCTGGTCGATCGGCGCGCCGCTGTAGCTGATGCGCACGCTCGCCCAGTCGGGCTGTCCGGTCACCAGGCAGTTGCTTTTCAGCAGGTCGCTGACCAGGGTCTCGGTCACCGGCGGCTGCTGATGGTCGGCGCGCAGCAACTCGGGCGCGGGCTGGTAATGGGTGCATTCGATGTCGAGCCGGTCCAGGCTCAGGCCGTCGAGCTCGTGCACCTGCTCCATGGCGAACTGCGCCGGCGCCAGCAGCCTGACGCCGACCGAGCCCTTGCGCTCGCCGCCACGCCAGGCCGCCTCCGACAAGTCGGCCTTGAGCCGTTCGAGCACTGCCTGCGCGTCGTCGAAGCGGCTGTTGTTGAAGCTGTTGAGGTAGAGCTTGAAGGACTTGCTCTCGATGATGTTGGGCGACTCGCAGGGCACGGTCACATGCGCGATCGCGACCTGCGGCTTGCCGCGCGGATTGAGCCAGCTCAGCTCGTAGGCGGTCCAGAGGTCGGCGCCCAGGAAAGGCGGGGGGCCGCTGACGCCGATCTCGTCGCGTTTGGTCTGGCGCGGCAGCGGAAACAGCAGGCTCGGGTCGTACTGGTCGGCGTAGCTGGAAGTCTTGCCGAGCTGGGACTGCTCGGGCTGGTGCTGGCTGGGGTGCTGGGAGGCGGTCATGTCTAGGTTCCTGGTGCGGGTCTGTGCTGGTACTGTGCCGATCAGCGCTGCGGATCGCGGCGGAACACCAGCCGGTCGGGCTCGGACACCGTTGGCACATACTGATAGCCTTCCAGGTCGAAGCCCTTGAGCTGATCGACCGAGGTTGCCCGCTGCTGCACGCAGTAGCGCACCATCAGGCCGCGCGCGCGCTTGGCCGCGAAGCTGATGACCTTGTACTTGCCGCCCTTGAACTCCTCGAACACGCAAGTCACGATGCGCGGTTTCAAGGCCTTCCTGTCGACCGACTTGAAGTATTCCTCGCTCGCGAGGTTGATGATCAGGGGACTGGCATCGGCCATGGCGCGCTGGTTCAGGTAGTCGGCTATTTCTGAGCCCCAGAACTGGTACAGGTTTTTTCCCTTGGGCGTCGCCAGCCGGGTGCCCATTTCGAGCCGGTAGGGCTGCATCAGGTCGAGCGGGCGCAGCACGCCATAGAGGCCACTCAGGATGCAGACATGGTCCTGCAGCCAGCCGAGCTCGGCCTCGTCCAGCGACTTGGCCTCCAGGCCCTCGTAGACATCGCCGTTGAAGGCCAGCACGGCCGGCTTGGCATTGGCGGGCGTGAATTCGGGCGACCAGGCCTGGTAGCGCGCGACGTTGAGGCCGGCGAGCGCATCGCTCAGGTCCATCAGCTCGGCGATGTCCTGCGGCGACTGCTCGCGCAAGACCTCGATCAGTTCGGCCGCCTGCGGCACGAACAGCGGCTGGGTGTGGATGGGGGTGACGGGCGGGGTGTCGTAGTCCAGCGCCTTGGCCGGTGACAATAGGAACAGCATGTTGAACATCCTCTATCGCGACGATTATCTGGTATCGGTGGACAAGCCGTCGGGGCTGCTGGTGCACCGCACCGGCCTGGACGCCGGCGAGACGCGCTTTGCGCTGCAGCTGCTGCGCGACCAGATCGGCAGACCGGTCTGGCCGGTGCACCGGCTCGACAAGGGCACCAGCGGCGTGCTGCTGTTCGCGCTCGACGCCGACACGGCGCGCACGATGGGCCAAGCCTTCGAGCGCGGCGAAGCCATGCGCAAGACCTACCGCGCCGTCGTGCGCGGCTGGCCGGCCGAGGCGGGCACGATAGACCACCCGCTCAAGCGCATGCCCGACGACATGCGCACCGGACGCGAGGAAATCCAGGATGCGCTGACGCATTACCGCACCTTGGAGCGCTACGAGCTGCCGCTGGCGCAAGGCCAGTTTGCCAGCACGCGCTGCGCGCTGGTCGAGCTGCAACCCGTCACGGGCCGCCGGCATCAGCTGCGCCGCCACCTGAAGCATATCGCCCACCCCATCATCGGCGACGCGACCCATGGCAAGGGGCCGCTGAACCGTGCGCTGGCCGACCTGCTCGGGCTGCAGCGGCTGTGGCTGCATGCGGGTCGGCTGGAGCTCAGGCACCCGGTCACGGGCGAGCGGCTGGTGATCGAGGCCGCGCTCGGCGAAGAATGGACACACTGGGATCCTTTCGTTCCTTCGCCGGGACCGGGGATATCTACAGCAAATCTCTTATAATTCGAACCACCACAAAAAATGCAAAAATCAAAATGGAAGTAAAATTAAAAAGCCGCATGGGATGGCTGACACTCGGCTTCAACTTGTTGCTTGCAACTCCATCCTGGTCCCAGGACGACATCCCTGAATCAAACTTCAAGCTTTCGGGCTATGTGTCGGTGGTTGGGGGCAAGGTCCTCAATGGCAAGCTGGACGACAATTACATTGCCAACAAGGGCCCCACCACCATCAATGGCGTTCAATGTCCATGTTATGTGGCTGACTGGAGCAATGCCGGCGTCTATGGCGAGCATCTGTCGCTGGCCCAGGAATCCAGGGTCGGACTCCAGGGTACCTACACCTTCACGCCCCAAGCGAGTTTCACCGGGCATGTGGTCAGTCGCGGCAGCAATGCCAAGCCGGACCTGGCCTGGGCTTTTGGCAGTTACAAGCTCGATGGCAACTGGGAGGTCCAGCTGGGCCGCAAGCGCATTCCGCTCTACTATTACTCCGACTTCCAGGATATCGGCGTTGCCTACCCCTGGATCACGCCTCCGCCGGAAATCTACGGCTGGGAAGCCACCAACTACAACGGTGCCAGCCTGCGCTACAACCGCGACCTGGGCGACAGCCAGCTGACGACCAGCGTCTTCACTGGCCAGGAAAAGAACAAGAAATCCCTGTACCAGAAGCTGTACTATCCCGCAGGCAATACCGAAGTTCAATGGAACAACATCCTCGGCGCCGATCTCGAAATCAGCCGGGGGCCTCTGACGTTGCGCGCCGTGGCCATGGGCGCGGATGTCAAGACCCGCAATCCCCATGTCGACAACCCCATCGATGACAAGGCCGTCCTGAAAACCTACGGACTGGCGGCCAACCTGGATCTGGACCGCTGGTTCATCCTGTCGGAATTCGCGCGACTCAGCCGCGACCACACCGAGAGCGGCTACAAGGTGAGCGCGCCCGCCCAGACCGTCGGCGTCGGCATGCGCCTGGGTAAGTGGACGCCCTTCCTCAGCTACAGCCGCTACACCGAAAGCACCACGGACAGCACCCAGTACGTTCCGGGCTCCTACCACCATGCCTCGGCCACCTTGCGCTATGACGTGGCGTCCGGCACGGCCGTCAAGGTCCAGCTGGATCGGCAGGTCGACAGCACCGACAACTTTGGCGGGCACATCAGGCTGTTGCGCGTCAGCTACGACCATGTGTTCTGATGAGGCCATAGGCATGAACCATTTCACCCACACACTGATCCTCGCCATCGCCGGATTGGCGGCCCAGGCCAGCCATGCACAGGTCGCCCTGGTCGCGGGCGCGCACAGCAGCGCCTCGAAATTGACGACCGAGCAGGCGGCAAGCCTGTTCCTGGGCAAGTCGGAACAGCTGCCGGGCCTGGGCATGGCCGTGCTGCTCGACCAGCCCGAATCCGCGGCCGTGCGCGAACTGTTCTATACCAAGGTCACGGGCAAGTCCGCGGCCCAGGTGAAGGCCACCTGGGCACGCCTGGTATTTTCCGGCAAGGCCGCGCTGCCGAAGGAAGTGCCGAATTCCGCGACGGTCAAGAAGATGGTGGCCGAGAACGGAAATGCCGTGGGCTACATAGAGAAAAACGCGGTGGACTCCTCCGTCAAGGTTCTGCTCAGCGTGGAATAAGACCCACCGACACCGCCCCTGCCGTCCGGCAATCGAATGGCATCCAATGCCTGACCTCGTCATTTCCCAAGAGCTCGCAGATGAAATTTCGTTCGAAGATATGGCTGCTCCCCCTCTGCGTGGGCGTGGCACTCGCAGCCGGTCTGGTCCAGGGCTTGGTGATGGGGATGGACAACAATCGCAACCTGGAACTGATTCGGACGGTTGAAACCCCATTCCTGGAACACCTGTTTGAAGCCGAGCGCGGCGTCAACCAGTTGCAGGCCGATTTCCAGGCCGCCGCCACCGAGGATGACATCGACCGGCTCAAGGAGGCACAAGCCACGGTCGAAGGTATCCGGAAATCGCTGAACCAGGCGCGCGCGCTCGAAGGCAAATCCGAGCTGGTCGGCAATCTCAGCCAGGCCTTCGAAGCCTACCAGGCCGCGGCGATGAGCACCACGCAAGGCATGCTCAACAAGAACATGGACCCCGGGCTGCCGCAGCGCATGGGGGCGGCGCAAAAGGAACTGGCACACCAGACCCAGCTGTCGCGGCAGCAGGCGCATGTCACTCTCGATGAGCATTTCACCCGCCTGGCGGCTTCCCAGCAGCAGGGCCTGCTGATCAACACCGCCTGCGGCCTGCTGATCGTGCTGGGCCTGGGCCTGGGTTCGCGCGCCATCATCGCCTCGGTCTGGAGGGACCTGGGGGCGGAGCCGGCGGACGCCGCCAACATCGTGCAACATGTCGGCAACGGAGACCTGAGCCAGTCCATCGTGCTGCAGGCCGGCGACAGCAACAGCCTGATCGCCAACCTCAAATCCATGCAGGACAATCTGACCAACGTGGTCGCCAGCATCCGCCAGGGGGCCGAGGCCATGGCGACGGCAACCAGCCAGATCGCCAGCGAGAACCTGCGCCTGGCATCGCGCACCGAGCAGCAGGCCAGCGCGCTGGAGCAGACCACCTCGTCAATGAGCGAGCTGTTCCACACGGTGCAGCGGAACTACGAGAACGGCCAACAAGCCAACCAGCTGGTCGAGGCTGCTGCAGGAATTGCACGCAAGGGAGGTTCGGTCGTGTCCGAGGTCGTGCACACGATGGAAGCGATCAATGTTTCGTCCCGGAAAATCTCGGACATCATCAGCGTGATCGACGGCATCGCCTTCCAGACCAACATCCTGGCCTTGAATGCCGCCGTGGAGGCCGCCCGCGCCGGCGAGCAAGGGCGCGGTTTTGCCGTCGTGGCCAGCGAGGTCCGCAACCTGGCCGGGCGCTGCGCCGCGGCCGCCAAGGAAATCAAGACCCTGATCAGCGCCTCGGTCAACGATGTCAGCGCGGGGTATCAACTGGTCGAGAAGGCCGGCGGCACGATGCACGAGATCGTCGACAGCGTGCAGCGGGTGGCCAGCATCATGCAGGAGATCACCACCGCCAGCCAGGAGCAGGCGCAAGGCATCGACGAGGTCAAGCAGGCCATCATCCAGATCGACCAGGCCACGCAGCAGAATGCCGATCTGGTGCAGGAAGCCTCGGCGGCGGCGCAATCGCTGGAGCAACAGGCCAACTCGATGGTGCACACGGTCAGCCTCTTCAAGTTGGCGCGCACCCACTCATGAGTTGGCGCCTGCTGGCCGACTGGCGACCGAGCCGGGCTCAGCTCACCAGGGTTTCGACCTCGAAGCCCACCACGCTGCGCTGCGCCTTGCTGAACTCCACGCCAATCAGGTGGATCGGTTCGCCGCGCGCGCGGTACTTGTCGGCATAGCCCCGATCCCTGATCTGCTGCAGCGCCCTGCCCTCGGGCACCTGTTCGACCACCTTGAACTCGAACAGGTAGATGTTCTGGTTGAACAGCACCGTCATGTCGATGCGGCCCTTGTTCGTGATGTCCTCGGGCCTGATGTCCAGCCCCAGCGCCGCGAAATGGCTGTAGAACACGCTGGCGTAATAGCCCTCGTAATGGGCGATTGTGTTGCTGCGGTACCAGTCGTTCGGGATGCCGGCGAAGAAGGCCGTGAACAGCAAGCGCAGACCAGCGAAGTCGTTGGCCTGCAGCAGCCGGTAGAGCTGTCCGCTCTGGCGTCCCGACAAGGACAGGGAGCCTGTCAGGCTCTGCAGCAGCGCACCGTTCAAGCTGGCCTCGACCTCCTGGTTCGGGTACTTGAGCGTGTACTCGGTGCGCGCGCCCATGCGGAACTGGCTGCCGATCGTCAGGTAGCCGGTCTGGAACAGCAAGGCCTCGGTCGAAATCTGCCCGACATCGAACGACGACAGCAGCGACTCCATCGCGACCAGTTGCCCCAGCTCGGGCGTGAAGGTCTGGCGCTCGGTCAGCAGCTCGACCAGGAAGGTCGGCGTGCCAGTCTCGAACCAGTAGGGCTGGAACTCGCGCTTGCTGAACAGCAGCAGCAGGTCGAAGGGGTTGTAGACGCTGGTGCCGGTCCAGTTGTAGCCGTTGTACCAGCGCCGGACCTCGTCCCGGTCGAGCCCGGGCAGCTCGGGCGCGAATACGGTATCGACGTCCTCGTCGGTGTAGCCGCAGATCGCCGAGTAGCGCGCATCAACCGTGATGTCATTCAAGTTGTTGAGCCCCGAGAACAGCGACACCTTGCTGAACGTGGAAACACCCGTCAGCATCGCGAACTTGATGTGCGCGTCCTGCCCCTTGAGCACCGAATACAGGTCGCGCAGGCCGTCACGCATCTGGCGCGCGATCCCGGGCTCAGTCAGGTTGTCGAGGATGGGCTTGTCGTATTCGTCAATCAGCACCACCACGCGCCCACCGCCTTGGGCGTGAGCCCATTGCAGCAGTTTGGCGAACAAGCCGGGAATGTCCTGGTCTTCGGGCAGGTCCAGCCCCAGTCGGACATAGTTGTCAGCCAGCAGCAAACGAATCCGATGTTGCAGGGCCGTCAGGCTGTGCAGCACCCCATCGCTGAAGCTGATGCGAATCACCGGGAACTGGCGCGACCAGTCCCAGTGCAAATCGGCATGCAGGCCCTCGAACAACGTCCTGTTGCCCTCGAACAGCTCGGCGATGGTGTCCAGCAGCAAACTTTTGCCAAAGCGCCTGGGCCGGCTCAGAAAGTAATGCGTGCCCTCTTCGATCAGGCGCAGGATCTGCGGCGTCTTGTCCACATAGTAGTAGTCCTGCTCGCGGATCTTGGCGAAGGTCTGGATGCCAATCGGAAGTTTCTTGCGGGCGGTCATGCTGGATGCCGTCTTTCATTCAAAGTGATGATGATGGGCTTGACCCGCTACGCCGCCCATCGACGACCCCGGCTCGCGTGATCCACCATCAGGTCATAGACGTTGTCGCATTTCTGCTTGAACAAGGCACGCTCGTAAGTAACAGGCAACTCAAAGATCAGGCCCAGCACCGGCGTGCTGTATTCGCTGGCCTTGAGATCGGAGTTGGCGCGCAGCTTGTCGGGGCCGTCCAGAGGACTTTTTCCAGCTTCTTGAGTTGTTCGCGGTTCATTCGAGGATGTTACTGCAACGATTTTTGGCCTCCCCGTAAAATCGACCGCTTGCCGAGGCCAGCCTCATACCAGCGCCCTGACACCGCTGCGGCCGACCTCCCCAGACTCCCAGAACACCATTAGCCACATGACCGACGCCATCGCCCAACCCGGCCTGCAATCCCTGTCCAAGTCCTTCGAGCCCGCGGCCCTGGAAGCCCATTGGGGCCCCGAGTGGGAGCAGCGCGGCTACGGCGCCGCCGGCCTGCGCGGCACGGGTGCGGCCGACGCCAGCGCGCCCTCGTTCGCGATCCAGCTGCCGCCGCCCAACGTGACCGGCACGCTGCACATGGGCCACGCCTTCAACCAGACCATCATGGACAGCCTGACGCGCTACCACCGCATGGCGGGCTTCAACACGGCCTGGATTCCGGGCACCGACCACGCCGGCATCGCGACCCAGATCGTGGTCGAGCGCCAGCTGCAGGGCTTGGGGCTAAGCCGCCACGACATGGGTCCGACCCCCGAGGAGGCGCGCAAGAACTTCGTCGCCAAGGTCTGGGAGTGGAAGGAGCAGTCCGGCAACACCATCACGACCCAGATGCGCCGCATGGGTGACAGCGTGGACTGGAGCCGCGAGTACTTCACGATGGACGACAAGCTCTCCAAGGTCGTGAGCGAGACCTTCGTCCAGCTGTATCAGCAGGGCCTGATCTACCGCGGCAAGCGACTGGTCAACTGGGACCCGGTGCTGATGAGCGCGGTGTCCGACCTCGAAGTCGAGAGCGAGGAAGAGGACGGCAGCCTGTGGCATATCGCCTACCCGCTGTCCAGCGGCGCGGGCCAGCTGGTGGTCGCGACCACCCGCCCCGAAACCCTGCTGGGCGACGTCGCCGTCATGGTGCACCCGGAGGACGAGCGCTACGCCCATCTGATCGGCCAGTACGTCAAGCTGCCGCTGTGCGAGCGCGAGATCCCGGTCATCGCCGACAGCTATGTCGACAAGGAGTTCGGCACCGGCGTGGTCAAGGTCACGCCCGCGCATGACGCCAACGACTACGCGGTCGGCCAGCGCCACCAGCTGCCCATCATCGGCGTGCTGACGCTCGACGCCAGGATCAACGACCATGGCCCCGAGCAGTACCGCGGCCTGGACCGCTTCGACGCGCGCAAGGCAGTAGTCGCCGACCTGGAAGCCGCCGGCCTGCTGGTCGAGGTCAAGAAGCACAAGCTGATGGTGCCACGCTGCGCCCGCACCGGCCAGGTGGTCGAGCCGATGCTGACCGACCAGTGGTTCGTCGCCATGACCAAGGTCTCCGAGCAGGACCCGACCGGCAAATCGATTGCGCAGAAGGCGATTGATGCGGTCACCAGCGGCCAGGTCAGCTTCGTGCCCGAGAACTGGGTCAACACCTACAACCAGTGGATGAACAACATCCAGGACTGGTGCATCAGCCGCCAGCTCTGGTGGGGCCATCAGATCCCGGCCTGGTACGACGCCGAGGGCCAGGTCTATGTCGCGCGCCACGAGGCCGATGCACAGGCCCAGTTCGAGGCCCGCATTGCCGGCCTGGGCGAGTCGCAGCGCGCCGCGCTGCTGGCCGCCGGCCTCAAGCGCGACGAGGACGTGCTCGACACCTGGTACTCCAGCGCGCTGGTGCCGTTCAGCACCATGGGCTGGCCGGACAAGACCCAGGACTACGACCTCTACCTGCCCAGCAGCGTGCTGGTCACGGGCTACGACATCATCTTCTTCTGGGTGGCCCGGATGATCATGATGACGACCCACTTCACCGGCCGGGTGCCGTTCAAGCATGTCTACATCCACGGCCTGGTGCGCGACGCGCAGGGCCAGAAGATGTCCAAGTCGGAAGGCAACGTGCTCGATCCGGTCGATCTGATCGACGGCATCGAGCTCGCCCCCCTGCTGGACAAGCGCACCACCGGCCTGCGCAAGCCCGAGACGGCGCCCAAGGTGCGCAAGCAGACCGAGAAGGAATTCCCCGAAGGCATCCCGGCCTACGGCGCCGACGCGCTGCGCTTCACCTTCGCGGCGCTGGCCTCGCTGGGCCGCAGCATCAACTTCGACAGCAAGCGCTGCGAGGGCTACCGCAACTTCTGCAACAAGCTCTGGAACGCCACCCGCTTCGTGCTGATGAACTGCGAGGGCCAGGACTGCGGCCTGAGCGAGCACGCCACTGAAGCCTGCGCGGCTGGCGGCTATCTCGATTTCAGCCAGTGCGACCGCTGGATCGTCTCCAGCCTGCAACGGGTCGAGGCCGAGGTGGCCAAGGGCTTTGCCGACTACCGGCTCGACAACGTCGCCAACGCGATCTACGACTTCGTCTGGAACGAGTTCTGCGACTGGTACCTCGAGATCGCCAAGGTCCAGATCAACACCGGCAGCCCTGAGCAGCAGCGCGCCACCCGCCGCACGCTGATCCGCACGCTGGAAACCATCCTGCGGCTGGCGCACCCGATCATCCCCTTCATCACCGAGGAACTGTGGCAGAAGGTGGCGCCGGTCGCCGGCCGCGCGGGCGCGTCGGTCAGCATCGCGGCCTACCCCGTCGCCGCGCCCGAGCGCATCGACGCCGCAGCGGAAGCCCATGTGACCCAGCTCAAGGCCATGGTCGACGCCTGCCGCAACCTGCGCGGCGAGATGAACGTCTCGCCGGCGCAGCGCCTGCCGCTGTATGCGGTCGGCGACGCGGCCTTCCTGTCGAGCATCGCGCCGGTGCTGCAGTCGCTGGCCAAGCTCAGCGAGGTCAAGGTGTTCGCCGACGAGGCCAGCTGGACCGAAGCCGCGCAGGCCGCGCCGGTGGCCGTGGTCGGCGAGTCGCGCCTGTGCCTGTTCATGGAGATCGACGTCGCAGCCGAGAAGGCCCGCCTCGGCAAGGAAGCTGCGCGCCTGAGCGGCGAGATCGCCAAGGCCAGGGGCAAGCTGTCCAACGAGGCTTTCGTGGCCAAGGCCCCGCCGGCCGTGATCGAGCAGGAGCAGAAGCGCCTGGCCGACTTCGGTGCCACGCTGGCCAAGATCGAGCAGCAGCTGCAGCGCCTGGGCTGAGCCGGGACACCCCCAAACAGGGGGTAACGGACATGAAAAAAGGGACATGGGGCAAGACCCCAGTCCCTTTTTTTCGTTCCAGCCCGTATCGGGGCAGACTGCAATTTCAGTGCAGCACGAACACCGGCAGCTTGCTGCGCGCGATGACCTTCTTGGTGTGCGAACCGAACAGGAACTCGCCGACCGGGCCACGGCCATGGGTGACCATCACGATCATGTCGCAGCCCGCCTTGTCGGCCTCGTCGATGATGGCGTTATCGATTCCGCCAGCGGTGACATGGGCGCCCTGGAAAGTCACGCCAGCGGCCAGGGCCTGCTGTTCGAACTTGGCCAGTATCTTGGCGGCATGGGCCTCGTTGCTCGCTTCATGCTGCTGGATATGCTTGGCGAAGGTCTGTGCGTTGCGCGAAGTCTCGGACAGCGCCAGATCGGGCTCGACGACGAAACCCGTGATGCGGGCGCCGAGCTGCTTGGCCAGCGCGATGCTGCCCTCGACGGCGCGCTGCGAGAGTTCGGATCCGTCGACCGGAACGAACAGGTGCTGATACATGGTGATTTCCCCTCGATGGGTTTGATGAAGTCAAAGTGACAGGTCTGAATCCATTCTATCGAGGCCCATAGGCCTTGCGCATCCGTAGTACTACGACTGCGCCAGCCGGTCGGCTCATCGGATTCGGTGCTCAAGCCGCCTTGACCAGTGCCTGGAAATCGGCCTTCTCCATCAGCCATGAAAAGATGAAACCGGCCACCAGGCCCCAGAAGGCCGCACCGATGTTGAGCAGGCTGATGTCGGACACCGTCACCAGCAGACTGATCAAGGCGCCGAGCGTGAACTTGCCGCCACCGAAGGACGCGACGAAAGCGCCTTGCAGCACACGCAGCATGGCCAGGCCGCCCAGCACCATGATGTAGGACTTGGGGGTGGCCAGCATCAAGCCGGTGAAGGTTGGCGCCATCAGGCCGAACAGCACGCCAAGGCTGCCGAAGGTCAGCGCCGCCGTGTAGTGACGCTCGCGCTCGCCCGACGAGGTCAGCAGCGCATTGGTCGGGCCGGTCAGGCAGCTGCTGACCGCACCGACGCTGGCGCTGAAGAAAGCGCCGACGCCGCAGGCAACCGCGATGGCGTTGACCGGCGGCTCGTGCCTGGCCGCCTTGAGCACGGCGACGCCCTGCCCGTTCTGGACCACCAGCACCGTGATGGCCAGCGGCACGACCAGCTCGACCAGGGCACCGAGCGACCAGACCGGCGCCTGGATCAAGGGCTGGGCCAAGGCCAAGCTGCCCAGGCCCGAGCTGTCTAGCCGTCCCAGCAGCGCAATGGCCAGCGCACCCACCAGCAGCGCGCCGATCAGTGGCGGCAAGCGCTTGCCCCAGACCGGCAGCGCCGACAGCAGGACGAAGGCGATCACCATCGGCGCGGCGATCGCGGCATCGCTGTGCAGCGCGCGCACCAGATCAAGGCCGAAGCGCAGGAAGACCCCTGCCACCATGCCCATCACGATCGGCATCGGCAGCGCCGACATCAGGCGCTTGACCCAGCCACTCAAGCCCAGCAGCAGCACCAGCAGACTGGTGGCGTAGAAGGCACCGATCACCTCGGCAAAGCTCAGGTGCTGCAGCGCGGGACCCACCAGCACGGTGCCGGGAATGGTCCAGGCAAAGCCCAGCGGCATGTGGTAGCGCCAGCTCATCGCGATGGTGAGCAGGCCGTTGACGAAAAAGACGCCGAAGATCCAGGAGGCCAGCTCGGTCTGGCTCAGGCCGCCGCGCGTGCCAACCGACAGGATGATCGCCACCGGCCCGGTGGCCGAGAAGATGAAGCCGATCAGGCCGTTGGCGAAATAGGCCGGACCGAAGTCGGCCAGGATCTGGCGCAGCCCGGGGCGACGCGCGGCAGGGGTTTCAAGGTGGGCAAGCATGGTGGCAGTCTCGATAGTAGGTATCGCCGCGCGCCGACGGGTCAGGTTGAGCGAGTGGCTGGTGCTACTGACAAGTATCACTGTTTATTTATATTTAATAATTAGCTTCACAACAAAACACCGTTCACAGAAAATAAACAATAGATTCCACCATGGACCGTTTCCAGGCCATGCGCCTGTTCACCCGCATCGTCGAACTTGGCAGCTTCAGTGCCGCCGCCGCCCAGCTGGGTTTGACGCGCGCGGGCGCGACCCAGGGCATCCAGCAGCTGGAGGCGCGCCTGGGCGTGCGCCTGCTCGCGCGCACGACGCGCCAGGTCACGCCGACCCCCGACGGCAGCGACTACTACCAGCGCTGCGTGGCGATCCTGGCCGATGTCGAGGACGCCGAGGCCTCGTTCTCGCTCGCGACCCGGGCACCGCGCGGGCGCATCCGCATCGACCTGCCGGGGTCGCTGTGCCGGCTGGTGCTGATGCCCGCGCTGCCTGGCTTCTGTGCCCATTACCCCGAGATCCGGATCGAGCTCAGCGTCAGCGACCGCCAGATCGACCCGCTGCGCGAAGGCGTGGACTGCGTGCTGCGCATCGGCGAACTCGACGCCGACCTGCCGCTGGTCGCCAGACGGCTGGCCACCCTGCCGCTGGTGACCTGCGCCAGCCGCGCCTACCTGGACCGCCGCGGCCGTCCGGCCACGCTGGCGGACCTGCAGGGTCACCAGGCGGTCGACAACCTGTCGGCCACCAGCGGCAAGCCTTTTCCCTTCGAGTTCGTGGTCGACGGCCGGGTCGAACGGCTCAGCCTGCCGGCGGGCGTCGCGGTCAACGACGGTGGCGGCTTCGTGGCCGCCTGCGCCGCCGGTCTGGGGCTGATCCAGGTCCCGCTCTACCATGTCGCGCCGCAGCTGGCCTCGGGCGAGTTCGTGGAGGTTCTGCCCGCCCACCGCCCGCCCGCCATGCCCTTGCACCTGCTCTACGCACCCAACCGCCAACCGGCGGCCAGGGTGCGCGCCTTCATCGACTGGGCAGCAGGGCTCTTCAGCCAGGCCGGCCGCCAGGGCTGACCCGGGCTGCGATATCCGGCTGTGACCGCAATGACAGGCACGCAGCGCCTGATCGCGGACAATCGCGACTCACGTTGAACCGGATCATCATGGCCATCCTGCTCGCGCCCATGGAAGGGCTGCTCGACTTTGCCCTGCGCGACACGCTCACGCGCGTCGGCGGCATAGACCTTTGCGTCTCGGAGTTCATCCGCGTCACCGGAACGCTGCTGCCCGAGCGCGCCTTTCGCCGCGTCGTGCCCGAACTCGACCAGGGCGGCCGCACGCCAGCCGGAGTACCGGTGCGCGCCCAGCTGATGGGGTCCGATCCGGTCTGCCTGGCCGACAACGCGGCGCGACTCGCGGGGCTCGGACCGGCTGGCATCGACCTCAACTTCGGCTGCCCGGCCAAGGTCGTCAACCGCCATGGCGGTGGCGCCGCGCTGCTGCAGGACCCGGAGCTGCTGCACCGCATCGTGTCGGAGGTGAGGCAGGCCGTGCCGGCCGCCATGCCGGTCTCGGCCAAGATGCGACTGGGCTTCGACGACGACCGCCGCGCCGAAGCCTGCGCGCTGGCGATCGAGGCCGGCGGTGCCGACCAGCTGGTGGTGCATGCCCGCACCCGGGCCCAGGGCTACAAACCGCCGGCCTACTGGCACCGGATCGCCGACATCTGCCAGGCGGTCAGGCTGCCGGTGGTGGCCAACGGCGAAGTCTGGTCGGTCGAGGACGCCCGCGACTGCCTGCGGCAATCGGGCTGCACCGACCTGATGCTGGGCCGGGGCATGGTCGCCGACCCCGGCCTGGCGCTGGCCATCCTGGCCGACCAGGGCCGGCACGGCAACAAGCCGGAAACCGGCTGGACCGAGCTGCTGTCCCTGCTGGGCCATTTCTGGCAGCTCGTGCTCGATCACATCGAGCCGCGAGCGCGGCCAGGCCGCCTCAAGCAGTGGCTCAACTACCTGCGACAGCGCCACCCCGAGGCCGAGCAGGCCTACCAGCAGCTGCGCACCGTCAACGACCCGCGCGTGATCGAGGCCTGGCTCAACAGCCAGCTAGGCTCGCAACGGGTGCCCGCGCTGGCCAGCGCCTGAGCAGCGCCCGCCGGCTCAACCCGTCATCCACTCGACGGGCGGCACGCCAGCCAGCTCGACTATCATTCAGCGCGCCAGCCAGCGTTCAAGCCAAGGCAGCAGCCAGGGCAAGGCGAACGAGGTCAGCAGCCCGTTGAGCCCCATGCCGAGCGCGGCAAAGGCGCCGGCCTGCTCGCTGAACTGGAAGGCGCGCGCCGTACCCAGGCCATGCGCGGCCAGGCCGAGCGCAAAGCCACGCACCGCATCGTCCTCGATCCGCAGCCGGCGGTAAAGCGCATCGGCGCACAGCCCGCCGACCATGCCGGTCACGATCACCAGCACCGCCGTCAGCGAAGGCAGGCCGCCCAGGCGCTCGGTGACTGCCATCGCGATCGGTGTCGTGATGCTCTTGATCGCCAGCGAGACCCGCGACTCGTGCCCCGCGCCGAGCAGCGCCCCCAGACCCCAGCCCGAGACCGCGGCCAGCAGGGAACCCAGGACCAGCGCGCCCAGCAGCGGGAGCGTCATGGCCCGCAGCCGGCGCCAGTTCGCGTAGAGCGGAATCGCCAGCGCGACCGTCGCCGGCCCGAGCAGGAAATGGATCAGCCCGGCGCCGTTCATGTAGCGGGCATAGGGCGTGCCGCTGAGCAGCAACAGGGCGGAGAGCAGCGCGACCGCGATCAGCACCGGATTGGCCAGCGCATGGCCGCGCAGCCGCCGCTGCAGCCAGACGCCGAACTGATAGGCCAGCAAGGTCAGCGCCAGCCACAGCAGTGGCGAGCCTGCCAGCCGCTCCCAGACCATCGTCGCGCGCTCCGACATCGCTACCGCCCCGGGGCGTCGGAGCAACGACGCAACAGGGCGCGCAACAGCAGCGCGGTCACGGCCAGCGCCAGCAGCGTGCTCACGAGCAGCGCCAGCGACAAGGGCAGCCATTCGCGCGCCAGCAACGCGCCGTGCAGCACGACGCCGGCACCAGCCGGCACGAACAGCAGCGACAGATGCTGCAGCAGCTGGCCCGAGGTCTGGGCCAGGCGCCGGCCCGGTCCGCCACGCCACAGCAGGCCCAGCAACAGCAGCACCATGCCCGCGACCGGTCCGGGCACCGGCCAGTCCAGCCACAGCACCAGCGCCTCGCCGGCGAGCTGGAACAGCAGCAGCAAGCTAAAACCCTGGATCATCGCCCACTCCCGTTCACTGCCGCCGCTCAGCGTCGCCTGAGCCAGGTCACGAACTCGGACCCGGTCTGGTCCTGCTGCAGCAGCTCGTTGCCGGTCTGCCTGCAGAAGGCCTGGAAGTCGCGCACCGAACCGGCATCGGTGCAGATCACCTTGAGCACCTGGCCGCTCTCCATGCCGGCCAGCGCCTTCTTCGATTTGAGGATGGGCAGCGGACAGTTCAATCCGCGCGCGTCGAGTTCCAGATCTGCGTTCATCTCTTGTGCTGGCATAGGGGGATTCTGGGCAAGGCGTCAGGCCGGAAAGACGCCGGTCGACAGGTAGCGGTCGCCGCGGTCGCAGACGATGAAGGCGATCGTGGCATCCTGCTCGCGGGCCGCGATCTGCTGCGCGACCCAGCAGGCGCCAGCGGCCGAGATGCCCGCGAAGATGCCCTCCTCGCGCGCCAGCCGGCGGCACATCTCCTCGGCATCGGCCTGGCTGACGTAGACCAGCTCATCGACGGCCTTGGGGTCGTAGATCCTGGGCAGATACTCCTGCGGCCACTTGCGGATGCCGGGGATGCGCGAGCCCTCGCTCGGCTGCGCGCCGATGATGCGGACCTCGGGGTTCTGCTCCTTGAGGAAGCGCGACACGCCGGTGATGGTGCCGGTGGTGCCCATCGCGCTGACGAAATGCGTGATGCGCCCGCGCGTCTGCTTCCACAGCTCGGGGCCGGTGGTTTCGTAGTGGATGCGTGGGTTGTCCGGATTGGCGAACTGATCCAGCACCTTGCCCTTGCCCTGCGCGACCATCTGGTCGGCCAGATCGCGCGCGCATTCCATGCCGCCGCTCTTGGGCGTCAGGATCAGCTCGGCGCCGAAGGCCTTCATGGTCTGCGCGCGCTCGATGCTGAGGTCCTCGGGCATGATCAGCACCATCCGGTAGCCGCGCACGGCGGCGGCCATGGCCAGCGCGATGCCGGTGTTGCCCGAGGTCGCCTCGATCAGCGTATCGCCGGGCCGGATCTCGCCGCGCTCCTCGGCGCGCCGAATCATGGAGAGCGCGGGCCGGTCCTTGACCGATCCGGCCGGGTTGTTGCCTTCGAGCTTGGCCAGCACCACATTGCCGCGCTCGCGGTTGGACGAGGCACCGATGCGCTGCAGGGCGATCAGCGGCGTGTTGCCGATGGTGTCCTCCAGGGTGGGGTAGATGACGGGTTTTTTCCGGCTGCGGGGGGTCGCGCGTGTCATGGGAATTTTTTCTTTGGAATGCGAGGGACAGTCCCGTCACTGTGCCATAATTTCAATCTCATTCCTGCCCGGGTGGCGAAATCGGTAGACGCAGGGGATTCAAAATCCCCCGCCGCAAGGTGTGTCGGTTCGAGTCCGACCTCGGGCACCAGACAGAAGAAAAGCGACGTCCGCAAGGCGTCGCTTTTTTGCTTTCCGCACTTGCTTCAAGCGCCACCCAAGCCCTGCTCCACCGTGGGATAGCGCAACTTCAGCCCGAGCTCGCGCTTGAGGCGCAAGTTGCGCAGTCGCCGGGACTCGCCCATGAAGCTCAGCGTCAGCGGCGACAGCCGCTCGCGGGCCTGCTCGCGCGCGACCCGCTCGGGCCGCGGCAAACCGTAGAGGTCGGCAGCAAAGTCGAAATAGTCGCCCATGCTCAGCTCGGTGTCATCGCACACATTGAAGACACGCTGCACCGGCGCGCGCCAGAGCGCCCGGACACAGGCACGCGCCAGGTCATCGGCATGGATGTGGTTGG
The DNA here is from genome assembly GCA_943326015.2 of Chitinophaga pinensis. Lineage (GTDB taxonomy): Bacteria > Pseudomonadota > Gammaproteobacteria > Burkholderiales > Burkholderiaceae_C > Malikia. The sequence goes on along the minus strand of CALPRQ020000017.1, from coordinate 41,223 downwards.
TGTAAACGTCCTCCTCGCGCCGCAGCACGGGCGTGCCGCGCAACAGGCGCTCGCGCGGCGTGCCGCCCTCGCGGTCAGGGGCGTAGATGCCAGGGATGCGCAGCACGCTGACCGGCACCCGGCAGGCCAGGCCCCAGGCGCGCAGCAGGTCTTCGGCGGCCACGCGCCGGCGCGCGCGCGGCGTGGCCGGATTGACCGCCCGGACCTCGTCGACCCAGGCGCCGCCGCAGTCGCCATAAACGCCGCTGGTCGAGCCGTAGACCAGCGCCAGCGGACGCGCGCGCCGCGCCAGCGCGCGCGCCAGGGCCAGGCTGCGCGGATCGCTCATACCCGCACCCGGCGGCGGCGCCAGGTGCAGCACCCGCGTGGCCAGGCCCGCCAGCCGTCGCAGGCTGGCCGGATCGTCCAGGTTGCCCGCCAGCGGCGTGATTCCGGCAGCACGCAAGGCGGGCACCCGCTCCGGCGTCGAGGTCAACGCGAACAGGCGGACCCGCCCGCCTGCGCCACGACTGAGCGCAGGCATGGACTCGCCCGCCCCTTCAGCACCAGCCACCGCGCCGAGCGCACGCGCGCTGCGCAGCCCCACATCGCCACAGCCCACGATCAAGACCCGCTCGCGCCGAAAGCGCGCCGGCAAGGCGCCAAGAAAAGCCATTGCAAGATCCAAATTTGAGAAAATCCCCGGCTGCCAGCGCAACCACGCCCACAACCCCCTCCAAGACTGTATGACATTCCAGATCACCGTCGAGCCCAGCGGCCGAGCCTTTACCGTCAACCCCGGCGAAACCCTCCTGGCCGCCGGCATCCGCCAGGGCATAGGACTGCCTTACGGCTGCAAGGACGGCGCCTGCAGCTCGTGCAAATGCAAGAAGCTCTCGGGCAGCGTGGTCCATGGCGAGCACCAGGCCCGGGCCTTGAGCGCCGAGGAGGAGGCCGCCGGCTTCGTGCTGACCTGCTGCGCCAGCGCGACCAGCGACGTCGTGCTCGAATCGCGCCAGGTCACTGCGGTCGATGCGCTGCCGATCAAGAAGCTGCCGGTACGCGTCACCAGCCTGGAACGCGCCTCGCCTGACGTCATGGTCGTCAGGCTGCAACTGCCCGCCAACGACAGCTTCCCCTACCACGCCGGCCAATACATCGAATTCCTGCTCAAGGACGGCTCACGCCGCGCCTACTCGATGGCGACCGCGCCACACCAGCAGGCTGTCAAGCCCGCGATGGAATTGCACATCCGCCACATGCCAGGCGGCAAGTTCACCGACCATGTGTTCGCTACCATGAAGGAAAAGGAGATCCTGCGCATCGAAGGCCCCTTCGGCAGCTTCTTCCTGCGCGAGGACAGCGACAAGCCGATCGTGCTGCTGGCCTCGGGCACCGGCTTTGCGCCGATCAAGGCCATCATCGAGCACATGCGCGAAAAAGGGATCACCCGGCCCGCCACGCTCTATTGGGGCGGCCGCCGTCCGGCCGACCTCTATCAGAGCGACTGGATCGCCGAGCAATGCGCGTCCCTGCCCCACCTCAAGTACGTTCCGGTGGTGTCCGACGCGCTACCCGAGGATGGCTGGGACGGCCGCACCGGCTTCGTGCATGAAGCCGTGCTGCAAGACTGCCCCGATCTGTCGGGCCACCAGGTCTATGCCTGCGGCGCGCCGGTCGTGGTCGAGTCGGCGCAGCGCGACTATGTCGCCCGGGCCGGCCTGCCGGCCGACGAGTTCTACGCCGACGCCTTCACCTCCGAGAAGGACAAGCACGGCGCCTGAAGCCGCCTGGCTTACTTGGCCCGTTCGCCTCTTCAGCGCGCCTCGGCCAGCAACAACTTGAGGTCGGCCGCCAGCGCCTCGGCGCCGCTGCCGTAACGGTGGTAGACGCGCAGCCGGCCCTGCGCGTCATAGACGTAGCTGCCGGCCGAATGATCCATCGTGTAGCTGGTCGGCGTCTGGCCCTCGACCTTCTTGTAATAGACCTTGAAGGACTTGGCCAGCGCGGGCAGCTGCTCGGACTTGGGCAGCAGCGCCAGGAAGGTCGGATCGAAGCTGGCCATGTAGGCCTTCATGATCTCGGGTGTATCGCGCTCGGGGTCCACGCTGACGAACAGGCCCTGCAGGCGGGCACCATCGGCACCGAGCCGTTGCTTGGCCTGCACCAGCTCGGACAGCGAAGTCGGGCAGACGTCGGGGCACTGCGTGTAGCCGAAGAACAACACGACCAGCTTGCCCTTGAAATCGGCCAGCGAGCGCTGTTGCCCGTGCTGGTCAGGCAAGCTCAGCGTCTTGGCATAGTCGGCGCCGGTGATGTCGACGCCCCGAAAGGCCGGTTTGTCGCTGCAAGCCGGCAGCAGCGCGACACCCGCCAACAGGCCGGCCGCGCTGAGCAGCGATCGGCGCCGCAGCGCGCTCATCATCTTGGAAGCATGGATTGACATGCCGGCATTCTCCATCCGTCCTGCATGGGTCGTCTTGACCCAGGTCAGGCCCTGGGCTGGCGCAGCATGGAGCGCATCTGCTCCATCGACACGGTGCTGGTCGATTCGAGCCTGACGCGCGGCTTGGGCTTGACCGCGTGGCCGTAGATCACCTCGAAGCTCAGCAGCAGCTGGCCCTGCGCATCGCGTGGCAGGCCCGCCTCAAGCGCCTGCTCAAGCTGCTGCTTCCAGCGCCGGCCGCGCAGGCCTGCAAAGCGCGCCTGGTTCAGGTTCCGGCCCCAGTCACGCAGGTCACGCAACAGCCGGCCGGCGTCCGGGTAGGACAGCGTGATGCGCTCCATGGCCATCACCGGCTCGGCAAAGCCGACCTCGATCAGCATGTCGCCCCAATCGTGCATGTCGGTGTAATCATGGGCCGGCACCGGCCAGCCCTGCCGGGCGTACACCGCACGCAGCTCGCGCAGGCTGTCCGGCCCCAGGCAGGAAAACATCAGGAAGCCATCGACCTCCAACAGCTCCAGCCAGCGGCTCAGCAGCGCGCGCGGCAGCGGCTCCTGGTGCAGCGCCATGTTGGCCCACAGCAGGCCGACCGCACCGGGGCTGTCGTCATGCAGCACCGGACCCGAAGCCAGCCACTTGAGCGGATTCCAGCTGCGCGGCGACTGGCGGCGCAGGCTGTCGGCGGCCGCCTGGGCGGCGTCGCCCGCGAGCGCGACCTTGGCCTCCGGATAATGCCCGGATACCAGCCGGTGTGCCTGCAATCCGCCATTGAGCGGGGACCAGTCCAGCCAGCGCGCCGGGGCCTGCTTGATCCATTGCAGGCGCTCAACCATGCGTGCGCCCACCTCCTCGTTCAGCCAGGGGCTGGCCTCGCGGCGGCGTTCGCGCCAGCGACGCGCTGCAACGGGGTCCAGGCCGGGCACCGGCCTTTCCTGGCCTGAGGATTCTGCTTGCATGGCGGGCAATCGAAGGTAATGTTGAGACGAAAGCGGACGGCAGGCCCGCAGGCGCCGCAGTATATTCGCGGCATGAAAGATCTGCTGCGCCGCTGGCTGCAAGCCTGGCCGGCGAGCTGTGCCGTTTGCGCACGCTGGCCGGCCCGGCCGGTCTGCGACGACTGCCTGGCCAGCCACGGCCGGATCCTGCCGCGCTGTCCCGACTGCGCCCTGGCGCTCGCGCCCGGGCTGGAACGCTGCTCGCGCTGTGTCGAGTCCGGGCCGGGCCACCTGCACCGCTGTGTCGCGCGGGTCGATTACGACCATCCCTGGTCGGCGCTGGTGGCCAGACTCAAGCGCGATCCGGCCTGGGCCGCCCCGCTGGCGCGCCTGCTGGCCGACGCTCACGGGCTGACCGACCTGTTGCGCCAGACCGATCTGCTCGCCCCCATCCCCCTGAGCCCGGACAAGCTGCGCGAGCGCGGCTACAACCAGGCCTGGGAACTGCTCAAGGCCTTGCGGCGCCAGCTCGGTGACATGCCACCGGCCCTGCCCGGACTGCTGCAACGCCAGGCCCAGACGGCGAACCAGCACGAACTGCCACGCGAACAGCGCTTCGCCAACGCGCTGCAGGCCTACAGCGTCGACCCAGCGACAAGCCGGCGACTGCGCGGTCGCCGCATCCTGCTGGTCGACGATGTCATGACCACCGGCGCGACGCTGGACTCGGCCGCCGCCGCGCTGCTGGCCGCCGGCGCGACCCAGGTCAGCGCGCTGGTGTTCGCCCGCACCCCGGCCCCCACCCTAGATTGAAACCATGTTCCACATCGTCCTCGTCCATCCCGAAATCCCGCCCAACACCGGCAACGTGATCCGGCTCTGCGCCAACACCGGCTGCCAGCTGCACCTGATCGAACCGCTGGGCTTCTCGATGGACGACAAGCTGCTGCGGCGGGCCGGACTCGACTACCACGAGTACGCCGAGCTGCGCCGCCACGCCGACTGGAGCGCCTTCCTGCACGAGATGCAACCCGACCCCGGGCGAATGTTCGCGCTCACCACCAAGGGCTCGCATCCCGCGCACGAGGTGGCGTTCCAGCCCGGCGACTGGCTGGTGTTCGGCTCCGAGACCGCCGGCCTGCCGCCCGAACTGCGCGACAGCTTCCCGCTGGAGCAGCGCCTGCGGCTGCCGATGCGCCCAGGCCAGCGCAGCCTCAACCTGTCGAACGCGGTGGCGGTGATCGCCTTCGAGGCCTGGCGCCAGAACGGCTTTGCCGGCAGCGCCTGAACGCCGGGCAGCGGGACTGGCTGAATGCCCCGCTAGAACCAGCCGTCCCAGACCAGCTTGAGCCCGGTCAGGAACATGCCGAGGTAGACCATGCGGTAGAACAGCAGCGGCGAAATGCGGCGCGCCATGCGCACACCGATCCAGACCCCCAGTGGCGCCAGCGGCAACAGCAACAGCGAAGTCGCCAGATTGCGCCAGTCCAGCAGGCCCAGCCAGGCATAGGGCAGCCATTTGCTGAGGTTGACGGCGAAGAACAGGAAGGCCATGGTGCCGGTGAACACCACCGGCTTGAGCTTGAGCGGGATCACATAGGCATTGATCGGCGGGCCGCCCGCATGCGCGACGAAGCTGGTGAAGCCCGAGGTCGCGCTCAGCAACCGGCCCAGCCAGCACGCTGGCGGCGGATGATCGGCGCGCGGCGGGAACAGCAGGCGCTGGGCCAGGAACAGCAGTGTCAGCACACCGACCACCCCGGCCACCAGGCGCGCGTCGAGGGCGCGAAACGACAGCGCACCGATCACGATCCCGACCAGCGCCGGTGGCAACAGGAAGCGCAACAGGCGCCAGTCGACATCGTTGCGAAACGCCGCCATCCCGAGCAGGTCCATCACCAGCAGCAGCGGCATGCAGATCGCGGCCGCCTGCGGCACCGTGACCGTCAGCGCCATCATGGGCACCGCGAGCGAACCGAAGCCGGCGCCGAAGCCGCTCTTGCTGATGCCCAGCAGCAGCACGGCAGGCACGGCGACCAGATAGAACCAGGGATCGGTGATGGGAGTGAATGTCATGTTTTTCTCCAGGCCCGCACTGTACACAGCGCAGGTGGCGCTCATGGTTCAAAATCGGCCCATGTTCACACCCTCCCAAGCCGACGTGCGGCGCTTCTTCTGCGCCATCCATGCCAAGCACCAGCAGGGCCAGCCGATGGAAGCCATCGAAGTGCTGGCCAACGAGTGGATCCAGCGCCACCCCGAGTACCACGCCGACCTCTCCGATGTCGACGCGGCGCTGCGCCGCATGCAAGAGCCCGCCGACCAGCGTGAAAACCCCTTCCTGCACCTGTCGATGCACCTGAGCATCAGCGAGCAATGCTCGATCGACCAGCCGCCCGGCATCCGGCAGGCGGTCGAGCTGCTGGCCGCCCGGCGCGACTCGCTGCATGAGGCCCACCACGAGGTCATGGAGTCGCTCGGACGCATGATCTGGGAAAGCCAGCGCGCCGGCCGCCCGCCGGACGGCCAGGCCTACATCGCCGAGATCAGGCGCAAGGCCACGCGCGACTGAGCCAACGACATCCCACCGGACACGACCCGCCGTCCGGCAAGACCCACCAACGAAAGACCCCGACAGGCTGGACCTGCCGGGGTCTTTGCATCTGCAGCTTGGCAGATGCGCTTGACGACCCCAGGAGTTGGCTGTCCTGAAGGCCGTGGAAGCAAGGGATTGCCTCCATCGAATGCGCCAGGCAGAGAGGACGGACCTCGGTGCGGGCGACACGCCCATCAATGACAGGCAGGGGCAGTTTATGGACTCAGCACAGGGTTTACCAACAGTTTTTTTCAATTTTCCAGGCCTTTCCGATAGACAGCTCACCCCTTGTCACGCCAGAAAAAATGTGAAGCAAAATTGCTCTTTATTCGTTTTATTGTATAAAGATGCAATTCATAAGTATTGACTCATTATGTCAAGACAACTAACATTCGCTTCGCTTGCCCTTCAGGCAAGCATTCGCGACGCTGCCGAACCCGGCTAAGTCGATGACCCTCAAGGGTTTTCGATGGCGACCCCCCAATCAAGGCGCACCCAGGCTCAGGCACGGGTGCCGCGTAGAAAGGAGTGTGCTATGACAGCGCAAAACCCCACCCGGCCTACCCCCACGCAAGGCTTCCTGCGCCAATCCGCAGATCGCCTGTTCAGGGCCGTATACGCCATCACGCACAGCGGCATGGCCCTGCTCGGACTCGGACTGGCCCTGGCCACCCTGATCCTGCTGACCAGCCCCGAGTTGCGCAACGACGCCGAGCAAAAACTGCTCGGCTGGCTGCAACAGCGCCAGAGCAGCGATGCGACGGCGGAAGTCGATTCCGACGCCAAGGACCGTGCCGAACCGACCCTCAAGGCCACCCTGCCCAAGGAGCAGGCCCAGGTCGCGCACTGGATCAGCCGCAAGTACCGCGTCGCACCCGAGCCTGTCGGGGCACTGGTCGCCGAAGCCTTCGCGATCGGCCGCCGGATCAAGCTCGATCCGACCCTGATCCTGGCCGTGATGGCGATCGAGTCGCGCTTCAACCCCTTCGCGCAAAGCCCCGTCGGCGCGCAAGGCCTGATGCAGGTCCTCACCCGCGTGCATTCGGACAAGTACGAAGACTTCGGCGGCAAACAGGCGGCCTTCGACCCGCTGGTCAACCTGCGCGTGGGCGTCCAGGTGCTGCAGGACTGCATCCGCGACGCGGGCACGATCGAGGGCGGCTTGCGCCGCTACGTCGGTGCCGTCGACACCGATGGCAGCGACTATGTCGCCAAGGTGATGGCCGAACAGGAGCGCCTGCGCAGCGTCGCGCGCGGCGTCAAGCTGCCGATCAATGCCACCGCTGCGGCCGCGCTCGCGCCGCAGCCAGGCGCCAGGCGCGAGCTAAAGGCAGATGCCGGAACCCCGGAAGCGGGCAAGCTGCAGCGCTCCTGATAAAATCCCGCCCGTGCGCGACTGGCGATAGGCCGGGGCCAGCCTTGCTGGCTGCCCCTGCCGAGGTGGGATTACCACTGGGAAGCGTACAGCCAATTCAGCCGTTCGCCTGGGCAGCCCCTGTCACCGTCACGACCGCGCAGGGAAGCATATTTTTCCAAGGACTGCCATGTACGACCGCAACATCCTGATCGAACAAACCGACCCCGAACTGTTCGCCGCCATCCAGGCCGAGAACACCCGCCAGGAACACCACATCGAACTGATCGCGAGCGAGAACTACGCCTCGCCCGCCGTCATGGCCGCCCAGGGCAGCCAGCTGACCAACAAGTACGCCGAAGGCTACCCGGGCAAGCGCTACTACGGCGGCTGCGAATTCGTCGACATCGCCGAGCAACTCGCGATCGACCGCATCAAGCAGCTGTTCGGTGCCGACGCCGCCAACGTGCAGCCGCACTGTGGTGCCTCGGCCAACGAAGCCGTCTTCCTGGCCTTCCTCAAGCCCGGCGACACCATCATGGGCATGAGCCTGGCCGAAGGCGGCCACCTGACCCACGGCATGCCGCTGAACATGTCGGGCAAGTGGTTCAACGTCGTCTCTTACGGTCTCAACGACAAGGAAGAGATCGACTACGACGCGATGGAAGCCAAGGCGCGTGAGCACAAGCCGAAACTGATCGTGGCGGGCGCCTCCGCCTACAGCCTGCGCATCGATTTCGAGCGCTTCGCCAACATCGCCAAGGAAGTCGGCGCCATCTTCATGGTTGACATGGCCCACTACGCCGGCCTGATCGCCGCCGGCCTCTACCCGAACCCGGTGCCCTTCGCCGACGTCGTGACCTCGACCACGCACAAGAGCCTGCGCGGCCCGCGCGGCGGCATCATCCTGATGAAGGCCCAGCACGAGAAGGCGATCAACAGCGCCATCTTCCCGGGCCTGCAAGGCGGCCCGCTGATGCACGTGATCGCCGCCAAGGCCGTGGCCTTCAAGGAAGCGCTGACGCCTGAGTTCAAGGCCTACCAGGCCCAGGTGATCAAGAACGCCCAGGTCATCGCCGAGACGCTGACCGAGCGCGGTCTGCGCATCGTCTCCGGCCGCACCGAAAGCCATGTCATGCTGGTCGACCTGCGCGCCAAGGGCATCACCGGCAAGGAAGCCGAGGCCGTGCTGGGCGCCGCCCACATGACCATCAACAAGAACGCAATCCCGAACGACCCGGAGAAGCCGTTCGTGACCAGCGGCGTGCGCATCGGCACCCCGGCCCTGACCACGCGCGGCTTCAAGGAAGAGGAAGCCCGCCTGACGGCCAACCTGATCGCCGACGTGCTCGACAACCCGCGCGACGAAGCCAACATCGCCGCCGTGCGCGCCAAGGTCGAGGCACTGACCAGCCGCTTCCCGGTCTACCGCTGATCGATGCGAATGCCCCGGCCTGAAGCCGGGGCTTTTTCATTTACGCACCCATGAAGTGCCCTTTCTGCGGCCATGCCGAAACCCAGGTGGTGGAAACCCGCCTGTCCGAGGACAGCGGCTTCGTGCGCCGCCGCCGCCGTTGCAGTTCATGCGACAAGCGCTTCACCACCTACGAGCGGCCCGAAGTCAGCTTTCCGATGGTGGTCAAGAAGGATGGCCGCCGCATCGAGTACGACCCGGCCAAGCTGCGCGCCAGCCTGGCGCTGGCACTGCGCAAGCGCCCGGTCGGCACCGAGCAGGTCGATGCCGCCACCGAGCGCATCGAGGAAAAACTGCTCACCCTGGGCGCCCGCGAGGTGCCCACGCACCAGCTCGGTGAACTCGTGATGCGCGAGCTCAAGAAGCTCGACAAGGTCGCCTACGTGCGCTTTGCCAGCGTCTACCGCAGCTTCGAGGACATCGACGACTTCAAGACCCTGGTCGACGAGGTTCGCTAGGGACAGCCAAGCCTGGGGCTGCCTGATGAGGCCAGCTCAGGCGCACCACAGCCCGGAGGGCTGGGTGATGCCCATCCAGAGCGCCCAGCCCGAAGTCGCTGCCAAGGCCAGACCAGCCAGGCGCATCCCCCATTGCCCGGAACCGGCGTCCTTCAGGCGCAGCAGCAGCCAGGGACCGATCACCAGCGACACCATGGTGCCGACGGCAAAGGCCGCCATCAGCAATCCGCCACCGAGCGCACTGGCCGAGAGCGAAGCCACCAGCAGGGCCGAATAGAGCAGGCCGCAAGGCATCAAGGCCCAGCCCAGCCCCAGCACGAAGGGCGCGCGCGTGCCCAGGCGGGACAATGCCGGCCGGATTTTTCGCCAGACCGCCTGGCCCCAGCCGTCGACGAAGCCAGGCTGCCGGCCCTGGAACAGCAGGATCAGCCCCAGCAGCAGGGCCGCCACATGCAACAGGATCCAGATCGGCCGCAGCACCGCGGTGTGCGTCCCCATCCAGGCCAGCCCCTCCACCGTACCGCCGGCCAGCGCCCCGAGCAGGCTGTAGCCCAGCAGGCGGCTGAACTGGAAGCGCCAGAGCGCCAAGGTGCCGGCACTGCCCTCGCCCGCGCCGCGCGCAATGCCCGCGCAGGCGGCGCCACACATGACCACGCAGTGCGGCCCCCCCACCAGACCCATCAGCAGGGCGGAAACCATCATGGACGAAAGCATGGGTGAACTGTAGCAGCCGTCCGATATCCTGTTGGATCTCAGATGATCTTGGAGAAGCGCGCGCGGTCCTGGTCGCTCTGCAGGTACTTGTCGAAGGTCATGGCGATGGCACGCACGAAGTACCAGCCCTGGGCCGTCACCTCGAGGCTGGCGTCCCCCACCTTGACCAGGCCCATGGCTTCGAAATCGGCCAGGCGTTCGAGTTCGCGTACGAAATAGGTGGAAAAATCGACCAAGTGAGCGTTGCCAATCGACTCGAAATCCAGTCGCCCCTGGCACATGATGGCCATGATGACGGAACGCCGCAATATGTCGTCCCGGGTCAACGCCAGACCGCGCACGATGGGCAGGCGGCCCTGGTCGAGCGCATCGTAGTATTCCTCCAGCGTCTTGGCGTTCTGGCTGTAGGTCGCGCCGATGCGGCCGATGGCCGACACGCCAAGCGCAATCAGGTCGCAGTCGGGCTGGGTGCTGTAGCCCTGGAAGTTGCGGTGCAGCCGACCCTGGCGCTTGGCGACCGCCAGCGCATCATCGGGCAGCGCGAAATGGTCCATGCCGACATAGTCGTAGCCCGCGTCGTTCAGGATGTCGAGCGAATTGGACAGCATCGTGAGCTTTTCGGCCGGACTGGGCAGCTCGGCGCTCAGGATACGGCGCTGCGGCTTGAAGCGCGTCGGCAGATGGGCGTAGGCGTAGAGCGCGATCCGATCGGGGCGCAGCAGCTTGACCTGCTCCAGCGTGTGCCGGAAGGATTCCGGCGTCTGCAGTGGCAGGCCGTAGATCAGGTCGACGTTGATCGACTCGAAGCCGATCTCGCGCGCAGCCTGGACCAGGGCAAATACCTGCTCGGCCGGCTGCACGCGGTGCACCGCTTTCTGCACCGTGGGATCGAAGTCCTGCACGCCGAAGCTCAGCCGGTTGAAGCCGAGGCGATGCAGGTGCTGCAGGCGCTCGGGCGTCACGGTGCGCGGGTCAACCTCGATCGAAAATTCACCACCCGGGACGAGATTGAAATGACGCCTTATCATGTCGACCAGATCGGAGAGTTCGACATCGCTCAGGAAGGTTGGCGAACCGCCGCCCAGATGCATCTGCGAGACGTTATGGCCGCGCCCGAAATGCTCGACCTGCAGTTCAAGTTCGCGCGACAGGTAACGCAGGTATTCTTCCGACTTGCTGTGGTGCTTGGTGATGACCTTGTTGCAGGCGCAGTAGTAGCACAGCGATTCGCAAAAAGGAATATGCACGTAAAGCGACAGTGGCAGGGCCATAGAGCCGGCACGGCGCTGTTCAAGCGCCTGGATGTAGCTGTCGTTGCCAAAGGCCTCGACGAAGCGGTCGGCAGTGGGATAAGAGGTGTAGCGGGGCCCCGGCACATCGAAGCGCCGGAGAAGTTGCTCGTCGATTGCATGGCTCACGGGCGGATTCTCCAAGATTGGGTTCGACTTTGCCGCAAATTGCCAAAACTGCCCTTGACTTGGGTCAAACAAGGATTCAGCGCACGGCGGGAAAACATCAAGCCGTCAAGGCAGCAAGCGCCACGAAAGCGGATTCGATGTGTCACTGCCAACGGCTAAAATGACTAGATGATTGATCATAATTATGGATATCCACAGCATCAAAGTTGCCTGTTCGAGCTGTAACCTGCGCGAGCTCTGCTTGCCCATGGGCTTGAAGCCAGACGAGATGAACCGCCTCGACAGCGTGATCAGCACGCGCAAGCGCATCAAGCGCGGTCAGTCGCTGTTCAGCAACGGCGAGCCCTTCACTTCGCTCTACGCGGTGCGATCCGGCTTCTTCAAGACCTGCGTCACCTCGGCCGACGGCCGGGACCAGGTCACGGGATTCCAGATGACAGGCGAGATCCTGGGCATGGACGGCATCGTCAACGACCAGCATTCCTGCGATGCGGTGGCACTGGAAGATGCCGAGGTCTGCGTGCTGCCCTTCGACCGGCTCGAATCGCTGTCGCGCGAATTCAGCGCGCTGCAGCATCATGTGCACAAGATCATGAGTCGCGAGATCGTGCGCGACCACGGCGTCATGCTGCTGCTGGGCAGCATGCGGGCCGAGGAACGGCTGGCCGCCTTCCTGCTCAACCTGGTGCAACGCCTGCACTCGCGCGGCTTCTCCCAGTCCGAGCTGGTGTTGCGCATGACACGCGAGGAGATCGGCAGCTACCTCGGCATGAAGCTGGAGACCGTCAGCCGCACCTTCTCCAAGTTCGTCGAGGAAGGCATCATCGAGGTCAAGCAGCGCTATGTCCAGATCAAGGATACCGATGCGCTGCGCAAGATAGTCAATCCGCCGGCCTGCGACTGATCCATTCCGGAGCCAGCTTCAGGCCGCAGCGGACCGCATTCATCACTTGTCTGACTGAATGACGGGCGACGCGACGTGGTTGCGTGCCTTGATCGCGGGCAGCAGGCTTTCGCGCTGCTCCGGCGTCAGCTCCTTGCCGACACGCTCGGCCTCGCTGATGGGGTCACGCTCCAGCACAGGATCGGAGCCACGCACGATGAGCACATAGGTGATCAAGGAGGCGATCACCACGAGCAGCGGTCCACCCAGCACCATCCACATCATGGGCTCGCGATACCAGGGCTGGCCCTGCGGCTTCTTGCTTTCCATAAGGATCTGCACTTTCTCTAAACGAAGACGCCCTGGAGACCCGCAAGGGCCTGCCAGGGCTGTCGAGCGAGCTTCAGCTCGGACTATCCCGCGCGGGGATTACTTGGAAGGATGCGACAGACCCCAGACATAGCCAGCCAGCACATGCAGCTGGTCTTCGGTCAGCTTGGACTTCTGTGACGGCATCACGTTGGTCTTGCCTTCGTTGATCATCTTCACGATGAAATCGGCGCCAAAACCATGCAGCCAGACATTGTCGGTCAGGTTGGGGGCACCCACGGCCGGGTTGCCCTTGCCATCGGCACCGTGGCAGGCGGCGCAGGCAGCGAACTTGTCCTTGCCCAGAGCAGCCTTGACCGAGTCGCTCGCGTTGCCCGACAGGCTCAGCACATACTCAGCCACGTTGCGCACATCATCGGGACCACCGACAGCCGCAGCCATCGGAGGCATGACGCCCATGCGGCCGTTGGCGATCGTGGTCTTGATGTAATCGTGGCTGCCGTCGCCACCCAGCCAGTCCTTGTCGGTCAGGTTGGGGAAGGACTTGCCGCCACGCGCGTCGGCGCCATGGCACTGAGCGCAGAAGTTCTGGAACAGGCGGTCACCGATCAGCTGGGCCTTGGGGTCCTTGGCCAGCTCCTCGACCGACATGCCCTTGAACTTCTCGTACACCGGCGCGATGGTCTTGGCCAGCTTCTCGCCTTCCGCGGCGTGCTGACCGGCCGAGGTCCAGCCGAGCTTGCCGCCGCTGGTGCCCAGCGTCGGATACAGGAAGGCATAGCCGATCGCAAACACGATCGTGATCCAGAACAGGCCCACCCACCAGCGCGGCAGGGGGTTGTTCATTTCCTCCAGCGTGCCGTCCCAGACATGGCCGGTGGTCTTGCCCGGGTTGAACTTGACCTTACCGTTGCTCCACAACACCCACACGCAGTAGGCGATGGAGACGACGACAATCACGGTCACGTACCACGCCCAGAAACTGTTGACAAAGTCAGTCATGATGGTTCTCTTTCTCGTTATTCGTCTCGGAAGGGAAGACCGGACGCCTCATCGAAGTCAGACTTGTTCCGTCTGGACCAGGTCCAGGCCATGATGGCAATGAAAGCCACGAAGCTGATCAGCGTGACGCCGATGCGCACGTCGGTGATGTCCATGTCGCCCTTCCTGTGTTACTTGATGGCGGTGCCGAGAACCTGCAGGTAGGCAATCACAGCCTCAAGCTCGGTCTTGCCCTTGACGTCGTCAGCGGCCTTGGCGATTTCCTCGTCGCTGTAGGGCACGCCGAGCTTCTTCATCGCGGTCAGGCGACCCGGCATGACAGCGGCGTCGACCAGATCCTTTTCCAGCCAGGGGTAGGCGGGCATGATGGATTCGGGCACGACGTCGCGCGGGTTGACCAGGTGGATGCGGTGCCATTCGTCGGAATAGCGGCCGCCCACGCGGGCCAGGTCGGGACCGGTGCGCTTGGAGCCCCACTGGAAGGGGTGGTCGTAGACCGACTCGCCGGCACGCGAATAAGGACCATAGCGCAGCGTCTCGGCCTGGAAGGGACGGATCATCTGCGAGTGGCAGTTGTAGCAACCCTCGCGGATGTACACATCGCGACCATACAACTGCAGCGAGGTGTAGGGCTTGAGGCCCTCGACCGGCTGGGTGGTCGATTTCTGGAAGAACAGCGGCACGATTTCGAGCAGGCCGCCGACCGACAGCACCAGGACGATCAGGACGATCATCAGGAAGTTGCTGGTCTCGATCCGCTCGTGACCCTTGACGGGTGCGTTGTGGTTAGCCATTTATCTTTACTCCTCAGGCGTGGGCTGCGACAGCAGGGATTTGCACCACGGGCACGGCGCCAGCCTTGAGGCCTTGGCGTGCGGTCATCACGGTGTTCCACAGCATCACGATCATGCCGCCCAGATAGAGCAGGCCGCCGACCAGACGGATGATGTAGAAGGGGATGGACGCCTTGACCGACTGCACGAAGGTGTAGGTCAGGGTGCCGTCGTCGTTGAGGGCACGCCACATCAGCCCCTGGGTCACGCCCGAGATCCACAGCGCGGCGATGTAGAGCACGATGCCGATGGTGGCGACCCAGAAGTGCAGCTCGATGGCGGGCACCGAGTACATCTTCTTCTGGCCGTACAGGCGCGGGATCAGGTAGTAGAGCGAACCCATGGTGACCAGGCCAACCCAGCCCAGAGCGCCCGAGTGCACGTGACCCACGGTCCAGTCGGTGTAGTGCGACAGCGCGTTGACGGTCTTGATCGCCATCATCGGACCTTCGAAGGTCGACATGCCGTAGAAGGACAGCGAGACGATCAGGAAGCGCAGGATGGGGTCATCACGCAGCTTGTGCCAGGCGCCCGACAGGGTCATGATGCCGTTGATCATGCCGCCCCAGGAAGGCGCCAGCAGGATCAGCGAGAAGATCATGCCGACCGACTGGGTCCAGTCCGGCAGCGCGGTGTAGTGCAGGTGGTGCGGACCCGCCCACATGTAGGTGAAGATCAGCGCCCAGAAGTGGACGATGGACAGGCGGTAGGAGTAGACCGGACGCTCGGCCTGCTTGGGGATGAAGTAGTACATCATGCCCAGGAAGGCGGCGGTCAGGAAGAAGCCCACCGCGTTGTGACCGTACCACCACTGAACCATCGCATCCTGTGCACCGGCGTAGGCCGAGTAGGAATGCGTCCAGCTGGTCGGCAGCGCGGCGCTGTTGACGATATGCAGCAACGCGACGGCGATGATGAAGGCGCCGAAGAACCAGTTGGCCACGTAGATGTGACGCACCTTGCGGGTACCGACGGTGCCGAAGAACACGATCGCATAGGCCACCCAGACCAGGGTGATCAGCACGTCGATCGGCCAGATCAGTTCGGCATACTCCTTGCCCTGGGTGTAGCCCAGCGGCAACGAGATCACTGCCAGCAGGATGACCAGCTGCCAGCCCCAGAAGGTGAAAGTCGCCAGCGGGCCGGCGAACAGACGGGTATGGCAGGTGCGCTGCACCACGTAGTAGCTGGTGGCGAACAGGCCGCAACCGCCGAAGGCGAAAATCACTGCATTGGTGTGCAGCGGGCGCAGACGACCGAACGAAGTCCAAGGCAGGCCCAGGTTGAGCTCGGGGAAGGCCAGCTGGGAAGCGATGATCACGCCCACCAGCATGCCGACCACGCCCCAGATCACGGTCATGATGGCAAACTGCCGGATGACCTTGTCGTTGTAGACCCCCGGTAGGGAATCCCTTGTTGTCACTGACATACAAAATCTCCTATTAAACACTGCATTGAAGTTTCAACCTTGATGACAAAATGGGTATTGACCTGGATCAATCCCCATGGAAAATGCGCTCGCCTTCACGCTCGATGTTGTCAAACTGTCCTCTGTCAAGGGCCCACCAGAACAGGCCCATGATGCCAAGCACCAGCAGGACGGACAGGGGAATGAGCAGATACATGGATTCCATCGTTGACACCTCCGTCAGGTCAGTCGGGATTGCGGCACGCGCGCCAGCCGCATGGCGTTGCCGATGACCAGCAGCGAGCTGGCCGCCATGCCCAGCCCGGCCAGCCAGGGCGGCATCCAGCCGGCCAGCGCCAGCGGCACGGCAACCAGGTTGTAAACCGCCGCCCACAGCAGGTTCTGCCGCACGACCAACAGGGTCTTGCGCGCCAGCTCGATGGCGACAACCAAGTCTTCGAGCTGGCCACCTTGCACCACGAAATCGGATTGCGCCTGCGCCAGCGGCGCGCCATGGCCCAGCGCAAACGAACTGTCGGCCCGCGCCAGCACCGGGCCGTCATTGAGACCATCGCCGACCATGGCCAGGCGGTGTCCCTGCTGCTGCAACGCGAGGACCTCGGCGAGCTTGCGCTCGGGACTGGCTTGCGCGGTCACCTGGACAATACCAAGCTGGCGCGCCACGCGCTCGGCTGCCGGCGCGCGGTCACCCGAAAGCAGACGGGTTTCCAGACCGAGCGCATGCAGGCGCGCGACCACGGCGGCCGCCTCCTCGCGCACGCCCTCGTCGAGCACGAAGGTGGCGGCCCAGCCGGCGTCATCCGCCAGATAGGCACAAGGCTGGTCGGCAACCGCCCTGCCCTCGCGCAGCAGGACTGACTCGTCGAAGCCGCAGAAAGTCGCCGAGCCCAGCTTGAGCCTGGCGCCATCCGGCCCGGACTGCAGGCCCAGACCGGGAAACTCCCGGACCTCGTGGAAGGCCGCCTCGGGCAGGTCACCGGCCTGCGCCGCCCGGGCAATGGCGCGCGAAACCGGGTGCAGCGAAGCGCGCGCCAGCGGCGCGGCCAGCGCCAGCGCCTGCCCAGCCGTGAGATCAGTCCTGGTCATCGTCTGCGACAGGACCACGCGATCGCGCGTGAGCGTGCCGGTCTTGTCGAATACCACGGTGTCGATGCCGGCCAGCTCCTCGAAGGCCTGCAGGCGCCGCACCAGCACGCCGCGCTTGGCGAGCGCGCCAGCGGCGGCCAGCATGGCCACGGGCGTCGCCAGCGAGAGCGCACAGGGGCAGGTGACGATCAACACCGCCACCGCGACCGCGATCGCCTGGTCCGGATCGATCCGCCACCACCACCAGCCAGCCAAGGCCGCCGCCAGCAGCACGAGGATCAGGAAAGGCGCGGCGATGCGGTCGGCCAGTTGGGCCAGGCGCGGCTTCTCGGTCGAGGCACGCTCCATGAGCTGGACGATCTGGGCAAAGCGGGTGTCACGACCCAGGCGCTCGACGCGCATCAGCGCAGCACCCGCCAGGTTGTAGCTGCCAGCGACCAGCAACTCGCCTTGGCGGCGCGTGACGGGGTGGGACTCGCCCGTCAGCAAGGCTTCATCGACCGTGGCGCCCTCGCTCAGCAGCAAGCCGTCGGCCGGGAAGGCCTGGCCGGCCTGCACCCGTACGGTGTCGCCGACCTGCAGGCGCTTGAGCGAGACGGCATCGAAGCCGCCGTCGGCACGCTGGCGCTCGCAGCGCTCGGGCAGGCGGTTGATCAGCGCGTCGAGCGCGCCAGCGGTGCGGTCACGCGCCTTGAGTTCGAGGTAGCGACCACCGAGCAGGAAGAAGACGAACATGGTCAGCGAGTCGTACCAGATCGCGCTGCCCCAGGGACCGGCCGGATCGAAGGTGGCGCCGCTGCTGGCGATGAAGGTCACCAGGATGCCGATCGAGACCGGCGTATCCATGCCGATGCGGCCCTGCCTGAGGTCGCGCCAGGCATTGCGGAAGAACGGTCCGCTGGCGAACAGCAACACCGGCACGCTCAGGATCCAGCAGGCCCAGCGCAACAGGTGCAGCAGATCGGCATCGATTTCTCCGGGCTCGGTGACGTACATCGGCGTCGTGTACATCATGACCTGCATCATGCAGAAGCCCGCGACGAACAGGCGCCAGAGCGCCTTGCGCGTCTCGGCCTGGCGTTCGCTGATGCTGAGCGCCTGCTGCAACGGCAGCAGACGGTAACCGGCCTCGCCGACCGCGCGCGCCAGATCGGAAATACGGGTGCGCGCCGGGTCCCAGCGCAGCACCAGGCGGCGGGTGGCGGCATGCACCTGGGCGGATAGCACGCCGGGCTTGCCGGCGATGGCCGACTCGACTGCATCCGAGCAGGCCGCGCAGTACATGCCCTGCACCAGCAGCACGGACTCGCAGGCGGCCAGACCCTGAACCTCGCAGTCCAGGGTGAAGTCCTGCTGCTCGACCGGATCGTCGAGCACGGTGAAATCATCAGTGACTGTCAGCGGTCCCCGATGCCGACCCAGCAGCCAGCCTCCCGCGCCCTCGGTGGGCGCAGGACTGCTGACGAAAGTCGGAGTGTCTGCCATAGGCTGACATTATCTCAGGGTATTCCTGCACGCTTTGACGCGGGTCAAGGCTGACCATGAGCAGCATGGCGTTGCAGGTCATAAACTGCTAAATGACTGGTGGTGCATCGCCATCATTTCCACACGCAGGAGGTTTCATGTACAAGCGCATACTGGTAGCCACCGATGGTTCCAAGTTGTCTGACAGCGCGGTTGAGCACGCCCTGAACCTGGCCGACATCACCGGCGCCGAGCTGGTGGCACTCAAGGTGGTGCCGCGCTACCCGCAAACCTATTTCGAGGGTGGCGTGGGCGTGGACGCCGAGGAGATCAAGCGCGTCGAGCAGCAATGGCAGGACGAGGCCTTGCAGGTGGTCAACGCGATCAAGTCCGAGGGCCAGAAGCGCCAGGTCAAGGTCAAGGCCGCCACCAGCAAGTCAGACCTGGTGGCTGAGGCCATCATCGCGGCGGCCAAGCGCAACAAGTGCGACCTGATCGTGATGGCCTCGCACGGGCGCAAGGGCCTCAAGCGCCTGCTGCTGGGCAGCGAGACCCAGCAGGTGCTGACGCACTCGCACATCCCGGTGCTGGTGCTGCGCTGAGTGCCTGTCCGAGTCAGGCCGCAGGCTGGCGCCGCGCCCACAGCCAAAGCGCCAGACCGGCCAGGATCATGGGCAGCGAGAGCCACTGCCCCATGCTCAAGCCCAGCTCCAGCAGGCCCAGATGGGCATCGGGCTCGCGGAAATATTCGGCGATGAAACGCATCAGGCCGTAACCGGCCAGGAAGGCAGCCGAGACCTCACCGCGGCGGCGCGGCCGGCGCGCATAGAGCCAGAGCAGAGCGAACAGCAGCAAACCCTCAAGCATGAACTGGTAGAGCTGCGAAGGGTGACGCGGCAGGTCGCCGGCACCGCGAAACAGCATGGCCCAGGGCAGCGCGGGGTCGGCGACCCGGCCCCAGAGCTCGCCGTTGATGAAGTTGCCGATACGCCCCGCCGCCAGTCCGGTCGGCACGCAGGGTGCGATCAGGTCCATGACCTGCAGCCAGGGCTTGTGGCGGCTGCGCGCGAACCAGACCATCGCGATCAGCACGCCCAGCATGCCGCCGTGAAAGCTCATGCCGCCTTCCCAGACCGCGAACACCTTGAGCGGCTGCGCCAGGTAGTCGAGCGGCTTGTAGAACAGCACATAGCCGATGCGCCCGCCCAGCACCACGCCGAGCACGCCGAAGAACAGGATGTCCTCGATGTCGCGCTCGCTCCAGGCGCCCGGCCCCTCGATGCGGGCAAACGAAGGGTGGCGCAGCCGGCTCCGCCCCAGCCAGACAAACATCAGGAAGGCGGCCAGATAGGTCAGCCCGTACCAGTGCACGGACAAGGGGCCCAGCTTCAGGGCCACCGGATCGATTTGCGGATGGATCAGCATGCAGCGATTGTGCCAGCGCCACCAGCACCCCCGTCAGCCCGCCACTCACTGGCGCTTGTCGAGCGGCGGCATTCCGAGCCGCTTGCGACCTTCATCGAGGCGACGACGGCGCCGGTCGTCCATCTTGCGGGACTCCTGGCGCTTGGTGTAGCCGAAGCGGTCAGCCCACCACCACCAGAGCACGGCAAGCGCGAATGGCGACAGCACCCACCACCAGCTCCAGGCAGCGACCGGGCCGATTTCGAGGTATTTGAGCAGCAGCAACGCCAGCCCGAGCAGCAACAGATACATTCCACACCCTCTCCGCCTTCGCGGCTTGTCTTGTCCTGCATGGTAGTCCCGGAGCAGACAAAAAAACAGCCCGCCAAGGGCGGGCTGCGGCACGGATCAGACCGGGATCAGTTGGACTGTGCCAGCTGGTCGAGGATATGCGGATTCTCGAGCGTCGAGGTGTCCTGCGTCACGGCCTCGCCCTTGGCCAGCGAGCGCAGCAGGCGGCGCATGATCTTGCCCGAGCGGGTCTTGGGCAGGTTCTCGCCGAAGCGGATTTCCTTCGGTTTGGCAATCGGACCGATCTCCTTGGCGACCCAGTTGCGCAGCTCGTTGGCCAGCTTCTTGGCATCGTCGCCGGTCGGGATCGGGCACTTGAGCACGACGAAGGCGACGATGGCCTCGCCGGTCAGGTCGTCCGGACGGCCGACCACGGCGGCCTCGGCCACCAGGTCGGTCTTGCCGACCAGCGCCGATTCGATCTCCATCGTGCCCATGCGGTGACCCGAGACGTTGAGCACGTCGTCGATGCGGCCGGTGATGCGGAAGTAGCCGCGGTCCTCGCTGCGCACCGCGCCGTCGCCGGCCAGGTAGTAGCCCTTGAGTTCTTCGGGGAAGTAGCTCTTCTTGAAGCGCTCCGGGTCACCCCAGATGGTGCGGATCATCGAGGGCCAGGGCTTCTTGACGACCAGGATGCCGCCCGAACCGTTGGGCACGTCGTTGCCGGTCTCGTCGACGATGGCGGTCGTGATGCCCGGCAGCGGCAGGGTGCAGGAGCCCGGCACCAGCGGCGTCGCGCCCGGCAGCGGGGTGATCATGTGGCCGCCGGTCTCGGTCTGCCAGAAGGTGTCGACGATCGGGCAGCGCTCGCCGCCGATATGCTTGTAGTACCACATCCAGGCCTCGGGGTTGATCGGCTCGCCGACCGAACCCAGGATGCGCAGGCTGGAGAGGTCCCAGTTCTTCGGGTGCAGCTTCTCGTCACCGTCACAGGCCTTGATCAGCGAGCGGATCGCGGTCGGCGCGGTGTAGAAGATGGTGCACTTGTGCTGCTCGATCATCTGCCAGAAGCGGCCGGCGTTCGGGTAGGTCGGCACGCCCTCGAAGATGATCTGGGTCGCGCCAGCCGCCAGCGGGCCGTAGGCCACATAGCTGTGGCCGGTGATCCAGCCGATGTCGGCGGTACACCAGAACACATCGCTGTCCTTCAGGTCGAAGGTCCAGTCCATGGTCATCTTGGCCCACAGCAGGTAGCCGCCGGTGCTGTGCTGCACGCCCTTGGGCTTGCCGGTCGAGCCGGAGGTGTAGAGCACGAACAGCGGATGCTCGGCGCCGACGATCTCGGCCGGGCAGACGTCGGACTGTGCCGCCATTTCCTCGTGCATGAAGCTGTCGCGGCCCTCGACCATGTTGACCGCGGTCTGCGTGCGCTGGAACACGATCACGTTGCGCACGGTCTTGCAGTCGCCCTGGGTGATGGCCTCGTCGACGATGGCCTTGAGCGGCAGCTCCTTGCCACCGCGCATCTGGTAGTTGGCGGTCACGACGGCGACGGCGCCGGCGTCGTTGATGCGCTCTTCCAGCGCCTTGGACGAGAAGCCGCCGAACACCACGCTGTGGGTGGCGCCGATGCGGGCGCAGGCCTGCATCGCGATCACGCCTTCGACCGTCATCGGCATGTAGATGACGACGCGGTCACCCTTCTGCACGCCCTTGGACTTGAGCACGTTGGCGAACTGCGACACCTTGGCCAGCAGTTCCTTGTAAGTGACCTTGGTGACCTCGCCGCCGTCGGCCTCGAAGATGATCGCGGTCTTGTTCTCGACCGGAGTGCCCATGTGGCGATCCAGGCAGTTGAACGAGGCGTTGAGCTCGCCATCGGCGAACCACTGGTAGAACGGCGCGTTGGAACTGTCGAGCGTCTGGGTGAAGGGCTTGTGCCAGCTCAGGTTCTCGCGGGCGCGCTTGGCCCAGAAGCCTTCGAAATCCTGCTCGGCTTCGTCGCACAGGGCCTGGTAGGCCTCCATGCCGGCGACGCGGGCCGCTGCGACGGTCTCCGCGCTCGGTTCGAAGACGCGGTTCTCGACCAGGGTGGACTGGATGGCGGACGAAGGTGCTGACATAGGGAAGTCTCCTCTGTAATTGGGTGATAACAGCTATCCACATGAATGTGCTCGGGCTCTCTGACGAGGCTCTTACATCGGATGCCAGCCAGGCCCGCACGCGCCCCCTACAATTGACATGCCAACCACGACGAGCACAATGAGCCCCATCAAGAACGACCCCACCCAGCCGATAGGTCCGCTGCCAAAACTGATCTTCGCCAGCCGCTGGCTGCAGTTGCCGCTCTATCTCGGCCTGATCGCCGCCCAGGGCATCTATGTCTACCATTTCTGGGTCGAGCTGGTACACCTGATCGAGGCCGCCTTCGGCAACCAGAACGCGCTCAACGCGCTGGTCAGCAGCATGGGCTACAAGTCGGGCGCGGAAGTGACCGCGCTCAACGAGACCATCATCATGCTGGTGGTGCTGGCGCTGATCGACGTCGTGATGATCTCGAACCTGCTGATCATGGTGATCGTGGGCGGCTACGAGACCTTCGTCAGCCGCATGGGACTGGAAAGCCACCCCGACCAGCCCGAGTGGCTCAGCCATGTCAACGCCTCGGTGCTCAAGGTCAAGCTGGCGACCGCCATCATCGGCATCTCGTCGATCCACCTGCTCAAGACCTTCATCAACGCCGCCAACTACGACGAGAAAGTGCTGATGTGGCAGACCATCATCCACGCCGTGTTCCTGTGCAGCGCGATGGCGATCGCCTACACCGACCGCCTGCTCAACCTGTCCGCCGCGGACAAGCACTGAAGCCCCATCCTTTTTTGACCCCCTGAAAGACCTGCCATGACCGCCATCAAACAGGAAGACCTGATCCAGTCCGTCGCGGACGCCTTCCAGTACATCAGCTACTACCACCCGCTCGACTACATCCAGGCGCTCGGCAAAGCCTACGAGCGCGAACAGAGCCCGGCCGCCAAGGACGCGATCGCCCAGATCCTGACCAACAGCCGCATGTCGGCCGAGGGCCACCGCCCGATCTGCCAGGACACCGGCATCGGCATGGTCTTCATCAAGGTCGGCATGAACGTCAGCTGGCCCGATGCCACGATGAGCATCCAGCAGATGATCGATGAAGGCGTGCGCCGCGCCTACGCCAACCCCGACAACCCGCTGCGCGCCTCGGTGCTGGCCGACCCGGCCGGTGCGCGTCGCAACACCAAGGACAACACCCCGGCCGTGGTGCATTTCGAGATCGTCCCGGGCGATCATGTCGAGGTGATCTGTGCGGCCAAGGGTGGCGGCTCGGAAGCCAAGTCCAAGTTCGCGATGCTCAATCCGTCCGACGACCTGGTCGACTGGATCCTCAAGACCGTGCCGACCATGGGCGCGGGCTGGTGCCCGCCGGGCATCCTGGGCATCGGCATCGGCGGCACGCCCGAGAAGGCGATGCTGCTGGCCAAGGAGTCGATCATGGCTCCGGTCGACATCCACGAGCTGATCGCCAAGGCCGAGGGCGGCGCCACGCTGACCCGCCCCGAGCAGCTGCGCCTGGAGCTGTACGAGAAGGTGAACGCGCTCGGCATCGGTGCGCAAGGCCTGGGCGGCCTGACCACGGTGCTCGACGTCAAGGTGCTGGACTACCCCTGCCACGCGGCCAACCTGCCGGTCGCGATCGTGCCCAACTGCGCCGCGACCCGCCACTGCCATTTCCACCTCGACGGCTCCGGCCCGGCCAAGATCGAGCCGCCCAAGCTGGAAGACTGGCCGGCCGTGACCTGGACGCCCGACACCCAGTCGGCCACCCGCGTCAACCTCGACACCCTGAGCAAGGAAGAAGTCGCCGGCTGGAAGGTCGGCCAGAAGCTGCTGCTCAACGGCAAGATGCTGACCGGGCGCGACGCCGCGCACAAGCGCATCGCCGACATGCTGGCCAAGGGCGAGCCGCTGCCGGTCGACTTCACCAACCGCGTGATCTACTACGTCGGCCCGGTCGATCCGGTGCGTGACGAAGTCGTCGGCCCGGCCGGCCCGACCACCGGCACCCGGATGGACAAGTTCACCCGCATGATGCTGGAGCAGACCGGCCTGATCTCGATGATCGGCAAGTCCGAGCGTGGCCCGGTCGCGATCGAAGCGATCAAGGACAACCAGAGCGCCTACCTGATGGCCGTCGGCGGCGCCGCCTACCTGGTGGCCAAGGCGATCAAGTCGGCCCAGGTGGTGGGCTTTGCCGACCTCGGCATGGAAGCGATCTACGAGTTCGAGGTGCAGGACATGCCGGTCACCGTCGCCGTCGATTCGAGCGGCGCCAACGTGCACGCCAGCGGCCCGGCCGAATGGAAACAGCGCATCGCCAGCGGCGAGTTCAAGGGCATCACGGTCGCATCGGCCTGAAGACTGCGCGGCGCCCTGTCGGGCGCTCACCCGGACAAAAGCCCCTGTCGCTGCCGGCAGGGGCTTTTTGCTTTCGGCTAGAGCCTGGCTCAGTGCAGGTGGCGCGGCTTGCGCGGGCCACTGCCGTGGCCGCCTTGGCCGCCGCTGCCGCGCGGCGGCCGACCCAGCTGCATCGAGCTGATCAGGGCGTCGAAGCGGCCGGTGAACAGCTTGTCGATCTCGGCCACCACGCCACCGAGCTCGGAGCCGTCGAAATGGCGCTCCATCAGATGCACCACGTCCTGCACCAGCAAGTCGCGCTGGATCTGCATGATCGCGGCCGGGTTCGGGCCGACGAAAAGCAGCAGGAAATCGTCGCGTGCCTCGGCCTCGGGCGGAGCCTCCTCCTCGTCGAACTCGAGGTCATAGAACGAGACCTCGAGCGCCGCGCCGGAAGCCGCGATGTCGTTCAGGCCCATGCAGACTTCGTCGAGCGCATGGCGGAAATCGTCGTCACCTTCCACGCTCCAGCAAAGCTGCAGCAGATGCTCCTTGACGTCGAAGCGGATGCCGGGCTCGTCCTCGTAGAAGCTCGGTGCCGCTTCGAGCAGGGTCTTGGCGCCAGTGTATTTCCACAGGGGCTTGAGCGCCTCCTGTATGGACTTGTAGTCCACGTCGTCGCGCAGGAGGATGTCACCATGGACGTGGATTTCGAAAGGCGGATTGAAAGTGGTCATGGTGTGGCTCGCGAGTGAGCGCCGGCGCGGCGTAAGTCCTGCCTTTGCTGGTGCCCCGGACCGGAATCGAACCGGTACGCCCGATTAGAGGCGGCGGATTTTAAGTCCGATGTGTCTACCAATTTCACCACCGGGGCCAACGGCCTAGTGTATCCCAGACGACGTGGCAGCCCGATCCTGCCAGCGGGCAGGATCTCGCCGGGAAAGCCCGTTCAGGCCTCGCCGCGGTACTGGCCGCGGCGCTGGGCCAGCTTCTTCTGGCGCGCGGCTTCGAGCTGGGCTTCGGCCTCAAGACCGGCGGCCAGCCAGCGCGCGAAGTCCTCCGGTGTTTCGAGCGTGATGCGCCCGAGCACGCCGCTGCGGAAGTCGGTCAGCAAGGTCTCGGCGGCCTTCTGCGCATTGAGCCGGCCGCCCGGCAGCAGCGCGCCGCGCTTCTTGCCGATCGCGTACAACAGTTCCTCGTCCTTCATGGCGGCGACCGCCTCGGGCGTCCAGCCCCACTTGTAGCGGGCCTCAAGCTGCGCCGCATAAGGCCCTTGCAGCACCTTGAGCAGCTCCAGCGCGACCACCTCCTCGTCGTAGGCGTTGCGGCCGACCGCACCGCTGGCCGCCAGGTGGTAGCCGCTCTCGGGCACGACGATCTTGGGCCAGAGCATGCCGGGCGTGTCATAGAGATAGAAGTCGTCGGCCAGCACGATGCGCTGCTCGACCTTGGTCACGCCGGCCTCGTCACCGGTCTTGGTCGCGCGCTTGCCCTTGAGGGTATTGACCAGCGTCGACTTGCCCACGTTGGGGATGCCGCCGATCAGCACCCGCAGCGGCTTGGCCATGCCACCGCGCAGCGGCGCGAGCTCGCGGCAGGCCGCGATGATGGCCTTGGCCGGCGAGGTCTCGCTGGCGTCCAGTGCAATGGCGCGCGTCTCGGGCTGGGCGTTGTAATGCGCCAGCCATTGTGCGGTGCGGACCGGATCGGCCAGATCCTGCTTGTTGAGCACCTTGAGCGTGGGCTTGCCCGCCGTCAGCTGGGCCAGCAAGGGATTGGCGCTGGAGCCAGGCAGGCGCGCATCAAGCAGCTCGACCACGACATCGAGCTCCTTGACGCGTTCGAGGATCGCCTTCCTGGTGGCGTGCATGTGACCGGGAAACCATTGGACCGACATCTTGTTCTCTCAGGGAAATACAGTGGATTGGGCCGATTGTGCCGCGCCCGGACGCAGCTCAGGCCTCGGCCAGCAACCAGTCGTGCAGTTCGCGCACGGTGCGTGCGACATGCAAGGGCTGCAGCGCCTCGAAGCCGGCAGCATCATGGGCGCCGTAGCTGACCGCCAGGCTGGCACAGCCGGCATTGAGCGCCATCTGCAGGTCGTGGGTGGTGTCGCCGATCATCAGCGTGCGCTCGGGCTCGACGCCGAACTCGCGCATCAGTTCAAACAGCATCAACGGGCTGGGCTTGCCAGCCGTCTCGTCCGCCGTGCGCGAGCCATCGAAGACGCCTTGCAGTTCGACGCTGCGCAGCGCCTCGTCGAGGCCGCGCCGGCTCTTGCCCGTGGCGACCGCCAGCCAGTGGTGGCGCGACCTCAGATCGGCCAGCAGCGGGAGCACGCCATGGAACAGGCTGATCTCGTGCTGGCTTTGCAGGTAATGGTGGCGGTAGCGTTCGCCCAGGCGCTGGTAGTGCTCGGGCGGGACATCGGGCGCCGCGTGCGCGAGCGCCTGCATCAGGCCCATGCCGATCACGTAAGAAGCCTGGGCATCGCTGGGCTCGCGGCCGCCGACATCGCGCACTGCCGCCTGGATGCTGCGCGTGATGAGCCGGGTGGAGTCGAACAGGGTACCGTCCCAGTCGAAGGCAATCAGGTCGAAGCGGCGTGGACGCATGGTGTGACGGATTCGGAAAATAAAAAGGGCGCATTGTGCGCCCTTTTGTCTCGCGAGGAATGCCCCCGGATCAGATCAGGAATTGATCCAGGCTCTGACCAGCGGCCAACACAGCCTTGACCCACTCGGGCTTGCGACCCGGGCCGCCCGACCACAGTTCGCCATTCGGACCCTTGTATTTGGCCGGTGCCTTGGCCTTGCCGGCGCCACCCTTGCGGGCGCTGCTGACAGAACCGAGATCTTCAACCGTGATACCGAATTCCTTCATCTTGGCCTTGATGTCGGCGACCACGGTCGCAAATTCCTGTCGGCGAACCTGTTCGGCTTGCGCCATCAATGCCTGTGCCTGGGAAACCAGTTCGGAGTAAGTTGCCATATCGACGTCCTTGATTTTAGAGATTAAACGCCGCGATTATACGAAGAAATCGGCCACATTGCCCCAACCCTTCAATTCCGGCGGCAAATCGGCCTTCAATTGCAGTGACGACTGCAACACCGGATGGGTCAGACCCAATTGCCAGGCATGCAGAAACATGCGCTTGAGGCCGCTCCTTTGCAGGGTTCGATTCAATTCGAAGTCGCCGTACTTGTCATCACCGACAATCGGATGCCCGGCACTGGCCAAATGGACCCGGATCTGGTGCGTGCGGCCGGTCTTGATCGTGACCGCCAGCAGACTCAGGGCCGGCAGTTCTTCCGCCGCCCATCCGGCAGGCGGCTGCACCCGACCCAGGACCTTGACCAGCGTGATCGAGCGCATGCCGTCCGGATCATCGGCATCGGTCACGCGCACGCGCCGCTCGCCGTCGGGCAGCAGGTATTTGTGCAGCGGCTGATCGATCACTTTCTTATTCGCCGGCCAGGCTCCCTTGACCAGGGCCAGATAGGTCTTGGCGGTTTCGCGTTCGCGGAACTGGTCCTGCAGGGCCTTGAGCGCGCTTCTTTTCTTGGCCACCAACAGGATGCCGCTGGTTTCGCGATCGAGCCGGTGCACCAGTTCCAGCAAGGGCGAACCCGGACGGGCCCGGCGCAATTGCTCGATCACGCCGAAGGAAACCCCGCTGCCGCCATGCACCGCAACGCCAGCCGGCTTGTTGATGGCCATGAAGGCCTCGTCCTCGAACAGGATGGGAAATTCACGCGCCGGGGCAGGATTGGCCTGCTTCTCCTCGATCTTTTCGGACAGACGGATCGGCGGGACGCGCACCAGATCTTGTTCCTGCAATCGGGTGTCGGCCTGCGCCCGCCCCTTGTTGACCCGCACCTCGCCGGAACGGATGATGCGATAGACATGGGTCTTGGGCACGCCCTTGAGTTCGCGCAGCAGGAAATTGTCCAGCCTCTGGCCGGTTGACTCGGCGTCTACGGTGTAGTGTCTGACCTGGGGCGTTGATGCCATGGAAGGGGAGTGCAGTGAGGGGTGGCAAGTGGAGCAGGAAAACCTGCGAGCAGTTCACGCATTTAGCGGGCGTCGGGCACTATAATGATCCGATCCGGACCCGCGGGGTAGGTGCTTAATTTGCCTCGAAGTTTAAGGCAGAGCGCCAAGGTGGCTCGACAAGGGGCATGACCCTCAGCCCGCCCCGCTTGCCGGATATAGGTTGCCAGCCACTGCTGAGCCGCACCCTTCCCCGTCCCGGCCCGGTTTGGCCTGGCCGGCTTGGTGCAGCGCCCGAGTGGCGAACCGCCGTCGATGACAGCGAACCCGATACGGAATACCCCAACCGTCCAGCCTGCAGGCCTCAGAGCCGGAGCTGGACGAGGACTGAAGTGAACCCAAAGACCCCCAGGCCAGCCGCCGTGCATCACGCCGCCCTGCCACCTTTGATCACGCCACTCCACGCGCCCATGCCCGGACAGGGTTGAGCGCGCGCGGACCGCCTCGACTTCGCGGCGCCGCCCCTCTTCCCTGGCACTGGCTCTCCGGCAATTCCTCCTCGTTCGTGTCATCTGCTGCGGTTCACGGCTTGAGCCCGACCGGGCTGTTAGTCAGTGACAAGAGGAACGCACACATGAAGCGCATGTTGATCAATGCCACGCAGGCCGAAGAACGCCGCCTGGCCATCGTCGACGGGCAGAAACTGCTCGACTACGAGATCGAAATCGAGGGGCGCGAGCAGCGCAAGGGCAACATCTACAAGGCTGTCGTCACGCGCGTCGAGCCTTCGCTGGAAGCCTGCTTCGTCGACTACGGCGAGGACCGCCATGGTTTCCTGCCGTTCAAGGAAATCTCGCGCCAGTATTTCCAGGGCAACACCTCGCCCTCGCAGGCGCGCATCCAGGACGTGATCCGGGAAGGCCAGGAACTGCTGGTCCAGGTCGAGAAGGAAGAACGCGGCAACAAGGGCGCGGCGCTGACCACCTTCATCAGCCTGGCCGGCCGCTATGTGGTGCTGATGCCCAACAACCCGCGCGGCGGCGGCGTCAGCCGGCGCATCGAGGGCGAGGACCGCGCCGAACTGAAGGCCGCGCTCGAGCAGCTCGACTACCCCAACGGCATGAGCATCATCGCCCGCACCGCCGGCATCGGCCGCGAGGCGGGCGAGCTGCAGTGGGACCTGAACTACCTGCTGAAATTGTGGAACGCGATCGACGGCGCCGCCAAGTCCGGCAAGGGTGCCTTCCTGATCTACCAGGAATCGAGCCTGGTGATCCGCGCGATCCGCGACTACTTCAACAACGACATCGGCGAGATCCTGATCGACACCGATGACATCTTCGAGCAGGCGCACCAGTTCATGGCGCATGTGATGCCGGAGCAGGAGCACCGGGTCAAGCGCTACCGCGATGACGCGCCGCTGTTCAGCCGCTTCCAGATCGAGCACCAGATCGAGACCGCCTACAGCCGCACCGTGACGCTGCCCAGCGGCGGCGCGATCGTGATCGACCAGACCGAGGCACTGGTCGCGGTCGACGTCAACTCGGCGCGCTCGATCAAGGGCGGTGACATCGAGGAAACCGCGACCCGCACCAACCTGGAGGCCGCCGACGAGGTGGCGCGCCAGGCCCGGCTGCGCGACCTCGGCGGCCTGATCGTGATCGACTTCATCGACATGGAGGAATCGCGCAACCGGCGCGAGGTCGAGAACCGCCTGCGCGATGCGCTGCGCCAGGACCGCGCCCGCGTGCAGTTCGGCTCGATCAGCAAGTTCGGCCTGCTTGAGATGAGCCGCCAGCGCCTGCGCCCGGCCTTGAACGAAGGCGCCTCGATTCCCTGCCCGCGCTGCGGCGGTTCCGGCCATATCCGCGATACCGAAAGCTCGGCGCTGCAGATCCTGCGCATCATCCAGGAGGAGTCGCTCAAGGAGAGCACGGCCGCCGTGCTGGTGCAGGTGCCGGTCGAGGTGGCGAGCTTCCTGCTCAACGAGAAGCGCACCGAGATCACCAAGATCGAGCTCAAGCAGCGCATCAGCGTGCTGCTGGTGCCGAACAAGTCGCTCGACACGCCGCACTACAAGCTCGAGCGCCTCAAGCACGACGACCCGCGCCTGGAGCAGCTGGACGCGAGCTACAAGATGGCCGAGGAAGTCGAGGATGTGGCGACCTTCACGCGCCGCAGCCAGGAGCGCTCCAACAAGCAGGAGCCGCTGATCAAGGGCGTGCTGCCCGACGCGCCGGCCCCGGTGGCGACGCCCAAGCCCGAGGCCGTCGCTCCGGTGGCGGCGCCGGTGGCCGCAGCCGCTCCGGCACGCGCGGTGCAGGCGCCCGAGACCGGCTTCATGGCCTGGCTCAAGCGCCTGTTCGGCATGGCGCCGCCCCCGGCCCCGGTGGCCGTGGCCCCCATGACCGTGGCCCCGAGCCCGGCCCCGGCCGCTGCGCCCGCAGCCCGCGAAGTCCGCGAAAACCGTGGCCCGCGCGGTGACCGCGGCAACCGCAACGGCAGTGGCCGCGGCGAGCGTGGCGAGCGCAGTGAGCGCCCGCTCGAAGGCCGCAACGGTGAACGCCAGGGCCAGGGCGAACGCAGCGTCGAAGGGCGCCGCAACGAGCGCAACCGCGGCGAAGGCCGGACCAGCGAAGCCCGCGAGGGTCGGGAAGGCCGCGAAGGACGTGGCGAACCCCGCCGCGAAGGTCGCCGTGACGCCCGTCCCGAGACCCGCACCGAGATCGCCGCCACGGAAGCGGTCGCACTGAACCTCGAGAACGGCGCTTCGGCCATCGAAACGGCTGAAGGCAATGTCCCGGCCGAAGGTCGTCGCGAGCGCAGCGAAGGTCGTCGTCGCGGTCCGCGCAACGAAGGCCGCCGCAATGCGCCTGAAGTCGAGGCCGGACCAGCCGCCGAAGCCCCGCTGCCGGAAAACACCGAAGCCGGTGCGGACAAGGGCAGGACCGACGCAGCGCAGGCCGAGGAGTCACGTGCTCCACGCGAGCGCCGCAGCCGCGACCGCTACGGCCGCGACCGCCGCTCGCGTGGCGAAGCCGCCGCGACTTCGGTGGAGGTGTCCGACGCCCAGGCACCGGCCTCCGAGCCGCTGCCGCTGACCGCCGAAAGCAACGAGGCAGCCGCGGCACCGCGCTCCTACTTCACGGCTGCCGCAGCCAGCGCAGTCGCCGAGGTCGAAGCCCCGGTCGAGCTGGCAGCAGCGCAGCCGGTCGCAACCGCGCCCACGCTACCCGAAGTCCAGCCGGTCGAGCCCAGCCAGCCCGCACAGGCCGAGGTCACGCCCGAAACGGCTCCGGCTGCGGCAGCACCGGTGGTAGCAATGCCGCCGGTCCAGGCCTACCGCCTGGCAATCGGTGAGCTGTCCATGCTGGCACAGAGTGTCGGCCTGGAATGGGTCCAATCCGACGCCGACAAGGTGGCCCAGGTGCAAGCGGCCATCGCTGCCGAACCCCAGCCGGTCCGCGTGCCACGCGAACCCAAGCCGGTCGTGCTGGTCGACGAAGGTCCGCTGATCCTGGTGGAAACCCGCCGCGATCTGAGCGAGCTCAAGCTGCCCTTCGAGGCCTGACCTGCCAGCCTGCAAATCGACGCCCCGGCTTGCTGCCGGGGTTTCTTGATCCCGCTCAAGGCAGGCCGGCTGCCTGAGCGGCAGAATCCAGCCCATCATGGAAAACGCCAACGCCACCAGCCCGTCCGACTTTCCCGAGGTACCCGACCTGCACTGGTCGTCCGCAATGGAACTGGACGATGAACGCATGGACCAGACGCACCACGAGATGGTCGACATGGTCTCCCGCCTGCGTGCCCTGCCCCACGATCAGCAGCTCGAGTCCTACCGCGAACTGCTGCGGCACACGGTCGAGCATTTCGCGCAGGAAGAGCGCTGGATGATCGCCACCGGCTTCAATGCCGACAACTGCCATGCCAGCCACCACGAGACCATCCTGGACACGATGCGCCAGGTCGAGACGCATTTCCTGCAGGGCGACGAGGCAATCATCGACCGCATGGGAGCCGCGCTCGCCGAGTGGCTGCCTACGCACGCACTGACCATGGACGCCGGCCTCGCGCTGCACATGAAGAACGTCAAGTTCGATTCGCGCACCGAGACACTGGAAGATCCCTCGCTGGTCAAGCCCGCCACGATGAGCGGATGCGGCAGTGTCAGCTGCAGCTAAGCATTCCAGGAGCACCCGATCCGGGTGCCATGGGCAAAAAAAAGCCTGCCGGCCGGCAGGCTTTTTTTCGTGCCAAGGAAAGGCTCAGCCCTTCTTGACGTAGGAGTTGCACCAGCCCTTGGCGGCAACCTGCTTGCCCGCAAAGATCGGGCAACCGCCAGCTGCGTCGCCAGCCTTGCCCTGGTACAGGGCGCAGCTGCCACAGTTCTGGCCGGCAGCGTACTTGGGGAACTTGGTCTTGTCGACCTTGGTGGCGTCAGCCTTGTAACCCAGAGCCGCAGCCTGGGCATCGGTCTCGGCGACCATGGCTTGCGCCTGTGCCGTACCAGCGAGCGCAATGGCACCCGAAGCCGTTGCGACTTGCATCAGGAAAACGCGGCGATTCGATTTGATCATGGTGGAAGAGAAGTCCATGTTGAGAGAGAAAAAAGCGTGCAACTGCCAGTCGGTCAATTGTGCGCCTTCGGACCGGCGTTTTCAAGTTGGGCGCCGAGTAACCCAGGATGAACATCGGAGATGGATCGGTCCGTGTCGCCTCTGGACAACAGCCACGGCCCGGTCTGCAGCAGGCCGCTTCAGTCGCCGGCCGACAACAAGCCCGAGCGCAGGTGCAGCACACGGTCGCAGCGCCGCGCCAGTTCGACATCGTGGGTGACCAGCACGAAAGCCGTGCCCTGCTCGCGCGCGAGCTGCAGCATCAGCTGGAACACGCTGTCGGCCGTGGTGCGGTCGAGGTTGCCGGTCGGCTCGTCGGCCAGCACGCAGGCCGGCCGCGTCACCAGCGCACGCGCGATCGCCACCCGCTGGCGTTCGCCGCCCGAGAGCTCGGACGGACGGTGCAGCAGGCGTTCGCCCAAGCCGACCCGTTCGAGCCAGCGCGCGGACTCGGCCGCGGCCTCCTCGCGCGGCAGACGGCGAATCCAGAGCGGCATGGCGACGTTGTCCTGGGCAGTGAACTCCGGCAGCAGATGGTGGAACTGGTAGACGAAACCCAAATGGCGGTTGCGCAGCTCGCCTTGGGCGGCCTGCCCCAGGGTTGCCAGCTCCTGGCCCTGCAGCAGCACGCGGCCCGCGCTGGGCGCATCGAGCCCACCCAGCAGATGCAGCAGCGTACTCTTGCCCGAGCCCGAGGCACCGACGATGGCCAGCGTCTCGCCGGCCCGGATGTCGAGGTCCACGCCCTGCAGCACGCTCACATCGAGCCGGCCTTCCTGGAAGCGCTTGCTCAGGCCACGCGCGCTCAGGACGATGTTGGGTTCACTCATAACGCAGCGCCTCCGCCGGGTTGACGCGGCTGGCACGCCAGCTCGGATAGAGCGTGGCCGCGAAGGCCAGCAGCAGCGAAATCAGCGCAATCGGCAGGATGTCGCCCTGCTGCGGCTCGCTCGGCATGCGGCTGATCAGGTAGATTTCCTGCGGCAGGAAACTGGTGCCCAGCAGCGACTCGAGCGCCGGCACCAGGGTGTCGATGTTGAACGCGATGCCGAGGCCCAGCAGCAGGCCGGACAGGGTGCCGATCACGCCGATCAGCGCACCCTGCACCACGAAGATGGACATGATGCTGCGCGGACTCGCGCCCAGCGTGCGCAGGATCGCGATGTCGGCGCGCTTGTCGGTCACGGTCATCACCAGCGTCGAGACCAGGTTGAAGGCCGCGACCGCGACGATCAAAGTCAGGATGATGAACATCATGCGCTTTTCGAGCTGGACAGCGGCAAACCAGGTCCGGTTCTGGCGCGTCCAGTCGCGCAGCAGCAGGTCGCCGCTGACCATGCCAGCCAATTCATGCGTGACCTCGCGCGCGCGGTGCAGATCCTGCAACTTGAGCCGCACGCCGGTCGGCCCTTCGAGCCGGAAGATGCGCGCCGCGTCGTCGATATGGATGAAGGCCAGCGTCGAGTCGTACTCGTAGTGGCCCGAGTCGAAGACGCCGACCACGCTCATCTGCTTGAGGCGCGGGACCACGCC
Source organism: Chitinophaga pinensis (assembly GCA_943326015.2). Lineage (GTDB taxonomy): Bacteria > Pseudomonadota > Gammaproteobacteria > Burkholderiales > Burkholderiaceae_C > Malikia. The sequence goes on along the minus strand of CALPRQ020000017.1, from coordinate 6,554 downwards.
GGCCGGCGTGACCTGGCCGCTGGGTGCGATCAGCGTCACGGCATCGCCCACGCGCAGGCCCAGGCTCTGCGCCAGCGCACCACCGAGCACGATGCCAAACGCCCCGGGCTGCAGCTGCGGCAGCACGGTCCTGGCCAGCTCGCCGGCCAGACTGGTGACGGCGGGCTCCTGGGCCGGATCGATGCCGCGCAGCAGCACGCCCTTCATGTTCTCGCCGCGCGCGAGCAGGCCCTGCGCCGCGATGAAGGGCGCAGCACCGACCACTTCCGGGTGCGCACGCAATTCGCGCAGCGTGGTCGCGGGGTCGGGCAGCGCGCCACCATCGGGCGTGAAGACCTCGACATGCGACAGCACGCCGAGCATGCGGTCGCGCACCTCCTTCTGGAAGCCGTTCATCACGCTGAGCACGACGATCAGCGCCGCCACGCCCAGCGCGATGCCCAGCATCGAGACGCCGCTGATGAAGGAGATGAAGCCGTTGCGCCGGGTGGCGCGGCCGGCGCGCGTGTAGCGCCAGCCGAGCAGGAATTCGTAGGGGATTTGCATGGATCTCCAGATTGCCGACCCGAGATTGTGGCATCGTCGAGAATAAGGGACTAGACACCTCTGCCCGCACCCCGACCTTGCACCACCTGATCGTTCCCTACGCCGCCACCAGCGCCCACCTACCGAGCCAGGATGCCGCGGAGCCCCCTCTACCCAAACTACCCGACCTGCCCCGACTGGCCAGCCTGCTGGCCAGGCTGGAACAGCAGGCAACCGACACCGGCGACGAGTATTCGCTCAGCCCGCCGCACGAGCGGGTGCTGGCGCGCGCGCTCGGCCTGCCCACCACGGACGGCGTCATCCCCTGGGCTGCCTGGCAAGCTGGCGAGCGGCAACAGGCCTGCGCCTGGTTCACGCCCTGCCACTGGCAGGCCAGCATGGATCAGGTCACGCTGCAGCCGCCCGAGGGCCTGGAGCTGAGCGAAGCCGAATCGCGGGAGCTGTTCGAGGCCCTGCGGCCCTGGGCCGAGGAGGACGGCATCGCGCTGCAGTTCGAGTCCGCCACGCGCTGGCGTGCCGAGGGCCAGGTCTTCGCTGACCTGCCCTGGGCCAGCCTGGACCGCGTCGCGCACCGTCAGCTCGAGGCCTGGCTGCCCGACGGGTCACGCCACCCGCAGGCGCGCGCCTTGCTGCGACTGCAGAACGAGGCCCAGATGCTGTTCTACAGCCACCGCGTCAACGACTTGCGCGCGGCCCGCAGACGGCCGCTGGTCAACGGCTTCTGGATCAGCGGCACGGGCGCCTGGGACGGCCAGGCCAAACCGGCGCCGCAGCTCAGCGACCGCCTGCGCCTGCCCGCGCTGCGCGGCGACCAGGCCCGCTGGAGCGCGGCCTGGGAACAGCTGGAACAGGACGAGATCGCCAACCTGCTCGAACGCGCCGAGCGCGGTGAACCGGTCCGCCTGACCCTGTGCGGCGAGCGCAACGCGATCAGCTGGGCCAGCGGCCTGCCGAGCAAGCCGGGTGCGCTGTCACGCCTGTTCGGTCTGTTCCAGCGCCAGCGTCCGCTCGACTTGGCACGCCTCCTGAATCAATTATGAAAATCATCAACCGCGAAGTGCCGCCGCGCGCCGCCTGGGCACTGGAACAGGAAGGCCTCCACCCCCTGCTCGCGCGCCTGTTCGCCGCCCGTGGCGTGCAGGACATCGGCGAACTCGACGACTCGCTGACCCTGCTGCAGCCGCCCGAGCAGATGCTGGGTACACGCGAGGCCGCGCTGATGCTGGCCGACGCCATGGCCGCCGGCCAGCGCGTCTGCATCGTGGCCGACTACGACTGCGACGGCGCCACCGCCTGCGCCACCGCGCTGCGCGGCCTGAGCCTGCTCGGCGCGCCGCTGGGCTGGAACGCGGTCGACTACCTGGTGCCCGACCGCGTCGCCGACGGCTACGGCCTGACGCCTTCGATCGCGGCCCGGGTCAAGGCGCGCGGCGCGGATGTGCTGGTCACGGTCGACAACGGCATCGCCAGCGTCGACGGCGTGGCGCAGGCGCGCACACTCGGGCTGCAGGTGCTGATCACCGACCACCACCTGCCGGCCGTGCTCGACGGCCAGGTCCAGCTGCCGCAGGACTGCGTGATCGTCAACCCCAGCCAGCCCGGCTGCGGCTTCGCGAGCAAGGCCATCGCCGGTGTCGGCGTGATGTTCTACGTGCTGCTGGCGCTGCGCGCCGAGTTGCGCACGCGCGGCGCCTTCGACCTGAAAACCCAGCCGCGCATCGACAGTCTGCTGCCGCTGGTCGCGCTCGGCACGGTAGCCGACGTGGTCAAGCTCGATGCGCACAACCGGCGCCTGGTGGCTCAGGGCCTCAAGCGCATCCGCGCTGGCGCCCTGCCGGCTGGCCTGGCGGCGCTGTTCCAGGTCGCCAACCGGCGATCGGCCTCGGCCAACAGCCTGGACCTGGGCTACGCGATCGGTCCGCGCCTGAACGCGGCTGGCCGGCTGGCCGACATGACGCTGGGCATCGCCTGCCTGACCACCGACGACCCGGCGCGGGCCAGCGGCCTGGCACAGCAGCTCGACGCCATCAACCGCGAGCGCAAGACGCTCGAAGGCGACATGCGCGAGCAGGCGCTGCAGCTGGCCGAAGCCTTGTGGGACGAGTCCGAGGCCCCACCGCCCGCGCTGTGCCTGTTCGACCCCGACTTCCATGAGGGCGTGGTCGGCATCGTCGCCGCCCGGCTCAAGGACAAGCTGCACCGCCCGACCTTCGTCTTCGCCGCCAGCCAGGCACCGGGCAAGGAGCATGAACTCAAGGGCTCGGGCCGCTCCATCCCGGGCTTCCATTTGCGCGACGCGCTCGACCTGATCGCCAAGCGCCATCCGGGCCTGCTGCTGCGCTTCGGCGGCCACTCGGCCGCCGCCGGTTGCACCATCGCCGAGGAGGACTTCGACCGCTTCGACCAGGAACTGCAGTGCATCGCCGCCGAATGGCTGGACCTGGCCACGCTGCAGCGCCGGCTCGAAGCCGACGGCCCGCTCGACCCGCAATACCGCCGCATCGAGATGATCGACATCCTGCAACAGGAGGTCTGGGGCCAGGGCTTCGCGGCGCCGGTCTTCTGCGAGGAAGTCGAGGTCATCTCGCAGCGCCTGGTCGGCGGCAAGCACCTGCAGCTCAAGCTCAAGCACGGGGGCGAGCCGGTCGACGGCATCTGGTTCGGTCATGCCGACCCGCTGCCGGCGCGCGTGCGCCTGGCCTACCGGCTCGACGCCGACGAGTGGCAGGGCCAGCGCCGGCTGCGCTTCATGGTCGAGGGCGCCGAGCTGTGAGCCTGGCCGCAGCGAACCGGAACACTGCCGATGATGCCCCCGGCGCCGTACTGTCGCCGCTGCCGCGGCCACCGCGCCGCCTCGCCGTGCCCGACGGGGTGACGGTGCTGCACGCCGACGACGCCCTGCTGGTGCTCGACAAGCCGTCCGGCCTGCTCTCGGTGCCCGGGCGCGGACCCGAGAACGCCGACTGCCTGAGCGCGCGCGTGCAGGCGATCTATCCCGACGCGCTGATCGTGCACCGGCTCGACATGGGCACCTCGGGCCTGATCGTGATGGCACGTGGCCATTTGGCGCAATCCACACTCAGCCTGGCCTTCGCGCGGCGCGAGGTGCACAAGCGCTACCAGGCGCTGGCATCGGGCCAACCCGACGGCTCGCAGACCGACGCGCAGGGCTGGAGCGAGATCCGGCTGCCGCTGATCGTCGACTGGCCGAACCGCCCGAAAAGCAAGGTCTGCTTCGAGACCGGCAAGCCCAGCCACACACGCTGGCGCCTGATCGGCCAGGAACCGCGGGACGGACGCGCAACGGCAAGGCTGGAACTCGAACCCGTCACCGGCCGCTCGCACCAGCTGCGCCTGCACCTGCAGGCGATCGGCCACCCGATCCTGGGCGATGAGCTCTATGCCGACGACGCGACGCTGGACGCCGCGCCGCGCCTGCTGCTGCACGCCTGCGCGATCGACCTGCCGCATCCCGTCACGGGCGAGCGGCTGCGCTTCGAGAGTCCGGCGCCGTTCTAGCGCAGGCAGATCAGCACCAGCCCGGCCACCATCATCGCCATGCCGGTTTTTTCCTGCCAGCGGATCTGCTCGCTGAAGACGCGGCGCGAGATCACATAGCTGAACACCACCTCGACCATGCCCAGCGTGCGCACATTGCCCACGCTCTGCAAGGCGTAGCCGGTGAACCAGGCGATCGAGGCGGCCGCGCCCATGGCGCCCGTGAGCAGGGAGACCCGCCAGGCGCGCCACAGCGGCGCGAGTCCCTGCGGCGTGCAGCGCGACACCCAGGCCCCCATGGCCACCGACTGCAGCCCCTGCGCCAGCAGCACACCCCAGGCGCTCGATACCCAGGGCGAATCGGCGTTGAGCGCGAGGGCTCCGCCCCGGAAACACACGGTCGCGAGCGCGAAACCTGCCCCGGCGACCAATCCATAGAGCGCCGGGCGGCTCAGCCAGGCCGACAGCGAGCGCCACTGGCCACGGGGCGGCAGCGAAAGCACGACCACACCCAGCGTGGCCAGCACCATCGCGAGCAGGCCCAGCGCCGTCGGCAACTCATGCAGGAAGACGAGCGCGAACAGCGCGACCTGCAGCACCTCGGTCTTGGCCAGCGTCACCGCGACCGCGAAGTTGCGCTCCTTCATCGCCAGCAGCAGCGCCGCCGTGGCACCGATCTGGAACGCCGCGCCGAAGGCTATCCAGGCGACATAGGCCCAGCTGAAAGCGGGCAGCACCCGCGCCGGTGCAAAGAACAGATACAGCGCGGCCAGATAGACCAGCGCGAACGGCAGGCCATAGAGAAAGCGCACCAGCGTCGCCGGCCAGATGCCGAGCTCGGTGGTCAGCGAGCGCTGGGCCGTGTTGCGAAAGGTCTGTGCGAGGGCCGCGAACAGCACCACGGGAACCCAGAGCCAGTCGGGTTGATTCAGGAGTAAGGACATCGGGGAGCTCGGCAATAGGAGCCCATGAATGTAGCCGACGCCACGAACCGTGGCCGAAAACAAAACAGCCCGGCCCGCTGACTCGCAGCGGCCGGGCTTGCATCAGGCCAGATACCCGGATCGGATCAGAGCAGCGGCACGCCGGTCTTGCTCTGGATTTCCTCGCGCGTCACGCCGTCGGCCAGCTCGACCAGCTTCAGGCCCTCGGGCGTGACATCCATCACGCCGAGGTCGGTGATGATGCGGTCGACCACGCCCTTGCCGGTCAGCGGCAGCGTGCATTCGGGCAGGATCTTGAGGTCGGTGCTGCCGTCCTTCTTGCGCGCCACATGCTCCATCAGCACGATCACGCGCTTGACGCCGGCGACCAGGTCCATCGCGCCGCCCATGCCCTTGACCATCTTGCCCGGGATCATCCAGTTGGCCAGATCACCCGATCCGGTCACCTGCATGGCGCCCAGGATGGACAGGTTGATCTTGCCGCCGCGGATCATGGCGAAGCTCTGGTCGCTGCCGAAGATGGCCGAGCCCTTGAGCGTCGTGACGGTCTGCTTGCCGGCATTGATCAGGTCGGCGTCGACCTCGTCGTCGTAGGGAAAGGGGCCGATGCCGAGCATGCCGTTCTCGCTCTGCAGCCAGACCTCGACATGATCAGGCACATGGTTGGCCACCAGCGTCGGGATGCCGATGCCGAGGTTGACGTAGAAGCCGTCCTGCAGCTCCTGGGCCGCGCGCGCGGCCATCTGGTCTTGGGTCCAGGCCATTTGAAATCCTCTATCTTGTTGGTGACAGAACTGAAGGTCTGTCACCAAGATTGCTCTTTTTCAGTTGGGAACAGAGCTGAAGGTCTGTCCCCAAAATCACTTCAAACTTTGCGTTCGCGGACGGTGCGCTTCTCGATGCGCTTTTCCGGGGTCGGGTTGCAGACGATGCGGTGCACGTAGATGCCGGGCAGGTGCACATCGTCCGGCGCGATCTCGCCAGTCGCGACGATACGCTCGACCTCGACGATGCAGAGCTTGCCCGCGGTTGCTGCCGCCGGGTTGAAGTTGCGCGCGGTCAGGTTGAAGCGCAGGTTGCCCGACATGTCGGCCACATCGGCCTTGATCAGCGCGACATCGGGGAACAGCGCGTGCTCCATGACATAGGTTTCGCCGCCGAACTCGCGCAGTTCCTTGCCCTCGGCGACCAGGGTGCCGACACCGGTCTTGGTGAAGAAGGCCGGGATGCCGGCGCCGCCCGCACGCAGCTTCTCGGCCAGCGTGCCCTGGGGAGTGAACTCCAGCTCCAGTTCGCCCGCCAGGTACTGGCGCTCGAATTCCTTGTTCTCGCCGACGTAGGACGAGATCATCTTCCTGATCTGGCGCGTCTCGAGCAGCTTGCCGAGGCCGAAACCATCGACACCGGCGTTGTTGGAAATGGCGGTGAGATCCTTCACGCCGCTGTCGCGCAGCGCGTCGATCAGCGCCTCGGGAATGCCGCAGAGGCCGAAGCCGCCGACCGCGAGGGTCTGGCCGTCAGAGAGCAGACCGGTCAGGGCCGCGGCCGCGCTCGGGTAGAGCTTGT
>CALPRQ020000016.1 GCA_943326015.2 Chitinophaga pinensis | reverse complement strand
CCCCCCCCCCCCGACTCGACGACTCGGGAGGCGCCGAATGGTGGCGTCATGGCTGCTGCTGCAGCGGATTTCGGTATTCATGTCGCCAGCACAGCGTCACAGGGCCGCGAGGGGGCGGCGGCTGACGATTTGTGCTCGCACCATGAGGCGCCCGGCACCCCGCCCGGCTCGGCGACGAGCGCCTGAGCCTGAGCCTGAGCCTGAGCCTGAGCTGCGGCTGCGGCTGCGGCTGCGGCTGCGGCAAAAGCTTCCTCGGTGACGGGACGCCTAGGCTGCAGCGGATGCCGCATCGCATGCAGCAGGTAGCGGCCAGTCTGCGAATCCTGCGCCGCCATCACGTCATCGACCGTGCCCTCGGCCACCAGGCGACCGCCACGGATGCCGGCACTCGGGCCGATGTCGATCACATGGTCGGCGCGGCGGATCGTGTCCTCGTCATGCTCGACCACCACCAGGGTGTTGCCCTTCTGGCCCAGCTTGTGCAGGGCATTGAGCAGGATCTGGTTGTCGCGCGCGTGCAGGCCGATGGTCGGCTCGTCGAGCACGTAGCAGACGCCCTGCAGGTTGCTGCCGAGCTGCGCTGCCAGGCGGATGCGCTGCGCCTCGCCGCCGCTGAGCGTGGGCGCACCGCGGTCCAGCGTCAGGTAGCCCAGGCCCACCTCTTCGAGGAATTCGAGCCGGCCCTGGATCTCGGGCAGCAGGTCGCGCGCGATCTCGGCCTCGCGCGGGCTCAGGGATGCCCCTGCCTGCAGCTGCCGGACCCAGCCGCGCAGATCGACCACGCTGCGCTGCGCCAGTTCGGCGATGCCCAGGCCCTGGAAGCGCACCGCACGCGCGGTCGGGTTCAGCCGCGTGCCGCCACAGCATGCGCAAGGCTGGTCGGCGACCTCTTCGAGCTCGGGCTCGGCGAAGCTCTGCTCGCGGCCTTTTTCCTTGTCGTCGCGCACCGAATCGTCCATCAGCTGGCGCTGGGCCTTGCTCAGGGTCACGCCGGTGCCGACGCAATCGGGGCACCAGCCATGCTTGCTGTTGTAGGAGAACAGGCGCGGGTCGAGCTCGGCGTAGCTGGTGGCGCAGACCGGGCAGGCACGCAAGGTCGAATAGACCTGCAGCCGGCCGATGCCCAGTGTCGAACCGCCGGCGGCCAGCGCCTCGTCCAGCCCGTCGATGCCGGCGAGCAGGTGCAGCACGCCCTTGCCGATTTCGAGCGCCTGGGTCATGGCAAGGCGCAGTTCAGGCTCGGCGCCGGGCTCGACGCGCAGGCGGGCCAGCGGCAGCTCGATGGTGTGCTCCTTGAAGCGGTCGATGCGCGGGAAGCCGGTGGTCGACAGGAATTCGCCATCGACGCGCAGATGGGCATGGCCGCGCGGCCGCGCCCAGTCGGCCAGCTCGGTGTAGACGCCCTTGCGGTTCAGCACCAGCGGCGCCAGGAATTGCACCTGCTGGCCACGGCACTGGGTCATGAGCTGGGCCAGGATGCTGTCGGGCTGCTGCGGCTGCACCGGGGTGCCGTCGTGCACGCAATGCTGGGTGCCGAGCTTGACGTAGAGCAGGCGCAGGAAATGCCAGACCTCGGTCGTGGTGCCGACGGTGGACTTGCGCCCGCCGCGCGACAGCCGCTGCTCGATCGCGACCGTCGGCGGGATGCCGTAGACCGCATCGACCTCGGGCCGTCCGGCCGGCTGCACGATCGAGCGCGCGTAGGCGTTGAGGCTCTCCAAGTAGCGACGCTGGCCTTCGTTGAACAGGATGTCGAACGCGAGCGTGGACTTGCCCGAGCCGCTGACGCCGGTGATGACGTTGAACTTGCCGCGCGGGATATCGACGCTCAGGCCCTTGAGGTTGTGCTCGCGGGCGTTGATGATGCGGATCGCGCTTCCCGCCCTGTCGGGCCGAGCGGGACTGGCGGACACCTCATGGTGCGAGCACAAATCGGCGTCCGCCAGTCCCGCTCGCCCCTCCTGCGTCCGGTTGGCAATCACCGCTGGCACACCTGAAGTCGCCGGGGTGGGGGCAATGCCGGGTGACGATTTGCGCTCGCGCCATGAGGAGCCCGGCATTGCCCCCGCCCCGGCGACCGGCGCCAAGGCCGAAGGAGAGGAAGCCGGAAGGTAATCCGACAACCGGCCCTCGTTGACTTCCATCAACTCGCCGACCGCCTCGGCGTAGTCGCGCAGCGCCCGGGCGGTGTAGCTGGTCGGGTGCAGGCGCACATCCTCGGGCCGGCCCTGGGCGACGATGCGGCCGCCGCCCTCGCCGCCGTCCGGCCCGAGATCGATCAGCCAGTCGCTGGCGCGGATCACGTCGAGGTTGTGCTCGATCACGATCAGCGAATGACCGACGTCGAGCAGCTTGCGCAGCGCGCGCATCAGCTTGGCGATGTCGTCGAAATGCAGGCCGGTAGTCGGCTCGTCGAACAGGAACAACTGGCCCTTGGTCGCCAGCAGCTGGCCCGAGTGACTGGCCGGCATCTTGCCCCGGCCCTTGCCGCCACCATAGGCCCTGGCCGCCTCGGCCAGATGGCCGGCCAGTTTCAGGCGCTGCGCCTCGCCGCCCGACAGCGTCGGCACTGGCTGCCCCAGCCTGACATATTCCAGGCCGACATCGACGATGGGCTGCAGCGCGCGGATCACGTCGCGGTCACCGGCGAACAGCTGGGCGGCCTCGCTGACGGTCAGCTCCAGCAGGTCGGCCACGTTGAGCTGGCGGCCGCCGCGCTCGATGGTGATTTCGAGGATCTCGGGCCGGTAGCGCTTGCCGTCGCAGTCCGGGCAGCGCAGGTAGATGTCGCTGAGGAACTGCATCTCGACATGCTCGAAGCCCGAGCCGCCGCAGGTCGGGCAGCGCCCATCGCCGCTGTTGAAGCTGAACTTGGCCGCGGTGTAGCCGCGCTGCTGCGAGGCCGGCGTGGCGGCGAACAGGTCGCGGACCGCGTCCCAGGCGCCGACATAGCTGACCGGGTTTGAGCGCGCAGTCTTGCCGATCGGGCTCTGGTCGACAAAGACCACACCCGAGAGCTGGTCGGCGCCGAGCAGGCGGTCGTGCGCACCGGGTGCCTCGGTCGACTGGCCGAAATGGCGCAGCAGCGCCGGCGCCAGGATGTCCTGCACCAGCGTGGACTTGCCCGAGCCGCTGACGCCGGTCACCGTGACCAGGCGCTGCAGCGGGAATTCGAGATCGAGCTCGCGCAGGTTGTGCTCGCGCGCGCCCTCCAGGATCAGGCGCGGCGTGCTTTCGGTCACCATGCGCTTGAAGCCGAAACCGACCTGCTTGCGCCCGCTCAGGTAGGCGCCGGTCAGGGTATCGGCCTGGGCCAGCTGTTCGATCCTGCCGTCGAACACGATGGCGCCGCCGCGCTCGCCCGGCCCCGGCCCCATGTCGATCACGCGGTCGGCGCACAGCATGACGGCCGGATCATGCTCGACCACGACCAGGGTATTGCCGGCGTCGCGCAGCCGGGCCATCGCCTGGTTGATGCGGTCCATGTCGCGCGGGTGCAGGCCGATGCTGGGTTCGTCGAGCACGAACAGGGTGTTGACCAGCGAGGTGCCCAGGGCGGTGGTCAGGTTGATGCGCTGGACCTCGCCGCCGGACAGGGTGCGGCTCTGGCGGTCGAGCGTGAGGTAGCCGATGCCGACGTCGCACAGGTATTTGAGCCGGGTGCCGATCTCGTCGAACAGCAGCTTGAGGGCCTGTTGTTCGCCAGTCCTGGCTGTATTTGCTGTCGTGTCTGGGCGGGCAGGTACCGGGGGAGCGGGGGACTCCTCATGGTGCGAGCACAAATCGTCGTCCCCCGCTCCCCCGGCACCTACCTCTGCGCCCTGCTTTTCACAATCCGAAGCTTGCCTCTCACCCGAGCTCGACGGGGCGAGGGGGCTGCCGGCTGACGATTTGTGCTCGCACCATGAGGAAGCCGGCAGCCCCCTCGCCTCGTCTGGCCCTACCAATGCACCAACGTCACCACCTGCGCCAGCCAACTCTGACTGCAGCGAAGAGAAGAAGGCACGCAGCCGGTCGATCGGCAGCTGCATCAGGTCGTGCAGGCACAGGCCCGGCAGGGCTTCGAGCTGCTCGCGCGACCAGTCCACTCCGACCGGCATGAAGCGCAGCGCGGGCGCCAGCACCGCATCAGCCTGCTCCTTGGTCCCGAGGCGCCAGAGCAGGCTGTCGGTCTTGAGGCGCGCGCCGCGACAGCTCGGACATTCGGTGTAGCTGCGGTACTTCGACAGCAGCACCCGGATATGCATCTTGTAGGCCTTGCTTTCGAGGTAGTCGAAGAAGCGCCGGATGCCATACCAGGACTGGTTCCACTGGCCGTTGTAGTTCGGCGAACCTTCCAGCACCCAGTGCTGCTGCGCGGGCGTGAGCTGGACCCAGGGCAGATCGCGCGGTATGCCGGCGGCCTCGGCATGGCGCATCAGGTCATCCTGGCATTCCTGGTAGGCCGGAGTCTGGATCGGCTTGATCGCACCCGAGCGCAGGGTCAGCTTGTCGTTCGGGATCACCAGGCCCCAATCGACACCGATCACGCGGCCGAAACCCCGGCAGCTGTCGCAGGCGCCGACCGCCGAGTTGAACGAGAACAGCGAAGGCAGCGGCTCGGCGTAGCGCAGCTCGCTCTCGGGGCAATGCAGGCCGGTGGAGAATTTCCAGAGCAGCGGCGCGGGCTCGCTGCCGTCGTCGCCGGCCGGCGGCAGCGCATAGACGCTCAGGCGGCCACCGCCACGGCGCAGCCCGAGCTCGATCGCCTCCATCACGCGCACGCGCTCGGCATTCGAGAACCGGAAGCGGTCGGCCACCACATCGAGCCGTCTGACCTGCTGCGGCGCCACAGCCGCCGCCTGGCGCTTGCCAGACTTGGGCTTGACCTCGTCGCCGGAGGAATCGGTGTCTGACCCCGATTTGATCGGCGCTGACTCGGCAGGCTGGCGCTCGACCAGCCGTTCGGCCTGCACCCGGGTGAAGCCGCTGGCAGCCAGCCACTGCTCAATGTCCTCGGGCGTAGCGCTGACGGGCAACTCGACCGGGAAGGTCACGACCAGGCGCGGGTCGCCGGCTTGTTCGGCGCGCCGCTGCAGCTCGGCGTAGATCGTTTCCGGGCTGTCATGGCGCACCGGCAGCGCGGTCTGGCGGTCGAACAGCGATCCGGCGCGCGCGTAGAGCAGCTTGAGGTGGTCGTTGAGCTCGGTCATGGTGCCGACCGTCGAGCGCGACGACCGCACCGGATTGGTCTGGTCGATCGCGATCGCGGGCGGCACGCCATCCACGCGATCGACCGCCGGCTTGTCCATCCGGTCGAGGAACTGGCGCGCGTAGGCGCTGAAGGTCTCGACGTAGCGGCGCTGGCCTTCCGCGAACAGGGTGTCGAACACCAGGCTGGACTTGCCCGATCCGCTCGGCCCCGTCACCACCGTGAGCTCGCCGGTCCGGAGGTCGAGGTCGAGGTTCTTGAGGTTGTGCTGGCGTGCGCCGCGGATGCGGATCAGCCCTGCACCGTCCGTGGGCACGGCCTCGATGGCGGAAGAAGTCGGGCTGCTGGAGCTGGGGCGTTCGGACATGATGCTGGCCTCGTGGGGGAGGCAAACATTCTAGGCAAGGCGGCCGGACCCTGGCTCGACAGGGGCCGGGATTTGCCCGCAAGCGCGGCGACGGCAGGCCGCCGAAGCCGCCCGGTGCTCAGGACTTGACGATCAGCACCGGCACCTTGGCATGGGTGAGCACCTTCTGTGCCACGCTGCCGAGCACCAGCGCCTCCAGGCCCTTGCGGCCATGCGAGCCCATCACGATCAGGTCGCATTCCTCGGCGCTGGCCGTTTCCAGGATGCCTTCGTAGGTCACGTTGCGCTCGATGGTGTCGCCGTCGAAAACCACGCCGCGCGTCACGCAAACCTGGCGGATGTCATCCAGCGACTGGGTCGCGGCAGCTTGGGCCTCGTTCAGATAGGCCTGCAGGCCGATGGCCGAGGCGTCGCCGATGCCGATGTAGGGGAAGGGGTCGATGACATAGATGCCGACGATCTGGGCAGCATGCACCTTGGCCAGATCGGCGGCGAATTCGGCCGCCTGATGCGCCAGCGGGGAGCCGTCGGTCGGCACGAGGATTTTCTTGAACATGAAGAACTCCTGAAAAGATGGGTAGTGCCATCTTACCCAGCCTGGCAGCCGGATGCGGCCCGGCACCAGGCATGCCAATGATTCCACACAATAAGAAAAGGTTTCTGAAATCGGCTAGGATGCCCAAGGCCATTCACAGTGGCCGCAGATTTGCATTCCCTCATCAATCAAGGAGTTTCATCCCATGGGTCTGTTTGACATGTTCAAGAGCGACAGCGGCGACAAAATGAGTCCGCACCTTGCCTTTGCCACCGCGCTGCTCTACATGATGTCCGCCGACGGCGAAATGGACAACGAGGAAATCGGTCACCTGCTCAGCGTGCTGGGGGGGCAGGACGATGGCCATGGATCGATCGGTGTCGGCGCGCAAAGCCAGGCCCTGCTCGATTCGGCGCTCAAGTACCGCCGCAAGCATTCGGTCGAGACCTTCCTGCAGGAAGCCACCCCGCTGCTGACCGATGCGCAGAAGATGTGCATCCTGGTCAACCTGATCGACTCCTCGCTGGTCGACGGCCAGCCCGAGCCCGAGGAGCAGGTGCTGTTCGGCAAGTTCCTCAACGCCTTCGGCATTTCGGAAGATCGTTTCCGCCCCTTCTTCGAGGTGATCGTGCTGAAGAACGACCGCCAGGTCTTCACCAACCCGAATCACCCGAAGAACGACAGCAGCTACCGCGTCAAGCTGTCGGTCTGATCGCTCAGACGCTGCGCGGCTCGACAGGCTCGACCCGGACCGCGCAGTATTTGACCTCGGCGATCTTGGCCCAGGGGTCGAGCGCCGGATTGGTCAGCAGGTTGGCCGCCGCCTCGACATAGGCGAAGGGGATGAAGGCGCTGCCGACCGGCATGCCGGTATCGACGCGCACCGCGAGTTCGACCGCACCACGCCGGCTCGTGACGCGCGCCAGGCCGCCGGGGCGCAGGCCCAGGCGCGCGATCTGGTCGGGGTGCAGGCTCACGGTGGGCTGTGGCTCAAGCGCGTCGAGCACCTCGCTGCGGCGCGTCATGGCGCCGGTGTGCCAATGCTCCAGCTGGCGCCCGGTGATCAGCACCGTGGGATAGTCGGCATCGGGCTGCTCGGCTGGCGGCAGCAGTCCGACCGGCACCAGCCTGGCCCGGCCTGAGGGCGTCGGGAAGCGGTCGATGAAGACAATCGGCTGGCCCGGGTCGTCGGCCGTCAGCACCGGATGGGTGACCGCCCCCTGCTCCAGCAGGCGCTGCCAGGACAGGCCGGCGATCGCCGGCATCAGGCGGCGCATTTCCTCGAACAAGCGACCGATCGCGCTGTCGGGCTCGGACCCGCTGCCGTCGGCAGCGATGCCGTAATCCCAGTCCAGACCCAGCCGGCGCGCGAGCTGCTCGGTGATCCAGGCATCGGCGCGCGCCTCGCCTGGGCAATCTATCGCCTTGCGCCCGAGCTGCACGGTGCGGTCGGTGTTGGTGACGCTGCCGGTCTTTTCGGGCCAGGCGCTGGCGGGCAGCACGACATCGGCCAGCGCGGCAGTCTCGGTCAGGAAGATGTCCTGCACCACCAGATGCTGCAGATTCGCCAGGCCGGCGCGCGCATGCGCGCTGTCGGGGTCGCTCATGGCCGGGTTCTCGCCCTGGATCAGCATCGCCTTGATCCGGCCCGCGCGGGCCGCATCGAGGATCTCGACCACGGTCAGGCCGGGCTGATCCGGCAGGCTGCCGTTCGGCAGGCCCCAGGCCACCTCGGCGGCGGCGCGATGCACCGGGTCGGTCACGCGGTGGTAGTCGGGCAGGAACATCGGGATCAGGCCGGCGTCGCTGGCGCCCTGCACATTGTTCTGGCCGCGCAGCGGATGCAGGCCGGTGCCAGGGCGGCCGATCTGGCCGGTCAGCAGCGCCAGCGCGATCAGGCAGCGCGCGTTGTCGGTGCCGTGGCTGTGCTGCGCGACGCCCATGCCCCAGAAGATCATGCTGGCATGCGAGGTGGCATAGGCGCGCGCGACCTCGCGGATCGCCTCGGGCGGGATACCGCAGATCGGCGCCATCGCCTCGGGGCGGTAGTCGACCGGGCCGTCCATCAGTTCGCTGCGCCAGGCTTCGTAATCCAGCGTGCGCGCGGCGATGAAGTCCGGGTCGGTCAGGCCCTCGGCCACGATCACCTGCAGCATGGCTTTGAGCAGCGCGACGTCACTGCCGGGCTGGAACTGCAGCATGCGCCAGGCCTGGCGTGCCAGCTCGGTGCGGCGCGGGTCGGCCAGCACCAGGCGCGCGCCACGGCTGACGGCGTTCTTGATCCAGCTCGCACCGACCGGGTGGTTCTGCGCCGGGTTGGCGCCGATCACCAGGATGAAGTCGGCCTGCGCGACATCGCGCACCGGGTTGCTGACCGCGCCCGAGCCCAGCCCCTCCATCAGCGCCGCGACGCTGGACGCATGGCACAGCCGCGTGCAATGGTCGACGTTGTGCGTCAGGAAGGCCGACCGGATCAGCTTCTGGAACAGATAGGCTTCCTCGTTGGTGCCCTTGGCCGAGCCAAAGCCGGCGATCGGCACCTCGCGGCCGTGCCGGTCGGGATGGGCATCGCGCACGCGGCGCAGGCCGGCGGCGGCGAAGTCGAGCGCCTCGTCCCAGCTCGCCTCACGGAACTGGGCCCGCAGCGCGGCGGCGTCGGCGCGACCACCTGGGCCGCGCGTGAGGAGGGACGGGTCCTTGGGCGCATTGGCGCGGCGGATCAGCGGAACCGTCAGCCGCTCCGGACTGTGCGCGTAGTCGAAGCCGAAGCGGCCCTTGACGCAGAGCCGGCCGTCATTGGCCGGACCGGGCGCGCCATCGACCTGGACGATGCGGCCGCCCTTGACCTGGTAGGTCAGTCGGCAGCCGACGCCACAGAAAGGGCAGACCGATTCGACCCGGGCGTCGGATGCCTGCGCATAGCTGCCGTTGGCCGGCGCCAGCGCGCCGGTCGGGCAGGCCTGCACGCATTCGCCGCAGGCGACACAGCTGCTGCTGCCCAGCGGGTCGCCCTGGTCAAAGGTGATCCGGGCCTGAGCACCACGGAATGACAGTCCGATCACGTCATTGCCCTGCTCGTCGCGACAGGCGCGCAGGCAGCGGGTGCACTGGATGCAGGCGTCGAGCTGGACCGCGATCGCCGGGTGGCTGCGGTCGGCGCCTTGCGCGGCGGCCTCGGCCTGCATGGCGCCGCGCGCTGCGAAGCGGCGAGCGTCGACGCCTAGCTTCTCGCTCCAGTGCGCGAGCTCGCTGTCATGCTTGAGCGAGTGGCCAGCCGGCGCGTCGGCGTTCAGCAGTTCGAGCACGCTGCGCTGGGCGCGGCGGGCGCGCTCGCTATCGCTGCGCACGACCAGGCCGGGCTGCGGCGCGCGGCAGCAGGAGGCGGCCAGCACGCGCTCGCCCTCGACCTCCACCACGCAGGCACGGCAGTTGCCGACCGGATGCAGACCTTCGCGATGGCATAGGTGCGGGATCTCGATGCCGACGCGACGCGCGACCTGCCAGATCGTCTCGCCGGGACTGGCCTGGACGGCATGCCCGTCGAGCTGGAAATCGATTGCGGTCGCTGCGTTCACGCTAGCGACGTTCTTGCCAGCGGCAGCCGCCTGGGACTGGACAGAAGCGCTCATGGCTGCACCTCGCGGGGAAAGAAGCGCAGCACCGAATCGAAGGGGTTGGGCGCCGCCTGGCCGAGGCCGCAGATCGAGGCGTCGCGCATGACATGCGACAGCTCGGCCAGCCGCTCGGCATCCCAGACCGGCGCCTGCATCAGGGCCCTGGCCTGGGCGGTGCCGGCGCGGCAGGGCGTGCACTGACCGCAGGATTCGTGCTCGAAAAAGCGCATCAGGCCGGTGGCGACCTCGCGCACGCTGTCCTGCTGCGACAGCACCACCACCGCCATCGAACCGACGAAGGCGCCGTGCTCGGCCAGGGTGTCGAAGTCGAGCGGGACATCGGCCAGCGCCGCCGGCAAGATGCCACCCGAGGCCCCGCCCGGCAGATAGGCCTGCAGTTGGTGGCCGTCCGCCATGCCGCCGGCATGTTCGGCGATCAGTTCATTGAGCGTGATGCCAGCCGGCGCCAGGTAGCAGCCCGGATGCTTCACGCGGCCCGAAACGCTGAAACGGCGCAGCCCGCTGCGACCACGCCGGCCCTGCCCGGCCAGCCAAGCCCCGCCTTGTTCGAGGATGGCGGGCAGCCAGGACAGGGTCTCGACATTGTGCGCCAGCGTCGGGCGGCCGAACAGGCCCTGCAG
The DNA here is from genome assembly GCA_943326015.2 of Chitinophaga pinensis. GTDB lineage: Bacteria > Pseudomonadota > Gammaproteobacteria > Burkholderiales > Burkholderiaceae_C > Malikia. The sequence continues at coordinate 65,740 of CALPRQ020000016.1, read as the reverse complement.
CGCGACGATCGGCGGCTTGAGCCGCGGCAGGCCGCGCTTGCCCTCCAGCGACTCGATCAGCGCCGACTCCTCGCCGCAGACATAGGCGCCGGCGCCACGGCCCAGCTCGATCGCGGGGAAATGCGCTTGCGGAAACTCGCTACGCCAACCGACGATGCGCTCGCGCAGGGCGGCGAGCTCGTCCTGCAGCAGCACGCGGCAGTCGTGGTATTCATCGCGCAGGTAGATCCAGGCCTGCTCGGCGCCCACCACCAGCGCCGCGATCAGCAGCCCTTCGAGCGCCAGCCGGGGCTGGGTGGCGAGCAGTTGCCAGTCCTTGAAGGTGCCGACCTCGCCCTCGTCGATGTTGACGACCAGGTAGCGCGGCCCGGGCTGGACCCGCACCGTGTCCCACTTGCGCCAGGCCGGGAAGCCCGCGCCGCCGAGGCCGCGCAGCCCCGAGGCCTTGAGTTCGGCCAGCACCGCGTCGGGCGTCAGCTCTTCCGCCAGCAGGCGACGCAGCTGCGCGTAGTCGCGCGGGGACTCGGGCGCGCCACTGGCCGGCAAGGCGCGCGGGCCAGTCTGGCCTTGTGCCAGCACGGCGCTGACGGATTCGACGCTGGCGCCAGGCAGCTGCTGCTGGCCCACGCAGGCCGCCGGTGCCCGGTGGCATTGACCGATACAGGGGGCCTCGACCACCCGCAGCGACGGGTCACCGGCGAGATGCTGGCGCAGGTCAGCGAGCAAGGACTCGCCGCCAGCCATGGCGCAGGACAGGCTGGTGCAGACGCGTACCGTCGTCGCCGGCAGCACGGCGGCGTCATCGACGACGTCGAAGTGGTGATAGAAGGTCGCGACCTCATGCAGCTCGGCCTGGCTCAGCCGCAGCCGCTCGGCCAGCGCGGCCAGCAATCCCTTGCGCAGACCGCCATCGGCGTCCTGGATGCGGTGCAGGTGCTCGATCAGCAGCTCGGCCCTGGGCTCCAGGTCGGCGCAAAGCCGGTCAACGCGCTCGCGGGCGACCGGATCGACCTGGCGTCCCTTGGGCGCAAGGCGCAGTCGCCGCAGCGGCGGCACGGAGTCCGGCGTGGCGCTGTCGATAGGCGGATCTGTCTGTTCCAAGGCACTCTCCGTTCACGGCTGGCAGTCGCGCCAGTTTAAGCCGGCACGGCAGGCAATAGGAGAATGCAACGGGAACGGGAACATGCGCCAGCCTTGCCTTGCCTGGCGTGGCGTGGCAGCCGGGTGGGTTTCAGGCCGGCTGCAGCCCGGCCTCCAGCTGGCGCTGCTCGACCAGGCGCCAGACCGCGAGCTTGGACTCATCGTCGCCCGCCTTCCAGGCCCGCAACTCGTCACGGGTGCGCCAGCAGCCCTGGCACAGGTCGCCGGCCTCGGTCATGCGGCAGACGCCGATGCAGGGCGAAGGCACGGTCTGGCCCGGCTTGGGCGCAGCGGTGGCCAGGGAGAGGAAAGGACGCGGCGGTTCAGCCTGGGTGACGGTCTTGGGCATGCGGCGACTCTAGCGCAAGCCTGTGCGGGCTGGCTGGCTGCCGGGCAAAGACCCCAGTGCAGCCGCGATCTCGCCCATATGCCTGAACAGCCTGGCGGCGCCGGCTTCGCGCAGCAGATTCGCGGCGGCCGGCAGCGGGCAGTAGGCCCAGACCTCGGCGCCGGCAGCGACGCCAGCCGTGACGCCGGTCGGCGTGTCCTCGACCACCAGACAGCGGGTCGGCGCGGCGTTCAAGTGCGCAGCCGCCGCCAGGTAGACATCGGGCGCGGGCTTGCTGCGGGGCATCTCGTGTCCGCTGAAGATGCGAGTCTCGAAATATGGCCGCATGCCCGCCATGTCGATCTGGAACTCGACCTTGAGCCGGTCGGCGCCCGAGGCACAGGCGATGCGTCCCGCCGCGTGGGCATGCGCCGCCTGCACTGCGGCGAGCGCACCGTCGATCGCCTGCAGCTCGGCGCGCAGGCGCTGGTTGCGGCGTTCGTAGAAGGCAGCCATCCAGTCGTCGGTCAGCGGCTGGCCGGTGCGCGACTCGATCAGCGCGCGCTCCTGGCGCACCATCTTGCCGACAAAGCGGCGCATGCACTCCTCGTGGGTCATGGCCCAGCCGGCTTCCTCCAGCATGTCGCGCAGCACACCCTGGGTAATGGGTTCGGAGTCGACCAGCACGCCGTCGCAGTCGAACAGCACGGCGTCGAATTTCACGTTCTGTTGACTCACAGCATGTCTCCGTCAACGTAGTACCAGCGTCCGTCCTCGCGCACGAAACGGCTGCGCTCGTGCAGGCGCTGGCCGCGTCCGGCAAGACGCGAGCGCGCGACGAATTCGACTTCGGCGCGATCGGTCCCCAGGGAACGGGCGCCCTTGAGCTCCAGGCCCAGCCACTTGCAACCCGGCTCGAAGTCGAGCTGGGCCGGACGCTGGCTCGCGTGCCAGCTGGCCAGCAGGTAAGCCGCGTTCTGCTCGGCAAAGGCGCTGTAGCGCGAGCGCATCAGGCCTTCGGCGTCGGGGGCGGGGAGACGCTCGAAGTCGTCGAGATAGCGGCCGCAGCAGACGGCACGGGCCAGCAAGCGACCCTTGGCGTCGGTGCGACCACAGGGACAAACGGCATCGGAGCTCATGATGGAAACGGGTTTTCAGGACACAGCGGCCGATTGTCGCAGGCCCTGTGACGTCCTGCAGGACTTGACATGGCAAGTTTCTTCCCGGCAGCAAAAGTTCGCCGGTCAAAATCAAAAACTGCCTCGGCTGCGCGTCCTAGAGTGGGTTAACGGTCACTACGACACATAGAGGAGATCTTCATGTTCAAGAAGTGGACAGGTATTGAGCGCCTGATAGCTGATCTCATTCCCTCCCTGCTGCCAGTCCATTCAGGCGGCAGCTCTGGCATTCGCCAAGCCAGTGACAGCCCCGACCTGCGCGCTGTCGACCAGCAGAACGGTTCAGGTCCGACCTGGCTGATCCCCGCCTACCTGCGTCAGCAGCGTTCAGGCGACCGCATTTCGCGCTGGCACTGATCAGGCGGGGTGACGCAGGACTCCAGCAGCGCCGCCAGGCCGCGCAGATCGCCCCGTTCGGCCAATGCCGCCACGCGCTCGGCGAAGAGCTGGCATTCGGGCTGACGAGCAGGCAGAAGCGCCGACCAATCGAGCAGATCGGATAGCGCGCCCATCCGCAGCAGGGCGGCTGCTTCGGCCAGGGTAGTGGCGTCGGGCCAGTCCATTGCGCCGTTGTCGACGCCGTCGGGCGTGATGAATTCTTCAACCAACGGCTCCAACTCCGAGGGAGGCGTTGGCAGCCCCAAGGGCAGCATGACCTTCATCGTCGTGCCTTGGCCCGGCGCGCTGTCCACCAGGATCTGGCCCTCCATGCGCTCGACCCAGTGGCGGGCAATCGCCAGACCCAGGCCCAGGCCGGGCTGGCTGCGGGAACTTTCGGCGCGGCGATAGGGCTCGAACACCACGGCCAGCTGCTCGGCACTCATGCCGGCCCCGGTGTCGCTCACCTCGAAGCTCAGCATGGCCGTGGCGGAACTGGTGATGGCGTCGACCCGGAACTCGACCCGGCCACCCCGCGTGAACTTGGCTGCGTTGTCCAGCAGGTTGATCAGCACCTGACGCAGACGCTTGGCGTCCACCAGCAGCTGCGGCGGCAGGCCGGACCCGAGGGAAAAGACGAAGGCGTTGCCGCCAGCCCCGGCCAGCCCCTCGGCCTCGGCCGCCAGGCCTTCGAGCAGGCTGTGGATATCGACCGGCTCGGGCTTGATGCCGCCCAGCGGACTGCCGGCGCCGGCCTCGTCGATCAGGTCATCGATCAGCCCCTGCAGATGGGTCGCGCTGCGACGGATGACAGCGCCGTACGCCTGCTGCTCGCCTCCCTGTTGCAGGAGCGGAGTCACCAGCTCGATGATCTCGGCGGCCGGCCGACGCAGATCATGGTTGACACGTGCCAGCAATTCGCCGCGGGCGCGGTGGGCCTCGTCAGCGACCATGACCGCATCCTGCAGGGTCTGGGTACGCTCGCGCACCAAGGCCTCGAGCCGCGTCTGCTCGCCCTGCCGGGACTTGAACAGGGCCGCCTGTGCCGCGCGATAAGCCCTTTGTTCGGCAAAGGAACCCCGGAGCATGCCGAACGCCATCACCAGCGCCAGCACCAGCGAAGGCCGCATGGTCAAGCTTTCGGCTGGCAGGACATCGGCCGCCAGCCAGCCCAGTTGCTCGGCGAGCCGCAGGATGACGGTGAAACACAAGCCGCAGGAAGCGAACCAGAACAGCCCCGCATTGGCCACGCCGCGGTGCCAGGCCCACAGGATCGAGATCGGCCAGATCACGAAGAAAGCCCCCAGCAGGGGAATGGTCATGACGTTGGCCAGCCGCAGATCGCCGAAGGTGGACTGCAAGGCCAGCAACAGGCTGGCTCCGATGAACAGCAGGTAAACGACGCGCCAGCCACGCTGCGAGTACAGGCGCAGAAACAGCAGCGTGAAGCTCGCGCACAGCACCAGGCAGAGGTGGGACAGCAGCACCGTCGCACGAACCGCTGGCTCACCCCCCTGATGAAAGACGAAACGGTACAGGTGCCCGCCGTAGGCAAACGCGTACAGCGCCATCAGGAGCAGCCAGGCGGCCAGCAGCAGCAAGCTGCGGTCCCGGCGCGCCAGGCCATGCACCAGCATGCACAGGGCCACGCCCAGCAGGGCACAGAGCGGCACCAGCTGGCGCACGGTCAGGTCGGACTCCTGCGCGCGGTAGGCCAGCGGCTCCCACAAGGCCGGCTCCAGCACCATGCGGGTCCGGCCCGACGCGCGCAGCAGCAGCGTGGCTGACGCACCAGACTCAAGCCTGAGCGGAAAGATCGAGATCAGCCCCGCTTGCGGCCGGCGCTCCAGCGCATGTGCCAGACCGCTCACGGCGACTTCAACCGGTGTCGCGCTGCCCGGCGCCAGGCGGTAGTAATCGACTTGCTCCAGCCTGGACGAGCCCAGCGTAAGCCAGCGCTCCAGGGGCTTGCCTGAGCGGTTCTCGACCCGCAAGCGCAACCAGACGGCGGCCTCGGTCACGCCGAGGTTCAAGCGCTGATGCGTGGCGGACTGCCAACCTGGCTGCAGCAGCACCTGCTCGGGGGTCAGCGCGGCGGCCCCATCCTCCAGCATCTCGACCCAGGGGGTCAGATCCAGGTACTGCTCGACCCTGTCGATGGCGACCATCTCGACCGCTCGGGCGGGGGCAGCGGCCAGCCCCAGGCAACAAACCAGCCAGCAGGCGAGCACGAAACGGCAGCAACGGCTCATGCCGCTCCCCCGGTCGGTGCGGTCTCGGACCGCTCCAGACCCAGCAGCTCGGCCAGCGTCCGGCGCAGCTGCGCCAGGCTGATCGGCTTGGCCAGCACCGCAGAAAAATCGTGCCCCCCATCAGCCACGGCCTCCGGGGCGGAGGTCAGCAGCACGACCGGCAGATCCGGCCAGCGCGCGCGCGCGCTGCGCAACAAGGTCAGGCCATCGGCGCCGGGCATCCTCAGGTCGGTCAATAGCAGGTCCGGGGCCTGGGCCCGCGGATCGCGCAGACCCAGCAAGGCCTCGCGCCCGTCGGCCAGCGCCTTGATCTCAAAGCCCAGACCCGACAAATCGGCCACCAGCAGTTCGCGCACGACCAGGCTGTCATCCGCCAGCCACAGGCGCCGTCCGCCCCCCCGCAGGTCGGGCAGTTGCATGTCCTGGCGCTGCAGGCGACGAGGCGCGATGGCCGCCTCGCTCGACCGCAACACCGGCAGGGTCAAGCACAGGGTGGCGCCCCGGCCGAACTGGCTGGAGGCCTGCAGCCTGCCGCCCATGCGCTGCGCCCACTGATGGGCAATCGCCAGCCCCAAGCCCACCCCATGGTGGCTCTGATCAAGGCCCAGCCGCAGAAAGGGCTGAAACAGCGTCGGCAACTGGTCTGCCGGAATGACCGGACCATCGTCACGCACGGTGAAGAGCAGGTCGATCGGTTCATCAGCTTGCCTATCCTGCAAAGGCAAGGCTTCCACCCTCAACTCGACCTGACCTTGCTGGGTCCGCTCGGCAGCGTGGGTCAGCAGCAGGTCGAGGACCTGGCGCGCGCGCTTGGCATCGAGCAAGACGACGTCGGGCAAGTCGCCTTCGATGCGGAACTCGAAGCGGCTGCCTTGGCGGGCGGTCAGCGGGGCGGCCTGATCGGCGATGCTGTGCAGCCAGGCCTTCAGGTAAAGCGGCTGCGGCAAGACGGCATCAGGCTGCACGCCGGCACGGGCATATTCGACCAGACCGTTGATCAACGCCAGCTGCTCGCGCGCGCTGCGCCCGATGGCCAGCGCAAGCCGGCGCACTGCCCCCCCGAGCGCTTCGAGGCGGGCCGCATACCCCATGATCGCCGTCAGCGGGGCACGCAGGTCATGGCCGACCCGGGCCAGCAACTCGCCCTTGGCGCGGACCGCCTCGTCGGCATCGACCACCGCCTGGCGCAGGGCCATGCTGCGGGTGCGCACGGCCTCCTCCAGTCGCTCCTGTTCCAGGCGCTGCGCCTCCAGCAGTTCGACCTGCATGGCGGCCAGGATACGGGACTCCGACGCCGAGTGGCGTGCCACGGCGTACAGCAGCACGCAGGCCATGAACAACTTGAACAGGACCGCCAGATAGAGCACCATCAAGCTCGACAGCTGCCAGAACCCCATGACGCTCAACACCCGGGCGAAAAAGAACAGCCAGACACAGCCCACGGCCAGCGTGAACGCCCGCACATGCGGCACCCCCTCGCGCCAGGGCTGGAGCAGCGAAAAGGGCCAGATCAGATAGAACAAGGCCAGCACCAGCGTGGAGGCCGCGATAGCCCAGCGCAGGTCACCAAACAGGGTCACCAGCGCGAAGAATGCCAGCACCACCATGATCGCCGAGAAAAAATACCCCCACCAGCCACGGCGCCCCAGCTCCAGGTAGGTTCGCAGGTAGCTCTGCAGGTAGACCGCCAGCATCATGGTCGACAGCAGCGCCAGCAATTGCGGCAAGCGGGCCGCCAGTTCACAGCCATCAGGCATCAGATAGCGGCGCAGATAACCATGAAACGTAAAATCGTAGGCCGTTCCGAGCAGCAGCCAGAGCGCGTACAGGAACAGAAAATGGTGGCCGCGTGCCAACGTATGGGTCAGCAGATACAGCACCAGGCCGAACATCAATCCGATGGGCAACAGATACAGCAGGTCGTCGGCCTCTTCCTGTTCCAGGTACTGCAGGGGCAGCCAGAGCTCGGGCTGCATCCCCATGACGGTCCGGCTTTGCACGCGCAGCAACAGCGTGTTGCGCTCGCCCGGCGCCAAGGTGAGCGCGAAGACCGCATCCCTGCCCCGTGCCAGCTGCACGGCGGGGGGATGAGCCGTGCCCGACTGTTGCTGCTCCAGCAGCAGCCCGCTGGCGGCGTCGAAGCGGTACAGCCGCACCTGCTCCAGGCGGGGATTGCCCATGGCGAGCCAGCGCGTGACCTCGTCCGGACCGTGATTGGCCAGCTCCAGCCGCAGCCAGAGCGCCGCCGCCGAACTCCCCTGGTTCAGCGGCCTGGCCGTCGTCGCCCGCCACCCTGGCTGGCGCAGGGCCTCGGCGGGCTGCAGGGTCGCTTCAGGATCGACCAGCAGCTGCAGCCGGGACCCCAGCTCGATCCGCCGGGGCCGTTGCGCCAGATCCAGCGCTGCCTCCTGTGCCCAGGCCAGCCCGCCCGCGATCAGGGCCAGCCACAGCAACAGGCCACGCAGCCAGCCCGGGAATGCCAGGGTCATGCCGCAGCGTTCTGGTCCACGTCGATCAAGGGCGGCTCGTCGGGTGCATTGCGGTATTTGCTCGGCGTCAGGCCGAAGCGCGCACTAAACGCCGTGGAGAAATTGGCCGGGTTGTCGTAGCCCAGGTCGCTGGCGATCACCTGCACCGCCAGGCTGGTCTCGCGCAGCAGCTTGCGTGCCTGCTCCATGCGCGCCTCGCGCAGGTATTCGAACACCGTCGCGCCCGAACAACTGCGAAAGGCCCCGTTGAGGCGGCGCGGGTTGGTGCCGACCGCCTTGGCCAGACCTGCCAGATCGGGGGGCTGCGCCAGATCGTCGTGCAGCAGGCGCTGCGCAGCGCGGAACACCAGCGCATCGACATGGGACACCGGGGCCGCCGGGGCCGCCAGGGCCGCCGGGGCCGCCGGGGCCGCCGGGGCCGCTGCGCCGGCTGGGGACAGGATGGGTGCCACATGACGCCAAGCCTGCAGGTGGATGCTCACACGCAACCGGACCTCGTCGAAATCGAAGGGCTTGGCGATGTAGTCGACGGCACCCACCATCAGGCCGCGCACGCGATCCTCGGGCTGCGCCGCGGCGGTCAGGAAGATCACCGGCAGGGCCGCCGTGCGCGGGTCGGTCTTGAGCAGGCGACAGGCCGCGATGCCGTCACACACCGGCATCGACACGTCGAGCATGATCAGGTCGGGCTGGACCATACGCGCCTTCTCGACACCATCATGACCGTCCTCCGCCACGTGCAGGCGGTAGCCCTGCTGGCGCAGGCAGTCGGTCAGCAGACGGCGATCATCCTCGTTGTCATCGACCACCAGGATGCGCAAACTTTTGGGAAGTACGGAGTTGAAAGTCATAAGGGCACTTTTCATTCTGCCGCAAATCCCCAATCAAAATCCGCAATTCAGCAAATAAAATGGCTCTCAATCAAAACTTTTCATTCGGCAAACAAAATTTCATGCAAGATAAATAAGATTTATTTGATGAAATAGATATTATTGACATGAGAGATCCTGATGCGCTGCAGCCAGCCCTGACCAGGACTGGTGGCATCCGGGGACTACCTCGAAAGCGAGGGTGGCGGCAGGACCTCAGGCGCCGCGCGGGTAGCGCTTGATCGCGTTGCGGAACACGTCGACGACCTCGCCGGGTTGGCTCATCGTGACGCCCAGATCCTTGACCAGGCCGTCCTTGACTCCGTAGCACCAGCCGTGCACCGACACCTTCTGGCCCCGGCTCCAGGCATCCTGCATCACGTTGGACAGCGCGACATTGCCGACCTGCTCGATCACGTTCATCTCGCACAGCACGTCCTCCTGGACGGCCACCGGCAGGTGATCGAGCCGGCGACGGTGGCGCATCTTGACGTCGTGCACATGGCGCAGCCAGTTGTCGACCAGGCCGACGCGGGCGCCGCGCAGCGTGGCCAGCACGCCACCGCAGCCGTAGTGACCGACCACCATGATGTGCTCGACCTTGAGCGCGTCGACCGCGTACTGGATCACCGACAGCGCGTTGAGGTCCGAATGCACCACCACGTTGGCGACGTTGCGATGCACGAACACCTCGCCCGGGTCCAGGCCGGTGATCTGGTTGGCCGGCACCCGGCTGTCGGAGCAGCCGATCCAGAGGTACTTGGGACTTTGCTGGTGCGACAGCTTCTCGAAGAAGCCGGGCCGCTCGCGCTCCATCTGGGCGGCCCAGACACGGTTGTTGTCAATCAGGTGTTGCAGCGATGAACTCATGCCCGGATATTAACCAAGCGGCCGGCCTTGCGCGCGCCGTGCGGGTTTGAACCGGCATGGGGACCGGGCTCAGGGCGCCAGTCGCACCCGCCGCAACGCCTGGCGACGCTGGTCGTAGTCGGGCAGCACGCTGGCGACCACGCCCCAGAAGTCCGGACCATGGTTCATCTCGCGCAGGTGGCTGAGTTCGTGCGCGACCACATAGTCGATCATCTCCAGACTCAGATGCACCAGCCGCCAGTTGAGCCTGATGCTGCCGTCGGCGCTCGCGCTGCCCCAGCGCGTCTGTGCGCTCGACAGCTTGAGGCGGCTGTAGCGCACACCCAGGCGCGGCGAGAAATGGTCCAGCCGCTCCAGGAAGATGCGCCTGGCCTCGCGCATCAGCCAGGCCTGCGCGCTGTCGCGCAAGCGGTCCGGCCCGGCGTCGCGAGTCAGCGCCAGCAGCAGGCGATCACCGTCGAGCGCGGCGCCCGCGCCGTCGAAGCGGTGCGCCGGCGCGCAGACCAGTGCCAGATTGCGGCCCAGGTAGGGGATGGCGGCACCCTCGCGCCATTCGGTCGCGGCCGGCGCCAGCCGACTGGCCTGCTGCAACTGGTTCAGCTTGGTCAGCACCCAGTCGGCCTTGCGCTGGACCAGCGCCTCGACCTCGGCCAGCGGCGTCCAGCGCGGCGCACGCACGCTCAGGCCCTGCGGCCCCACGCTCAGGCCTATGGTGCGGCGCTGGCCACGCTGGAATTCATAGGCCACCAGCGTGCTGCCGAGCCAGGTTTCACGGGTGGCGCGCGGGTGGCGGCTGACCAGGGCCGGCAGGCCTTCGCCCGCGCCGGTCTCGAACAGGCCCGGCTGGGACGCGAGCGGGCTGCTTGCCATCGCTGGACCTGGTTCAGGCGGTTTTCGCGTAGGCCTCGGGATCGAGGCGGCGCATCTCGGCCTCGATCCAGGCCTCGACCTCGGCCATCAACTCGTCATGGTGGCGCCCGACGCTGGGAATCTGCGGCCCGATCGAGATCTCGACCTGGCCCGGCCGCTTGAACAGCGCCTTGCGCGGCCAGCATTTGGCCGAGGTCACGGCGACCGGAATCACCGGCGCGCCGGTCTTGATCGCCAGCCGGGTGCCACCGCTCTTGTAAGTTCCCTGCTGGCCGCGTTCGATGCGGGTGCCTTCGGGGAACATGATGACCCAAGTGCCCTGGTCCAGCAGGCGCTTGCCCTGCTGCACCATCTTGGCAAAGGCACGCGCACCATCGGCACGGTCGATGTGGATCATGTCCATGCTGCCGATGGCCCAGCCGAAGAAAGGTACGCGCAGCAGCTCCTTCTTGAACACATAGGCCAGCGGGTGCGGCATGATGGCCGGCATCGCGAAGGTCTCCCAGGTCGACTGGTGCTTGACCAGCAGCACGGCCGGGTCCTGACTGCCCTGGGGCAGGTGCTCGCGGCCGAACACCTGGTAACGGATGCCGATGATCCAGCGCGCACTGTCAACCGACAGCTTGAGCCAGCGCTGGCACATCCAGTAGATGGTGGTCTTGCTGGCGAAGGGACGGGCCAGCACCACCGCCAGGCTCCACGGGATCACCGTGACGGCCATGAACAGCAGGTGCAGCAGGGAACGGACAGCAGAAATCATCAGAATCAGGCCTGTGGTTCGTGCACCAGCGCCCAGTCGGCGAAAGCCTGCAGGTCGCGGTGCACGAAGGTGGAGGGCGGCAGGCCTTCGGGCAAGCCTCCCTCGCGGTAGGCAGCCGACTGGCCGCTCAGGATCAGATGGGGCTGGCAACCGGCAGCGGCAGCGGCCAGCGCGTCGCGCACCGAATCGCCCGCGGCCAGCACCTGCCCGAGCGGCACGCCGTAGCGCCGGCCGATCTCGATGAAGAGGCCGGGCGCGGGCTTGCGGCAGTCGCATTCGTCCTCGGGCGCATGCGGACAGAAGAAGATCGCATCGACGCGCGCGCCGACCTCGGCCAGCGACTTGAGCATGCGCACGTTGAAGGCATTGAAGCTCGCGACGTCGAACAGGCCACGCCCGATGCCGACCTGGTTGGTCGCGATCACGACCCGCCAGCCAGCCTGGTTCAGGCGCGCCACGGCCTCCAGCGCGCCCGGAATCGGCTGCCAGTCCTCGGAGCCGCGGACATAGGCTTCCGGGTCCTGGCTCAGGATGCCATCGCGGTCGATCACGACCAGTTTGGTTACGGCCGGCATGCGCGTCAGGCCGCCAGGCGCGACAGGTCGGCCACCCGGTTCATGGCCTGGTGCAGCTGGGCCAGCAGGCCCAGGCGGTTGGCCTTGAGCGCCGGATCATCGGCATTGACCATGACCTGATCGAAGAAGGTATCGACCGGGCTCTTGAGCGCAGCGAGCGCCTGCAGGCTGGCGGTGTAGTCGCCCTGCTCGAAAGCCTGGTCAGCCGCCGGCGCCACCTCGGCCAGCGCGGCGGCCAGCGCGGATTCGGCGGCCTGCTGCAGCAGCTCGGGCCTGACCTCGGCCTTGACCTCGCCCTCGGCCTTCTTGAGGATGTTGCCGACGCGCTTGTTGGCAGCGGCCAGCGCTGGCGCCTCGGCCAGCGCGGCAAAGGCGCGCACGGCTGCCAGGCGGCGGGCGATCTCGCCCAGGCGGGCCGGCTTGAGCGCCAGCACCGCATCGACTTCCTGCGCGCTGTAGCCCTGCTCGCGCAGGTTGACGGCCAGGCGGTCCAGCATGAAGTCGAGCAGCGCCGCGCTCGGATCGGTGATCAGCTCGCCAAACGGCACGGCGGCGGCCTTGAGCAGCTCGGGCAGGTCGAGCGGCAGCTGCTTCTCGGCCAGGATGCGGATCACGCCCAGCGCATGGCGGCGCAGCGCGAACGGGTCCTTGTCGCCGGTCGGCAGCTGGCCGATGCCGAACAGGCCGATCAGCGTTTCGAGCTTGTCGGCCAGCGCCAGCACCAGGCCGGTGTGGTTGCGCGGCAGCGCATCGCCCGCGAAGCGTGGCTTGTAATGGTCCTCGATCGCGATCGCGACGCCGTCGCGCAGGCCCTCGTGGCGCGCGTAATAGCCGCCCATGATGCCCTGCAGCTCGGGGAACTCGCCGACCATGTCGGTCAGCAGATCGGTCTTGGCCAGCCGGGCAGCCTGCTGCACCTTGCTGTCGAGCACGTCGAAATGGTCCTTGTCGTCGACCGTGAACGGCAGCGTGGCCAGGCGCAGCTGGTTGACGATGGCATGGGCTATTTGCCTGACGCGCTCGCTGCGCTCGCCCTGGGTGCCGAGCTTGTTGTGATACACCACCTTGGCCAGGCCCTCGACGCGCGAGTCGAGCGTCTTCTTGCGGTCCTGGTCGAAGAAGAACTTGGCATCGGCCAGGCGCGGGCGCACGACGCGCTCGTTGCCCTGAATCACGGCACTGGCGTCAGCCGGGCTGATGTTGCTCACCACCAGGAAGCGGTTGGTCAGCTTGCCATGGGTATCCACCAGCGGGAAATACTTCTGGTTCGACTTCATGGTCAGGATCAGGCATTCCTGCGGCACTTCGAGGAATTCCTCCTCGAAACTGCAGGTCAGCACATTCGGGCGCTCGACCAGGCCTGTCACTTCGTCGAGCAGCGCCTCGTCCATCAGCACCTCGTAGCCGGGGCCGAGCTTTTCGGCCGCCTGCGCCAGCTGCTGCACGATCGCAAAGCGGCGGTCACCGAAGCTGGCGAACACCGAACCGTCGCGCAGCAGGGTCTCGGCGTAGCCATCGGCCTCGGCAATCACCACCGGCGAGACGGCCGCCTCGAAGCGATGACCCTGGGTCTGGTTGCCAGCCGACAGGCCGAGCGCCTTGACCGGCACCACGGTCGAGCCATGCAGCGCGACCAGGCCGTGCGCCGGCCGCACGAAGTTGACGCTGGTCCAGCCCGGCAGCTCGCAGTCGGTTTCGAGCTGGTAGCTCATGACCTTGGGGATCGGAAGCTTGGCAATCGCCTCGTCGAGCGCCTTCTGCAGGCCGGCGTCCAGCGTCGCGCCGGTCACCAGGCTGTCGTAGAACAGCGCCTCGGCCTTGCCTTCGCCCTGGCGCTTGAGCTGGGCTACGGCAGCGGTCGGGTCGGACACATCGGCGCCCAGCGCGGCCAGCTTCTTGAGCAGCGCGGGCGTGGCCTGGCCGTCAGCCGTCAGACCGACCGAGGCCGGCATCAGCTTGAGCTGCACCGCCTTGTCCTCGGCCTTGAGCCAGACCTGGCTGACATGGGCCGCCAGGCGGCGCGGCGAGGCAAAAGGCGTCACGGCGGAATCGGCGCCAGCCAGGCCCTGGGCCTTGAGCTGCTCGAACAGCTGATTGGCAAAGGCATCGCCCAGTTTCTTCAGCGCTTTGGGCGGCAGTTCCTCGACGAAGAGCTCCACCAGCAGGTTTTTAGTCGTCATTTTTCTGTTTCCTTCAGGCGGATTTCTTGTCCATCTGCGCCACCCACTCGCGCGGCGCCATCGGGAAGCCCAGGCGCTCGCGGCTCTCGTAGTAGCTCTGGGCCACGGCGCGTGCCAGGTTGCGGATGCGGCCGATGTAGGCGGCGCGCTCGGTCACGCTGATCGCGCCACGCGCGTCGAGCAGGTTGAAGCTGTGGGCGGCTTTGAGCACCTGCTCGTAGGCCGGCAGCGCGAGCTGCTGCTCCATCAGGTACCTGGCCTGCTTCTCGTGCGCGTTGAAGGCGGTGAACAAGAAATCGGCATCGGAATGCTCGAAGTTGTAGGTCGACTGCTCGACCTCGTTCTGGTGGTAGACATCGCCGTATTTCAGCGTATCGGTCCACTGCAGGTTGTAGACGTTGTCGACGCCCTGCAGGTACATGGCCAGGCGCTCCAGGCCATAGGTGATCTCGCCGGTGGCGGGCTTGCAGTCGATGCCGCCGACCTGCTGGAAGTAGGTGAACTGCGTGACTTCCATGCCGTTGAGCCAGACCTCCCAGCCCAGGCCCCAGGCGCCCAGGGTCGGGTTTTCCCAGTCGTCCTCGACGAAGCGGATGTCGTTCTGCTTCAGGTCGAAGCCCAACGCCTCCAGGCTGCCGAGATACAGTTCCAGGATGTTGGCCGGCGCCGGTTTCAGCACCACCTGGTACTGGTAGTAATGCTGCAGGCGGTTCGGGTTCTCGCCATAGCGACCGTCCTTGGGGCGGCGGCTGGGCTGGACATAGGCCGCCTTCCAGGGCTCGGGACCGATCGCGCGCAGGAAGGTCGCGGTGTGGCTGGTGCCGGCACCGACTTCCATGTCGTAAGGTTGCAGCAGCGCGCAGCCCTGGGCGTCCCAGTAGGCCTGCAGTTTCAGGATGATTTGTTGAAAGGTCAGCATGTCGTTGCCTGGTGGGCGGTCATCCGCCGGGAATTCGGGCCAGATCCCGCTTCGGGGCCTGGCGAATCATTCATTTTACGGGCGCGACAGACTGCTGCGGCGCCAGGCCACAAGCAAGGTGAAGACGCACAGCAGGGCCAGCGGCCAGAGGCCGAAGTGGCCAGCCCAGCGCGCGTAAGGTGTCAGGCCCACGCGCCCCTCGACTTCGGCCTCCAGCACGCCGCGCGTCAGCCGCGGCAGCTCGTGCGTGACGCGGCCCAGGTGGTCGATCGCCATCGTCGCGCCGGTGTTGGTGGCGCGCAGCATCGGGCGCTGCAACTCGAGCGCGCGCAGGCGCGAAATCTGGCGGTGCTGGGCGATCGCGACCGTGTCGCCGAACCAGCCGATGTTGCTCAGGTTGAGCAGCACGGTTGGCGCGCGGGCCGGATCAGCCAAGCCGCGCGCGAGTTCCTCGCCGAACAGGTCCTCGTAGCAGATGTTGGGTGCGATGCGCTGCCCGGCCCAGTCCAGCGTCGGCTGCACCGCAGCACCCCGGTTGAAGTCGCCGAGCGGGATGTTCATCAGCTCGGTGAACCAGCGAAAACCCGTCGGGATGAACTCGCCGAACGGCACCAGATGCTGCTTGTCGTAGCGCAGCGGCGCGTGCGCGTCCGGCGTCCACGACAGCGCCGAGTTGGTATAGCCCTGCTCGAAACTGCCCAGCGGCAGGCCCAGCATCAGCGCCGCCTGACCTTGCTCGACGGCCTGCAGCAGCGGCTGCCACCAGTCGGGGCCCAGCTGCTGGGGCAGCAGCGGGATCGCCGTCTCGGGCGCCACGACCAGGCTGATGCCTTCGCGCGCCAGCGCCGCACGGGCCTGCTGCCCGTACCAGGACAACGCCAGCGGCACCCCGCTGCCAGGCTGGAACTTCTCGTCCTGCGGGATATTGCCTTGCAGCAGCGCGACCGACATCACGCCGGTCGAGCGGGTCCAGGACGGCACCCAGCGGGCCCAGTGCTGCGCAGCACCAGGCCACATCAGCAGCACGAGTCCGATCACACCGGCCACACCACCGACCAGCGACGCCGCACGGACCGGTCCTGAACCGCGCTGCAGCGTGCCAGCAGGCCTGGACAGACCCGTCAGTGCGGCCAGCGCCTCGGCCGCCAGCAGCGCGAGCGCAGCCGAAACCGCGCCCATGCCATAGACGCCGACCCAGGGCGCCAGCGGCGCCAGCGCATCGACCTGCGCATAGCCGCCCGCCCCCCAGGGAAAGCCGGTGAAGACCGTGCCGCGCGCGAGCTCGGCCAGCGTCCAGAGCGCCATGAAGACCGGCAGCCGCCAGCGCAGCCTGGCTGCGCGCCAGCTCCAGTACAGTGCGGCGGCCAGCGCGTAGCACAGCGCGAGTGCCGCCGCCAGGGCCAGCACGCCGAGCACCGCCAGCGGCGCCGGCAGGCCGCCATAGGTATGCATCGAGACGAACAACCACCAGAAGGTCCCGGCCAGCCAGGCAGTCGAGAAAATCCAGCCGCAGAAAAAGGCCGCGCGTGCCGTTGCCGCTGTCTGCAGCAAGGGGATCAGCAGCGCCAGCGACAGGATCTGCAACCCGGCGACCGGCTCGCCCGCGGGCCAGAGCAGGCCGAGGGGCCAAGCCAGCGACCAGGCCTGCAGCAGGCCCGCCAGCAGCAGGCCGGCGCCGGTCGGCGCGGCGCGCCAGGCGGGAGACAGCTTCAGAGGCACGCCTTGATCAAGGCTGCTGTGGCAGGCGCGAGACCTTGAACCATTTGACCGCTCCGCCCTTGCTGTGCTGCACCATGAAGTCCAACCCCTGCAGTGCATGCCGCTCGCCGCGGCGCGGCACCCGGCCCAGCGCATGCGAGACCAGGCCACCGATGGTGTCGAAACCCTCGTTGTCCAGTTCGAGGCCGAAGGACTCGGCGACCCGCTCGACCGGCGTGTCGCCGCTGACGCGCCAGCTGCCATCGGCCAGCGCGAAGATGTCGCCCTCGTCTTCCTCGACGTCGAACTCGTCCTCGATCTCGCCGACGATCTGCTCCAGCACGTCCTCGATCGTGACCAGGCCGGCGACGCGACCAAACTCGTCGATCACGATCGCCAGGTGGTTGCGGTTGGCGCGGAATTCGCGCAGCAGGTCGTTGAGCCCCTTGCTCTCGGGCACGAAGGTAGCCGGGCGCAGCAGCGAGCGCAGACTCAGCTCGGGCGCGCGCTGCAGCTTGAGCAGATCCTTGGCCAGCAGGATGCCGATGATGTTCTCGCGCTCGCCCTCATAGACCGGAAAGCGCGAATGCGCGGTCTCGATCACCTGGTGCAGCAGTTCCTCGTAGGGCGACTGGATGTCGAGCCCATCCATGCGCGGCGCGGCCACCATCACGTCGCCGGCCGTCATGTCGGCGATCCGGATCACCCCCTCCAGCATCACCCGCGACTCGGCATTGATGATGTCATTGTCCTCGGCCTCGGCCAGGGTCTCGATCAGCTCGTCCTTCGAGTCGGGGCCGGGATGGATGAACTCGGCCAGCTTCTGCAGGAAGCCGCGCTTGTCTTCATGCCGCACGCCTCGGTGCGGCGCCGGACTGGGATGGGGTTCAGCCACTGTAGCTCAGGGTAGTTGTGAAGCGCACAAGCATACCCCAAGCGTTTGACAGTAGCGCGAAATCCCCCTCAGGGATTGGACTGGTCGCGCGCGTCGCGCACGCCTTCGCGGATCTCATGCACCAGGTCGATCACGCCGCGCACCTGCTTGACGCCAGCCTTGAGGTGGTAGTCGGTGCGCGCCAGCCCCTCGGCCAGCAGCTCGCCGATCTGGGAGCTGAAGTCGGCCGGCGGCAGCTCGAGGCAGGCCTCGCTCTCGGAGCCCTCGCGCACGACCGAGGCGCCGGCCTTGCGCGCGATCCTGAGCATGGCGGCGTTCTCGCTCAGCGCATGGATGATCAGGCGTGAGACACCATGGTTGCGCGCATGCACCACGCAGCGCTCGAACAACTGCTGACCGTAGCCGCGACCGCGCAGACCGGGACCGACGCTGACACCGAACTCGGCCAGATGCTGCTGGCCCGTCCGATCCAGATAGGCCAGATGCGCCACCGCGACCAGCTGCAGATCGGCATCGAAGATGCCGAACAACTCGTCGCGCACGAAATCCAGCTTGGCCACGTAGCGGCTGATCTGCTCGTCGATCGCCGGATAGCCGAAGCGCAGGTAGCGGTCGTGATCGGGCAGCGCCAGCAGATGCTGCTCGATCAGCGGAACATGGTCGGCATCCAGGGTGCGGATCAGGGCACGCGCAGGCGCGGAAGAGGGTGCGGCATCAGTCATTGAGTCAATGTAAGGGTTTCCCCTTATCAGATACTTAAGCCTGACGCATTACCCCGCAGCCAGGCGGGACATGGCCCGCCCGGCCACTCAGATCCCCAGCATCAGCTGCAGGTTCTGCACCGCCGCGCCGCTGGCGCCCTTGCCCAGGTTGTCCAGCCGCGCCACCAGCACGGCATGGCGGTGCGCGTCGCTGCCGAACACGCGCAGCTCCAGATGGTTGGTGCCGGCCAGCGCGACCGCATCGAGCTTGCCGTCCTCGGTCGCCGGCAGCACATTGACCCAGTGGCTGCCTTCGTAATGCTTTTCGAGCGCGGCCTGCAGGTCGGAGAGCTGGGGGCTGCCCGGCAGCAGGTCCAGGTGCAGCGGCAGCTGGACCAGCATGCCCTGCGCGAAGTTGGCCACCGCCGGCACGAAGATCGGGCGCCGGCTCAGCCCGGTGCAGGCCATGATCTCGGGAATATGCTTGTGACCCAGGCTTAGCGCGTACAGCTCGAACGGCGCTGCCGTACCGGCCTCGTAGGCCTCGATCATGGGTCGGCCGCCGCCGGTGTAGCCGCTCACGCTGGGCAGGCAGACCGGATGCTCGGGCGACAGCAGGCCGGCATCGATCAGCGGGCGCAGCAGCGCGATCGCGCCAGTCGCATAGCAGCCCGGGTTAGCGACGCGCTCGGCGCTGCGCACCGCCTCGGCCTGGCCGGCGCAGAGCTCGGGGAAGCCATAGACCCAGCCGGCTGCCACGCGGTGCGCGGTCGAGGCATCGATGATGCGCGGCGCCCGGCCACCCTCGGCCTTGATCGAGTCGATCATCGCGACCGACTCGCGCGCCGCATCGTCGTGCAGGCACAGAATCACCAGGTCAGCCCGGGCCATCAATTCACGCTTGGCCGCCGGGTCCTTGCGGCGCTCGGGCGCAATGCTGAGCAAGGCGACCTGCGGCATCTGGGCCAGCCGCTCGCGGATCTGCAAGCCCGTGGTGCCGGCTTCGCCATCGATGAAAACCTGGTGCATCTGTATTCTCCTGGTGGATATTTCGGGAGCTGGTGTAAAACGGTTGGACCGATCATTCGTCAGTTTCACACAAGCTTTCTATCATTGCATCATGATACATTTGTGTTTTCTTGCGTCCTCGATCGCAGGCATTCCGCCGCCGGTGTTGGACTGGCGTAAGGCAAAATGCCCACACTCCGGACGTTTTGTTGACTGACTCCACTGAGAGCAATTCATGAAGATTCACGAGTACCAAGGCAAGGAAATCCTGCGCCAGTTCGGCGTGCCGGTCCCGCGCGGCATCCCGGCGTTCAACGTCCAGGAAGCTGTTGAAGCGGCCCAGAAGCTGGGCGGTCCGGTCTGGGTCGTCAAGGCACAGATCCATGCCGGCGGCCGCGGCAAGGGCGGCGGCGTGAAGGTGGCCAAGTCGATCGAGGACGTCCAGCGTCTGGCCGGCGAAATCCTGGGCATGCAGCTCAAGACCCACCAGACCGGCCCCGAAGGTCAGAAGGTGCGTCGCCTCTACATCGAAGACGGCGCCGACATCAACAAGGAATACTACGTCTCGGTCGTGACCGACCGTGCGACCCAGAAGGTCGCCTTCATCGCTTCGAGCGAAGGCGGCATGGACATCGAGGAAGTGGCCCACTCCACCCCCGAGAAGATCATCACCGAGTTCATCGACCCGCTGACCGGTCTGGGCGACGAGCAAGCCAAGAAGATCGCCGACGCCATCGGCATGCCGGCTGATTCCACCGCCCAGGCCGTGGACATCTTCAAGAAGCTGTACCAGTGCTACATGGACACCGACGCTTCGCTGGTGGAAATCAACCCGCTGAACCGTGACAGCAAGGGCAATGTGATGGCGCTGGACGCGAAGTTCAACTTCGACGCCAACGCGCTGTTCCGTCACCCCGAGATCGTCGCCTACCGCGATCTGGATGAGGAAGATCCGGCTGAAGTCGAGGCTTCCAAGTTCGACCTGGCCTACATCAGCCTGGACGGCAACATCGGCTGCCTGGTCAACGGCGCCGGCCTGGCCATGGCCACCATGGACACCATCAAGCTGTTCGGCGGCGAGCCGGCCAACTTCCTGGACGTCGGCGGTGGCGCGACCCCCGAGAAGGTCACCGAAGCCTTCAAGATCATGCTCAAGAACCCCAAGGTCGAGGGCATCCTGGTCAACATCTTCGGCGGCATCATGAAGTGCGACACCATCGCCACCGGCGTCATCACCGCCTGCAAGGCCGTGAACCTGTCCGTGCCGCTGGTCGTGCGCATGAAGGGCACCAACGAAGAGCTGGGCAAGAAGATGCTGGCCGAGTCGGGTCTGCCGATCATCGCCGCCGACACCATGGCCGAAGCCGCGACCAAGATCGTCGCCGCCGTGTCCAAGTAATTTTGCGGATTAGGAACAAGCATGTCCATCTACATCAATAAAGACACCCGCGTCATCACCCAGGGCATCACCGGCAAGACCGGTCAGTTCCACACCGAGAAGTGCATCGAGTATGCAAACGGCAAGAACTGCTTCGTCGCTGGCGTGAACCCGAAGAAGGCCGGCGAGAAGATCCTCGACGTGCCGATCTACGGTACCGTCAAGGAAGCCGCCGCCGAGACCGGCGCGACCGTGTCCGTGATCTACGTGCCGCCGGCAGGTGCTGCTGCCGCGATCTGGGAAGCCGTCGAGGCCGACCTGGACCTGGCGATCTGCATCACCGAAGGCATCCCGGTCAAGGACATGCTCGAAGTGCGCAACCGCATGAAGGCCAAGGAAGCCGCCGGTGGCAAGCGCACCCTGCTGCTGGGCCCCAACTGCCCCGGCCTGATCACCCCCGACGAGATCAAGATCGGCATCATGCCCGGTCACATCCACCGCAAGGGCCGCATTGGCGTCGTGTCGCGTTCCGGCACCCTGACCTATGAAGCCGTTGCCATGCTGACCGAAGTTGGCCTGGGCCAGTCTTCGGCCGTCGGCATCGGTGGCGACCCGATCAACGGTCTCAAGCACATCGACGTGATGCGCGCCTTCAACGACGATCCGGATACCGACGCCGTCATCATGATCGGCGAGATCGGTGGCCCGGACGAAGCCGAAGCCGCGATGTGGTGCAAGGCCAACATGAAGAAGCCGATCGTCGGCTTCATCGCTGGCGTGACCGCGCCTCCCGGCAAGCGCATGGGCCACGCCGGCGCGCTGATCTCGGGCGGTGCCGACACCGCTGACGCCAAGCTCGCCATCATGGAAGAGTGCGGCTTCACCGTGACGCGCAACCCGTCCGAGCTGGGCCACCTGCTCAAGAGCCTGCTGAAGTAATTCTCCGGCCCCTTGCCCCGCTCGCCGGGGCACAAAAAAGCCGCAGCCTCGCAAGGAGGCTGCGGTTTTTTCATGCCCGCTCGACAGTGCAAGGGGCGAAAAAAAGCCGGAGCCCCTGACGGAACCCCGGCGCTCGCAGCGGCTGAACGATCAGCTCAGCTTGCCGTGGCAGGCCTTGTACTTGAGACCGCTGCCGCAGGGACAGGGCTCGTTGCGGCCCACGCGCGGCACCTGCTGACCCGGTGCACTCAGCAGGCCGGCGTCGGCCAGGGTTTCGGGCTCGCCGGTCTCGGTCGGCGCGGTGTAGGTGACATGACTCAGCTGCTCGGCCTGGGTCTCGAGCTGCGCGGCGGCCTGGCTGACCTGCTCGGGCGACTGGATCCTGACATTCATCAGCAGACGGGTGACCTCGTTGCGCACGGTATCGAGCAGCATGCCGAACAGCTGGAAAGCCTCGCGCTTGTACTCCTGCTTGGGCTGCTTCTGCGCGTAGCCGCGCAGGTGGATGCCCTGGCGCAGATAGTCGAGTGCACTCAGGTGATCGCGCCAGTTCGAGTCGATGTGCTGCAGCAGCACGACGCGCTCGAAGCCGCTCATCTGCTCGCGGCCGACCAGCGCCACCTTGGCCTCGTAGGCCGCGTTCGCGGCGGCCAGCACATGCTGCAGGATCTCCTCGTCACTCAGGGTCTCGGCGCCCGCCGCCAGCGCGGCCAGGTCAAGCTGCAGGCCCCACTCCTCGGCCAGCGCCTGCTGCAGGCCGGCCAGGTCCCATTGCTCCTCGACGCTCTCGGCCGGCACGAAGGCGCGCACCACCTCGGTCATGCAGCCCTCGCGCAGCGACGCGATCTGCGCGCTCAGATCCAGCGCGTCGATGATGTCGTTGCGCTGCTGGTAGATCACCTTGCGCTGGTCGTTGGACACATCATCGTACTCGAGCAGCTGCTTGCGGACATCGAAGTTGCGGCCCTCGACCTTGCGCTGCGCGCTCTCGATGCTGCGCGTGACGATGCCGGCCTCGATCGCCTCGCCCTCCGGCATCTTGAGCTTGTCCATGATCGCGCGCACCCGGTCGCCCGCGAAGATGCGCATCAGCGAGTCATCCAGGCTCAGGTAGAAACGGCTCGATCCCGGGTCACCCTGGCGGCCGGCGCGACCGCGCAGCTGGTTGTCGATGCGGCGGCTCTCGTGGCGTTCGGTCGCGATGATGCGCAGGCCGCCGAGCTGCTTGACCTGCTCATGGTCGAGCTTCCACTGCGCGCGTGCCGCCTCGATCGCCTGGGCGCGAGCGGCCTCGTCCAGGCTGGCATCGGCCTCGATCGCGGCCAGCTGCCGCTCCAGGTTGCCGCCCAGCACGATGTCGGTGCCACGGCCCGCCATGTTGGTCGCGATCGTGATCGCGCCCGGACGCCCCGCCTGCAGGATGATGTCGGCCTCGCGCGCATGCTGCTTGGCGTTGAGCACCTCGTGCGGCAGACCTTCCTGCTGCAGCAGGCCCGCGATGATCTCGGAGTTCTCGATCGACGAGGTACCGACCAGCACCGGCTGGCCGCGCTCGTGGCATTCGCGGATATCGACGATCGCGGCCCGGTACTTCTCGGGCGTGGTCTTGTAGACCCGGTCGAGCTGGTCCTTGCGCTGACTCGGGCGGTTCGGCGGAATCACCACGGTCTCGAGGCCGTAGATATCCTGGAACTCGTAGGCCTCGGTGTCGGCGGTACCCGTCATGCCCGAGAGCTTGCCGTAGAGGCGGAAATAGTTCTGGAAGGTGATCGACGCCAGCGTCTGGTTCTCGGGCTGGATCTGCACGCCCTCCTTGGCCTCGACCGCCTGGTGCAGGCCGTCGCTCCAGCGCCGACCCGACATCAGGCGACCGGTGAACTCATCGACGATCACGATCTCGCCACCCTGCACCACATAGTGCTGGTCGCGGTGATACAGGTGCTGCGCCTTCAGCGCCGTCACCAGGTTGTGCATCAGCACGATGTTGGACGGGTCGTACAGCGAGGCACCCTCGGCCAGCAGGCCGGCCTGCGCCAGGATGCGCTCGGCGTTCTCGTGGCCCTGCTCGGTCAGATGGATCTGGTGCGATTTTTCGTCAAGCGTGAAGTCACCCGGCTGGGTCACGCCCTCACCCGTGCGCGGATCTTCCTCGCCCTCCTGGCGCACCAGTTGCGGCACCAGCTGGTTGATGGCCAGGTAGATCGCCGTGTGGTCCTCGGCCTGGCCGCTGATGATCAGCGGCGTGCGTGCCTCGTCGATCAGGATCGAATCCACCTCGTCGACGATGGCGTAGTTCAGCCGACGCTGGACGCGATCCTGCGCCTCGTAGACCATGTTGTCGCGCAGGTAGTCGAAGCCGTACTCGTTGTTGGTGCCGTAGGTGATGTCGGCCAGGTAAGCCAGCTGCTTGTCCTCGCGTGGCATCTGCGGCAGGTTGACGCCGACCGACAGGCCCAGCCAGTGGTAGAGCTTGCCCATGGTCTGCGCATCGCGCCCGGCCAGGTAGTCGTTGACCGTGACCACATGCACGCCCTGACCGGACAGGGCGTTGAGGTAGACCGCCAGCGTCGCGGTCAGCGTCTTGCCTTCGCCGGTGCGCATCTCGGCGATCTTGCCGTGATGCAAGGCCAGGCCGCCGACCAGCTGGACATCGAAGTGGCGCATCTTCATGACGCGCTTGCTCGCCTCGCGCACGGTCGCGAAGGCCTCGGGCAGCAGCGCGTCGAGCTCCTCGCCCTGCGCCAGGCGCTGGCGGAACTCGCCCGTCTTGCCCTGCAGCTCGGCGTCGGTCAGCTTCTCGAACTGCGACTCCAGGCCGTTGATGCGTGCCACCGTCTTGCGGTAGGTTTTGAGCAGGCGGTCATTGCGGCTGCCGAAGATTTTGGTCAGGAACTGGATGGGCATACGAACATCGCTCCTCGCCCGTCAGGTGACTCCCGGCGAGGGCTGGTTGGGAATTCGGGTCCGCCTGGAAACGCACCAGGCTGCGGTCGTCAATATCGACTTGTGAGAGGCATTTTAGCGGCCTGGCATGTCTCGCTCCATGCCGCCGCCCAGGCTGTCGGATAATGCCTGCACATGGCCACCCAGTCCCGTCTTTTCAGCCTGCAACAGGCCTTTCAGGCCCACCCGGAACTGGCCAGGGTCGCTGATCGCATCCGCCAGTCCCAGCAGATGCTGACCCTGATCCGCCCGCTGCTGCAGCCCGGTCTGCGGGCCCAGATCCAGGCCGGCCCGGTCGACGAGGACTCCTGGTGCCTGCTGGTCGCCAACCCGGCCGTGGGCACCAAGCTCAGGCAGCTCGCGCCCGCGCTGCTGGCGGCGCTGCGCAGCGGCGGCTTTGCCGTACAGCGGCTGCGCATCAAGGTGCGGGTGCGCTGAGTCCCTGCCCCGGCTCCGGTTCGGGCGGCCGGGATGCCGCTGCAGCCCGGTGCCGGCGGCGCTGAACGATCCGCGTCGGCATGACGGCCAGCCGGTCCAGCAGCCTGATCCTCGCCGCCACCGGCCACCAGTCGTACAGGAAGATCTCCATCGGCCGCCACATCGCGACCCAGCCGCCGATCAGCAGGCTCTCGCGCACGATGTTGCCCGGACTGCCGCGCGGCAACCAGTTCTGGCTGAACTCGCCCAGCGCGATCGAAACCGACAGGAAGGCCACGCCGATCAGCAAGCTGGTGCGGCCACGGTGAAACAGATCGCGCAGCTGGGCCCGTGTCGCCTTCGCGCCAGCCGCGAAATGGCTGCGGATCGCGCCCTCGACCTGCGCCAGCCTGATCTCCTGCTCCGGCAGGCAGTCGAGGTGGATGACCAACGCCAGTGGCAGCTCGCGCGGCAGCTCACGGGCACAGGCGACGATGTATTCATCGGCCTGTGGATCAAGATCGCGCGCATGGAAGGGCGAAGGATCGATCGAGTAGAACAGCTGTTCGATCTGCTCCACATGCACCTCGATCAGCGCGGGAGTCGGAACGGCCGGATTGGGGTGACGTGGCATGGCGCCAGCATAAGACCTCGCGCCGCCGCGAAAATGCGTCCACCCGTGTACCATCTGATTGACTCCGATATTGGGTGAATTTGCGAGCAAATTTGCCGATCTTCTTTCTGGATTCAACCACCCACGACACGGAATTCCATGCATGGATGAAGCAGCGGGCAGCAGTCGGTCTAGCGCTCGGTCTTGGTTGGCAACCGCCAACCCGAGACAGTACCCGCTGCACCTCCACATTTCCACCCTGTTCCTCGCCTTGCTCACGCTGGTCGCTACCCTGCTGCTCGGCATCGGCTACCTGACCTCCCGGAACTTGATGCATTCCCTGGCGCAGGACCTCACCCTGCGCATCGCGCGCGAAACCACCGTCGAGTTGCAGCGCGTGCTGCAGCCGGTGGAAACCGCCATCAACGCGCTGACGTTCGACCAACTGCCCCGTGCTGCCAGCCTGAACCAGCGCATGGAGCGCATCGGCCTGGTCAGATCACTGCTCGACCACACGCCGCTGCTGACCTCGATCTACGTCGGCTATCCCGATGGGGACTTCATCCTGATCAGGAAGGTCCAGTCCGAAGAGGAGCGTCTGCGCCTGAAGGCACCGCCCGGCACCACCTACATGGTCCAGAGCATCGAGCGTCGGGTCAGGCCAGCCCGCGGCCTCTACCTCTATCTTGACGGCAAGCTGCGAACCATTGGCCGCGTCGAGCGCAGCGACTACCCGCAGAGCTACGACCCGCGCCAGCGCGGCTGGTACCGGCAGGCGATGGCTTCAGCGCGCTCCATCCTGACCAGTCCCTATCTGTTCTTTTCGGACCGCCAGGTCGGCATCACCCTGGCAACCCAGGCCAGGATGCCGCCAGGCGTCGTGATTGGCGCGGATATTCAACTGCAGAGTCTGGGCAAAAGGCTGGCCCAGCAGAAAGTGACCCGGAACTCCCAGCTCGCCCTGATCGACTCCGGCGGAACCCTCTTCGCCCACGAGGACAGCTTCCGCCTGGTCCGTCTGTCGGACGGCGGCCAGCCCACGCTCGCGACGCTGGAGAACTTCGGCGTCCCGATACTGAAGCAGATCGCCAGCCAGGTCGACCTGCATGCCATCTCGAACGCCGACTGGTTCAGGCGCAGCCTCGATACCGAAACGGGCTCCTGGCAGGTGGCCATCAAGGACCTGGCCATCGAAGGCGCCAGCTCCTTGCTGCTGGTGATCGCCCTGCCCGACCGCGAACTGCTGTCGGTGGTATATGACCAGACCAGGCTGGCAGGTCTGGTCATGTTGCTGGTCATCCTGCTCTCGGTCCCGCTGACCTGGATACTGGCGCGCAGCATAGCGCGCCCCCTGGTGGCCCTGACCAGAGAAACGGACGCGATCCGGAATTTCGACTTCGGCAAGCCGCTGGAGCTGACCTCGCAGGTCGTCGAGGTCAACCAGCTGGCCCAGACCATGTCGAAGATGAAGCGAACGATACGCGACTTCCTCGACCTGAGCGCGGCGATATCAGCCGAAAAGAACTTCGACAAACTGCTGCCCAAGCTGCTTGGGGAAACGGTCAATGCCGCTGACGCAACGTCGGGCATCCTGTACCTGTGCCAGCCCGACGGCCTGGTGCCGAGCTGCGCCTGCACGCCAGGGGGCATTTTTCTCGACGGCGCAGAACTCGGTCGTCTGCGGCGCTTGCCGCTCGACCCGGCCAGGCTCGCAACCAGCGCGAATCTCGCGCAAGTCGCCGGCCCCTTGCTGGGGCGCGCGCTCAGGCTGGGACAGGTGCAAGCCGCCGCCATCACGCCAGACGATACCGAGGCCTTGATGCTGACCGACAGCGTCCATCACGGCGGCATCATGTTCGGCCTGGCGGTTCCGCTCATGAACCGCCAGCTCGATCTCACGGGTGCCATGGTCCTGCTGTCGTCACGCCCGAGCGAGAAGGCTCTGCTGTCCTTCATCGGCGCCCTCTCGGGAACCGCTGCCGTGTCGCTCGAAGCGCAAGCCCTGCTCAAGGAGCAGAAGCAACTGTTCGAATCCTTCGTTCGCCTGATCGCTGACGCCATCGACGCCAAGAGTGCCTATACCGGGAAACACTGCGCCCGGGTGCCGGAATTGACCCGGCTGCTCGCGCAGGCCGCGTGCAACGCGAGCGCTGGTCCCTACAGCGGTTTCCGCATGGACGAGAATGAATGGGAAACGCTGCGCATCGCCTCCTGGCTGCACGACTGTGGCAAGGTGACGACACCGGAGTTCGTGGTCGACAAGGCGACCAAGCTCGAAGTCATCTACAACCGCATCCACGAAATCCGCATGCGCTTCGAAGTGCTCAAGCGCGATGCCGAGATCCGGCACCTGCAGCGCGTAGCCGCGGGCGAGCATGGCGCGGACTCGCAGCGCAGGCTGGACAGCGAACTGCGCGAACTCGACACCGACTTCGCCACGGTGGCCCGCTGCAACGAGGGCAGCGAGGGGCTGGCACCCGAACAGATCGCCGAGCTGCAACGCATCTCGGGCCGGACCTGGCTGCGGACGCTGGACAACACGCTCGGCCTGTCGGAGGAGGAGCGCACCCGGCTCAACCCCCTGGCCGACTCCCGCCTGCCAGCGCTCGAACAGCTGCTGGCGGATCGACCCGAGCACCGCATCGAGCGCCCCCAGCGCGAGCGCATCCCGGCAGACAACCGGTGGGGATTCCGGATGAAGGTACCGGATCTGCTCTACAACCGGGGCGAACTCTACAACCTGAGCATCGGACGCGGTACCCTGACCGAGGAGGAACGCTACAAGATCAACGAGCACATCGTGCAGACCGAGATCATGCTGCGCGAATTGCCCTTCCCGCGCCATCTACAGCGCGTGCCCGAGATCGCTGCCGCACATCACGAGAAGCTCGACGGCAGCGGCTACCCCAAGGGCCTTGCATCCGCCCAACTCGGCCCCCAGGCCAGGATGCTGGCGATCGCCGACATCTTCGAGGCGTTGACCGCATCGGATCGCCCGTACAAGCGCGGACTCAGGCTGTCGCAGTCCATGTCCATCATGGCCAGGATGAGCAAGGAGCAGCATATCGACGCCGATCTGTTCGAGCTGTTCCTGCGCTCGGGCGTCTACCTCGACTACGCCCAGCGCTTCATGCGCCCCGAGCAGATCGACGCCATCGACATCGATGCCCTGCTCGCTTGATGCATCAGCGCCAGGCGGCTGGATCGGAGACTCTGCGCCAAAGAAAAAGCCCGTCAGGTGGATGACCTTGACGGGCTTTATCTGAATGGTTGGTGCCGCCTGTCGGAATCGAACTGACGACCTACCGCTTACAAGGCGGGTGCTCTACCAGCTGAGCTAAGGCGGCAACAGCGTTATTCTACTTCACTCGCTTGAGCGCCGGCCGGCCGCTACCCGGTGGTGGTGGCTCGTCCGGGGACTGCTGCTCGGACTGTGCCTGCGCCGACTCGCGCTCGGGCGGCGGGAAGGCCATGCCCTGCCCGTTCTCGCGGGCATAGATTGCCAGCACATGGTCAACCGGGACCTGAATCTCGCGCGCGACGCCGCCGAAGCGGGCCTTGAACTCGATGCAGTCGTTGCCCAGCCGCAGGTTGCCGGTCGCGTCGTAGCTGGTGTTGAGCACGATCTCGCCGTCCTTGACGAATTCGCGCGGCACCTGCACCGAGGCATCGACCGCCACCGCGAGATAGGGCGTGAAACCGTTGTCACAGCACCACTCGTGCAGGGCGCGGATCAGGTAGGGCCGGGTGGAAGGCAGGTCGTCGTGGTTCATGGCGTACAGGCAGGAATCAAGCGCGCTTACTTGCGCATCACCTTTTCGGACGGGGTCAGCGCCTCGATGAAGGCCGGACGCGAGAAGATGCGCTCGGCGTACTTGAGCAGCGGCGCGGCGTTCTTGCTCAGCTCGATGCCGTAGTGGTCCAGACGCCACAGCAGCGGCGCGATCGCGACGTCGAGCATCGAGAAGTTGTCGCCCAGCATGTACTTGTTCTTCAGGAACACCGGAGCGAGCTGGGTCAGGCGGTCGCGGATATGCGCCTTGGACTTCTCGATCGCCTTCTCGTTGCCCTTGACGCCGCGCTGCTCAAGCACCGAGACATGGGTGAACAGCTCCTTCTCGAAGTTGAGCAGGAACAGACGCACGCGCGCGCGGTCGACCGGGTCGCCGGGCATCAGCTGCGGATGCGGGAAGCGCTCGTCGATGTACTCGTTGATGATGTTCGACTCGTACAGTATCAGGTCGCGCTCGACCAGGATCGGTACCTGCCCGTAAGGGTTCATGACCGCGATGTCTTCCGGCTTGTTGTAGAGGTCGACGTCGCGGATCTCGAAGTCCATGCCTTTCTCGAACAGCACGAAACGGCAGCGGTGCGAGTAAGGGCAGGTGGTGCCCGAGTACAAAACCATCATGGCAAAAACTCCTCAATCAAAAAGCAAAAAACAGTGGCGAGCCTGAAGCGGCCAGCCACT
Organism: Chitinophaga pinensis; assembly: GCA_943326015.2. GTDB lineage: Bacteria > Pseudomonadota > Gammaproteobacteria > Burkholderiales > Burkholderiaceae_C > Malikia. The sequence continues at coordinate 35,869 of CALPRQ020000016.1, read as the reverse complement.
GCGGTCTATCCGGCCCAGGCTATGGGCCAGATGGGGGTTACTTGACGTCTTTCCAGAACGCTTGGTTCAGGCGCCATGCCGTGAAGGTGAACAAGCCCAGGAACAGCAGGACCCAGACGCCGAGCTGGGTGCGCTTGTGCTGCACCGGCTCCGCCATCCACTGCATGTAGGCCACCAAGTCGCCGACGGCCTTGTCGTATTCCTCGTTGCTCAGTTTGCCAGGCTTGATCTGTTCCCAGCCCGTGACGTTATGGTGCTCGTCGAGGACCGGCTTGCGCTCGCCCTGCAGCTCGTGCAGTACATGCGGCATGCCCACGTTCGGGAAGGCCATGTTGTTCCAGCCGCTCGGACGGGTGTCGTCGCGGTAGAAGGTGCGCATGTAGGTGTAAAGGTAATCGGCACCCGTGCCGGCATGGCTGGCCTTGGCGCGCGCGATCACGGTCAGGTCGGGCGGGTTGGCGCCGAACCAGTCCTTGGCCTGGCGCGGGTTGATCGCCGACTTCATGACCTCGCCGACCTTGTCGGTCGTGAACAGCAGGTTGTCCTTGATCTGCTGCTCGGTCAGGCCGATGTCCTTGAGACGGTTGAAGCGCATGAACGCTGCCGAGTGGCAGTTCAGGCAGTAGTTGACGAAGAGCTTGGCACCGTTCTGCAACGCAGCCTGGTATTCCTTCTCGCTCTTCTTGCTCAGGTCGGGTGCCTTGTCCAGCGGGAAGCCGGCGCCAGCGGCCAGCGCGCCACCGGCCAGACCCAGGGCCATCACGCAGCCCACAATCCACTTTTTCATCTTGTAACTCCTGTAGGCGGTTGGGCTCAGTGCGGCTTGAAGGTCACGCGGCTCGGGACCGGCTTGGGCGTACCCAGGCGGCTCCACCACGGCATCAGCAGGAAGAAGCCGAAGTACAGCAGGGTACCGACCTGCGAGACGCGCTCGCCGACCGGGGACGGCGGCTGCACGCCCAGGTAGCCCAGGATCAGGAAGTTGATCACGAACACGGCGTAGACCAGCTTGTGCCAGCTCGGACGGTAGCGGATCGAGTTGACCGGGCTGTTGTCGAGCCAGGGCAGGAAGAACATGATCACGACCGCGCCGCCCATGGCGACGACACCCCAGAACTTGGCATCGATCGACAGCAGCAGGCCGATCACGACGGCGGTGGCGCCCAGAATGGCCACCTTGCCGGCACCGCCGACCTTGGCCTTGAGCAGGCCCAGCAGGGCACCGATGATGGCCACGGCGATCAGCACGTAGACCATTTCAGCGGTGATGGCGCGCAGCATCGAGTAGAACGGCGTGAAGTACCAGACCGGCGCGATGTGCGGCGGGGTCTTGAACGGGTCGGCCGGAATGAAGTTGTTGTACTCGAGGAAGTAGCCACCGAGCTCGGGCGCGAAGAAGATGATCGCCGAGAAGGCCATCAGGAACACGCCGACGCCCAGCAGGTCATGGACCGAGTAGTAGGGGTGGAAGGGAATGCCGTCGAGCGGGTGGCCCTGGGCGTCCTTGGGTGCGTTCGGACCCTTGATCTCGATGCCGTCGGGGTTGTTCGAGCCCACGTCGTGCAGCGCCAGGATATGTGCGACCACCAGGCCCAGCAGGACCAGCGGCACGGCAATCACGTGAAAGCTGAAGAAGCGGTTCAGGGTGGCGTCGCCAACGACGAAGTCGCCACGGATCAGCAGCGCCAGGTCGGGACCGACGAAGGGCACGGCCGCGAACAGGTTCACGATCACCTGGGCACCCCAGAACGACATCTGGCCCCAGGGCAGCAGGTAGCCCATGAAGGCTTCAGCCATCAGCGCCAGGAAGATGGCGCAGCCGAAGACCCAGACCAGCTCGCGCGGCTTGCGGTAGGAGCCGTAGATCAGGCCGCGGTACATGTGCAGGTACACCACCACGAAGAAGGCGGAAGCGCCGGTCGAGTGCATGTAGCGGATCAGCCAGCCCCAGGGCACATCGCGCATGATGTACTCGACGGAGGCGAAGGCCAGGTTGGCGTCCGGCTTGTAGTTCATGACCAGGAAGATGCCGGTCACGATCTGGATCACCAGCACCAGCAGCGCCAGCGAGCCGAAGAAATACCAGAAATTGAAGTTCTTGGGCGCGTAGTACTCGGACAGATGCTGCTTGTAGCCAGCAAATGCCGAGGGAAAGCGGTTCTCGAACCAGTTGACGACCTTCTCGCCCGTGGGGGCGTTGGCCGGGAGTTCCTTGAATTCAGCTGCCATGATGTTCCTCTGTTTGATTCGACTCAGGCCTTCTTGTCTTCACCGATCAGGAGCACGGTGTCAGACAGGTACATGTGCGGCGGCACTTCGAGGTTGTCCGGAGCCGGCTTGTTCTTGAACACGCGGCCGGCCAGGTCGAAGGTCGAGCCGTGGCAGGGGCACAGGTAGCCGCCCTGCCAGTTGTCAGGCAGCGAAGGCTGGGCGCCGGTCTGGAACTTGTCCGACGGCGAGCAACCCAGATGGGTGCAGATGCCGACGCCGACGAAGACATCCTTCTTGACCGAGCGATAGACATTCTTGGCGTATTCGGGCGTGGGATAGGCGTTGCGCTTGGAATCGGGATCAGCCAGCTCGGGCGCCAGCTTCTCGAGTGCCTCGAGCTGCTCGGGCGTGCGCTTCATGATCCACACGGGCTTGCCGCGCCACTCGACCACGAGTTTCTGGCCCGGCTGGATCGCGGAAATATCGACCTGGACAGCGGCACCGGCGGCCTTGGCGCGCTCGGAGGGCTGGAAAGTGCTCACAAAGGGGACGGCGACGGCTGCAGCTCCCACTGCGCCCACGGCGCCCGAGGTGATGAGCCAGGTGCGGCGGCCGTTGTCGACGGATGCTTCGCTCATGGGGATCTTTCAATGACTGGGAAGGACAAGGGAGCCAGCCAAGGAAAGCCAGCTCTGGTCAACATGGCATTGTACCGGAGCGCACTCCCCAGACGAAAGAAAACCTACTACCATGGGCCTGCTTATCCTCGATTGACAGCAAAGGAGGCCAGTCATGGGCATGATGAAGGAATTCCGCGAGTTCGCGGTCAAGGGCAATGTGATCGATCTGGCAGTTGGCGTGATCATCGGCGGTGCCTTTGGCAAGATCGTCGGCTCCGTGGTCGAGGACCTGATCATGCCGCTGGTCGGCAGGCTGGTCGGCAAACTGGATTTCTCCAACCTGTTCATCGTGCTCAGTGACCCGCCGCCCGGGACTGCGCTGACCTTGGCCGAGCTCAAGAAGGTCGGCGTGCCGGTGTTTGCCTACGGCAACTTCATCACGGTGGCGCTCAACTTCGCGATCCTGGCCTTCGCCATCTTCCTGATGGTCAAGCAGATCAACCGCATCAAGCGCGCTGAACCGGCACCGGCGCCCGCCGCACCGCCGCCGACCCCGGAGGACGTGCTGCTGCTGCGCGAAATCCGCGACAGCCTCAAGCAGCGGGGCTGAGCCCCATCGCGGCCCGCACCGCGGCGATCAGGCTGGACGGGTCGGCCCGGCCGCTGCCGGCCAGATCGAAGGCAGTGCCGTGGTCGGGGCTGGTGCGCACGAAAGGCAGGCCCAGCGTGCTGTTGACGCCATGCTCCAGTCCCAGGTACTTGACCGGGATCAGGCCCTGGTCGTGGTACATCGCGAGCACGACATCGAACTCTCCAGTACGGGCGCGCATGAAGACGGTGTCGGGCGCATGCGGGCCGCTGACATCCAGTCCTTCGGCGCGTGCTTGCTCAATGGCAGGGGCGATCTGCTCGATTTCCTCGCGCCCGAACAGCCCGCCCTCCCCCGCGTGCGGATTCAGGCCAGCGACCGCGATGCGCGGCGCGCGCCCGAGCTGGCGCGCCAGGTGGGCGGCCGTGATGCGCAGCGTCTGCAGCACATTGGCCGCCGTGACGGCATCGATCGCGTCGCGCAGCGAGACATGGATGCTGACCAGCACGGTGCGCAACTCGTCATTCGACAGCATCATGCGCACCGGCAGCTGGGCGCTATCGCAGCCCAGGTGCTCGGCCGCGAGCGCCTGCAGGAACTCGGTGTGACCGGGATGGTCCACGCCCGCAGCCGCCAGCGCTTCCTTGTGGATCGGCGCGGTGACGACGGCGGCGAGCTCGCCGCGCAGCGCAGCGTGCGCAGCCCAGGCGATGCAGTCAGCGGCGGCGCGACCGGCCCGGGCATCCACCCGGCCCCATTCGGCCAGCGACTCCAGCTGGACCGCAGGCAGCACAGGCAGGCAGCGCGGCGGCAGGCCGTGCACGTCGGCGGGTGACTCGATCACCGCGACCGGCAACAGACCGCCGGTGACTTCGACCGCGCGGCGCAAGGTGGCGAGATCTCCGACCGCGAAGCAGCGCTGCGACCAGTCGGGCTGCAGGCGGAAGGCCTGCGCGATGATCTCGGGGCCGATGCCAGCCGGGTCGCCCATGGTGATGGCGATCGGGGCGGCGCAAGAGGGGGTGATCTGCTGCGTCATGCGGGGTTGTCGATTTCGATGAATTGATGCTGCAGCCCGAGCTCGGCCGCGATGGCGGCACCGAGAGCGGGCGCGCCATAGCGCTCGGTCGCATGGTGGCCACAGGCCAGGAAGGCGACGCCGCATTCGCGCGCCAGATGCGCCTGCGGCTCCGATATCTCGCCGGTCAGAAAGGCATCGGCACCGGCGGCAATGGCCGCCTCGAAATAGCCCTGGGCGCCGCCGCTGCACCAGGCCACACGCCGGATGGTCCGGGCGCCGGGATCGACCAGGGTCGGGCGACGCCCCAGCACACGCTCGACACGCGCGGCGAGCTCGGACCCGCTGCAGGGAGCGACCTCGCCCAGGAAGCCGAGCTGCTGCTCGCCGAAACGCCCCCAGCCACCGTCAGCCAGCGGCGCGAACCCGAGCTTGAGCCCGAGCTGCGCGTTGTTGCCGAGCTCGGGGTGGGCGTCCAGCGGCAGGTGGTAGGCGATCAGGCTGATGTCGTGCTGCAGCAGCAACGCCAGGCGCTGCTTCATCCAACCGGTCACCCGGCCATCCTGGCCGCGCCAGAACAGGCCGTGGTGGACCAGGATGGCGTCGGCTTCGGCAGCGATTGCCGCCTCGATCAGCGCACGGCTGGCGGTCACGCCGCTGACGAGCTTGCGCACGTTGGGACGGCCCTCGACCTGCAAGCCGTTGGGACCGTAGTCCTTGAACAGGGCCGGCTGCAACAGGCGGTCGCAGGTGGCGACCAGCTCGGTCAGGCTGCAGCCTCCGACGGATGCCGAGAGGACGGCAGGCTCAAGTGATGGAGGAAGGACTTGCTCGGACGATGCGGTCATTTTCGGGCTGAGGCTGGATGCAAGCCGCATTGTGACAGCCCAGAAGTCATGGCGCCCTCATGGGGCGCAGGCGCTCAGAGGTTGGCGCGCTGTCCAGCTTGCAGCCGCTGCTGTTCCTGCACCGACTCGTCCATCTTGCGCTTGAAGAAACGCGAAAACCAGATCGACATGACGATCACGAACAGGATCACGCCGATGCTCATCAGACCATAGTCGGTCGAAAAAAGGTCCACAATTGCTTTCATGTTGGCTCCGTCAATAACCTTGGGTTTAAAGGGTCATTTCAGCCCAATCCGGGTTAACCCTCGTTGATCCATATCAAAATAATCTTGATTTGACATGAAACGCTACTGGCTGCTCTTCTCGCAATCGGTCACGCTGCTGCTGGCCGCCTGGTTCGTGGTTGGAACGCTCAGGCCGCACTGGCTGGAGCGCAGCACCAGCAGCGCCGTGGTCCCGGTGCTGGAATCTGCCACGCCTGCGGCAACGGCGGCGGCCAGCAGCTACCGCAGCGCGGCGCAGGCGGCTGCACCAGCCGTCGTCAGCATCAGCACCAGCAAGGCGCCGGCACGCAATCCCTACGCCAACGACCCCTGGTTCCGTTTCTTCTACGGCGAGCAGGCCGAGTCGCAACCGCAGACCGGCCTGGGCTCGGGCGTGATCGTGAGCACGACCGGCTATCTGCTGACCAACCACCATGTGATCGAGGATGCCGACGAGATCGAGGTCCAGCTCAGCGACGGGCGCAAGGCGGCCGCGCGCGTGATCGGCACCGACCCCGAGACCGATCTCGCGGTGCTCAAGATCAACCTGGACAAGCTGCCGGTCATCACGCTGGGCGACTCGAGCCAGCTCGCGGTCGGTGACGTGGTGCTCGCGATCGGCAACCCCTTCGGCGTCGGCCAGACCGTGACCAGCGGCATTGTCAGCGCACTGGGCCGCAACCAGCTCGGCATCAACACCTTCGAGAACTTCATCCAGACCGACGCGGCGATCAACCCGGGCAACTCGGGCGGCGCGCTGGTCGATGCGCAAGGCCGGCTGATGGGCATCAACACCGCGATCTATTCGCGCTCGGGCGGATCGATGGGCATCGGCTTCGCGATCCCGACCTCGATTGCGCGCAGCGTGATGGAAGCCATCCTGCGCGACGGCAAGGTCACGCGCGGCTGGATCGGCGTCGAGCCGCAGGAGCTCACGCCCGAGCTGGCGGCCTATTTCGACACCGAGCTGCGCGCGGGCGTGATGATCACCGGCGTGCTGCAGAACGGTCCGGCCGCGCAAGCTGGCCTGCGCCCGGGCGACGTGATCGTGGATGTCGCGGGTCAGCCGGTCAGGAATGTCGCCGGACTGCTGGCTGCAGTGGCGGCCTTGCCGCCGGGCCAGCCGGCCAAGCTGGAAGTGGTGCGGCGCAGCACGCGCCAGCAGTTGCAGGTGGTGCCAGCACAACGCAAGGTTGCCGGACAGCGCTGACTGACTTCAGTCGGCCTTGGCCTGCCCGGACTCAGACTCGGAATCAGGCGCACGGCTGACGCGAGCAAACCAGCGCGAGCCCAGGATGCCGATCTCGTACAGCAGGCACATCGGCACCGCGAGCGCGAGCTGCGAGATCACGTCGGGCGGCGTCACGACAGCCGCGACGACGAAGGCGCCGACGACGAAGTAGCCGCGTACTGACCTGAGCTTCTCGACCGTGACGAGCTCGAAGCGCACCAGCAGCATCACGACGATCGGCACCTGGAACGCCAGACCGAAGGCCAGGTAGAGCGACAGGATGGACTCGACGTAGGAGGCGATGTCGGGCGTCGCGTTGACGCTCTCGGGCGTGAAGCCCTGGATGAAGGCGAACATCTTGTCGAGCACGAAGAACTGCACGAAGGCGATGCCGACATAGGCCAGGAAGCTGCCGAAGATGATCAGCGGCAGCGCGAACTTCTTCTCGTGGCTGTAGAGGCCGGGCGCGACAAAGGCCCAGATCTGGTACAGCACCCAGGGCAGGGCCAGCAGCAGGCCGGCCATCATCAGCACCTTGAGCGGGATGAAGAAGGGCGTGAAGACACCGACTGCGATCAGCTTGACGTCGGGCGGCATATGGGCCCGGATCGGCACCGCGATCAGGTCGATCAGGCCCGAGGGACCGGGCCAGATCGCGAGCAGCGCCATCGCGGCCGCTATGCCGTAGACGCAATAGAGCAGCCGATCGCGCAGCTCCATCAGGTGCTGGACGAAGGGCTGTTCGCTGCCGGCGAGTTCGTCGGCCTGTTCTTGCTTGTCTGACATGGATCAGGGAGTCACTGGAAGCGGGACTTGGGGCGAAAGCGCGCCACCCGCGCGGCACCAGACTGCGCCTTGCTGCGCACGCCCTGGCGGGCCTTGTACCACTGCGGCACGGCCTTCTGCTTGAGCCTGAAGTTCTTCTTCGGGTGGCGATAGGCCGGGTAGACGGGGTCGAAGGACGGGAAATCGTCCGGCGCGGGTGCCGCGCCGCTCAGGTTGCGCTCGAACTCGCTGCCGACATCGCGCAGCGAGGACTCGACCTCGTGCGCGGCACTGGTGACGCTGTCCTTCATCTTCTTGAGCTCGTCGAGCTCCATCGAGCGGTTGACCTCGGACTTGACGTCGTTGACGTAGCGCTGCGCCTTGCCGAGCAATGTGCCGACGGTACGCGCGACGCGCGGCAGCTTCTCGGGGCCGATGACGATCAACGCCACCGCACCGATCAGCGCGAGTTTGGATATGCCGAGATCGATCATGTGGGCTTCAGCGACTCAGGCTCAACCCTTGGTCTTGGCCTCGACGTCGATGGTGGCCTTTTGTGCCGATTGGCCCTGCTCGACCTGTGCGGCCGGCTTGCCTTCATCGGCGCTGGCACCGCCGTCCTTCATGCCGTCCTTGAAGCCCTTGACCGCGCCGCCGAGGTCGGCGCCGATATTCTTGAGCTTCTTGGTACCGAAGACCATGACGACGATCAGCAGGACGATCAGCCAGTGCCAGATGGAAAAACTACCCATTTTGCGTACTCCAGAGCGGGGGACAGTCCCCGGCGATAAGTTTGGATTGCATGTTGCCCGAAAGGTTCATGCAAGCAGGTCACCCATTATCCGCATATGGGGGGACATTTTTCTGAATCAAGTCAGCCGCGCGCCCAGGGACGCGGACCGCCGATCACGTGCAGGTGCAGGTGATGCACCTCCTGGCCGCCTTCGTCGCCGGTGTTGGCGATGATGCGGAAGCCGCCAGCCGGGTAAGGATTGCAGCCCTGCTCCAGCGCGAGCTTGGGCGCCAGCGTCATCATGCGGCCCAGCAGCCGCTCGTGTTCGGCCGAGACCTGTGCCATCGAGGGGATGTGCAGCTTGGGGATCACGAGGAAATGCACCGGCGCCCAGGGCTTGATGTCGTGGAAGACGTAGAGGTCCTCGTCCTCGTAGACCTTGCGGCTCGGGATCTGGCCGGCAACGATCTTGCAGAAGATGCAGTCGGGGGAAGCGTTCATTGGGGAAACTCCATGGGCTGGCCCGCGTTCAGGCGGAACATGCCCTTGATGATGCGATACAGGAACCAGGCCGAGATGACGGTCCAGGCCAGCCAGCCGGGGAATATGAAAATGAACCAGAGCGGCAATGTCAGCAGATAGGCCAGCATGGCGAAGACCACGGTGCGGATGCGCCAGCGGAAATGGCTTTCATGCCAGGTGCCCTGCGCGTCATCGCGCTTGACGAAATCGAGCACCAGCGCGACGATCAGCAGGGTGGGTCCCCACTGGCCGCCCGGTATCAGGGCAGCGACGGCGACGATCAGGTGCAGCAGGTAGCTGATCAGTCCTGCGTTGCCGAGGCTGCGCAGGCGCTCTTGCTGGTCTTCGCTCGTCATGTACGGGGCCTTTCGATGCGAGCGGGCTTACTCGCCCTGCTCGCGCGCGACGGCCTTGCGCAGCGCCTTTTCTTCCAGGCCACTCAGGCCCTCGCGGCGCGCCAGTTCGGCCACCACGTCGGCCGGGCTCAGGCCGAAATGCGCCAGCGCGATCATGCTGTGGAACCAGAGGTCGGCCACCTCGCCGACCAGGGCCTTGGCATCGCCGGCACCGTATTGCAGGTCCTTGGCGGCCATGACGGCCTCGCCGGCTTCCTCGGCGACCTTCTTCAGGAAGGCATCCGGGCCCTTGTGCAGCAGGCGCGCGACATAGCTTTTCTCGGGGTCGCCGCCATTGGCGGGCTTGCGCGATTCGATCACCGCCGCGAGGCGGTCCAGGGTGTCGGTGGATTGGGTCATTGGTAGATGCTTTCGGGGTCTTTGAGCACCGGGTCGACGCTCTGCCATTCGCCGCTGCCTTCGCTGCCTGGCTGGTAGCTCTGGTAGAAGCAGCTGTGGCGGCCGGTGTGGCAGGCAATGCCGGGCTCGTGGCCCTGCTGCGTGACTTTCAGCAGCACGACGTCGTTGTCGCAGTCGAGCCGGATGTCGTGCACGGTCTGCACATGGCCGGATTCCTCGCCCTTGAACCAGAGCCTGTTGCGCGAGCGGCTGAAGTAGACCGCGCGGCCCAGCTCGGCGGTCTTCTGCAAGGCTTCGCGGTTCATCCAGGCGAACATCAGTACGTCGCCGCTGGCATTTTCCTGCGCGATCACGGGCACCAGGCCCTTGTCGTCCCACTTGATCTGGTCGAGCCAATTCATGCTGTCAGTCCTCACAGGCGCACCGGAATGCCGCGCGCGGCCATGCGCTGCTTGGCCTCGGCGATGGTGTATTCACCGTAATGGAAGATGCTGGCGGCCAGCACCGCGTCGGCGCCGCCCTGCTGCACGCCGTCGGCCAGATGGTCGAGGTTGCCGACGCCACCGGAGGCGATCACCGGCACCGGAATCGCGTCGCTGACCGCGCGCGTGAGCGCCAGGTCGAAGCCGGACTTGGTGCCGTCGCGGTCCATGCTGGTCAGCAGGATCTCGCCGGCGCCATGCTCGGCCATCTGGGTCGCCCAGGCGACGGCGTCGAGGCCGACGTTCTTGCGCCCGCCATGGCTGTAGACGTCCCAGCCCGGGCCGACCGGCAGACCATTGGCGCCCAGGCGCAGCTCGTCCTCGGGCCGGCGGCGCTTGGCGTCGATCGCAACCACGATGCACTGCGAGCCGTACTTGGCCGAGGCGTCGCGGATCACCTGCGGGTTGGCCAGCGCGGCCGAGTTGAAGCTGACCTTGTCGGCGCCAGCGTTGAGCAGTCGCCGCACGTCCTCGACGACGCGCACGCCGCCGCCCACGGTCAGGGGGATGAAGACCTGGGAGGCGACCGCCTCGATGATGTGCAGGATCAGGTCGCGGCCGTCGCTGGTGGCGGTGATGTCGAGGAAGGTCAGTTCGTCGGCGCCCTGCTCGTTGTAGCGGGCCGCGATCTCGACCGGATCGCCGGCATCGCGCAGTTCGAGGAAATTGACGCCCTTGACCACGCGGCCGCCGGTCACGTCCAGGCAGGGGATGATTCGTTTCGCAAGCATGGCGCTATTGTCGCAGCACCGCGCCACTGCCGCCGGCACGCGGCGAGTTCAGGCGAGTTCGAGCTGCTGCCAGCCCAGCCACTGCTGGCCGGGCGCCAGCGGCACGGGCTCGAACACCTGGGCGGCTTCGACGCAAAGCATGTGGCGCCAGCCGTCGGCCTCCATGTCGGCCAGGGCGGCGCATTTGGCGACATGGGGGTTCCAGACCACGGTGTCGGACCAGGAGGGGCTCTGGCTGATGCGCAGCGCCTGCGCGCCATAGCGCAGCAGCATGGGCGCTGCCGTACCGGAATAGACGCGGTCGAATTCGGAGTCGAAGCGCAGCGCCTCGGCGCCCTGGGCATGGCCATCGGTCAGCGCGTCCCACTCCGGGCGGCCCTGCAGGCCGGCGAGCTGGGCCTGGGCGACGTCGTCGCAGGCGAAATAGCTGTGCAGCGCGCCGGTGAAGGACAGCGGCTGGGCGCCGGTGTTGCGCGCCGCCAGCGTCATGCGCAGGCGCCCGGGTTGCAGCTGCAGCGTCAGCGTGAGCTCGAACTCGTGCGGCCAGAGCGAGCGCGTGCGCTCGCTGCTGCAGAGCGTGAGCTCCAGGCTGGCTGCATCAGAACCAAGGTCATAGGCGGTGGTGAGCCAGGGCAGATGGCGCGCAAAACCATGCTTAGGCAAATTGCCACGCTGGTTGAACTGCGGCCAGCAGACCGGCACGCCGCCGCGGATCGGCGCACTGCCGTCGAGGGCACTGCGCGGACTCAGGAACAGGCGTTCGCGCCCGCCCGCCAGCCAGGACAGGACATGGCCACCCTGCTCGGCCACCCGCAGGCTGTCGCCACCCGGCAAGGCCAGCCGCCAGCAGTTCAGGCCGGCGAAGGTCTCGGGGACCAGGGTGGCGGGCGCGCTCATGAGATCAGCCGCGCAGTTCGTCGGCCAGCTGCTGGCCGGCCGCGAAGTCGAGGTCGCCGCTGTAGATCGAGCGGCCGCAGATCACGCCCTGCACGCCCTCGTCCTCGACCGCGCACAGCTGGCGGATGTCTTCGAGGTTGGACAGGCCGCCCGAGGCGATCACGGGGATGGTCAGCGCCTGCGCCAGCTTGACGGTGGCCTCGATGTTGATGCCCGACAGCATGCCGTCGCGGCCGATGTCGGTGTAGATGATGGATTCGACGCCGTAGTCCTCGAACTTCTTGCCGAGGTCGGCGACTTCGTGGCCGGTCAGCTTGGACCAGCCGTCGGTCGCGACCTTGCCGTCCTTGGCATCGAGGCCGACGATGATGTGGCCGGGGAAGGCGGTGCAGGCGTCCTGCAGGAAGCCCGGGTTCTTGACCGCGGCGGTGCCGATGATGACGTAGCGCAGGCCGGCGTCGAGGTAGCGCTCGATGGTGTCGAGGTCACGGATGCCGCCGCCGAGCTGGACGTCGATCTCGTTGCCGACTTCCTTCAGGATCGACTTGATCGCGTTGCCGTTGCGCGGCTGACCGGCGAAGGCGCCGTTGAGGTCGACCAGGTGCAGGCGGCGCGCGCCCTTGCTGACCCAGTTGCGGGCCATGGCCGCGGGGTCTTCACCGAACACGGTGGATTGGTCCATGTCGCCTTGTTTGAGGCGCACGCATTGGCCGTCTTTCAGGTCGATGGCAGGGATCAGGAGCATGGCGGTATCGGATTCAGGAGGGACGAAAGAAATCAGGGATTCCAGTGCAGGAAGTTGCGATAGAGCGCAAGGCCCTGGTCAGCACTCTTCTCCGGATGGAACTGGGTCGCGAAGATGTTGTCGCGCGCGACGGCCGAGCTGAAACGGCTGCCGTAGTCGGTCTCGCCGACGCTGTGCGCCAGCTGCTCCGGGTGGGCATGGAAGCTGTGCACGAAGTAGAAATAGGCGCCATCGGGGATGCCGGCCCAGACCGGATGCGAGTCGCCACGTCCCAGCTGATGGAAGACGCGGTTCCAGCCCATCTGCGGCACCTTGAAGCGGCTGCCGTCGGGCTGGTACTGGCCGTCGAGCTGGAACTTGATCACGCGACCCGGGATCAGGCCCAGGCCGTCGGTCGGGCCTTCCTCGCTGTGGTCGAGCAGCATCTGCATGCCGACGCAGACGCCGAACAGCGGCTTGGCCGCGGCGGCTTCGAGCACGGCATCGCGCAGGCCGGAGCGTTCGAGCTCCATCATGCAGTCGGGCATGGCGCCCTGACCGGGCAGCACGACGCGGTGCGCGTCGCGCACGACCTGGGGGTCGGAGGTCACGACCACGTCCACATGGTCGACCGCGGTCGCGGCGTGAATGACGGCCTGTGCGACGGAGCGCAGGTTGCCCATGCCGTAGTCGACCACGGCCACTGTCTGTCGGTTCATCTTGTCGGTTCCGGAGCGCTGGCGGGTGAAATCAGAGCGAACCCTTGGTCGAGGGGATCACGCCGGCCGAGCGCGGATCGAGTTCGAGCGCGGCACGCAGGGTGCGGCCGAAGGCCTTGAAGATCGTCTCGCACTGGTGGTGGGCGTTGTGGCCCTTGAGGTTGTCGATGTGCAACGACACCAGGGCGTGGTTGACGAAGCCCTGGAAGAACTCGAACACCAGCTGGGTGTCGAGCTGGCCGATGGCACCGGCGGTGAACTTGCAGTCCATGTGCAGGCCCGGGCGGCCCGAGAAATCGACCACCACGCGGCTGAGCGCCTCGTCGAGCGGCACATAGGCATGACCATAGCGCCGGATGCCCTTCTTGTCGCCGACCGCCTGGGCAAAGGCCTGGCCGAGCGCGATGCCGACGTCCTCGACCGTGTGATGGCCGTCGATATGCAGGTCGCCCTGGCACTGGATGTCGAGATCGATCAGGCCGTGACGCGCGATCTGGTCCAGCATATGGTCGAAGAAACCGATGCCGGTGTTCAGCCTGGACTGGCCCGTGCCGTCCAGATTGATGCGGACGGTGATCCGGGTTTCGAGGGTATTGCGGGTGACTTCGGCTTGCCGCATGGGGCTGAGAGGGCGTGGAGCCCGGTAGGGGGAAATGGGGCCCATGATACCATCGACAGCCCGTTAGGCCCCTGCCTGCGGGCTTGTCACCCCAAGGCGGACGGGCCCCTGCCGGCAGCCTTCCGGGCCGGTCCATTCCACACCGCAGAATCATTGCATGAGCCGCTACTGGAGCGCCGTCGTAAACGGCCTGACCCCCTACGTGCCAGGCGAACAGCCCAAGATCGACAACCTGGTCAAGCTCAACACCAACGAGCACCCTTACGGCCCGTCGCCGAAGGCGCTGGCGGCGATCCGCGAGGCGACCGGCGACGGCCTGCGTCTGTACCCGGACCCGAATGCCGACGCGCTCAAGAGCGCGCTGGCCCAGCGCTTTGGCGTGCAGGCCAAGCAGGTCTTCGTCGGCAACGGCTCGGACGAGGTGCTGGCGCATGCCTTCCAGGCGCTGCTCAAGCACGAGCGCGAGCTCTGGTTCCCCGACATCAGCTACAGCTTCTATCCGGTCTACTGCGGGCTCTACGGCGTGGCGCAGCGGCAGATCCCGTTGGCCGACGACTTCACGATCCGGGTCGAGGACTACCTGCCGCAAGGCGACGGACCGGGCGAGAAGGCCGGCGCCATCATCTTCCCGAACCCGAACGCACCGACCGGCCGGCTGCTGGCGCTCGAAGCGGTCGAGCGCATCGTCGCCGCCAACCCGGACGCGGTGGTGCTGGTCGACGAGGCCTATGTCGATTTCGGCGGCGAAAGCGCGATCGCGCTGGTGGACCAATATCCCAACCTGCTGGTGGTGCACACCTTCTCCAAGAGCCGCTCGCTGGCCGGCCTGCGCGTGGGCTATGCAATCGGCCACCCGGAGCTGATCGAGGGCCTGGAGCGGGTCAAGAACAGCTTCAACTCCTACCCGCTGGACCGCCTCGCGCTGGCTGGCGCGGTGGCATCGGTCGAGGACGAGGCCTTTTTCCAGGCCAGCTGCCAGCAGGTGATCGCCACCCGCGAGACCCTGGTCGCCCAACTGCAACAGCTCGGCTTCGAGGTGCTGCCTTCGGGCGCCAACTTCGTCTTTGCGCGTCACCCGGCCCGCGACGGCGCCGAGCTGGCCGCCGCGCTGCGCGCGCGCGCCATCATCGTGCGCCATTTCAAGGCGGCCCGCATCGACCAGTTCCTGCGCATCACGATCGGCACCGATTCGCAATGCGCGACGCTGGTGCAGGCGCTGGGCGAGATCCTGGCGGACTGAAAACCGCCGGCCTGCCGCCATCCGCTGCGGCAGGCACCCTAATTGCCAGTGAACAGTCATACAGCACCAGACCGGCCTTCAATTTGCCTTTCCCAAAAAAGTCACCAGGAAATCAATGATGAACAACATGACGATAGCCGCGCGGCTGAGGCTGGCATTCGGCCTGATGGTGCTGATGACCATCTTCATGGGCGCGATGAGCCTGTACAAGACCAGCGCGCTGCAGCAGGCGCTTGACGAAGTGATCGGGCACCGCATGGTGATCCAGGCCGAACTCGGCAAGCTCAACAACGAGATCAACCTTCAGGCGCGTGTGCTGCGCAACATGGTGCTGTTCAAGGAGGCCGATGCGGTCCAGGCCGAGAGCCAGCGCATCCTGGCCTCGCGCAAGCAGGTCAGCGAAATCAGCGCCCAGCTCGACCGGCTCATCACGAGTGACAAGGGTCGGGCCGGACTGGCCGAGATCGTCACGCACCGCGACAAGTACCGGGCCGAGGTCGATGCCTTCCTGGCTCTGGTGGCCGATGGCAAACGCGACGAGGCCGTCACCGCGCTACTCGGACAGCTCAGGTCGGCGCAGACCGCCCTGCTCGCCGCGATCCAGGAAGAAGGAAAAATCCAGGACGAGATGACGGCCGCATCGGTCGCGCAGGCCGAGGACGCCGTGCTGGCGATCAAGGCCAGTATCTGGATCATCGGCGGCCTGTCGCTGCTGGCCTCGCTGCTGCTGGCGGCCTGGATCATCCGCGCGATCACGCGCCCGATCGGACAGGCCGTGGCGGTCGCGCGCGCGGTTTCGGCCGGCGACCTGACCCACCCGATCGCAGCCGGCGACCGCAGCGAGACCGGGCTGCTGCTGCAGGCGCTCAGCGAGATGCAGGCCGGCCTGGCACGGGTCGTCAGCACGGTACGTTCGGGCTCCGAGGCGGTGGCGACGGCCAGCGCACAGATCGCCCAAGGCAACCACGACCTGAGTTCGCGCACCGAGAAGGAAGCCAGCGCGCTGGAAGAGACCTCGGCCTCGATGGAACAGCTCGGCAGCACCGTGCGGCAGAACGCCGACAACGCGCGCCAGGCCAACCAGCTGGCACAGAACGCCTCCGGCGTCGCGGCACAGGGCGGCCAGGTCGTGTCACAGGTGGTCGACACGATGCGCGGCATCACCGAGTCGAGCAAGAAGATCGCCGACATCATCACCGTGATCGACGGCATCGCGTTCCAGACCAACATCCTCGCGCTCAACGCGGCAGTCGAGGCCGCGCGCGCCGGCGAGCAGGGCCGCGGCTTTGCCGTCGTCGCCAGCGAGGTGCGCAGCCTGGCGCAGCGCAGCGCGGCAGCGGCCAAGGAGATCAAGCAGCTGATCACCGACAGCGTCGAGCGCGTGGACCAGGGTTCGGCCCTGGTCGATCGGGCCGGCGCGACGATGGGCGATGTGGTCACGAGCATCGAGCGCGTGACCTCGATCATGACCGAGATCAGCGCCGCCAGCGCCGAGCAGAGCCAGGGCGTGTCCCAGGTTGGCGAGGCCGTGATGCAGATGGATCATTCAACGCAACAGAACGCCGCCATGGTCGAGCAGATGGCGGCCGCAGCCTCGGGTCTGAACCAGCAGGCGCAAAGCCTGGTGCAGGCGGTCGCCGCATTCAAGCTCAGGCCCGGCGAAACCGGCTTGGGCCTCAAGCCGGTCGATCTCGGCGGCCCGCTGCAGGTCCGCAGCGAGCGCAAGCCGACGCAGCCCAGGCCGGTCGAGCGCCGCAGCCCCCCGGCGAAGGCCGCGCAGCCAGCCCGCAGCGCCGAGCCGGTTCAGACCGCGCAGCCGGCCCCGAAGGCCACGCGCCATGAAGAGGACGAGTGGGAGACTTTCTGACCGCCAGCGCGATCAGAGCGAATCGATCCGCGCCAGCGTGAGCGCGGCCTGCTCGCGCAGCGCGGCGCGCGCCTCGGGCGCCATCCTGTCCAGGTTCTGGTAGACCATGGCGAGCCGATGGTTGCCGCGCAGGCGATCAGCCTGGCGCTCGAAAAAGTCCCAGTAGAGCGCGTTGAAGGGACAGGCGCGCTCGCCGGTCCTGGCTTTCCTGTCGTAGCGGCAGCCCTGGCAATGGTCACCCATGCGGTCGAGGTAGGCGGCGCTTGACACATAGGGCTTGGTCGCCAACCGGCCGCCGTCGGCGAACTGGCTCATGCCCAGGGTGTTGGGCGCCTCGACCCATTCGAAGGCGTCGATGTAGATGCCCAGATACCAGCGGTGCAGCGGCTGCGGGTCGAGCCCGGCCAGCAGCGCGAAGTTGCCGATCACCATCAGACGCTGGATATGGTGGGCATAGGCCTGCTGCAGCGACTGGGAAATAGCCGCCGACAGACAGGCCATGCCGGTGTCACCGCTCCAGAACCAGTGCGGCAGCGCACGGTCATGGCCGAGCGCGTTGGACTCGGTATAGCCCGGCATGCGGGCCCAGTAGACGCCGCGCACATATTCACGCCAGCCCAGGATCTGGCGGATGAAGCCCTCGGCCGCTGCCAGCGGCGCCCTGCCCTCACGGTACGCCTGCTCGACGCGCTGCACCACCTCCTGCGGACTCAACATCTTGACGTTGAACGCGAACGACAGCAGCGAGTGGAACAGGCGCCAACCCTCTGGCTTGCCGTCGGCATCGAGCCGCCATTCGTCGGGTTGCTGGCATCGTCGATCGCGACGTGGCGCACGCGGTGGCCGGCGGCCTTGAGCTGACGCGCGAAGTCGCGCATCGCCGCAAAGATGGCGATCACTTTCTGCGCATGGTGCACGACGTAATCGGTTTCCTGGCGCAGTTCGAGCAGCACATGGACCCGCTGCGGATCGGGTCGGGCGAACCAGGAATGCAGCGGATTGAGCTGGTCGCCCAGGATCAGGCACAGCGTGGGACCGGCAGGCGCCGCTGAGCTCACGCCGGTCGAGTCTGATCCGACAGCTGACTGGCTTGCGGCCGGCATCAGGTGCCCCCGGAGCCGGCGCTAGGCGCCATCGCGGTCGTAGTCCTGGGCCTGCTTGCGGATGTTGAGCGCCTCCGCTGCCAGCAGCGCAAGCCCGATCTCATGAGCGTCCCAGCTGATCCTTGGGAGCGCTGCGGCGGCAGCGCTCGGAGCAGTACTTGACTGAATCCCAGTCGCGCTCCCATTTCTTGCGCCAGGCAAAGGGCAGACCACAGCAGACGCAGGGCTTGCTGGGCAGCTCGGATTTCCTTCTCATCTTCATGACCGGAACGTCTCAGCGTGCGCCCGGCACCGGCTGCGCCAGCTGACGCTCGATGTCGCGCAGCAGGCCCTTGCTGTCGGGGCCGGTCATGCTCGAATAGGAGGCAACCGGCTTGCCGTCGCGCCCGATCAGGTATTTGTAGAAGTTCCAGCGCGGCTTCTGGCCGGTGGCCTCGGCCAGCTGGCGAAAGAAGGGCGAGGCCTGCGCTCCCGTGACCGAGCTCTTGGCGAACATCGGAAACTTGACGCCGTAGGTGTTGGCGCAGAATTCGGCGATCTGCTGGTTGTTGCCGCTCTCCTGGGCGAAATCGTTGGAC
Source organism: Chitinophaga pinensis (assembly GCA_943326015.2). Lineage (GTDB taxonomy): Bacteria > Pseudomonadota > Gammaproteobacteria > Burkholderiales > Burkholderiaceae_C > Malikia. Next base: position 17,354 of record CALPRQ020000016.1, on the reverse strand, counting down.
GGAAAGCCCAGCACGACCAGGCCCTGGTCCCGGTAGCGTGCGTAGAGCTGCTCCAGGCCCTCGTACTGGCCGGTGAAACCGCAGTAGCTGGCGGTATTGACGACCAGCAACACCTTGCCGCTGTACTGGCACAGCGACTGCGGCTTCTCGTCCTGCAGCCGCGGGAACACATGCTGCAGCGTGGCCGGGCAGCTGGCCGGCTCGGCGGCCTGCGCGGGAGCACTGAAGGAGGCAGCCACCAGGGCAGCTGCGAACGGTATACCCAGATGCATGGATTTCATGACGGCCCCAGTTTGTCTTGGACAAATAGAAGTATGCTCCATTTAACCCGATCGCGCACACCGTCCACGATAAGCCCGAAGTCCAGATCGCCTTCCCCGCCTCATCCCCTGCAACCATGACACAGACCGCTGCCCGCCCCCAAGCTCCCACCCTGTGGGACATCGCCGAGATCGAGCGCGACACCGGCCTGGGCAAGGACACCTTGCGGGTCTGGGAGCGCCGCTACGGCTTTCCGACCCCGCTGCGCGACGCGCGTGGCGACCGGCTCTACGACCCGCCACAGCTCGAACGCCTGCTGCGCATCAAGCGCCTGCTCGACCTGGGCCATCGACCGGGCAAGATCGTGCCGCTGCCGCTGCCAGCCCTGGACCACCTGCTGCAGACCAGCTGCAACGCGGCTGGCCAGCCCGATGCGGCGGCTGCCGCCCTGGACCACTGGCTCGATCTGCTCGCGCAAGGCAAGCCGGCCGCACTGCGCGCGGCCTTGCAGCAGGAGCTGCAGCGCCTGGGCCTGTCACAGGCGATCGAACAGCTGCTGGCTCCGCTGGGCCAGCGCATCGGCCAGGCCTGGCTGGCCGACCAGCTCTCGATCCATCAGGAGCATCTGTTCACCGAGACGCTGCAGTCGGTGCTGCGCGACGCCATCACCAGCCTGGATGCCAGCAGCGCCGCGCTCAACCATCCGCCGCGGGTGCTGCTGACCACGCTGCCGCAGGAGCAGCACCAGCTCGGGCTGCTGATGGCCGAATGCTATTTCGCGCTCGGGCGCTGCGAGCGCATCGCACTCGGCCCCAGGCTGCCGCCGAGCGAAATCCTGGCGGCGGTCGAGTGCTTCCAGGTCGACATCGTCGCGCTCAGCATCAGCCTGCATGCCTCGACGCGCGAGATCGCGGAGCAACTGACCCTGCTGCGCACGCAGTTGCCGTCCGAGATCGAACTCTGGATCGGCGGCGGCTGGACTTCGGTCGGCCGCCGTCATCTGCCCGGTGGCGTGCATGGCGTCGTCAATCACGAGCAGGTCAGCGCCGGCCTGGCGCGCTGGCGCGCAGCCCACGGCTGACCCCCCACGCCAGACAGGAAACGACATGCCAGACAGCACACCCTCCCCCTCGATGCACAGCCTGCGCGCGGGCTATTCGGCCCTGGTGCTGGGCGCCAGCGGTGCCATCGGCCAGGCCTTCGTGACCCATCTGCAGGCCGATCCGCGCTGCGCCAGCGTGACCGCGCTGTCGCGCCAGGGCAAGCCCGGCTTCGACCTCAGGGACCCGACCAGCCTCGAACAGCTGGGGCTGGCACTGGCCGAACAAGGGCCGTTCCAGCTGGTGCTGGACGCCACCGGCGCGTTGATGCTGAACGGACACCGTCCTGAAAAGCGCCTGGACGACCTGAACGCCCAAGGGCTGCTCGACGCCATGACCGTCAACGCGATCGGCCCGGCGCTGCTGCTCAAGCAACTGCTGCCCCGGCTCGCCAGTGGCGAGCGCGTGATCTGGGCCAAGCTGTCGGCCCGGGTCGGCAGCATAGCGGACAACCGCAAGGGCGGCTGGTACGGCTACCGCGCGTCCAAGGCCGCGCTCAACATGCTGCTGCAGACCGCCGCGATCGAGATCGTGCGCCGACGCCCGCTGGCCGTGATCGCCGCGCTGCAGCCCGGCACGGTGCGCTCTGCCTTGAGCCAGCCCTTCGTCGGCGAGCAGGCGCTCGATCCGCTGGAGTCAGCCAGCCGGCTGCTGCGCGTGCTCGATGGCCTGGAGCCGACCGGCCGCGCGCAGTTCGTCGACCACGCCGGAGAGGCCATTCCCTGGTGAGGCCCGGCGCGGATCACGACAAGAACAGGTACTGGGGCTGAGATCCTGGCAATCTCAAGCGTAGCGGTTCTTGTAGACGCTGACCGCGCTGCCCAGGCGCTCAGCCTGCGCCATCAGTACACGGGCAACATCCACGCTGTCATGCACCATGACGGCATTCTCCTGCGTCACCCGGTCGAGTTCGACGACCGCCACACTGACCTGAGACACGCCATTGGCCTGCTCGTTGCTTGCCGTCGTGATTTCGCTGATCAGCTGACTGACGCGCTGCACCTCGTCCACCAGATCCTTCATCGTATCGCCTGCCTGCTGGACCAGTGCCGACCCGGCCCCCACCTCGACCACGCTATCCTTGATCAAGGACTTGATCTCCTGCGCCGCGCCCGCACTGCGCTGCGCCAGGCTGCGCACCTCGCTGGCAACGACGGCAAAGCCACGCCCCTGCTCGCCGGCGCGCGCGGCCTCCACCGCCGCGTTCAATGCCAGGATATTGGTCTGGAACGCGATGTCATCGATGATTCCGATGATGTCGGCGATCCTCTTCGAGCTACCCGTGATGCGCTGCATCACCTCGACCACCTGCCCGACCATCTCCCCGCCCCGGGCGGCGACCTGGCTGGCGCCTCGGGCCAGCCGCATCGCCTGGTGCGCACCATCAGCATTCTGTGACACGGTCGAGGTGAGCTCCTCCATCGACGCGGCCGTCTGCTCCAGCCCGGATGCCGACTGCCCGGTCCGGGTCGCCAGGTCGTCGCCGGCCTGCCTGATCTGCTGGCTGACGCCCTGGATGCCACCGACCTGCGTGTCGACATCGTCGACCAGCGAACGCAGGTTCAGCCCCGCCTGGTTCACCGAGCGCATGATCATGCCGATGTCGTCGACCCGGTCGAGGTGCCGTGAGCCGCCCATGTTGCCAGCCGCCACGGACTGCGCATGCTTGGCCACCTGCCCCAGGGGACGGCTGATCTGCGCTTGCAGCCAGGCGTCGCCAAGGCAGCAGAGCAACAGCGTCACCCCGGCCGCCAGCGGCATCGTGCCGAGCCCGAGCGAGGCCAGCAGCCCCAGATTGCCCAGTGCGATGAAGGCCAGCGCCAGCCGTATGCGCGCGGCCACCGAGATCAGTTGCAGCAGCGAGAGCCAGGATCCGAGGCCCGTGCGCACGACCAGGCCACGATGGAAACGGCGCGAGCCCGCCCGGCCTGAGCGGAAATCGCCGTACAGCTTCTCGGCCGCCGCGATCTCCTCGCGCCCCGGCTTGGTGCGCACCGAGATATACCCGGCCAGCTGCCCGTCACGCACCATGGGTGCAGCGTTCGCGCGCACCCAGTAGTGACTGCCATCCTTGCGCCGGTTCTTGACCAGCGCAGTCCAGGACAGGCCCGCCTCGATGGTCGCCCACATGTCGGCAAAGGCCTCGGCAGGCATGTCGGGATGCCGGACGATCTTGTGCGCCTGCCCCTGGAGCTCGTCGTACCCATAGCCGCTGACCTGAACGAAAGCCTCGTTCGCATAGGTGATGTAGCTCTGCGTGTCGGTCACCGACATCAGCGTCAACCTTTGATCGTAGTCAAACTCACCTTGCGGCGCGGCTGTGTCCAGGCTCATATTTCCATGTATAAACAAAGTGGTAGATGCGAATTTTGCCTGGCCGTGCCGAATTCGACATTGCCTCAAGAGGAAATACCATTGCTGTAACCAAATCTTTTCACGGTCGTTCCATCCGAACCAATGAACGCCGACCTCCAGACTGCCGAGTCATCCCGACTGCACGGGCGACGCTTGTTGATCGCGGAGGACGAGCCGATTGAGCAGGAGTTGCTGGCGCGCTACCTGAGGAAACAGGGTTGCCAGGTCTACCTCGCCAGCGACGGAGCGGACGCGATTGCACAGACCAGGCGCTTGCTGCCCGATCTCGTGCTGATGGACATCTACATGCCGCACTGCGACGGACTCACCGCCTGCCGCATACTGAAAACGGGCTGCAGGACGAGATCGATAGACGTGATGTTCCTGTCCGGAGCCACGACGCCCGACGACCGGGTTCGAGGCCTGCAGGCGGGAGCCGTGGATTACATCCACAAGCCGTTCAATTTCGAGGAGGTCGGCCTGCGTCTGACGCGACATCTGCTCGGCAAGCCAACATTCGAAGCGAAGCCGGCCGGTACGGTCCAGGCCGCTGCGTCCACGCTGGACAACCTGATCTTCGAGGCGGCTAGCTCCTACCTGCTGGCCGACCTGTGCCACACGCCCAAGCTCGAGCAGGTCGCACGAGCAGCGGGCACCAACGTCAGCCGCCTGAGCCAGGCGTTCAAGTACTGCGTCGACATGACCGTTTTCGAGTACCTGCGCGAGATGCGGATGCGAGAGGCGCGCAAGTTGCTGAACGAAACGCTGCTGGAGGTTCAATCCATCGCGCAGGAGGTCGGCTTCACGAGCGGCGCCAACTTCACGGCAGCCTTCAAGGCCAGGTTCGGCCTGACGCCCGGCCAGTTCCGCCAACCCGACCTGGACCAGACCGAGAAGCTCCGGGCTGCGACCTGAATCAGCCCGGACTGCCGTCAGACTGGTGCGACAGGAAAGCGGAGATCGCGGCCAAGGCCTCGATCAGCGCGAGATGCAGGTGCCACTGGACGACTTCGACCGGGTCCGATGATCGGACTGCCATCTCCGCTTCGCGCGCCACGGCGACCACCCGCTCAAGTCCCAGGTAGCTGGCAGTGCTCTTGAGCTGATGCGCCAGCTCCCGGATCCGCTCGCGGCCTGCTGGCAGTGACTGCAACTCAGCCGCGCGGGCCTGATAGCGCCCGAGGAAATGATGCAGGCAATGGCGATAGGACTCATCGCCGTCGCAAACCTCCACGCCATGTGTCACGTTCATGACGAACCCGCCCAACACGGCGAGTGACCGGGATGCCGATGGAGCGGCATCGACCGGGTGCTGCCGGCGGGAAACGGGATCTCGCTGCAACGGTCAGAGGCCCTGGATCAAGCAGTCGGCGCTGACCAAGCGGCACCAGCCTGGACGCAGGATACGGTCAGGCAGCTCGCAGCCGCAGTTCGGCCGCGCGCGCATGCGCCTGCAGGCCCTCGCCATGCGCGAGCACCGAGGCGATCCGGCCCAGCGTCTGGGCGCCGGCCTCGCTGACCTCGATCAGGCTGGAACGCTTCTGGAAATCATAGACGCCCAGCGGACTGGAAAAGCGCGCGGTGCCGCTGGTCGGCAGCACATGGTTGGGGCCGGCGCAGTAGTCGCCCAGGCTCTCGCTGGTGTAGGCGCCCAGAAAGATGGCCCCCGCATGTCTGAGCAGCGGCTCCCAGCGCATCGGCTCGTTTGACGACACTTCCAGGTGCTCGGGCGCGATCCGGTTGCTGATCGCGCAGGCCTCTTCCATGCTGCGCGTCAGGATCAGCGCGCCGCGCCCGTTCAGGCTCCTGGCGATGATCTCGGCGCGCGGCATCTCCGGCAGCATCCGGTCGATCGAAGCCTGCACCGCCTCGATATAGGCGGCGTCCGGGCACAGCAGGATGCTCTGCGCCAGCTCGTCGTGCTCGGCCTGGCTGAAAAGATCCATCGCAACCCAGTCGGGCGGCGTCGTGCCGTCGGCCAGCACCAGGATCTCGCTCGGGCCGGCGATCATGTCGATACCGACGGTGCCGAACACATGCTTCTTGGCGCTCGCGACATAGGCGTTGCCGGGGCCGGTGACCTTGTCAACCTTCGGCACGGTCGCCGTGCCATAGGCCAGCGCGGCCACGGCCTGCGCACCGCCAACCGTGAAGGCGCGCGTGACACCCGCCACATGGGCGGCGGCCAGCACCAGCGCGTTCTTCTCGCCGCGCGGCGTCGGCACCACCATGATGATCTCGCCGACACCGGCGACATGGGCCGGAATCGCGTTCATCAGCACGCTGGACGGATAGGCCGCCTTGCCGCCCGGCACATAGATGCCGACCCGGTCCAGCGGCGTGACCTTCTGCCCCAGCAGCGTGCCGTCCTCGTCGCGGTAGCTCCAGCTCTCGCCGCTGGCGCGCTTCTGTGCCTCGTGGTAGCGGCGCACGCGCGCGGCAGCCGCCTGCAGCGCCTCGCGCTGGACCTCGGGCAGGCCGTCGAAGGCCGCCTTGAGCTCGTCCTGGGTGAGTTCGAGCTCGGCCATGGCGGTAGCGGACAGGCCATCGAAGCGGTTGCTGTATTCGATCACCGCCGCGTCGCCACGGGCCCGCACATCGGCCAGGATCTCGGCCACGCGCTGCTCGATCACGGCGTCGGTGTCGGCCGACCAATGCAGGCGCTGCTGGAAGCGGGCCTCGAAATCGGCGTCGGTGGTGCGCAGGACGAGCGGGGTGGCTTTCATCGTTTCAGGCTCGGAAAGGTTTCAGGCAGTGGCCCGCGCAAAGGCGTCGAGGATGGGGCGCAGCAACTCGCGCTTGACCTTGAGCGCGGTCGGGTTGACCACCAGCCGCGACGAGATGTCCATGATCGGCTCGACCTCGACCAGGTGGTTGGCCTTGAGCGTGTTGCCGGTCGAGACCAGGTCGACGATGGCGTCGGCCATGCCGGTCAGCGGCGCCAGCTCCATGCTGCCGTAGAGCTTGATCAGGTCGACGTGCACGCCCTTGCTGGCGAAGAACTCGCGCGCGATCGCCACGTACTTGGTCGCGACCTTGAGGCGCGCGCCCTGGCGCACCGCGCTGGCGTAGTCGAAGTCAGCACGCACCGCGACGCTCATGCGGCACTTGGCGATCTTCAGGTCCAGCGGCTGGTACAGGCCGACGCTGCCGGCACCGCCCCACTCGGCCTCGTGCTCGATCAGGGTGTCCTTGCCGCAGACGCCCAGGTCGGCGCCGCCGTACTGGACATAGGTCGGCACGTCGCTGGCGCGCACCAGCACCACCTGCACATCGGGGCGGTTGGTCGGCAGGATCAGCTTGCGCGACTTCTCGGGATCTTCCAGCACCTCGATGCCGGCGGCACGCAGCAGCGGCAGGGTTTCCTCGAAGATGCGGCCCTTGGACAGGGCCAGGGTCAGCTTGACCTGGCTCATTGGATTCTTTCGATGTCGGCGCCGAGGGCGCGCAGTTTGACTTCCATCTGGTCGTAGCCGCGGTCCAGGTGGTAGATGCGGTCGACCACGGTCTCGCCATCGGCCACCAGGCCGGCGATCACCAGGCTGGCGGAAGCGCGCAGGTCGGTCGCCATCACGGTCGCGCCCGACAGGCGGCCGGACTCGCCCAGGCCTTCGACCAGTGCGACGCGACCGTCGGTGTGGATGCGCGCGCCCAGGCGCTGCAGCTCCTGCACATGCATGAAGCGGTTCTCGAAGATGGTCTCGGTCACGCTGCAGCTGCCCTGCGCCACGGCGTTGAGCGCCATGAACTGGGCCTGCATGTCGGTCGGGAAGCCCGGGTGCTCGGTGGTGCGGAAGGTCTGCGCCTTCAGCGTGGCAGCGCCAGCGCAAGCCACGCGCAGGCCGCCATCGACCTCGTCGACCGCGACGCCGGCTTCGCGCAGCTTGTCGATCACCGCATCGAGGTGTTCAGCGCGCGCATGCTGCAGCAGCACCTCGCCCCCGGTCGCGGCGACCGCGCACAGGAAAGTGCCAGCCTCGATCCGGTCGGCCACCACCGCGTGGTCGCAGCCGTCGAGCCGTTCGACGCCCTGGATCCGGATCCGGCTGCTGCCATGACCCTCGATCCTGGCGCCCATCTTGATCAGCATCTCGGCCAGATCGGTGATCTCGGGCTCCTGCGCCGCGTTCTCGAGGATGGTCTCGCCCTCGGCCAGCGTCGCGGCCATCAGGAAGTTCTCGGTCCCGGTCACCGTCACCATGTCGGTCGTGATGCGCGCGCCCTTCAGGCGCTTGCGGCCCTCGGGCAGGCTGGCCAGCATGTAGCCATGCTCGACCACGATCTCGGCGCCCATGGCCTGCAGGCCCTTGATATGCTGGTCAACCGGACGCGAGCCGATGGCGCAGCCGCCCGGCAGCGAGACCTTGGCACGGCCAAAGCGCGCCAGCAGCGGGCCCAGCACCAGCACCGAGGCGCGCATGGTCTTGACCAGCTCGTAGGGCGCCTCGGGCTGGATCGGGTCGGCTGCCTGCAGCGTGAAGCCGCCGCGCTCGCCGTGGGTCTGGGTCTCGACGCCCATGTGTTCGAGCAGCCGGCGCATGGTCGCGACATCGCGCAGGCGCGGCACGTTGCGCAGCATCACGGGCTGGGCGGTCAGCAGGGCGGCGCAGAGCTCGGGCAGCGCCGCGTTCTTGGCGCCCGAGATGCTCACTTCGCCGTTCAGGCGGCGGCCGCCGCGGATCAGGAGTTTGTCCATGCCGTTCAGCCTTGGGCCGCTGCCCACTCGGCCGGGGTGTAGGCCTTGATCGACAGCGCATGCACCTCGTCGTTGTGGATGCGCGCGCCCAGCGTCGCATAGACCTGCTGGTGACGCGCGATCGCGCGCTTGCCCTCGAAGGCGTTCGAGACCACGACGGCAGCCCAGTGGCGGCCGTCGCCCGAGACCTCGAGGTGATCGCAGGCCAGGCCGGCGGCGATGATGGATTGCAGTTCGTCGGAAGTCATGTCAGTGTCGGATCTTGTAGCCGGTCTTGAGCAGGTGCAGGGCCAGGCCCGCGACCAGGGCGAAAGCCCCTCCCACCACGCCCAGGCTGAACCAGGGCGAGACGTCGCCCTGGCCGAAGAAGCCATGGCGGAAACCGTCGATCATGTAGAAGAAGGGGTTGAAGTGGCTGAGCTGCTGCCAGAAGGGCGGCAGCGAGTGGATGGAGTAGAACACGCCGCTCAGGAAGGTCATTGGCACGATGACGAAGTTCTGGAAAGCGGCCATCTGATCGAACTTCTCGGCCCAGAGGCCAGCGATCACGCCCAGCGCCCCCAGCAGGCCCGAGCCCAGCAGGGCAAAGACCAGGATCCAGCCCGGTGCGGCGAACTGCAGATCGGCCGCCCAGAAGGTGCACAGCAGCACGCCGGCACCGACCACCAGGCCGCGCACCATCGAGGAGCCAACATAAGCCACGAACCAGGCCCGGTGCGACAGCGGCGTCAGCAGCAGGAAGACCAGGTTGCCCATGATCTTGCTCTGGATCAGGCTGGACGAGCTGTTGGCGAAGGCGTTCTGCAGCACGCTCATCATGATCAGGCCCGGCAGCAGGAAGGCGGTATAGCCGACGCCGTCGTAGACCTGGACCCGGTCTTCCAGCACATGGCCGAAGATCAGCAGATACAGGATGGCCGTCATGACCGGTGCCGCCACGGTCTGGAAGCCGACCTTCCAGAAGCGCAGCACTTCCTTGTAGAACAGGGTGGTCCAGCCGCTCATGCGCTTGTCTCCTGGTGGCCGGACATCAGGTCGAGGAACACGTCCTCGAGATCAGCCTTGCGGATTTCGATGTCCTCGATCGCCACGCCCTGCTCGCGCAGCTGGGCCAGCAGGCGCTCGACCGCCGCCGCGTCCTGCGCCGGCAGCCGCACCACGCGGCCGGTCACGCGCGCCTGCGCGGCGAGCGCGGGCGGCAGCGGCTGGTCGGTCTTGAAGCAGAGCTGGGTCGCCACCGCCGTCTTGAGCAGCTCCGAGGTCTTGTCGAGTGCCACCACCTGACCCAGCTTGAGCATCGCGATGCGGTGGCACAGGGCCTCGGCTTCCTCCAAATAGTGCGTCGTCAGCAGCACGGTGCTGCCCTGCTTGTTGAGCCGGGAGACGAAGGCCCACAGCGTCTGGCGCAGCTCGACATCGACACCGGCAGTCGGCTCGTCGAGCACGATCACCGGCGGCTTGTGCACCAGCGCCTGCGCGACCAGCACGCGCCGCTTCATGCCGCCCGAGAGCTGGCGCATGTTGGCATTGGCCTTGTCGGCCAGCCCGAGGCCGTCGAGCAGTTCGTCGATCCAGTCGTCGTTGCGCTTGATGCCGAAATAACCCGATTGGAAGCGCAGCGCCTCGCGCACGTTGAAGAAAGGATCGAACACCAGCTCCTGCGGCACCACCCCGAGGCAGCGCCTGGCCTGGGCGAAGTCGGACTGGACGTCGGCCCCCTGCACCAGCACGCGCCCGCCGCTGGCACGCGACAGACCGGCCAGGATGCTGATCAGCGTGGTCTTGCCCGCGCCGTTGGGGCCGAGCAGGCCGAAGAACTCGCCCGGCTCGATGTCGAAGCTGACGCCCTTGAGGGCCTGCAGCTCGCCACGAGCGGTGGCAAAGGACTTGGAAACGTTCTGGAATGAGACGGCAGACATGTACCCGGGATTTTAGCCGGGCAGCAGCTCGCCGACCCCGTAGAGCACGGCCAGCTCGCGCAGGCGCTGGGGCAAGGCCTGCAAGCGCAGCTCGACACCACGCTCGCGGGCCGCGCGCACCAGCGCCAGCAGCAGCGCGACGGCGGAGGAATCGAAGTCCTGCAGCGCGCCGGCGTCGAGCTCGGCTGGCTCGCCAGCGGCGCCCAGGCGCAGCGCCGCCTCGCAGGCAGCCAGGCAGGCAGGCGACTCGGCATGCGTCAGGCGCGCGGGCAATGCGGGCAGGCTGACCACGGCTTCAGCCCTTGCCGCCAGCCAGCGCAGCCGGCGGCTTCTCGGCCGCGTTGCTGCGGTTGCGCTGCGCCAGCGAGGCGATCAGGCCATCCAGTCCCTTGGTGTTGATCTCCTGCGAGAACTGACCACGGTAGGTCTCGACCAGCCAGATGCCCAGCACGTTGAGGTCGTAGACCTTCCAGCCGGCGTCGGTCTTCTCGACCCGGTAGTCGAGCTGCACCGGGTCCTTGCCCGGGGTACGCAACTCGGAGCGCACCACGACCTCGGTGTCGCCGGGGTTGGCACGCAAGGGCTTGACGACCAGGGTCTGCTCCTTGACCTGGCTGAGCGCGCCCGAATAGGTCCGCACCAGCAGGGTCTTGAACTCGGCCTGCAGCTTCTGCTTCTGTTCAGGGCTAGCCTGGCGCCAGAAACGGCCAACCGCCGAAGCCGTCATGCGCGTGAAGTTGACATGCGGCATCAGCCTGGCATCGACCAGCGCGACCACCCGGCCCGTATCACCATTGCGCAGCGCGGGATCGGACTTGACCGTCTCGATCAGTTCGGCGGCGACGCGCTGGATCAGGACCTCGGGGCCCTCGTTGGCTTGCGCCACAGCGGTGCCAGCCAGGCTGACCAGGGAAAAGGCAGCCGCCCAGCCCAGGGCCGTGCGGCGGTCGATGGCAAAACTCATTTTGGGTTTCCTGTCTGCAAGAAATGTCCGGTTCCCCCAACGGGGATCTGACCGGATCACTGTAGCGGGCAACGTCGCTCGGCGCGCATCCGGCTTACAAATGCCTGCAATTGTTTCATTCGAGGTCGTAGCGCTCTTCGAGCTGCGGGCGGCCGATCTGGCTGCTGCGCCGCTGCAGGTAGGAGTCGCGCACGAAGCTGTAGGGGTCGAGCGCGGCGTCCTGCAGCATCTCACCGGCGCGCAGCAGGCCGGCGCGCTTGTCGACGACGCGCAGCGCGGTCATCTCGTTGCGGGTCGGGACATGGCCAACCGAAGCCAGCGCATCGCCCTGCATGTCCACTGGCAAGGCGGCCGTGTCGCGCAAGCTGGACGGGCCTAGCAGCGGCAGCATCAGATAAGGGCCGTCGGGCACGCCCCAGCGGCCCAGCGTCAGGCCGAAGTCCAGCGTGGTGCGCTCCAGCCCCATCTCGGAGGCGATGTCGAGCAAGCCGGCCAGGCCAAGCGTGCTGTTGACGGCGAAGCGCATGGTGTTCTCGGCCGCCTCGCGCGGGCGCACCTGCAGCAGGGCATTGAGCGCCGACCAGGCATCACGCAGGTTGCCGAAGAAGTTGCCGACGCCGGCACGCACCGGGCCGGGAGCGACATCGACATAGGCAGTGGCCACGGGCTTGAGAATCGCCTTGTCCACGCCTTCGTTGAAGCGATAGATGCTGCGGTTCAAGGGCTCCAGCGGATCGCGCGGATCGGCATTGGGGCCGCTCGCGCAGCCCGCCAGCGCGAGCAGAACGGCAAGCCCTGCGCCCAGCAGCCGCCTGGAGATGCGATCACGGTGCTTCATCTGACTCTCCCTTGTCCGCTGGACAGGCTCACTTGGCGCCAGCCGGCGCGCTGCCCGCATCGGCGGACTTGCTGTAGAGGAACTGCCCGATCAGGTTCTCGAGCACCACGGCCGACTGGGTCTGCCTGATCACGTCGCCCTGGGCCAGGTTCTTCTCGTCGCCGCCCGGTTCGATACCGACATACTGCTCGCCCAGCAGGCCACTGGTCAAGACCTTGAGCGAACTGTCCTTAGGGAAGGCGTAGCGCGACTCGAGCGCCAGCACCACATCGGCCTGGTAGCTCTTGTCGTCGAAGCGGATCGCCTCGATGCGGCCGACCACAACGCCGGCGCTCTTGACCGCCGCCTTGGGCTTGAGGCCGCCGGCGTTGTCGAACTTGGCCGTCACCTGGTAGGTCTTCTCGAAGCTCAGGTTGAGCAGGTTGGCCGACTGCAAGGCCAGGAACAGGATGGCGGCCACGCCGATCAGCACGAACAGGCCCACCCAGACATCGACTTTGGAGCGTTGCAATTGGCTCTCCCTTGAATCAAACAGCAAACATCATGGCGGTCAGGATGAAGTCCAGACCGAGAACGGTGAGCGAGGCCATCACCACGGTGCGGGTGGTCGCGCGCGACACCCCCTCGGGGGTCGGACTGGCCTCGAAACCCTGCTGCAGCGCGATGAAGGTCACCGCGATGCCGAACACCAGGCTCTTGATCAGGCTGTTGCCGACATCGGCCCAGACATCGACCCCGCCCTGGATCTGGCTCCAGAACGAACCCCCATCGACGCCGATCATCAGCACGCCGACGACCCAGCCGCCGATGATGCCCATGGCACTGAAGACGGCGCCGAGCAGCGGCATAGTGATCACGCCGGCCCAGAAGCGCGGCGCCAGCACGCGGTCGATCGGATCGACCGCCATCATTTCCATCACGCTGATCTGCTCGCCGGCCTTCATCAGGCCGATCTCGGCGGTCAGCGAGGTGCCGGCACGGCCCGCGAACAGCAGCGCGGTCACGACCGGCCCGAGCTCGCGGATCAGGCTCAGCGTGACCATCAGGCCCAGCGCATCGGTGGAACCGAACTTCTCCAGGATGTTGTAGCCCTGCAGCGCGAAGACGAAGCCGACGAACAGGCCCGACACCCCGATGATGGCGAGCGAATAGTTGCCCAGGAAATGGATCTGGTCGCGGATCAGGCCGAAGCGGCGCCAGCTGCCGAAGGTGCCCAGCAGCAGGCGAAAGAACAGGCGCGCGCCATGGCCGAGGTCAGCCAGCCAGCTGCGCACCGCAAAACCGAGCTCGGCGGGGCTGTAGCGATTACTCATGCGAAGCTCCCGGCGGACAGGCCGAAATCTTCCTCGACCGAGGGGCCGGGGTAATGAAAGCGCACCGGCCCTTCGGGCGAAGCGGTGACATATTGCTGGATCAAGGGGTTGTCGCTTTCGCGGATCTGCTGCGGCGTGCCCTGCTGCGCCACCTTGCCATTGGCCAGCACGATCACATGGTCGCAGACCGCGAAGGTGGCGTCGAGCTCGTGCGAGACCATGATGCTGGTCAGGCCCAGCGTGTCGTTGAGCTGGCGGATCAGGCGCGCGGCAGTGCCGAGCGAGATCGGGTCCAGGCCCGAGAAGGGTTCGTCGTACATGACCAGCTCGGGGTCGAGCGCGATCGCGCGTGCCAACGCGACGCGCCGCGCCATGCCACCCGACAGTTCGCTCGGCATCAGGTGCCGCGCGCCGCGCAGGCCGACCGCCTGCAGCTTCATCAGCACGATGTCGCGGATCATGGACTCGGGCAGGCCGCTGTGCTCGCGCAGCGGAAACGCCACGTTGTCATAGACATCCTGGTCGGTGAACAGCGCACCGAACTGGTACAGCATACCCATGCGGCGACGCATGGCGTAGAGGCCGTCGCGATCGAGCGCGCCGACATCCTGGCCGTCGAACAGCACCTGGCCCCGGGTCGCCTTGTTCTGGCCGCCGATCAGGCGCAGCAGCGTGGTCTTGCCGCCGCCCGAGGCGCCGATCAGCACCGTGACCTTGCCGCGCGGCACATGCAGGTTGATGCCGTCGAGCACGACGCGGCCATCCCCATACCCGAAGGTGAGGTCGCGGATTTCAACCAGGTGCTGTGATGGCATGGGGAGGGCTCAGAAATGAAGAAAGCCGGACTGACCGGCTTCCATATGATAAGGGATGGAGGAAAACCCTGACCTGGATTCGCCCATCCCCCCCGGCGCATCAGCGCGGCAGCTGGGTCGAGCCCATCAGGAACTCGTCGACCGCGCGGGCGGCCTGACGGCCTTCGCGGATCGCCCACACCACCAGCGACTGGCCGCGGCGGATGTCACCGGCAGCGAAGACCCTGGGCACGCTGGTCGCGTAGCCGCCGACGAGCGCCTCGGTCGCCTTGGCGTTGCCGCGCGCGTCCTTCTCGATGCCGAAGCCGTCCAGCATGGTTGCCACCGGGTGGACGAAGCCCATCGCCAGCAGCACCAGATCGGCCTGGAATTCCTTCTCGGTGCCCGGAACCTCGACCAGCTTGCCATCCTTCAGCTCGACCTGGACGGTCTTGAGGCCGGTGACCTTGCCGTTCTTGCCGATGAATTCCTTGGTCGAGATCGCGAACTCGCGCTTGAGGATGCCCTTCTCGGCGCTCTCGTCGTGGCTGGAGCTGGTGCGCAGCTTGAGCGGCCAGTAAGGCCAGACCAGCGGCTTGTTCTCCTGCTCGGGCGGCATCGGCATGACCTCGAACTGGGTCACGCTGGCGGCGCCGTGACGGGTCGAGGTGCCCACGCAGTCGGAACCGGTGTCGCCACCGCCGATCACGATCACATGCTTGCCATCCGCGCGCAGCTGGCCCTTGAGCTTGCCGTCGGCGTTGACCTTGTTCTGCTGCGGCAGGAACTCCATCGCGAAATGAACGCCGTCGAGCTCGCGGCCCGGCACCGGCAGGTCGCGCGACTGCTCGGAGCCACCGGTCAGCAGCACGGCGTCGAAGTCCTGCTTGAGCTGCTCAGGCGCAATGCTTTCCTTGGCCCAGTTGGTGACCTTGGAGCCCTCGGGCAGCTGGCCGACCAGCACGCCGGTGCGGACCTTGACGCCTTCGGCCTCAAGCTGCTTGACGCGGCGGTCGATATGCGACTTGTCGAACTTGAAGTCGGGGATGCCGTAGCGCAGCAGGCCACCGACGCGGTCGTTCTTCTCGAACAGGGTCACATCGTGACCGGCACGCGCGAGCTGCTGGGCCGCCGCCAGGCCGGCCGGGCCGGCGCCGACGACAGCGACCTTCTTGCCGGTCTGGACCTTGGCCGGCATCGGCTTGACCCAGCCGTTTTCCCAGGCCTTGTCGATGATCGCGTGCTCGATCGACTTGATGCCGACCGGGTCGCCGTTGACGTTGATCACGCAGGCCGCCTCGCAAGGCGCCGGGCAGATGCGACCGGTGAACTCGGGGAAGTTGTTGGTGCTGTGCAGCACCGCGCTCGCGTTCTGCCAGTCCTGGTGGTAGACCAGGTCGTTGAAGTCCGGAATGATGTTGTTGACCGGGCAGCCGTTGTTGCAGAACGGGGTGCCGCAGTCCATGCAGCGCGCGCCCTGGATCTTGGCCTGCTCGTCGCTCAGGCCGATCACGAATTCCTTGTAATGCTTCAGGCGCTCGGTGACGGGCTTGTAGCCCTCCTCGATGCGCTCATATTCCATGAAGCCGGTGACTTTTCCCATGTTCTTTCCTTTGCGGGGCAGGACTCTGGCCCTGCCCCCTGAATCGAGTTTGACGGATTACTTGGCGGCGACGGCTTCCTGGGTCGCTGCCTTGGCCTGCTTGCGGGCGTAGATCTCGCCCAGCGCGCGCTTGTACTCGGTCGGGAAGACCTTGACGAACTTGGCGCGGGACTCGCTCCAGTTGTCCAGCAGGTCGCGGGCGCGCTTGCTGCCGGTCCAGCGCAGCTGGTCTTCCAGCAGCTTCTTGAGCTGCTCCTCGTCAGTCTGGCCGCGGTGCCAGGTCGCGACATCGCCGATCGCCTGCTGCTCGGTCGCCGGCAGCACCTTGTCCAGGGTGACCTGGGCGGTGTTGCAGCGCGAGGCGAACTGGCCGTCCTCGTCGTAGACATAGGCGATGCCGCCGCTCATGCCGGCCGCGAAGTTGCGGCCGGTCTTGCCCAGCACGGCCACGGTGCCGCCCGTCATGTATTCGCAGCCATGGTCGCCCACGCCCTCGACCACAGCCGTGGCACCCGACAGGCGGACCGCGAAGCGCTCGCCACCAACGCCGCTGAAGAAGGCTTCACCGGTGGTCGCACCGTACATCACGGTGTTGCCGACAATGATGTTCTGCTGCGCGACACCGCGGAAGTCCAGGCTCGGACGCACCACGATACGGCCGCCCGACAGGCCCTTGCCGGTGTAGTCGTTGGCTTCGCCGATCAGGTACAGGGTCACGCCCTTGCACAGGAAGGCGCCGAAGGACTGGCCGCCCGTGCCTTCGAGCTGGATGCGGATCGTGTCATCCGGCAGGCCTTCCGGATGCACCTTGGTGATCGCGCCCGACAGCATGGCGCCGACGGAACGGTTGACGTTGCGCGCGACCTCCATGAACTGGACCTTCTCGCCCTGCTCGATGGCCGGCTTGGACTTGGCGATCAGTACATTGTCGAGCGCCTTCTCCAGGCCATGGTCCTGCTCGGCCACATGCAGACGCGGCACATCGGCCGGCACCTGCGGCTGCGCGAACAGGCGGCTGAAGTCCAGGCCCTGCGCCTTCCAGTGCTCCAGGCCCTTGCGGGTGTCGAGCAGATCGGAACGGCCGATCAGCTGGTCGAACTTGCGGATGCCCAGCTGGGCCATGATCTGGCGCACTTCCTCGGCGATGAAGAAGAAGTAGTTCACGACATGCTCGGGCTTGCCGCTGAACTTCTTGCGCAGCTCGGGGTCCTGCGTCGCGACGCCGACCGGGCAGGTGTTCAGGTGGCACTTGCGCATCATGATGCAGCCCTCGACCACCAGCGGAGCGGTCGCGAAGCCGAACTCGTCAGCACCCAGCAGCGCGCCGATCACGACGTCACGGCCGGTCTTCATCTGGCCGTCGGCCTGCACGCGCACGCGGCCACGCAGCCGGTTCAGCACCAGGGTCTGCTGGGTCTCGGCCAGGCCGATCTCCCACGGGCCACCGCAATGCTTGATCGACGACAGCGGCGAGGCGCCGGTGCCGCCGTCATGGCCGGCGATCACCACAT
>CALPRQ020000015.1 GCA_943326015.2 Chitinophaga pinensis | reverse complement strand
GCGGCGGTCAAGGCGGGCGAGACGGCGACCATCACGTTCACGTTCAGCGAAGACCCGGGCAGCAGCTTTGCCTGGGACGGCAGCAGCGGCGACGTGGTCGTCAGCGGCGGCACGCTGGGCGCGATTAGCGGCACGGGCCTGACGCGCACGGCGATCTTCACGCCGATGCCGAACCATGAAGGCACAGCCAGCATCACGGTGGCTTCGGGCGCCTATACCGATGCGGCCGGCAACGGCGGCGGCGCGGGCAGCACGCCGTCGATCAGCATCGACACGCTGCTGCCGACGCTGGCGATTGACGTGATCTCGGGTGGCTACGTCAACAATGCCGAGGACGAGGTGGCGCTGGCGATTGGCGGTGCCAGCAATGCTGAAGATGGCCAGGTCGTGACGGTCGTTGTCAATGGCAAGAACTACCACGCCACGGTGGCTTCAGGCGCGTGGACGGCCAGCGTGCCGAGCACGGACATCAAGGCGCTGAGTCCAGGCCGCATTACGGTCAGCGCCAGCGTATCGGACGCGGCAGGCAATGTGGCGATCCAGGCCACGCAAACCTTCCTGTATGACGTGACAGAGCCGACCCTCGCTGCCATCACGCGCCCGGTGTTGCTCAGCCCCAATGGCAACAGCACCTTCACCGTTGACGTCGCCTATGGCGACATCGGCGCAGGACTGGACGACGGCAGCATAGGTACCGAGGACATCACTGTCACTGGGCCGGGAACTGTCGGTGTCCTGACCGTTTCGGGCGTCAGCTACAACGCCGGCACGCACACGGCCACCTATACGGTCAATGCTCCGGCTGGTGGCTGGAATCCGACCAGCCACGCTGGTGACTACACCTTGGCCCTGCTGGCCAACGAAGTGCGTGACCTGGCTGGCAACGCGGTCGCCGCCAACAGCAGCGCGCACACCTTCGAGGTCCGTTTCAATACCGATCCGGTCATCACGAGCCATGACGGTGCTTTGGCGGTATTGCTTGAACTGCCGGAAGGCCGCCTGGCAGTCACGACCCTGACGGCGACCGATGTCGACAGCGACACCCTGAGTTACAGCATCAGCGGTGGGCTTGATCGCGACAAGTTCAGCATTGACTCCGCCAGTGGTGCGTTGAGCTTTGTTGCAGCCCCGCTGGTGAAAACGCCTGGAGACAGCAACGCCGACAACACTTACCAGGTTGATGTGACTACCAGCGATGGTCGCGGTGGCAGTGACACGCAGGCCATCAGCGTGAAGATCCTGTCGGACATCGACCGTGACGGTGTACCTGACGTGACCGATGCCGACATCGACAACGATGGCACGGGCAATTCCGTCGAGGATCCGGTGCCCAACGCCAGTGGTACCGGCACGGGTGATGGCAACGGCGATGGCGTGCCCGACCGCGAGCAGATCAACGTCGCATCACTGCCCACCGTCGGTACGGCCTCGGCCGACAAGCGATTCGCCACGCTGGCGGTCGCCGATGGGCTGACCCTGACCCATGTGGTCAACAGCGCCGCACCGGGCGGGTTGCCGCGCAACGTGAAGATGCCGCTGGGGCAGTTCGATTTCGAGATCGGCAACGTCGCGGTCGGCGGCACCGTCACGCTCACCCTGTATGCGGACAAGACGATAGGCCTGAATGGTTTCTACAAGCTCCTCAATGGCGTCTGGAACAACATCGGCACCACTACCAATGTGGACAACAAGACCAAGGTCACCTTCAGCCTGACCGACGGCGGCATCTACGATGCCGACGGTGTGGCCAACGGCGTGATCAAGGACCCCGGTGGTGCGGCCTTGATCGCACCGCTGATCACCAGTGACGGCGGTGAAACGACCGCCAGCGTGCGCGTCGCCGAAAACACGACGGCTGTCACCACGATTGCCGCCCTCGTGCCGCCGACGCTGACAAATGTGAGCTACAGCATCACAGGGGGGACGGACCAGGCTAAGTTCGCGATCGATCATCTCAGTGGTGCCTTGAGCTTCCTGAGCGCGCCGGACTTCGAGCATCCACAGGATTCGGATGGCAACAACAGCTATCTGGTCGAGGTCAGCGCCACCGACAGCCAGGGCGGCGTGGATGCGCAGACGATCACGGTCAATGTCAGCAACAGCGTGGAGTCCGAGACTCCGGCGGCGCCGGTACTGCCCGAGCTGCCACCCGTGAGCGAGTGGAGTCAGTTGCCCGATGACGACGGTGACGGTACGCCGGAGTCGCTGGAGACTTATGTCGCGCCGCTGAACGTGTCCGGAGCGGTTGCGGGTGATGGCAACGGGGATGGCATCGCGGACGCTGTGCAGTCGGCGGTGGCTTCCGTTCCCTTCCTGAAGACCCAGACCGCGGAGTCGGACCCCGCTGACGCGCCCGCGACTTTCGTCAGCCTGGTCGCCGGTTCGCTGGCCGGCAAGGTAGATACGGCCGGCGGCACGACCAAGCTGACCGAAGTGCACCAGAAGGATGCACCGGACCAACTGCCTGCCGACATGCACATGCCGCTGGGACTCATCGCCTTCAACGCCCAGCTGGATCAGCCTGGTTCGATCGAAAAATTCAGCCTCTATGTCGATGCCGCCCTCGGCGTCAACGGCTACTGGAAGCAGGATGCCGCTGGCGTCTGGGTCAATCTGGCCAGCGCACCTTATGGGGGCCGGATGGTGGAAGAGGGCGGCAAGCTGCGGCTGGATTTCCAGATCACGGATGGAGGTCAGTTCGATGCCGATCACAAGGCCAATGGTGTGATCGTCGACCCCGGTGCCGCGGCAGAAATGTCCTTGTCGCTGGCCGGATGCGCGCCGGTGATTCCCTCGACGGGCTTCTGGTTCTGAACACCCGGCATCCATTTCAAACCACTGTCACTTGCAAAAACCATGAAAAAAACTCTCTTTCACAGCACTGTCGCTTCCCGCGTTGGCCGGATTTCCCGCCTGGGTCTGGCGGTCGCGGCATCGGCGTGGCTGGCCGCGTGCGGCGACGGCGGCGGCAGCATCTGGCTGGATCGTGCCGGCCTCCAAGGGCGCTGGATCAGTACATCTCCGTCCTATATCGCCATCGTTGTGCCCTCCGCTGACTCGAACTCGACGAGCGATGCATGGGCCTTGCGGTGGGATGTACAAGCCCTCGCGAAGCTGTCCATTGAGAGCAATGGCGCGTCCAGTGGCACCCTGTTCAGCTTCACCGAGCCCGTTACTGCGGCCCCGATCAGTGGTGGCGTCGACCTCAATCAAGCCGTGAGCCCGAAGACCTTGACCCTGCCTGGATTGGCTGCAGGCGGCACGGCCTTCAACCAGGTGGACAATCTGGCGGGAACGGCGACCCTCGCGGATGCCGCTGGAACCTGGGCCGGCCAGGTCAGCGGGGGCACCAAGACAGTCAGCTGGACCATTGATGGCTCGACTGGCACCATCGCCGGCTCGTCTAGCACCGGGTGCAGCTACAACGGTTCCCTGGCACCCATGAGCGCCGCCAAGGTGTATTCCGCCGTGTTCAGCGAAAGTTGTCCGGGTGGTTCCGGTGCCGGTTATACGGGTGTAGCCACGCTCAAGTCAGACCAGACCACCCTGACTACGGTAGCGGTTGCCAATGACCGTAGCCGCGCGATCGCATTCGTGCTGACACCGTCGGCCAACTGACCCGATCCGAGCGGCAAGCCTAGGGGTTCAGCACGAGGTTTGAGCGATCAGGCCGGCACGGCCTGTAGTCCGCTGCGCGGTCCTGTGCCCTATGATATTTGCCGTGAACACGACCAAGACCCTCCAGCTGCGCCTGAAGGACAAGCACGCCCGCGTGCTGCGCCAGATGGCGCGCGAGGTCAATCAGGTCTGGAACCACATCAACGCAGTATCAGCCAAGGCCGCTCGTCCCTTCGCGGGCCAGCCGCGCTACCTCTCGGGCTACGACCTGCAAAAGCTCACGGCCGGCTTCAGCCAGTGCGAGGGCATCTCGGTCGGCAGTGGCACCGTGCAGGTGGTCTGCGCGGAATACGCCACCCGGCGCAAGCAGTTCAAGAAGACCCGCCTGAACTGGCGCGTCTCGAACCCGAAGTCGTCGAAATATTCGCTGGGCTGGATTCCGTTCAAGATCGGTCACGCCCGCTACAAGGCCGGCCAGATCCAGTTCGCCGGCCAGCATTTCAGCCTGTGGGACAGCTACGGCCTGGCGGACTACGAACTTCGCAGCGGCTCGTTCAGCGAGGACAGCCGGGGCCGCTGGTACTTCAATGTCGCCGTCGAGATCCCGGAGCTCGTCGGTCCGTGCCTGCCGGGGCCTACGGCCAGCGTCGGCATCGACCTGGGGCTCAAGGACTGCGCCACCACGTCGGACGGGCTCAAGCTGGTGGGGCGCTGGTACCGGGCACATGAGGCCAAGCTGGCCACCGCCCAGCGGGCGAGAAAGAAGCGGCGCGTGAAGGCGATCCATGCCAGAATCGCCAACCAGCGCAAGGATGCGCTGCACCAGTTCAGCACCGCCCTGGTGCAACAGAACGCCGCCATCTTCGTGGGCGACGTCGCCAGCGCCCAGCTGGTCAAGACCAAAATGGCCAAGTCCACGCTGGACGCGGGCTGGTCCATGTTCAAGACGATGTTGGAGTACAAGAGCCGTCAGGCCGGTGTCGTCTTCGAGGCAGTGAACGAAAGCTATAGTACCCAGACTTGCTCGTGCTGCGGGGCGATTCCTGCCAGCAGTCCGAAAGGTAGGGCAGGTCTGCGAATAAGAGAATGGCAGTGCAGCGCCTGCGCCACGGTCCACGACCGGGATGTCAACGCGGCCAGGAACATTCTCGCGGCCGGACATGGCCGTCTCGCAGGAGGAATCCCCTGCCTTTAGGCAGGGGAGGATGTCAAATAATCCCCGGCAACGTTTTCGCACCCCATATACGGTATCTCCATGACCCTCCAGATCTGCGTTGCGCAGCTCAATTTCGTCGTCGGCGACCTGGCCGGCAACGCGCAAAAAATCGTCGATGCCGCCCGCCAGGCCCATGCCGAGGGTGCCAGCCTGCTGCTGACGCCCGAGCTGGCCTTGTGCGGCTACGCGGCCGAGGACCTCTACCTGCGCCCGGCCTTTGTCGCCGCCTGCGATGATGCCCTGCAAACCGTGGCCCGCGAGACGGCAGGGCTTTGCGGCCTGCACATCGTGGTCGGTCACCCGGCTCCGGCCCCGGGCGGCGAGCGTGGTCGCAGCGTTTCGCGCGCGCCCTGCCTCAACGCCGCCAGCGTGCTGTTCCAGGGCCAGGTCACGCAGCGCTACGCCAAGCGCGAGTTGCCCAACTACCAGGTGTTCGACGAGCGGCGCTACTTCGTGCCGGGCGACGCACCCTGCGTGTTCGAGGTCGCCAACGGCAACGGCGGCAAGGTCAAGGTCGGCCTGCTGATCTGCGAGGACGCCTGGTTCGACACCCCGGCCGCCGAGGCCAAGGCTGCCGGCGCCGAGCTGCTGGCCGTGATCAACGCCTCGCCCTTCCACGCCGGCAAGGGCGACGAGCGCGAGCAGGCGATGCGGCTGCGCGTGCTGGCCACCGGCCTGCCGCTGGTCTACGCCCATCTGGTCGGCGGCCAGGACGAGATCGTGTTCGAGGGCCGCAGCTTCGCGCTCGACCGCAATGGCGCCTTGGCTGCGCGCGCGCCGAGCTTCGCCGAGGACCTGTTCGCGCTCACGCTGCCGTCACCGGCCGAGGCCGCGGTCAGCCCGTCGCACTTTGGCGTCGTGGGACCGATCGCGCCCGAGCAATCGCTTGAAGCCGACCTGTGGCACGCGCTGGTGCTGGGCGTGCGCGATTATGTCGGCAAGAACGGCTTTCCCGGCGCGCTGCTGGGCCTGTCGGGCGGCATCGACTCGGCGCTGGTGCTGGCGATCGCGGTCGATGCGCTGGGCGCCGACAAGTTGCGTGCGGTCATGATGCCATCGCCCTACACGGCCGACATCTCCTGGATCGACGCGCGCGACATGGCCGAACGGCTGGGCGTGCGCTACGACGAAATCGCCATTGCCCCCCAGTTCGATGCCTTCCTGGGCTCGCTCGATCCGCTGTTCGAGGGCCGGCCCTTCGATACCACCGAAGAGAACATCCAGGCCCGCATCCGCGGCACCATGCTGATGGCGCTGTCGAACAAGTTCGGCTCCATCGTGCTGACCACCGGCAACAAGAGCGAGATGGCGACCGGCTACTGCACGCTCTACGGCGACATGGCCGGCGGCTTTGCGGTGATCAAGGATGTGGTCAAGACCATGGTGTTCCGGCTGGCCTGGTGGCGCAACGCCAACGACCCCTACGGCACCGGTGCCAACCCGATCCCCGAGCGCATCATCACGCGCCCGCCCAGCGCCGAGCTGCGCCCGGACCAGAAGGACCAGGACAGCCTGCCGCCCTACGAGGTGCTCGATGCCATCGTCGAGCGCTACATGGAGGAAGATCAGTCGCCGGCCGAGATCGTCGCCGCCGGTTATCCGCAGGCCGCGGTCGAGCAGGTGGTGCGGCTGATCCGCTTCAACGAGTACAAGCGCCGCCAGTCGCCGGTCGGCATCCGCGTCACGCACCGCAGCTTCGGCAAGGACTGGCGCTACCCGAACACCAACAAGTACCGCGCCTGAAGCCCAGCCCTGCGGGGGGCTGATCGGGGCCGTGATACAGTTTTGCCTTGAGATTTTTCCATTTCCCTACCGGAGCCCTATCCATGAAGCAAATCACCGCCATCGTCAAACCCTTCAAGCTCGAAGAAGTGCGCGAGGCACTGGCCGAGCAGGGCGTGACGGGGCTGACCGTGACCGAGGTCAAGGGCTTCGGCCGCCAGAAGGGTCACACCGAGCTCTACCGTGGTGCCGAGTACGTGGTCGACTTCCTGCCCAAGGTGCGCATCGAGCTGGTGGTCAAGAGCGATGATGTCGAGCGCTGCGTCGATGCCATCATCCGCGCCGCGCGCACCGGCAAGATCGGCGACGGCAAGATCTTCGTCACCCCGGTCGAGCGCGTGATCCGCATCCGCACCGGCGAGCAGGACGAGTCGGCGGTCTGATTTCGCGGCGCCCGGCTGGAGTCCGGGCGCGCCGCTCAGACCTGTTCGAGTTGAGCCGGCGACCCGATTCGGGCTGCCTGGCGCAGCGCCGGCAGCAATTCGCTGGCGTTGTCGCTCACGCGCAGCAGGTCCAGCTGCCAGTCGCCCATGAAGCCGGCCTGCACGGTCGATTTCAGGAAGGCCAGCAGGCCGTCGTAATAGCCACCCGCATTGAGCAGGCCGATCGGCTTGTCGTGGTAGCCGAGCTGGCGCCAGGTCCAGACCTCGAACAGTTCCTCGAAGGTGCCGATGCCGCCGGGCAGCGCCAGGAAGGCGTCGGCGCGCTCGGCCATCAGGTGCTTGCGCTCATGCATGTTGGCGACCACGTTCAGCTCGCTGCAGCCATGGTGCGCCGCCTCCAGTTCGACCAGCGCCTGCGGAATCACGCCGGTCACATGCGCGCCGGCCTCCAGCGCCGCATCCGCCACCAGGCCCATCAGACCGTGGTGGCCGCCACCGTAGACCAGCCGCGCGCCGTTCTCGCCGATCCAGTGGCCGACCGCGCGTGCCAAGGCCGCGTGCGCCGGGTCCTGGCCGGGGCGCGAGCCGCAATAGACGCAGAGGGTGAAGGGGGTCTGGTCCTGGTTTGCTCGGGTATTCATCAGCGTTTTTTCCTGGTCTTCCGGAGCGGTTCAGCCGGCTGGATCGGTTCGAAAACCAGTTCGGTGCCGGCCCAGGCATCGTGCCAGAACTGGCGCCGCGGATGCAGGAAGGACAGCAGCGCCCAGAACCCGACCCAGGCCAGTACCAGCGCCATCAGCTCGGCACCCTGCAGCCGCAGCAGCGCAGCGGCGGCCAGCGGCGGCAGGAACCAGAGCCAGCTCAGCAGGTAGCGCAACAAGGCGCGCCCTGTCGCTGGCGGCAGACCGTCCGGACCCAGCAGGCGGATATGCCAGGTCCGCATCGGCAGCGTCTGGCCATGGCGCCAGAACCACGAGAAGTAGATGCCCAGCACCAGGAAGATGAATCCCTGCTGCTCGGGGCGATTCTGCAGCGCGTGGCGGGTCTGCGTGACGAGGCCGAACAGCAGGCCGGCGACGAAGACGACGCCAAACAGCAGCACGCCTTCGTAGAGCCAGCAGGCCATGCGCCGGCGCAGCGTCGGGGTGGATGGGGCAGGGTGGGGGGCAGCTGGCTTGATCATGTTGCAACCGGGATGGTAGCGCATGCGAGTCACCGCTTCGTGGCGGGGCTGGCTGCTGCCGCGGTCGGCGTGTCGGTGGTTGGCAGGATCTGGATCTCGACGCGGCGGTTGCGCAGCCTGCCCTCGGCGCTGGCGTTGCTCGCGACCGGCTGGGTCGCGCCACGACCGATCGCCGCCAGGCGCCGGTCATTGATCCCGGAATCGACGAACAGTCGCACCACGCTGCTGGCCCGCGCCGCCGACAGTTCCCAGTTCGACGGAAATTGCAGCGAACGGATGTCGAGCGTGTCGGTATGCCCGATGACCTGGATCGTGTGCAGCGGGTAGGTCTTGAGCACGTCGGCGACGGAGCGCAAGGCTTTCAGGGCGCCCGGACTCAGGTTGGCCTCGGCCGGGGGAAACAGGATGCCGGCATCGAATTCGATGTGAATGGCATCGGGCAGGTGCCGAACCTGGGCGGCCCCTTGCTGGAACGTGACCGACAGGCGCTTGGCCAGTTGCTCGGCGATCTGCTGCATCTCGTCGCTGGCGGGGTGCGAATCGGTCTGCAAGGCGGCATCAGAGCCGGCCTTGCCGGGCTCGGCCTTGGCCTGCGCCTTCGTCTTGCTGGTCGCCTGCTCGAACGAATCCGACAGGTCCTGGTACTGGCCGCCTTGCAGCGAGAGCGCGTACATCACGACGAAAAAGGCGAACAGCAGCGTGATGAAGTCGGCATAGGACACCAGCCAGCGGTCGGCCGAGTCGGTATCGTCGTCGTGGCGCCGATTTCTCCTGAGTCGCGGGCGGTTCATCTCAGCGGCCCTGTTGCCAGTGGCTGTTCATGCGCTCCTCGATCACGCTCGAGTTTTCACCCGATGCGATGCTGACGAGTGCTTCGGCCAGCATCGTGCGCTTGAGCAGTTCCAGTGCCAGTTGCTTCTTGAGCTTGTTGGCAATGGGCAGGAAGACCAGGTTGGCCAGTCCCACGCCATAGACCGTGGCGACGAAGGCCACCGCGATGCCGCTGCCCAGCATGGCCGGCTCGCCCAGGTTGTCCATCACCCGCATCAATCCCAGCACGGCGCCCAGGATGCCGATGGTCGGTGCGTAGCCGCCGGCCGCTTCCCAGACCCGGATCGATTGCCGTTCCCACTGCTCGTAGCTGTCGATGTCGGTATGGAGGATGGAGCCCAGGGTCTCGGCATCGACGTTGTCGATCACCATGCGCATGCCCTTGGCGACGAAAGGGTCGCGCTGGCTGCTGAGTTGGCCCTCGAGTCGCAGGAAGCCGTCGGCTCTGGCGGTCTTGCTCCAGTTCCGGATGGAGGCGATCAAGGCATCGTGAAAGGGAGGTTGCGGCGCGAAAGCCTTGCCTACCAGGCGCAGGCCATGCCACAGCGTATCCATGCCGTTCTGCAGCAGCACGGCGCCCATCGTGCCACCCAGCACGATCACCAGTGCCGCCGGCTGGACCAGGGCGCCGAGCTGGCCGCCCTCGACCCACTGACCACCCGCGATCGCCGCCAATGCCAGCACCAGGCCGGCTAAACTTCCCCAGTCCATTCCTGTCTCCTCAAGTGGTTGCGTAGCCGGGCCACCGCCTGGCTGTGTAGTTGTGAAACGCGCGACTCGGTCACACCGAGCACGGCGCCGATTTCCTTCAGGTTGAGCTCCTGCTCATAGTACAACCCCATCAGCAGCTTCTCGCGCTCGGGCAGGGCATCGATGGCCTCGATCAGCGCCGTGCGAAAGCCGTCCTGCAGCAGGGCCTGCAGCGGGTCCTGCGAGCTGTCCTGGCAATGCCGGTCGAGAAAATGGTCGCTGCTGTCGTCGCTGCCCGACTTGAAGTCGTCGAAATAGATCAGCTGGTGGCCGGCGCCATCGCTGAGTTTCTGCTGGTAGTCGGCCAGCGTGAGCTGGAGTTTGGTGGCGATCTCGGCTTCGCTCGGCGCGCGCAGCAACTCCTGTTGCAGCTCGTTCAGTGCGGCCTCGATCTGTCGCATGTTCTGGCGCACGCTGCGCGGCAGCCAGTCCTGGCTGCGCAGCTCATCGAGCATGGCGCCGCGGATGCGCTGCACCGCATAGGTTTCGAACTGGGCGGTCTGGGTCACCTCATAGCGACTCATGGCGTCGAGCAGGCCTATCGTTCCGGCCTGGATCAGGTCATCGACCTCGACGTTGGCCGGCAGCCTGGCCTTGAGCTGGTAGGCCAGCTTCTTGACCAGCGGGATATGCTGCTCGATCACCCGGTCCCTGGGGGCCCGGCCCTTGGCGTCGTACATGGCTCAGCGCTCCCGCATGGTCACCGGCGACAGCGGCTGGCCCAGGTTGAGGAGCCGTGCCGCCACCTCGCGCAAGGCCACCGAGGCGCTCGCCATCGGAAAGGCCTCGACCACCGGCCGCCCCAGCTGCAGCGCGCGCCCCAGATGTTCATCGCTCGGGATGTTGCCGAGGAAGCGCACCGGCACGGCCAGGTACTGGTTGGCCGCCTGCGCGATGTTCTGCTGGATCTTCTCGGCCTGTACCAGCGTGGCGCCCACCACCATCAGCAGGAACTGGCGCCGCCCCAGCTGCCCATGCAGGGCCTTGATCTGGGCGTAGGCATGCTTGATCGAGGCTGCCGTAATGGAGGTCAGCACCACCATTTCGCCCTGTGCCAGCTCGGGCAGGACGAAGGGGTTGTCGCGCTGCAGGTCGGTGTCGACCAGACAGAAGTGACCGGCCGGGCTCAGCGCCTGCAGCTGCTGCGACAGCCGGGTCGTATCGTCCGGGCTGGTCAGCTGCTCGCTGAGCGGGCGATGGCTCAGACGGGCGATCCGCACACCCGGGCCATGCGGCTGCACCGCCTGTTGCGCATCGCCCTGGCGGCAGGCCAGCTGCCAGAGCGAAGGCGTCGGCAGCTGGGCGGCGCAGTAGGCGATGCCGTCGGCGCTCAGGCTGGCATCGAGCAGCTGCACCTCGTTGCCTGCGCGCACCAGCGCGGCGGCCAGGTTGAGCAGCACGACGTTCTTCTGGGCCGGCTCGATCGCCGTCAGCACACTCAGGTAGCGCGACTTGCGCGCGCCCAGGATGCGGCGCAGGCCAGCGGCCTGGTCATTGGACAGGTCAAGCAATTTGGATCCCCTGCACGCTGGTGTCGTTGCGCACGGCATCGGTGCTCATCAGTGCCGGCAGTTCGCTGTCCTCGTAATGCTTGCTGCTTTGGCTGCCCTGGCCGTTCTGTAGCTCGAAGGCCTGCTGGATCAGGGCTTGTGCCTTTGCGACCTGCAGGTCCTCGGGCACGCGCTGTCCGGTGCCCAGGAAGAACAGACGCAATTTCTGCCTGATCACCACGTCGAGCGCATTGCTGATCGTGACTGCCTCGTCAAGCTTGGTCAGGATCACGCCCTCCAGGCCCGAGCCCCGGTAGGCATGGACCACCTCGTTCAAGGTCTCGATCGTGCTGGTGGTGTTGAGGCAGAGCAGGCGCTTGACCGGCATCCGGGCGCGCGAGAGCATCGCGATCTGCTCGGTCACCATCTGGTCGCGCTGGCTCATGCCGACGGTGTCGATCAGCACCGTGTGCTTGGTGGCGAGTTCGTCGAGCGCCAGGCTCAGGTCCACCTCGTCCTTGACCGAATGCACCATCACGCCCATGATCTTGCCGTAGATGCGCAGCTGCTCGTGCGCGCCGATCCGGTAGCCGTCGGTCGTGATCAGGGCCAGCTTGCCGGGACCATGGCGCATGACATAGCGCGCCGCGAGCTTGGCGGTGGTCGTTGTCTTGCCGACCCCGGTCGGCCCGATCAGCGCGAAGACGCCGCCTTCGTCCAGGAAGCTGTCCTCGTCCTGCAGCACGCTGACGTTGCGCGTCAGGATGCCCTTGGCCCATTCGAGGGCCTGCTCGAGGTCCCCGTCGTTCGGGGCGTTCTCGGTCAGGTAGCGCGTCAGGCTGGGGCTCAGACCCAGGCTCAGCAGATGCTTGAGCATCGCCGTCTTGAGCGGATTCTTCGACTGCTGGCTCGACCAGGACAGATCGTTCATCTGCTTGGCCAGCGCCTCGCGCATGGCCCGGATCTCCTCCATCACCACGTTGATGCCGGGGTCGGGCGCCTGGATCGGCGGCGGAGTCGGCGCCAGCAGTGCCGGGCTGGCATCGTCATCCTGGTACTGATCGAGGACCGAGGTGTAGTCCCGTTCACTGCAGGCCAGGATTTCTATTCCTGCCTCCGTGCTGCGGTTGGCCAGGATCATGGCCTCGGGACCGAGGGCTTCGCGCACCAGGCTCAGGGCTTCGCGCGCGCTATTGGCGATAAAACGGTGAACCTTCATGTTCAGGCTCCGACGAGATGGGTGACTTTAATGGTTCGGCTGTCCGGCAGCTCGGCGTGCGATAGCACCTTGAGCTGGGGCAGGGTGCGGCGCAGGAAACGTGCCAGCATGGCGCGCAGCGGTGCCGGCACCAGCAGCACGGGGGTGTAGCCCATCTGCTCCTGCAGTTGGCTGGCTTGCACGGTCTGGTTGACCAGCGTCTCGGCCAGGCCGGGTTCGATTCCGCCGCCTTCGGAGCCACCGGTCTGCAGTGCCTGCAGCAGCAGCCGCTCCAGCCGGTTGTCCAGCGTCATGACGGGCAGTTCCTGGTTGCCCGGCGCGATTTCCTGCACGATGGCGCGGCCCAGCGCGACGCGTGTGGCAGCAGTCAGGTAGTAGGCATCTTGGCTCAGTGCGGCCTGCTCGATCAGGGTCTCGATGATGGTCTGCATGTCGCGTATGTGCACACCCTCGGCCAGCAGATTCTGCAGCACCTTCTGCAGCGTCGACAGCGGCAGCAGCTTGGGCACCAGGTCTTCCAGCAGCTTGGGGCTTTCCTTACCGAGGTGGTCGACCAGCGCCTGCAGCTCCTGGCGGCCCAGCAATTCGGCCGCATGCTGCGCCAGCAGGTGGTTGAGGTGGGTGGCCACCACGGTGCCGGCATCGACCACCGTGTAGCCCATCGACTGGGCTTGATCGCGCAGATGCGCATCGATCCAGATCGCCGGCAGCCCGAACGCCGGGTCGGTGACCTGCTGGCCCGGCAACGAGCCCGACACCATGCCGGGGTTGATCGCCATGAACTGGCCGGGATGCGATTCGCCGCTGCCGATTTCCACGCCCTTGAGCGTGATGCGGTAGCCTGATGGGGGCAGTTCCAGATTGTCCCGGATATGTACCGGCGGCGGCAGGAAGCCGACTTCCTGCGCGAACTTCTTGCGGATGCCCTTGATGCGGCGCAGCAATTCGCCGTCCTGGCTGGTGTTGACCAGGCTGATCAGCCGGTAGCCGACCTCCAGGCCCAGCGCCTGGATCGGGCTGACGTCCTGCCAGCTGGCTTCCTCCATCTCGGGCACCGGCAAGGGGGCCTGCTGTGCCGGTTCGGCGGCGGCTTGCTCGCGCGCGAGCAGCTGCGGCACGTAATAGGCGCAGCCGCCGATCAGCAGCGCCAGCAGGCCGAAGGCCATGTGCGGCATGCCCGGAATCAGGCCCATGCTGCCGATGATGCCCGCCGTGATGTAGAGCACCTGCGGCTTCATGAACAGCTGGTTGATCAGCTGCGAGCCGACGTCCTGGTCGTTGGCCACGCGCGAGACCACCGCGCCGGCGGCGACCGAGATGATCAGCGAGGGGATCTGGGCTACCAGCCCGTCGCCGATGGCCAGCAGGGTGTAGGTTTCGATCGCGCGGTTGAAGGGCAGGTCGTGCTGCAACATGCCGACCAGCAGGCCGCCGACCATGTTGACCACGGTGACCACGATGCCGGCGACGGCGTCGCCGCGCACGTATTTGCTCGCGCCGTCCATCGCGCCGTAGAACTCGGCTTCCTGCGACACCTCGGTGCGGCGCTTGCGCGCATCGGCCTCGCCGATCAGTCCGGCGTTGAGGTCGGCGTCGATCGCCATCTGCTTGCCCGGCATCGCGTCGAGCGCAAAGCGCGCGCCGACTTCGGCAATCCGCCCGGCGCCCTTGGTCACGACGACGAAGTTGATCACGGTCAGGATCACGAACACCACCACGCCGATCAGGTAGTTGCCGCCGATCAGGAAGTGGCCGAAGGCCTCGATCACCTTGCCCGCTGCGTCCGGTCCGGTGTGGCCGTTGGTCAGCACCACCCGGGTCGAAGCCACGTTGAGCGACAGCCGCAGCATGGTCGTGATCAGCAGCACGGCCGGGAAGGCCATGAAATCCAGCGGGCGCACCGTGTAGAGCGCCGTCAGCAGCACCATGACCGACAGCGCGATGTTGAAGCTGAAGAAGATGTCGAGGATGAAGGACGGCACCGGCAGCACCATCAGCGCCAGCATCATCACCACCAGCATGGGGGCGGCCAGTGCCTTGCCGTTCACGCGGCCCAGGATCAGCTGCCAGTTCATGCCCGGCCCCCGGTCTCAGCCCCTGCTGCTTCGAGCGGGTCGAAGCCGGCCGGCAGTGCAACCGGCTCCGGGCGTATCGGTTCGACGCCGCCCTGGCTGCGGTAGGTCCGCAGCTGGAACACATAGGCCAGTACCTGGGCCACGGCGGTGTAGAGCGACGCCGGGATCTCGTCATCGAGCTCGGTGTGGCGGTAGAGCGCGCGTGCCAGCGGTGGTGCCTCGACGATCGCGACGCCGTTGGCGGCACCCAGCTCGCGGATGCGCAGCGCGACCTCGTCGACGCCCTTGGCCACCACCTTGGGCGCGTGGTTGCCGTTTTCCGGATATTGCAGTGCGACCGCGTAGTGGGTCGGGTTGGTCACGATGACATCGGCCGTGGGCACCTGCGCCATCATGCGCCGGCGCGCCATCGCACGTTGCTGGGCGCGAATCTTGGCCTTGATCTCGGGGTTGCCGTCCGACTCCTTGGCCTCGTCGCGCAGCTGCTGGCGCGTCATCATCAGCTTGCGCGCGTAGCTCCACATCTGGTAGGGGCCATCGATCAGCGCGATCAGGGCCAGTGCTGCCACCAGCCCGATGAAGCAGGTCAGCAGCAGCCGGACATGTGCGGCGGTGCTCTCGCGCGGGGTCTGGCTCGCGAGCGCGAGCAGGGCGTCGAGTTGCCCGCGGATCACGAGCCAGCCCACGGTGCCGACCAGCAAGGTCTTGGCGATCGCCTTGAGCAGTTCACTGAGCGAGCGCTGCGAGACGATGTTGCCCAGCCCCTGCAGCGGGTTGAGCTTGCTGAACTTGGGCTCCAGCGCCTTGCCATTGAACAGCCAGCCGCCGATCAGCACCGGTGAAGCCAGCGCGGCCAGCATCAGCAGGCCTGCCAGCGGCAGGAAGGCCAGCAGCAGGTCGAACAGTTGCTGGCCCCAGTCCACGCTCAGCCGCTGCGGATCGAACAGCTGTTCGCGCTTGAACTGCAGGCCCATCAGCAGCAGATGCTTGAGCTGGCGCGCCATGGCCTCGCCGCTGATCCAGAAGCCGAGCGCAGCCGCTGCCAGTACCGCGAAGGTGGCGAGCTCGCGAGACCGCGGCACATCACCCTGTTCGCGCGCTTTTTCTAGCTGTCTGGGTGAGGCGGGTTCGGTTTTTTCTAGATCGCTGTCTTCTGCCAAGTGGGAGCTCCGGAGGTTAGGGATTATCGCCGCCGGCAGACGGCTTGCAGATCCGAAGCAGAAAGACTAAATGCAGTCTTTTTAGCGCTTTGCCGAACCGGCTTGGCTTCCCGGAGGCCTCAGGCGATCTTGAAGATGCGAACCACTTCATCGAGCTGCGTCGCCTGCTGTCTGAGGCTGTCGGCGGCGGCGGCACTTTCCTCCACCAGGGCGGCGTTGCGCTGCGTCATGTTGTCGAGGCTGGAGATCGACTGGCCGATCTCGGACACGTTGGACGCCTGTTCGTGGCTGGCACGCGAGATGTTCTCGATCAGTTCCGACAGCGAGCGCACCTGGCCCACGATGTCGTTGACGCTCGTGCCGGCCTGTGCGACCAGCTCGGAGCCGGCCTTGACGCGCTCGCCGCTTTCGGCGATCAGCGACTTGATCTCCCGGGCGGCAGAGGCGCTGCGCTGTGCCAGCTGGCGCACCTCGGTCGCCACCACCGCGAAGCCACGGCCCTGCTCGCCGGCCCGCGCGGCCTCGACCGCGGCATTGAGCGCCAGGATGTTGGTCTGGAAGGCGATGCTGTCGATCACGCCGGTGATGTCCGTGATCAGGCGGCTGCTCTGGCTGATCTGCTCCATGGTGGAGACGACCTGGGCCACGACCTCGCCCCCATGGGTGGCCGCCTGGCTGGTCTGCCGGGCCAGTTCGCTGGCCTGGCGAGCGCTTTCCGCGTTGCTGTCGACCGCACTGGTGATCTGGCTCATCGCCGCCGCCGTGCGCTCGAGGTCGATCGACTGCTCCTCGGTGCGTTCCGCCAGCAGGGCGCTGCTCTCCGAGATTTCCCTCGACCCGTTGGCAATCGCCTCGCTGCCATGCCTGACCCGGGCCACGATCCGGATCAGGTTGTCGTGCATGGTCTTGAGCGCGGCCAGCATCGCGCCGGCCTCGTCCTTGCCAGTGACCGCTATTTTGCCCGTCAGGTCGCCGCTGGCCACCGTATCGGCGACGCGCACCGCCTCGGCCAGCGGACGCGTGATCGAGCGGGTCGCGATCCAGGACAGCCAGATGCCCAGCAGCAAGGCGCTCAGCGCGGTGATGCCGATGATGCCGTTGACGGTCTGCATGCTGGCGTTCGAGGCCTGGAACTCTTCTTCGGCCTGCTTGATCTTGAGCTGGATCAGCTGGTCGAGGGGTTGCTGCGCCTGCGGGGCGAGCGGGGTGATCATCCGGATGTAGAGATCGGAGGCATCGTCATAGCGGTCGTTGCTCATGGCCTGGTTGGCCGGCACCAGGCCTTGCTCGAACAGCGCCCGCTGGCGTTGGTCGAAGCTCTGCGCCAGGGCCTTTTCCTGCGCGTCCTGCGGCAGCGCCATGTAGGCCTGCCACAGGCCGGCTATCGTCGCCTGGTTGCGCTCGAATTCCCCGCTCTTGGTCTCGATCGTGCTGCGGTCCGGGCTCAGCAGCATTTCCATCACCAGGATGCGGTTGCGCTGGATCAGCTGGTTCAGGCTCGCGAGCTGCTGCGCCGGAACCGCCCTGGCCTCGTAGATCACGCGCGTCTTGTCGTTCAGGTGCAGGTTGGACAGCGTGCCGAGCAGGGCCATGCCGCAGATCAGCAGCAGCAGCAAGGCTGAACTCAGGGCGAGTCGCTGGCCGATTTTCAGATTGCGGCTATATTGGTGAAATGACATGCAATGCGAAAAATGTTAGGTGAATACCCTAAATGTTTCACACTATTTTGACATTTTTGTGAAATGTCATACCACCGCCGCCACAGCCAGCCGGCGCGCAGCCGGCTGCGGCCAGTGGCTCAGCCCAGGATGGTCTTGAAGTGGGAGCGCAAGCCGCTGAGGCCGCTTTGTCCGTACAGCTCGGCCTGACCCGGGCCACGCAGCGCCGCGAGGGCGGCCTGGTTGCGCACCGACAGGCGCTGGATCAGCAAGCCGTTGGTGCGATTGAGTTCCTGCGCGTGCTGCGCGAAATCGAGCAACTCCCGCCACTGCGCCTGTACCGACGGATCGGACTGCCTGCTGATCCAGGCCGCCATGCTGCTGTCCTGCGCGAGCAGGCCGGCCCGCCCGAGCTGGCGCAGCAGTTGCTGGTGCAGCGACATGAATTCGATGATCAGCTGCGATTTGCCATGCGCGGCCTGCGACAGGGCATCGGCATCATTGCCCAGCAGGGCGGCTTCTTCCCGCCGGAGCGCCTCAAGCAGCCGGGACGCGAGGCCGTGCTCCCGCTCCAGGCCTTGCACGATGGCGGCGTCGTGGCTGCCCATGTTCAAGCCGAGCGCGAGTTGGTCCGGATCAGGTCCCGGACCGAGGACAGCAGGCCGTCGGCCACCTTGCTCGCATCGACCTGAAAACGGCCCTCGGCGATGGCGTTCTTGATCGATTGCACTTTCTGGGCATCGAAGCTGCCGCCGCCGACCTGGCGCTCGAGCTGCTGGAACTGGCCCGACATCTGGACCGTCGCTGTCTGGTTGCGCGCGATGGAACTGGCCTCGAGGGGCTTGGTGGGGGCCGGTGTGGCGCTGACACCCAGGCCTGGCGTCTTGCCGATCGATGGGTCAATTTTCACTGGGGGTATCCTGACATGTATGGGCTGTCTTGCTTCCTGTTTACGGTCGCGTGGAGGGAAACTTGAGTCTGTTCCGGACCGGCCTCACAGGTCGATCTCGACCCAGCCACCGACCTGGGCCTGGCCGCGGACAGTCTGGCCCGACGCCACGCGCACCTGGACCGGCTGCCCCGCTGCCGCGTTGCCCAGCGCACGGCCTTCGGAGTTGATGCGAAAGCCCGCGCCCCCAAGCACCAGCTTGACGGTTTGTCCGGCCGTGACGACGTTGACAGTGCGCAGCCACTGCTGATTCAGTGGCGCGCCGGCCGCCACGGCGGCCGTCAGGCTGCGGCCCAGCCATTGCCTTTCGTCGGTCACGGCCCCTGGCGGCAGGTTCTCGGTGTAAGCTTGTGCGTTTGTCAGGTCCTGCGCTTGCAACTGATGTCCGGCCTGCAGCGGTATCCTGGCCAGGTAGTAGGTCCGGGACTCCTGAATCGAGGCGCTGAGGTAGACTGTCCAGGGCTGGGGCTTCTGGCAGCGCACGCCGATGCGCAACTGACCGCGCAGCGGCTGCTGGCCGGACGGCAGCAGGACCTCGGGTCGAGGACAGGCGGGCAACTGGAGCTGCGGGTCCGGCGGGCTGACCTGCACTCGGCTGGAGGCCGGCAACTGAGCGCCGACAGCTGCAGCCACTTGCTCGCGCAGCGCGTCGAGCTTGTGCCAGGTCGAGGGCTGCGCTTGTGCGGCCAGGCTGATCAGCAGCAGGCAGCTTGGCAGCAGACGTTGGAGTCGCTTCATGGTTGACGCCAAGTGTAGGGGGATTCCGGTGCCGGGCGCCAGGCTCTAACAGCCAAGCTGAACGTGGTTTTGGTCTTTGTTTGCCCGATCACTGGCGTTGGAACCTGCGTAAAGTAGCACAATCCCAATCAGCGCCGTTTCGCGCGAACGGTTGCCGGGTTTTGAATGGAGGCCGAGATGGCAGGAAGACTGGACGAGGTGCTGGGGTTTCACGAGCAAACCCTGCGGTTGCGGGCGCAGCGCCAGCAGTTGCTGGCGACCAATATCGCCAACGCCGATACGCCTCACTACAAGGCGCAGGATTTCGATTTTGCCCAGGCCATGAAGGCGGCCATGAGCGGTGCGGCAGGCCATGCACAGCTGCTCCAGCGTACCCATGCCGCGCACCAAGGCGGGGCATCGAGCGGCCTGCCGCAGGCCCAGTCGCGCCCGGTCGTCCAGGCCAGCCGTGACGGCAACACCGTGGACCTCGACGTCGAGCGCAGCGCCTTCACCGACAATGCCTTGCGCTACGAGGCGGGCGTGACCCTCCTGTCCTCCAAGCTCAAGGGCTTGCTGTCCGTTATCCAGGGTTGATCACCATGTCCTTGCTCAATGTCTTCCAGGTGGCGGGATCGGCCATGACCGCGCAGGCGCAGCGCCTCAACGTCGTCGCCAGCAACCTCGCCAACGCCGAGAGCACCAGCGGTCCCGATGGCCAGTCCTATCGGGCCAAGCAGTTGCAGTTCATGGTGGCACCGCTGCCGGGCGGAGCCACGGGTGTCAAGGCCGGCCCGGTGGTCGAGGACCAGGGGCCACAGCGTCTGGTCTACAAGCCCTCGCATCCGCAGGCCAATGCGCAGGGCTACGTCGAGATGCCCAATGTCAACGTGGTCGAGGAAATGGTCAACATGCTGTCGGCCTCGCGTTCCTATCAGACCAACGTCGATACCCTCAATGCCGCCAAATCCATGGCGCTCAAGACACTGACCATCGGTCAGTGAGAAAGTCCAAGATGGCAGTCAACAGCACCAGTTCCAGCACCGGCGTGACGGCACAGACCGCCACCGCCAGCAGCGGTCGTGTCGAGCAATCCCAGGCGGATTTCATGAAGCTGCTGGTCGCGCAGATGCAGAACCAGGACCCGATGAATCCGATGGACAATTCCCAGATGACCGCCCAGCTGGCGCAGCTCAACACGGTCAGCGGCATCAGCCAGCTCAACACCACGCTGTCATCGGTGCTGTCGAGTTTCCAGTCCAGCCAGACCATGCAGGCCTCCAGCCTGATCGGCCGCGAGGTGCTGGTGCCGATCTCGAAGCTGCAGCTTGCCAAGGGTCAGGCCAGCATGGGGGTCGAGCTCAAACAGTCGGTCGAGAGCCTCAAGCTGACCGTGCTCGACAGCACCGGGCAGGCGCTGCGCAGCATCGACCTCGGGCCGCAAGCCGCCGGCCTCAAGCAGCTGTCCTGGGACGGTGCCACCGACGCCGGCGCGACAGCGGCCGACGGTGGCTACAGCTTCAAGATCGAGGCCCTGGCCAACGGTCAGAAGGTCACGGCCACCGCGTTGTCAACCGCCCAGGTCAGCGGTGTGACGCTCAGCAACAACAGCGTGTTCCTGAACCTGCCGGGCATGGCTGACGTGGCCCTGGCCGACGTGCGCCAAGTGCGCTGATCTATCTTGTTTATTTCATTTCATTAGGGTGGAATCATGGGTTTTATGATTGACAACTCCGCCGTCAAGTCCGCCGCCAAGCGACTTGAGGTCATCGGCAATAACGTCGCCAACGCCAATACCGTTGGTTTCAAGGGCTCGGATTTCGAGAGCGCGCTGGCTGCCGCTGTCAACACCGAGACCGGCCTGCCGTCCAACGGTGGGCGCCAGAGCTTCATGCAAGGCGATATCAGCGCCACCAGCAACCCGCTCGACATCGCCATCAGCGGTACGGGTTTCTTCCGCATCGAAAGCGGCTCCCGCATCGCCTATACCCGCAGCGGCCAGTTCCAGCTCAACAAGGAGGGCGAGATCGTCAACGCGATGGGCGAAAAACTGACCGGTTTCCAGGCCGACCCCGAGACGGGTTCCATCCTGGCCGGCAGGCCGGTGGCGCTGACGATCAGCCAGGCCAATGACCCGCCCAAGCAGACGGCCAAGGCCAAGCTCGACCTCATGTTCGACAGCCGGTCCGCAGCGGTCCCCGCAGCCGCCAGCGCCACGGTCGCTGACCGGACGTCGATCGAGAAGGCCGGTGCCTCCCAAGGCATCGCCGTGGCGGCCAGGTTAGCCGCCGACGCAGCGTCCGAGCTGGCTGCCGCCCGTGCCTTCGACCCCAACGCCACGGCCGCCGACAAGGCCGCCGCCACCGCCAAGGCGGCCGAGACCGCCGCCAAGGCTGACGAGGCCGAGGCAGCCGCCGCGCTCGATGCGCCGGCTGGCACCGCAGCCCGCGACCGCATCTCGACTGCGGCCTTCCAAGCGTTTGACGTCACCGACCCCACGACCTACACCCATTCCACCACCACGGCGGTCTATACCGCGCAGGGCGTGGAGGTCAACGTCCAGACCTTCTACGTCAAGCTCGCCGACAACACCTGGGATGTCTATTCCTGGTTGGGCGGCTCCGATCTGCCAGCCAAGCTCGGCGGCCTGACCTTCGATTCCAGCGGCAACGTCCAGTCCTCGACCACCTTCGACAACGTCGCGGATGCCTCCACGCTGACACCCAACAGCAAGAAGGGACAGTTCGGCATCACGATCGACAACACCGACATGGTGCTCGACCTGGCTGCCACGACCCAGTATGGTTCCAAGTTCACCGTCCGGGTGAGCCAGGACGGCCGCGGTGTGGGTCAGCTGATGAACTACAGCGTGGGCGCTGACGGTCTCATCACCGCGCGCTACAACAACGGCAACAGCAAGACCCTGGGTCAGGTGGTGCTGGCCAATTTCCGCAGCATCAACGGCCTGACCGCGCTCGGCAACAACCAGTGGATGGAGTCGGCGGCTTCGGGCTCGGCGGAAGTCAACCAGCCCGGCGTCGGTGTGCTGGGCTCGCTCAAGGCGTCCTCGACCGAAGCGGCCAACATCGACCTGACCGTGGAGATGATCAAGATGATCTCGGCTCAGCGCAGTTTCCAGGCCGCCGCCGAAATGATGCGCCGGCAGGACGAGACCATGCAGACCGTGGTCAACCTCGGTCGCTGACCG
Organism: Chitinophaga pinensis; assembly: GCA_943326015.2. Taxonomy (GTDB): domain Bacteria; phylum Pseudomonadota; class Gammaproteobacteria; order Burkholderiales; family Burkholderiaceae_C; genus Malikia. Next base: position 58,182 of record CALPRQ020000015.1, on the reverse strand, counting down.
ACTTGAACCGCCTGGACTAGCGCATGGACCGCCTGATCTATACCGCCATGACTGGCGCCAAACAGCTTGCCGAGCAGCAGACCACGGTCTCGCACAACCTCGCCAACGTCGGCACCGGCGGTTTTCGCGCCCAGATCGACAGCTTTCTCGCCGCGCCGGTTTCCGGCGGCTCGATGCCCACGCGCACCCAGGTGCGCAGCAGCAACGTCGCGGCTGACTTCACGCCGGGCGCTATCCAGCAGACCGGTCGCGTGCTGGACGTGGCGCTGCCGGGCGTGGGCTGGCTGTCCGTGCTGGGCGCCGATGGTCGAGAAGCCTACACCCGCAGCGGTGCGCTCAAGCTGGGTCCCGATGGCGCGCTGACGACGCGGGCCGGCTTGCCGGTCATCGGCGACAGCGGTCCGTTGAACCTGCCGCCCGACACCGAGCTCATGATCGCGCGCGACGGCACCATTTCGGCGCTGCAGCCGGGCGTGACGCCGGCGGTGGCGGAAGTCGTCGGCCGACTCAAGCTCGTCAATCCGCCGCCCGAGACCCTCGCCCGCGGCGACGACGGGCTGTTCCGGCTGCGCACTGGCGCCGACGCCCAGGCCGATCCCGCCGTCATGATCGAGTCGGGCGCGCTCGAGGGCAGCAACGTCAACGTGGTCGATGCGATGGTGCGCATGATCGACCTGGGGCGCCAGTTCGACACCCAGATGAGCCTGCTCAAGCATGCCGATGGCAACGCCAGCAAGGCCGATCAGGTGCTGAGCCTGAACTGACCCCCCCTCGATCTTTCCACCAAATCAAAGGAATAGCCATGCTTCGCTCACTGTGGGTGGCCAAGACGGGTCTGGAGGCGCAACAGGCGCAGATGGATGTTATAACAAACAACATCGCCAACGTCAATACCAATGGGTTCAAGCGCTCGCGCGCGGTGTTCGAGGACCTGCTGTATCAGACCGTGCGTCAGCCCGGCGCGCCTTCGTCCGACCAGACCCAGCTGCCGACCGGCTTGCAGTTCGGCACTGGCGTGCGCCCGGTCGCGACCGAGCGGCTGCACACCCAGGGCAACCTGATGCAGACCAGCAACAGCAAGGACATCGCCATCGACGGCAAGGGCTTCTTCCAGGTGCAGATGCCCGACGGCTCGCTGGCCTACACGCGCGATGGCTCCTTCCATGTCGACAACCAGGGCCAACTGGTCACCTCCAGCGGCTATCTGCTGCTGCCCCAGATCACCGTGCCGGCCGATGCGGTGCTGCTGACCGTGGCCCGCAACGGCAAGGTCACCGTGACACTGCCAGGCGACGCCGCGCCGGCCGAGCTCGGCACCATGCAGCTGGCCTCGTTCATCAACCCGGCCGGTCTCGAGGCCCGGGGCGAGAACCTCTATATCGAAACCAGCGCCTCGGGCGCACCGACCGTCAACCAGCCTGGCACCAACAGCATGGGTCAGCTGTCGCAGGGCTATGTCGAGGCAGCGAACGTCAACGTCGTCGAGGAAATGGTCAACATGGTGCAGGCCCAGCGCGCCTACGAACTCAACAGCAAGGCCGTGACCGCGTCAGACCAGATGTTGCAGAAAATCACCCAGCTGGGTTGAAGGCCGTGATTCCGATCTCCCGTGTTGCAGGCCTGGCCTGCCTGGTCCTGGCCGGCTGCAACGCCGTCCAGCCGAGTTCCATCGTGCCTCATCCGACCAGCGCGCGCGCCGAGCCGGCGCCGCTGGCGAGCGCCGAGCCGGGCGCGATCTTCCGCGCCCAGGCCTATCGTCCGCTGTTCGAGGACCGGCGCGCCCGTTCGGTTGGCGATGTGCTGACCATCGTCATCAACGAGAAGGCCGCGGCCGACAAGACGACCCAGGCTTCGGCGAGCAGTTCTGCCAGCCTCAACAGCAACGCCAGCAAGCTGTCGCTGTTGCCGGCCACCTTGTCGGACTGGCTGGGCCTGCAGGCTAGCGGCAGCAACAGCGCCAGCAGCAAGGAAGCCGGTGCGGCCGGCTCGAATTTCCTGGGCACCCTGGCCGTCAACGTGATCGAGGTGCTGCCCAACGGTAACCTGCTCGTCAGCGGAGAAAAGCAGATCGGCCTCGACAAGGGGGCCGAGTTCATCCGCTTCTCGGGCGTCGTGGCGCCGGCATCGATCAGCGCCGGCAACATGGTCCCGTCGACCCAGGTCGCCGACGCGCGGCTGGAGTACCGGACCAACAGCCAGATCGACAAGGCCCAGCTCGCCGGCATGCTCAACCGCATCTTCTACAGCATCCTGCCGTTTTGATGTCATTGCCCATCTTGTTCTCGCGGCCCGGTCTGCGTAGCCGCTGGCTGGCCCTGTGCCTGCTGCTGGCAGGCCCGGTCCAGGCCGAGCGTCTCAAGGACCTCGCCACTTTCCAGGGCGTGCGCTACAACCCGCTGCTGGGCTATGGTCTGGTCGTGGGCCTGGACGGCAGTGGCGACCAGTCGCCCTTTACCGTCCAGTCCGTTGTCAACATGCTGCAGCAGATGGGCATGAGTCTGCCGCCGGGCGTCAACCTGCAGGCCAAGAACGTCGCCGGCGTGATGGTGACGGCCAGCCTGCCAGCCTTTGTCCAGACCGGTCAGACGCTCGATGTGACGGTCTCCTCCATGGGCAGTGCCAAGAGCCTGCGCGGCGGCACCCTGCTGATGACGCCACTCAAGGGCGCCGACGGCCAGGTCTATGCCCTGGCGCAGGGCAATGTGCTGGTCGGTGGTGCCGGTGCCTCGGGCGGCGGTTCCAAGGCACAGATCAATCACCTGAACGCCGGGCGCATCAGTGCCGGTGCCATTGTCGAGCGCAGCGTGCCGACCGAACTGGGGCAGGGCGACTATGTGACGCTGGAGCTCAAGGACAGCGACTTCGGCACCGCCAGCCGGGTCGTCGAGGCGCTGAACCGGCGTTTCGGTCCAGCCACGGCATCGGCGCAGAACGCCCGCGTGATCCAGGTGCAGGCGCCGCAGCAGCATGACCAGCGCGTGGCCTTCCTGGGCGCGCTCGAGGCGCTCGAGGTGACGCCGGTGCAGCAAGCGCCCAAGGTGGTGCTCAATGGCCGCACCGGCTCGATCGTGATGAACCAGTCCGTCACGATCGAGGCCTGCGCGGTGGCCCATGGCAACCTCTCGATCGTCATCGGCAGCAGTGCCGAGGTCAGCCAGCCCGCTCCCTTTTCTCAGGGCCAGACGGTGGTGACGACCCGCACCAACATCGACATCAGGCAGGAGGCTGGCCAGCTCATGCTGCTGCCGCGCGGCGTGCTGCTGGCCGATGTGGTCAAGGCCCTCAACGCGATTGGCGCCTCGCCACAGGATCTGCTGGCCATCCTGCAGGCGATGAAGGCCGCCGGCGCCTTGCGTGCCGAGATTGAAGTGATCTGAGTTCCATCATGAGTCTGAAGCCACTGAACGATTCCAACAGTCTGGCACTCGATGTCCAGGGTCTGAACTCGCTGCGTCAGTCCGCCAAGCAGAACTCGCCCGAGGCGCTCAAGGCCTCCGCGCAACAGTTCGAGGGCCTGTTCATCAACATGATGCTCAAGAGCATGCGCCAGGCCACCGCTGCGGCGGGTCAGGAGCAGAGCCAGGACAGCCAGCTCTACACCTCGATGCTGGACCAGCAGCTGAGCCAGACCATGGCGCAGCGCGGCATCGGGCTGGCCGACATGATGTTGCGCCAGTTGCAGCGCCAGCCGGGTGCACCATCCGGCAGCGATGCTGCTGCTGGCCAGTTGTCTGGCGCCGGTCGTCCGGCTCCGGCTGCCGCTGCCAGCGTCAATGCTATGGCCAGTAATGCCCCTGCTGTCGGTGTGGCGGCTGCCTCGGCCAGGCGTCAGGTCAGCTCAAGCGTGGGCCCTGCTGCCAGCGTGAGCGAGCGAGTGCAGGATTTTCTGCAAGGCATAGGTCGGCACGCCGAGCAGGCCGCGCAGCGCATCGGGCTGCCGTCCTCGTTCATCGTGGGTCAGGCCGCGCTCGAAAGCGGCTGGGGCCAGCGCCAGATCAAGAATGCCGACGGCACCACCAGCCACAATCTGTTCGGCATCAAGGCCGGTCCGGGCTGGAAGGGCAAGGTGGCCGAGGTCGTCACGACCGAATATGTCGGCGGCGTCGCGCAGCGTCAGGTGGAAAAATTCCGGGCCTATGACTCCTACGCCGAGGCCTTCAACGATTACGCCTCGATGCTGCTCAGGAATCCCCGCTACCAGTCCTTGCTGGCCGAGGGACAGACCGTCGCTGGCTTCGCCCAGGGCATGCAGAAGGCGGGTTATGCGACCGATCCGGCCTACGCGGACAAGCTGGCCCGGGTGATTCGGCGCACCTTGTCGGCCTGATGGCTGCCGCCGCCTCATGTTTGGCCTGATTCTGCCGTTATAGGGTAGAGGCGCATCCTCAAGAATTATCATCATGGCCAACATCTTCTCCATCGGACAAAGCGCGCTGACTGTGGCGCAGGCGGGCGTGAACACGGCCAGCCACAATATCGCGAATGCCGCCACCCCAGGCTACAACCGCCAGACGGTGATCCAGGTGGCGAGCAATGCGGGAACGGGCGCGCAGGTGGCCGATGTCAGGCGCGACTACAGCAGTTTTCTCGGCAACCAGCTGCTGTCGACCCAGCCGCAGCAGAGTCAGCTGGAGGTCCAGTACGGGCAGATCCAGCAAATCAACAATCTGCTGGCCGACACCACGGCCGGTCTGGCACCGGCGATGCAGAATTTCTTCAACAGTCTGCAGGATGTCTCGACCTCCCCCTCCGATCCCACCTTGCGCCAGGGCGTGCTGTTCACCGCCGAGTCGGTCACGACGCGCTTCAAGGAGATGAGCGCCCAGCTGGATGAACTCCGCCAGGGTGTCAATGGCCAGATCGAAGCCAGCGTGCGCGACCTCAACATCGCGGCACGGGATCTGGTGAGCCTGAACCAGGCGATCGTCAGCACCAAGGGCGGGACCGATGCCCAGTCGAACGACCTGCGCGATCGGCGTGACCAGCTGCTGCGCGATCTCAGCAAGGTCGTCAAGATTTCGGTCACCGAGCAGGACGACCGGGTCAGTGTCTATCTCGGCACGGGTCAACCCCTCGTGACGGGTTCCACATCGCATCAGCTCAAGACCCAGCCTTCCACCACCGACAGCGGTCGCCTTGAAGTGGTGCAGGATTTTGGCAAGCAGTCGGGTTCACCCCTGTCGAGCCAGCAACTGGCGGGCGGCCTGCTCGGCGGCCTGCTCGCCTTCCGGGATCAGAACCTCGATTCGGCCCAGAATGTGCTGGGCCTGGTCGCTCTCGGACTGGCCAGTGGCATGAATGCCCAGCACGTTCAAGGCTATGACCAGAGCGGCGCGGTCGGCAAGCCGCTGTTCACGCTGCCTGCCGTGGGTGTCAACCCCTCCAGCGCCAATCAGGGTTCGGCCAGCCTGGGCGCCGAGCTCGGCGATCTCTCCAAGCTGCCGGCCAGCGACTTCACCTTCCGTCGCCAGGGTGATCAGTACCAGCTGCTGCGCAGTCCGGATCAGCAGGTCCTGGCCAGTTCGGCCAGTGCCGACGAAGTGCTGGCGGCCAGCGCTGGCCAGGGCTTCAAGCTCGCCCTGAGCGGCACGCTCGAACCCGGTGACAGTTTCCTGATCCAGCCCACGGCCAAGGCGGCTGGCGGCATCGGCGTGGCGCTCAAGGATGGCCGCGAACTGGCGGTGGCATCGAAGTCCCCGGTGGTCGCCGGCGACACCGACAACCTGCGCCAGATGATCGCGCAGCAAAGCGCCAAGACACTCAACGGTGGCACCAGCAGCGTCCAGTCGGCTTATGCCCAGCTGGTCGGCCGCGTCGGCAGCCAGACGCGTGAGCTCGAACTCACCAGTCAGTCGGCCAGCCAGATCCACAGCCAGGCCGAAGCCTCGCTGCAGAACGCCTCGGGCGTCAACCTCGATGAGGAAGCCGTCAGCCTGATGCGCTATCAGCAGGCCTATCAAGCGGCGGGCAAGGTCATGCAGATGGCCCAGCAACTGTTTAGCACCGTACTCGAGCTGGGCCGCTGAGCCCGTAAGGAACCCACGCGATGCGTATTAGCACCCAGAATTTCTACAGCGGCAGCGGCGCGCGCCTGTCCGAGATGCAAGCCAAGGTCGGGCAGACGATGCAGCAGGTTGCCTCGGGCAACAAGTTCCTCACCCCGGCACAGGACCCCGCGGCCGCCGTGCGCACGCTCGAAGTCACGCAATCCATGTCGGCGCGCGAGCAGCTCGGCAAGAACCGTGAAAGCGTGCGCAGCAGCCTGAGTCTGACCGACAGCACGCTGTCGAGCATGCTGGACAACCTCGCCGGCATGAATGAACAGGCCGTTGTCGCTGGCAACGGCACGCTCAACAGCGTCAACCTCGCCAGCATCGCCACCGTCCTGCAAGGCCAGCGCGACCAGATGGTCGCACTGGCCAACAGCACCGACAGCAGCGGCAACTACCTCTTCGCCGGCCAGCGCTCGACGACCCAGCCTTTCCAGAATGGCGCCAACGGCGTGAGCTATCAGGGCGATGACAAACCGCAGCTGGTGCAGGTCGAGACCGGGCGCGAGATGGTCATCCGGGATGACGGCCGCGCGCTGTTTCCCAAGGACGGCAGTGACAAGGACCTGTTCGCCCAGCTCGACCAGACCATCGCCGATCTCAAGGACGGCAACCTGACGCCGACGCGACGCGCGGCGACACTCAAGGCCCTGGGCCAGTCGATCGAATCGACCCAGCAGACGCTCAGCGGCCGCCAGACCGCCGTCGGCATCCACTTGGGCGAGCTCGACCGGCTCGACGATGTCAGCGGCGCGCGCCAGCTCAAAAGCACGCAGGAACTCGCCACGCTGCAGGACATCGACTACAACAAGACCCTGTCTGATTTGTCGCGCCAGCAACTCTCGCTGCAGGCAGCACAGAAATCGTTCCAGATGGTCAGCAACCTGAGCCTGTTCAATTACCTGAGCTGACGCTCGTCATTTGATCTGGCCAGGATTCAGGCTTTTTCGTTTGCAACCCGGCATTCCTACATGACCCAGCTGTCTGATCGCTCTCCCATTATTGGCAACCGAGACTTGTTTGGTGACCAGGCGCTCCTGATCGCGATTGCCCTGAGCGCCCTGGGCGCGATGGTGCTGGGCTTTCAGTTCGTCGAGGCCAGCACGGCCTTCATCGGTGTAGCCCTGCTGGTCGCAGTGGCAGGGCTGGCGTTTGCGCTGGCGCGCGGCACCTTGATGTCACGCCTGGTCCTGACCACCTGTCTGGTGGGTCTGGTAATTTTGCATATCCAGCTCTCGCGTGGCACCATCGAATACCACTTCGGCGTCTTCGCCGCGCTGGCGCTGGTAATGGTCTATCTCGACTGGCGCCCCATCCTGCTGACCGCCGGTCTGTTCGCGCTGCACCATGTCGTCTTTGACCGCCTGCTGGCCGCGGGCCTGGGCTTCTATTGCCTGAATGAACCCGATTTCGGCCGTATCCTGCTGCACGCCTTCTACGTGATCGTCCAGACCGGTCTGGAGCTGATGCTGGTCGCCGGCATGGTGCGGGCGGCCAGCGAGGGCCAGGAACTGCAACAGATGGTCCAGCGCATCAACCAGATCGATGGCATTTCGCTGCAGCTGAACGATCTGCAAGCCAAGACTGCGCTGGGCCAGGCCCTGGAGCAGGCCTTGCAACGCATGCAGCTGGCGGTCAGCACGGTCAACCGGGTGGCGGCCGGCATCCGCAATGCCAGTTCCGAGATTGTCAGTGGCGACCACGAGCTCAGCATGCGTTCCGAGAATACCGCCAGCAGCATCGAGCAAACCGCTGCCAGCATGGAGGAGCTGATCAGTTCGGTGCACAAGGCGACCGAGGTGACGCGCGAGGCCATGGACATGGCGGTGGAAAACGCCGAGGTGGCGCAACGCGGTGGCGAGGTCGTCGGCCAGGTCGTCAGCACAATGAACGAGATCAACCAGAGCAGCCAGAAGATTGGTGACATCATTGGCGTGATCGATGGCATCGCGTTCCAGACCAATATCCTGGCGCTGAATGCCGCGGTCGAGGCCGCGCGCGCCGGCGAGCAGGGGCGTGGCTTCGCGGTGGTGGCGACCGAGGTGCGCAGCCTGGCCCAGCGCAGCGCGGTCGCGGCCAAGGAGATCAAGGGCCTGATCGGCGCCAGCGTTGACAAGGTGGAACAAGGAGCCCGCCTGGTGCAGTCCGCTGGCAGCACGATTGCCGAAGTGGTAGGCCATGCCCGGCGTGTCAGCACCCTGATGGGCGACATCAACCGCCTGTCGATCGAACAGTCGGAAGGCATCGGCCAGGTCAACCAGGCGATTGCCCAGATCGATGAAATGACGCAGCGCAATGCCGCCATGGTCGAGCAGTCGATGTCCGCTGCCGACAGGCTGCAGAATCAGGCCATGCAGTTGCTCGATGCCGTCAAGGTCTTCAAGTCAGCCTGAACCGGGCGGCTGTTGAGTCCGGCCTCAGGCCGGGCTCAGCGCCAGCGTGATCTGGCGCGCCATCGCCAGGCCTTCGCGCAGGGCTTCATACATGGGCGTGCCCCAGTAGGGCAGGCTCAGCATGATCATCACAAAGCCCACCGTCATCGTGACCGGAAAGCCGATGCCGAACAGATTGAGCTGTGGCGCCGCCCGTGTCAGCACGCCCAGCGCCATGTTGGTGATCAGCAGCGCCGTCAGCGCCGGCATGGCCAGCTGCAGCCCCAGACCGAAGATCCGGGCCCCCCAGTAGGCGATCTGCTGCAGGCCGTTGCGCTGCATCGGTTCGGTCGTGATCGGCAGCAGGGTGAAGCTCTCGACCAGCACTTCGATCAGCAGCAGGTGCAGGTCGCTGCCGATGAACAGCAGCAGCAGCAGCAGCGACAGGAACTGGCTGATCACCGAGGAGCGACCCTGTGAGCTCGGGTCGAAGAAGGTCGCGAAGCCCAGCCCCATGGTCATCCCGATCATCTCGCCGGCCAGCTCCACGCCGCTGAAGATGATGCGCAGCACGAAACCTATCGCCAGGCCGATCAGCATCTGTTGCGCCAGGATCAGCAGGCCGGCCCAGGACAGCGGGTCCTGCTCGGGAAACGGCGGCAGCGTCGGCGCGATGATCATTGCCAGCAGCAGGCCCAGCCCCAGCTTGACGCGCGTGGGTACGCTCTTGTGGCTCAGCAGCGGCGCGCTGGCCATCACCCCGAGGATGCGGGTCAGCGGCCAGAGGAAGGCGCTGACCCAGCCGAACAGCTGGGCGCTGGTGAACTCGACCATGGCCTTAGCCAGCCAGGCTGGGCAGGCTGGTCAGCATCAACCTCAGGTAGTCGGTCAGCACGCCCAGCATCCAGGGACCGGCGAGCACCAGCGTGGCAAAGATGCCCAGCAGCTTGGGGATGAAGGACAGCGTGGCTTCGTTGATCTGCGTTGCCGCCTGGAAGATGCTGACGACCAGGCCGACCACCAGCGCGACCAGCAGCAGCGGGGCGGCGACCATGACGGTCACCTCGATGGCCTGGCGGCCCATCGTCATGATGTTGTCCGGGGTCATGTGGTTTCCTTCAGGCGAAGCTCTCGGCCAGCGAGCCCAGCAGCAGCTGCCAGCCGTCGACCAGCACGAACAGCATCAGCTTGAATGGCAGCGAAACGATGGAGGGCGAAACCATCATCATGCCCATCGCCATCAGCACGCTCGCGACCACCATGTCGATGATCAGGAAGGGCAGGAAGACCGCGAAGCCGATCTGGAACGCGGTCTTGAGCTCGCTGGTGACGAAGGCTGGCACCAGCACCCGCAACTTCACCTCGCTCGCGTCCTGCGGCGCCGGCTGACCGGACAGCTGCAGGAACAAGGCCAGGTCGGCCTGGCGGGTCTGCTTGAGCATGAAGCCCTTGAGCGGCTCAGCCGCCTGGTCCAGTGCCTGACTGACCGAAATCCTGTTCTCGGCCAGCGGCTGGTAGGCCTCGGTATAGATGCGGTCGAGCACCGGGCTCATCACGAACAGGCTCAGGAACAGTGTCAGTCCCACCAGCACCTGGTTGGGCGGGGTCGACTGGGTGCCCAGCGCCATGCGCAGCAGCGACAGCACGATGAGGATGCGCGTGAAGCAAGTCATCATCAGCACCACCGCCGGCAGGAAGCTCAGCGAGGTCAGCAGCAGCAGGATCTGCAGGTTCAGGCTGTAGCTTTGCCCGCCATTGGCGCTGCGCGCCAGTTCCAGCCCCGGCAGGCTCTGGGCCTGCGCGGCCAGCGGCAGGCAGGCCAGCGACAGCAGCAGCCCCGCCAGCCTGGCCCGGCGGCCCAGGCCGATCCAGCGGGATTCAGCGCTCATGGTGTCGATTCAGGTAGTGGTTGAGCCAGGAACTGGCGGCGCTGCGCGGATCGGCGGGCTGGGCCGGCAGGTCGGTCGGCGGCGCTGGCAATTGCAGCAGGGTGTTGACCTGGCCTGGTGCCACGCCGACGAGCAGCCACTGGCCTGCGACCTCAAGCAACACGACCCGCTCGCGTGCGCCCAGGGCGGCGCTGGCATGCAGCTGGATCAGCGCGCCCTGGCCCGCGCGCGGCTGGTAGAGGCGCTGCAGCAGCCAGGCCGCCGCCGCGATCAGGCCCAGTACCAGACCGAGCGCCAAGGTGATTTGCAGCAGGCTGGTCATCATCGGTTGAGCTTTCGGATCCGTTCGGCCGGGCTCGTGATGTCGGTCAGACGGATGCCGAACTTGTCGTTGACCACCACCACCTCGCCCTGGGCGATCAGGCAGCCGTTGACCAACACATCCATCGGTTCGCCTGCCAGACCGTTGAGCTCGATCACCGAGCCCTGGGCCAGTTGCAGCAGGTTCTTGATCGCGATCTTGGTGCGGCCCAGCTCGACCGTCAACTGCACCGGAATGTCGAGGATGAACTCGATGTCTGGCGTCGTGGCCGAGGACTTGGCGTTGCTGTCCGAGAAGTCCTGGAACACGCTGGAGGTGGCGGGTTTGCTTTGGCTTTGCCTGGACTCGGCCTCGGCCTGCTCGGACAGCGCCGCGCCCCAGTCATCGAGGTTGATGTCGCCTGCATGGTCGTCATTGATCATCTTGGACTCCTTGAGTCTTAATGCCATTGGCATGTAACAGTTTTTCTACCCGCAGCGCGTACTGGTCGTTGAGCTGTCCGTAGCTGCACTCGAGCACTGGTACGTCCTCAATCGTGAGTTCGACCGTCGGCGGCAGTTCAACCGGGATGATGTCGCCCACCTTGAAATTGAGCACCTCGCGCAGCGTCGAGGTGGCCGTGCACAGATTGGCCACGGCCTCGACCTCGGCGACCTGGATCTGCTGCTTCATCTGGTGCACCCAGCGCTGGTCCAGCGTCAGCGACTCGCCTTGCATATTGCTCGTCAGCAGGTCGCGGATCGGTTCGAGCATGGAGTAGGGCGTGCAGACATGCATCTCGCCGCCGACCACGCCGAGCTCGATGCTGAAGGTGGTCACCACCACGATCTCGTTGGGTGTCGCGATGGTGGCGAACTGGGTGTTCATCTCGGAGCGGACAAAGTCGAACTCGATCGGGTAGACCGACTCCCAGGCCTTGGCGTAGTTCTCGAAGATGATGGACAGGATGCGCTGGATGGTGCGCTGCTCGGTCTGCGTGAAGTCCCGGCCTTCGATGCGGGTCTGGAAGCGTCCGTCGCCGCCGAAGAAGTTGTCGACGAACAGGAACACCAGGTCGGGATTCATCACGATCAGCGCCGTGCCGCGCAGCGGCTTGATCTGCACCAGGTTCAGGTTGGTCGGCACGACCAGGTGACGCAGGAACTCGCTGTACTTGATCACCCGCACGCTGCCGGCCAGCACCCCGGCGCTGCGGCGCAGGAAGTTGAACAGCCCGACGCGCAGGAAGCGGGCAAAGCGGTCGTTGAGCAGCTCCAGCGTGGCCATGCGGCCGCGCACGATGCGCTCCTGAGTGGCCAGGTTGTAGGTCCGGACGCCCTGTGTGTCCTGGATCGGTCCGACCTGGTCCTGTTCCCCGGTCACGCCCTTGAGCAGGGCATCGACTTCGTCCTGCGACAGGAATTTTTCGGTCGCGCTCATTGGATCACGAACGAGGTAATGAAGATGTTGCTGATCTGGATCGGGGGCAGACCGGCGGCAAAGGGCTGCTTCAAGGCCAACATGGCTTCAGCGATCAGTTTCTGCTTGCCCTCGGTGTTCGCGATTTCCTCGCCGGACTTGGCCGTGAGCAGCATCAGCAGACGACTGCGTGCCTGCGGCAGGTACTGCTGCAGGAGGCTCACATCTTCCTGTTTGGCCAGTTGCAGCGAGAAGGCGATCTGCAGGAACTGGCCGTCGCCACGCAGGTTGACTGTGAAGGGATCGAGAGCCTGGAATACCGGCTGCGGCATGACCGGTTTTTTCGCCTCGGCATGCGGTTTGGTGTCAGGGGCACGCTTCCAGTAGAACCAGCCGCCCGCGGCTCCGGCCCCGACCAGAGCCAGCAGCGCAATCGGCAGCCACTTTTTCCAGGCAGGCTTCTTGCCTTCGGTGGCATCCGATTCGGGGGGTTTGGGGTCAACATTGTCGGCCATGTGACTTTAGCTTGTGGAGAGAGATGAAAGGAAATCAGGCATACAGGTTGAGCAGGCCGCCGCCGCTGGAGCGCGGCTGCAGCAGGACCTCGACCGGCTCATCCTCTCCGACGCCCTGACGGCGTGCGGAGCGCTGGAAGGCAGGCTGGTGACGCTCTGGCTGACGCGAGCCGACATCGGCTTGGCCGAGCGCGATGCCCGCCTCGCTCAGCATCGCCCGCAGCACTGGCAGCGCCTCCTCCAGGGCCTTGCGCACTTCGGGCGCAGCCGACACGAACTGCACCGTCGCCTGCTGCTGGTCGAGCTGCAGCGTGACCTGGACCGGTCCCAGATGCGGCGGGTTCAGGCTCAGGCTGGCGCTTTGCAGCTGGTCCCTGACCAGCCAGCTGACCTGCTGGCTGATGGCCTGATCCCAGCCACGCTGGCCCACGGGCGTCGCCACATGGCGCTGTACCGGCACTTCGGTGGGCAGGCGTGCGGACTCGGGTCCCAGGCTGGTGGTCCCAGGCAGGGCCTGCGCCAGTGGATCGAGCTGCGTATCGGCACCGCTGGGTTGGCTTGCTGTGCTGGCCTTCAGCCGGGGGGCGGCGTCAGCCAGTGCGCGTGCCGTCATGGCGTCGAGTTCGCCCGGGTCGGGTGATTCAGTCCAGGCTTGCCGCGAGCCTGTGCCCAAGCGGACGCTGGTGGCAGACTCCCGGGCAGCCGTTGCCGGATCTGCTTCGATGGTCGGGGTCGCTGGCTGGGCTAGCGGCGGCAGCCCGAACATGAGCGGCGGCTGGGCGCCATCCGGCGGGTTGTCTGGTATCGGCTCGCTGGCCTCGCGGTCGGTTTCATCCGCTGCCGTGCTGACTGGTTTGACCGTGGTGGCCGCCGCGCTGCCTGCCGCCGCGACCAGCTCGCCCGGATTGGAGGGTGCCGGCGTGACAATTGGCACGGCAACCGGTGTGGCTGTGGCAACCGGCACAGCCACAGGTTCAGGGGCTGGTGCAGCGGGTTCAGGCGCTGGTGCAGCAACCGGCACCGGTGGCTGGGCCTTGGCCATGGCCCGCATGCCGTCAAGCAATGCCAGCCAGTCGGCCGGGGTGTCGGCCGGGGTGTCGCCAGTCGCTGGCTTGGCTGCTTGGCTGTCCGGTCGCGCTTCGGTCGCCACAGGCGTTGCCGCCATGGTCGTCCTGGGTTCAGGCTGGCTGTCCGCTTCGTGCTGGCGGCGCAACTCCTGCTCGAAAGACGAGTTCGAACCGGTTTCGCGCACGCCAGTCGATAGCTGGCCCGTGACGCCGGCACTCGAGCTGGCGCTGCTCGCCGCGTGTAAGGGTAAGTCGTTCCAGTTCATGGCCATCAACCCAGTTGGGAGTGGCGGCGTGCCGCCCGCTCGTCGGTTTGTTTCTGATCCTGGCGGTTGGCCAGACGTTGCGCTTGCTGCTGTTTGCGCACCACCAGCGTGCCGTAGGACAGGCGCTTGCGCTCCTGCTCCTGCCAACTGTTGCGCTCGCACTCGACCAGGTGCCGAGACTGCCGCACGGCGGCATCCTGCTGGGCGATGGCCCGCTCGATGCCCTGGATGAAGCGCCGGAAATTGGCATGGCCCGCCACGCTCAGACCGATGCACATTTGCGTCTGCAATTGATCGATATATTCCTGCCGATACTGCTGCAGGAGGTCGAGCTTTTCCTGCGCCTGCTCGCTCTGCCTGGTCGCCTCGCCAAGCCGCTTGGCGGCTTCTTCGGATTGCTTTGTTGTCAGTTCGATTAGCGTTTCGATCACGCTCGGATTAGCCATGCTGGATTATCTCCTGTGCCCTTGGCCATTCATCAGTTGAACAGAGCGGAAAGTTCGCGCCAGCTCTGTTCCATGCCGGCGCGTTCGTGGAGGCTCTGCTGCAGGAAATGTTCGATCTGCTCGTGCATGCGGATCGCCTCGTCGATCTGCGGATCGCTGCCCAGGGTGTAGGCGCCGACGTTGATCAGGTCGCGGTTGCGCTGGTAGCGCGACATCAGCTGCTTGAGCCGGCGCGTGAGTTTCTGGTGCGTCTCGTCGGTGATGTTGTGCATGGCGCGGCTGATCGACTGTTCGATGTCGATCGCCGGGTAGTGGCCGGCCTCGGCCAGCACGCGGTTGAGCACGATATGGCCATCCAGGATCGCGCGCGCCGAGTCCGCGATCGGATCCTGCTGGTCGTCGCCCTCGGTCAGCACGGTGTAGAAGGCCGTGATCGAACCACCACCCGGTCTGCCGTTGCCTGCGCGCTCGACCAGTGCCGGCAGCTTGGCGAACACCGAGGGCGGGTAGCCCTTGGTCGCCGGCGGCTCGCCGATCGCCAGCGCGATCTCACGTTGCGCCATCGCGTAGCGCGTGAGCGAATCCATGATCAGCAGCACGTTCTTGCCCTGGTCGCGGAAATGCTCGGCGATCAGCGTCGTGTAGGCCGCACCCTGCAGCCGCAGCAGCGGCGGGTTGTCGGCCGGTGCTGCCACCACCACCGAGCGCGCCAGGCCATCCTCGCCCAGGATCTGCTCGATGAATTCCTTGACTTCGCGGCCGCGCTCGCCGATCAGTCCGACCACGATCACATCGGCCGCGGTGAAGCGCGCCATCATGCCCAGCAGCACGCTCTTGCCCACGCCCGAACCCGCGAACAGGCCCATGCGCTGGCCCCGTCCCACGGTCAGCATGCTGTTGATCGCACGCACGCCGACATCGAGCGTCTGCGAGATCGGCTCGCGCTGCAGCGGGTTCATGGCCCGCGCGTAGAGCGGTGCCATGGCATGGCCCTGCAGCGGTCCGAGCTGGTCGAGCGGCCGGCCGGTGGCGTCGAGCACGCGACCGAGCAGGGCATCGCCGACGGGCAGGGTGCGGCCGTCCGAGGTCGGCCGGGCCTGGGTGCGCCGCTCGTGGAGTCGGGGCGCAGCCTGCGCCGCCACGGTTGGAATCACGGGTGCCCCCGGCTGCACGCCCTCGACATCGCCCAGCGGCATCAGGAACAGGCGCTCCTGCTCAAAGCCCACCACCTCGGCATCGAGCCGGAAGCCGCTCGGCAGCGGCACATGGCAGGGGCTGCCGACCGGCAGCCGCAGGCCCACGGCCTCCATCACCAGACCCGCAACGCGCGTCACGCGGCCATAGGCCTGCAGCAGCGCGCAGTGCTGCACGCGCTGGCGGCAATCCAGCAGATAGCCATCCCAGGCCGTCGCGGCAGCGGTCACGCCATCGGCTCCAGCCAGGCAGCGTCGCGTCCCAGCGACTGTTGCAGCCGCCGCCAGCGGGCCGGCAGGCTGGCATCGATCTGCTGGTCGCCGGTCTCGATCTGGCAGCCGCCGCGCGCGAGCTGGGCGTCGGCCTGCAGGCGCCAGCCAGCCGCCTGCAGTTCGCTGCCGCGCACGGCCTTGACCAGTTCGAGGTCCTGCGGATGCAGGCGCAGCACGGCCGGCGGGCGTATCAAGGGCAGTTCCTGCAGCGCCTGCTCGATCACTCCCAGCAGCCGTTCGGGTTGCACTTCCAGTGTCTGGCACAGCATGGCCTGCGCCATGTCCAGCGCCAGCTCCAGCAGCTGCCTGGCTACCGCTTCGCGCGCCTGGGTCAGCTCCTGGCTGAACTGCTGCCCGAGCTGGGTCAGCGTCTGCGTCAGCTCCTGCTGCAGCGCCAGGTTGTCGGCCTGCACCTGGGCCAGCCCCTCGGCATGGCCTTCGTCATAGCCGCGCAGGCGACCCTCGCGCAAACCGGTCTGGTAGCCCTGCTGCTGGCCCTGCTGCAGTCCCTGCTGCAGTCCGGTCTCGCGTGCCGCCTGCAACTCGCGCGCGAGCTGTTCGGCCGCGGCGACGGCCTCATCGGCCGGATTGCGCGCTGACGCTGGCGCCAGCGAGGCCAGCTCCCAGCGCTGGTAGGCCGTCTGCGGCCTGGGCTGGGGCAACTCAGACATAGGCGTCTTCCGTGGTGGACAGCGTGATCAGCCCTTCGTCCGCCATGCGGCGCACGATCTGCAGGATCTCCTTCTGCTGCTTTTCCACTTCCGACAGCCGCACCGGGCCCTTGGCTTCCAGATCCTCGCGCATCATGTCGGCCGCGCGCTGCGACATGTTGCGGAAGAACTTTTCCTTCATCTCGTCCTTGGCTCCCTTGAGCGCGACGATCAGCGCTTCCGAAGGCACCTCGCGCAGGATCTGCTGGATGTCGCGGTCGCTCACGTCCATGATGTTGTCGAACACGAACATCTGGTCCATCACCTGCTGCGCGAGCCCGGCGTCGAACTCCCGCAGATTGGCCATGATCTTGTTTTCGGTCTCGCCGTTCATGAAGTTCATGATCTCGGCCGTCGTCCGGATGCCGCCCATCGCCTTCTTGCGCAGGTTGTCGTTGCCCGTCAGCAGCTTGGTCAACACGTCGTTGAGCTCGTTCAGTGCCGCCGGCTGCACGCCATCGAGCGTCGCGATGCGCAGGATCACCTCGTCGCGCAGCCTGGGTGTCAGCTCGGTCAGCACTTCGCTCGCATGGTAGCGCTCCAGGTGGACCAGGATGGTGGCGATGATCTGTGGATGTTCATTGCGGATCAGATCGGCGACCGACTTGCCATCCATCCATTTCAGGCTCTCGATGCCGCTGGCGTCGCGCGTGACCAGAATCCGGTTGATCAGCGAGGCCGCCTTGTCATCGCCCAGTGCCTTGGTCAGCACGCTGCGGATGTACTCGTCCGAATCGATGCCGAATTCGGTGTTGTGCTGGGTCTTGTCGATGAATTCCTGCAGCACCGCCTCCAGCATCTGGCCCGATACCGCCTTCATGGCCGACATGGCCGTGCCCAGCTTCTGGACCTCGCGCGGTTCGAGATACTTCATGACCTCGGCCGCCTCGTCCTGACCCAGGGCCAGCATCAGCACCGCCGCCTTCTGTACGCTGTCTTCACTCATTGCCGTTCACCCAGTTCTTGATCACGTTGGCAACCACCTTGGGTTCCTGCAGTGCCATCTCCTTGGCCATCTGCAGGTTGTTCTGGTAGCTGTTGACTCTGGGTCCGGCCCCCGAGCTCGCTGCCGCTGGCGCTGCGGTTCCCGTGGCTTCCGCGGCGGCGGGCGCAGTCGCCGCGTCCGGCTTCGCTTCCGCCAGTGCCTCCTGCTTGGCCTCCTGCTCGGCTGGCTTGAGCGCTGCTTCCGCTTCCAGCTTGGCTTTTTGTTCCGCTGCGCGCTTGGCCTCTTCTTCCTTGGACTTGTTGCCCGGCAGCATCCGGATCATCGGTCGCAGCACGGCGAAGAACAGGTAGGCCAGCACGCCAGCCGACAGCAGGTACTGGGCCGCCAGCTTGAGATTGTCCGCCGTGGCATAGGGTTTCCAGAACGGCTCTTCGGGAATGACCTCGCGTGGTGGCTCGGCGAACGGGCTGTTGACGACATTGAGTGAATCGCCACGCTCGCCGTTGAAGCCCATGGCCTCCTTGACCAGATCGGTGATCTGCTGCTTTTCCTCTTCGGTCAGCGCCCGCAGGCTGGCCTTGCCATCGGCACCGATGACGCGCTTGTGGTTGACCACCACGGCGACCGTCAGGCGCTTGATGCCGCCCATGGGCTGCTGCACATAGCGCACGGTCTTGTCAACCTCGTAGTTGGTCGTGCTGTCTTTTTGCGTGTTCCCCGCTGCGGTGGTCGGGGCAGCGGACGCCCCGGCGCCCGGCTGGTTGGACGCGGCACCGACCAGTCCGGTCGCCTGGTTGGCCGCGCCGTTGCTCTCGCTCGTGCTCTGGCTGCGGATTGCCGCTGCCTCGGGCGGGCCGTTGGGGCGGAAGCTCTCGGCGGCCTGTTCGCTGCGCGAGAAGTCCACCTCTGCCGTGGCCTCGGCACGCACATTGCCGTTGCCCACCATCGGGGTCAGGATGGACTCGATGCGCTTGACGATACCGTCTTGCAGGTCCATCACGTACTTGACCTGGGCCGGATCGAGCCGGTTGGCATCGGACTGGCGGTCCGGGTCGGACAGCAGGCTGCCGTTCTGGTCCACCACCGTCACGTTCTTGGCGGTCAGCTCGGGCACGCTGCTCGAGATCAGGTGCACGATCGCCGATACCTGCTGCGAGTCCAGCGTGCGGCCCGGATACAGGTTGACCAGCACCGAGGCGGTCGGCTGCTGGCGCTCGCGCACGAACACCGAAGGCTTGGGGATGGCCAGGTGTACGCGCGCGGCCTGCACCACGCCGATCGAGTTGATCGAACGAGCCAGCTCGCCCTCCAGCGCGCGCTGGAAGTTGACCTGTTCCAGGAATTGCGAGGAACCCAGCTTCTGGTTTTCCATCAGCTCGAAGCCGACGTTGCCGCCCTTGGGCAGGCCTTGCGCGGCCAGCTTGAGTCGCGCGTCGTGGACCTGTTCGGCCGGTACCAGGATCGCGCCGCCACCCTCCGCGAAGCGATAGGGCACGTTCATCGTCTGCAAGGCGGCAATCATCGCGCCGCCGTCGCGGTCCGAGAAATTGCTCACCAGCACCCGGTAGTCGGGCTTCTGGTTCCACATCCAGATGGAAGCCATGATGCTGAGCACCAGTGCCATGCCCGCGCCCAGCGCCAGGTAGCGGCCTTGCGGGCTCTGGAAAAAAGCGGTCAGGCCACTGGCCTTGGGCGCGGATTCAATTGCTGTGGCCATGGCGGTTTGCCGCAGCAGGGCGGCCAGGAGGGGTCAATCGGTGGTAGCGCACGAAACAGTCAGGACATTCAAAACCAGGACAAGGCTGGAGCCATGATATTGTCGTGGTTTTTCAAGTGCTTGTTTGCGCGAACAGATCAGTAAATCGCCCCCTGCTTGGTCCGGCCTCTGGTCCTGGCCTGTGTTATCTTTGGGGCATGATTGCCATTGACAGCGGCCAGATCGCCGCCATGACCGCCCAGTTGCGCGCTGCCGTCGCACGCATGCAGGCACCGCAGGAAGCCGCCGCGACCGCGGCCCAGGCCGCCGGGGGTGCAACCTCGGCCGAAAAACCCGATTTCGCCAAGGCGCTCAAGACCCAGCTCGACCAGGTCAATGCCATGCAGCAGCATTCCGACCAGCTCGGCAAGCGCTTTGCCTTGGGCGATGACAGCGTGCATCTGTCCGACCTGATGGTCGCCAGCCAGAAAGCCGGCATCGCGGTCCAGGCCACGGTGCAGGTGCGCAACAAGCTGGTGTCGGCCTACCAGGACATCATGAACATGCAGGTCTGACTGGTGCCGGCCGGCCTGGTGCCAGGCCGGTTCAACCGGGTCGCTGGGTTGCAGGTTTTTTCGAGGGTGGCAGCGCGGCCTCGATCCGGTACAGCCAGGCCAGCAGTTCCGCCACCACCCGGTACAGCTGCGGCGGCACCTCGCGGTCGAGCTCGACCTCCATCAGCAGCGCGACGAGCTCGCGCGACTCATGCACATAGACCCCGTGCTCGCGCGCCAGCGCGACGATGCTGTCGGCCACGGCGCCCTTGCCCGTGGCCACGACCTTGGGTGCCTTGCCGCCCTGGTAGGCCAGGGCAACCGCCTGGCGCATGGCTTCAGGCTTGAGGGGCATAGGCTGTGACCTCCTCGCGCTGCACCAGGAAACCCCCGAGCATCGTGCCGGCCGCCGCCAGCGCATTGTCCAGGCCATTCTGGTCGGCCCACAGCGCCGTCGCGGCCGCTGCGTCCGCGACGCGCAAGCGCACCTGGGCCTGTTCACCCCGCAAGCGGATGCTGGCGCTGACCAGGCCGAGGTGCGGCAGTTCCAGCTTCAGCACCGTCTCCCAGGCGGCTGGCGGCTGGCCGGCCTGATGCTGCTGCTGGCCTGGATTCTGTTCCTGCACCAGCTCCCATTGCAGCGGCTGACCGGGCCAGAGCTCGCCCTGCCAGACCAGGCGGCGCTGCTCCAGCGTGTCGAGCTGCTGCGGCAGCAGTCGCAACGCGGCGGCATCGCCGGTGGCCTGGTTCTGTGGCTCCTGCCGGATCTGTTCCAGTGTGCGCTCGCCCCGGCCCCATTGCGCGAGGTGGGACTCGTAGAACAGTCCGCTGTGCTCCAGCGACTGCTGCAGATTCTGTGCCAGCTGCGGCAACTGCTGCGGGTCAGTGCCGGGCGCGGCCAGCAGCGGTGCGCGGCCCTGCAGCGGGCGCGCTGGCTGGCCCACTTCAGGCTGCAGCAACTGGCCGATCAGTCGACCGGCGGAACTGAAATGGGTCTGTACCGAGCCGCTGCGATTCTGCAGGCCGAAGGTCAGGTGCGGTTCGCGCGTCAGCAGCGTCAGTTCGAGCGAGTCACCCACGGTAAAACCCGCCGGCAGCTGCAGGCGCAACTCGAGCGGGCGCTGCTGCGATGCCGTGTCGCCCAGGCGCACCAGCACGCTGCCGTCCGCGAATGCGCCTTGCACCCGACCCTGCAGCGCGCGCCCGATCTCGACCTGTTCCAGCCGGGCGGTGCCGTCCTGGCTCGGATCGGCCAGCACGGTCGTCGCACGCAAGGTGCTGACGGCCGGGACGGGGGATGCGGGAACCGAATCCAGCCGGAATGCCATGCCAGTGCGCGCTCAGGGGCTCAGAAGCCGCCGTAGGCTTGCTTGAGCTTGCGCTGCTGGCCTGTGTTGTGGATCAGGCCCTGCAGGCGTTGCAGCCAGGGCTGGGTGATGTCGCGGATGGCCCGATCGTCATCCAGGATCTGACGCAGGATCCGCACCTTGCGCTCGCGCAGTTCGGCGCTCAGGCCCGACGTTGGAGCCTGCCCGTTGCTGCGCAGCAGACCCACTTCGTGCGCGCAGCGCGATTCCAGCTCGGACAACTGGTCCCAGTCCGAAGCCTGCGCGGCCACCAGCATCTGGCGCGTCAGACAGGAGACGTTCTCGTAAATGTCCAGCACCTGTTCGGCATCCAGCATGGTCAGGCCTTCACGCTGGCGAAGGTCTGGCGCGCACCGACCTCGGCGCGCGCGGCGGCCTGCGGGTCGATCGCGTCCCAGGCCGACTTCAGATCGCCCAGCAGGCCGTGGACTTCCTGCAGCAGCGCCAGGTCATTCCTGAGGTGCGCCTGCGTCAGTTGCTGCGTCATGTAGCCATAGAGCGCGTCGAGGTTTTGCGCCACCTCGCCGCCGGCCTCCAGGTTCAGGCTGGCGTGCAGTCCGCTGTCGATGATGCTGATGGCCTTGGAGATGGCCTCGCCCTTTTCCGTGATCTGACCGGCTTGCATGTGGTTTTGTGCCCGCAGGATGGCAATCATCGCACCGTCGAACAGCATGCCGATCAGCTTGTGCGGGCTGGCTGCCGTCACGCCGGTCTCCAGTCCTACCCTGGCATAGGCCTTGGCGGCCGATCGATTCGATCCAAACATGGTGTCCTTGCCTAGCGTTTAGCTTTAGTTCTTGTTGCTGTTGACGTTGTTGGCCAGCGCGGTCAGCTGGCCGGTCAGGTAGGTGCTGGTCGAGTTCATGCTGCTCATCGTCGTGTCCAGCTTGGTGAACTGGTCCTGGTACTGCTTCTGGATCCGGCTCAGGCGGGCCTCGATATTGAGTTTGTCGTTGTCGAGTTTCTTGAGCGCGCTGTTGATACCGTCGGTGCGCGTGGAGATGGTTCCATTTTCACCCAGGAAGTCGCTCGCCAATTGATCGAGCTGGAAGGCAAATCCCTGGCTGTACTGCACATTGCCGCGCACACCGGTGGCGCCACTGCTGACCGAGACCTTCAGGCCCTCGGCCGCGTTGCCGCTGGCGCCGGTCAGCGTCTGGCCCGCGCTGGTCGCGGCCACGCCGTTGATCGTGCCGATCAGAGCCTGGCCGCTGCTGGCAGTGCCGCGGCCGCCCAGCAACCGGCTGGCGGCCGCGCCGCCCAGGCTGATGCTGGAGCTCGAGCCGTAGCGGTTGGAGATCAGATTGAGCACGCCGCCCGCGTCGGCGCTGACCGTCACGGCCGAGCCGGCCTGGGCAAAGGTCGTGTTGCCGTTGATGCTGGCCTGCAAGTCGCTGACCAGCTCGCTGGTCGAGGCATAGCTGCCGTCGCGCAGGCTGACGCTGGCGCTCAGTCCGTCGAGCGAAACCTGCAAGGCGTTGTTGGGCGCCGCATAGTCCAGGCTGGCCGCCGCCCAGCCGGCATGGCTGCCCTGGGTCGCGAGCTGGCTGACGTCCAGCGCATAGCTGCCGGATTGGGTCTTGGCGGTAGCGCTGACATAGCTGACCTGGCTGTCGCTGCTGCCGCCGCTGGCCGCGAACAGGCCCGGCAACTGGTCGAACTGGGTGTCGATGACCTTCTGCAGCTTGCTGCTGTCGAGCTTGAGCGTGCCGTCAGCCTGGAATGACACTCCGGCGTCGCTCAGCCGCGTCAGGCTGCTCGCACCGCCCGTGACCGTGCCGGTGACGATGCCGCGCAACTGGCCCAGCATGGCGCGCACCGATGAGTCACCGTATAGCGCAGCCCCCTTCTTGCTGGTCATGTCATAGCTGGTCAGGCTTTTCAACGAGGCAGTCAGCTTGTTGTAGCCGTCGACGAATTCCTGCATGTTGGCCTTGACGGCGTCGGTGTCGCGCGTCACCGCCAGATTGGTCGGGCTGCCGGCATTGGTTTTCTTGAGCGTCAGCGTCACGCCCGGCACCACGTCGCTGAAGCTGTTGCTGGCCTTGCTGATGGCCAGGCCGTCGACCTTGAGCTTGGCGTTTTGTGCCGCGACCGTCTGCGTCAGCGCCTGGCTGCCGGCCGGGTCATGGTTGAGCAGGCTGCCCAGCGCCGCGTCACCGCTGACCGAGATCTTCATGCTGCTGGCTTCGCCGGTCTGGCTGTTGCTGAGTGCCAGCCGGTAGGGCGTGTTGCTGCCGTCGTTGACGATGGTGGCCTTGACACCGATGCCGGCGGCATTGATCGCGTCGCGGATGCCGTTGAGCGTGTTGTGGCCGCTGTCGATCGTGACGGTCTTGCTGCCCGCGCCGCTGCTGGCAAAGCCCGCGCCGCTGTACTGACCGTCGGTCAGCGTGCCGCCGCTGATGGTGCCGAAGTCGAAGCTCAGCGTACCGGTGCCGATCACGGTCTGGGGATTGGTCTGGCCTGCCGTCGCAAGTTTCTGTGCCTGCGCCAGCTGCGTGACCTCGATTGCATAGTCGCCTGGCACCACGCCGCTGCCACCGCTGGCGTCGAGCACGGCGGTATCGCCCGCAGTCGCCTTGACCACTTGCAGGTTCTGCGCCTCGCTGAGCTTCTGGAGCGTGGTCTGGAAGGTGGCGATGCCACTCTTGACCGTGCCGAACGCGGTCAGCTGCGACTGGTAGTTGGTTTGCTTGGTCGTCAGCGCGGTCAGCGGCTTTTTCTCGACCGCCATCAACTGCGTCACGATGCTGGTGACATCCAGTCCCGAGCCTATGCCGGCGGAAGAAAGTCCCATGGTGCTGGCCTCTGAAAGGGTGGGGCGCTCAGGCCTGGGTATTGATCAGCAGACCTTGCTGTCTGCTGGGGGTCGAGCGGCTCATCTCGAGCGCTTCCTTGCTCGGGATCTGACGCAGCACGGTGTCGGTTTCGGTGTCGACGACGGCGATCACGACCTTGCCGCTGTCGTTATCGACCTTGAACCGCACCGATTCGTTGATCGGTTTGAGGTGCTCGTTGAGTTTCTCGATCGCGCGCTTGAGCTCCTCCGCCTTGGCCCGATCATCTTTCGCCTTGTCCTCGGTCTTGCTGCTTTCGGCGGCGGGAGCGGCTGCGCGCGCCACGAGGTCGGTCTTGGTGGCCGGCACGGGGGCTTCGGGGCGCTCGCTGGCAGCGACTGATGTCGCCACGGGCGCCCCAGTCATGAAGCCTTGACCCGTCGTGCCTGAGCTGATAGGGGAAATGGACATGGTATGACCCTGCTTTTAGCGCTGATACAGCGCGCGAACCGCGCCGAGGAACCGGTCCTGGGCGCGGGAGGGAAGGAGCGGCCCGGCAAGGGGCAGCTCCTCGGGCTGGGCGCCGGGATCAGCCCAGCAGCTTCATCACGCCGTTGGGCAGCTGGTTGGCCTGCGCGAGCATCGCGGTGCTGGCCTGTTGCAGAATCTGGTTGCGCGCCATGTTGGCGGTTTCCGAAGCGAAGTCGGTGTCCATGATGCGGCTGCGGGCGGCGGTCTGGTTCTCGTTCGAGACCTGCAGCGTCGAGGCCACCGAAGCCATGCGGTTCTGCAGCGCGCCGTGCTTGGACTGCTGGTCGCTGACCATCGTGATCGCCTTGTCGATGTCATCGATCGCAGCAAGGGATGCGCTCACACCCGTTGCTCCAGCGCCGGAGATCGTGGACTGGGCGTTGTCGGTCACCTTGGTGATGTCTGTCTCAGCAGTGAGATCCTTGCCTTCGAAGGTGATCTGGTTGTCAGTGACATCGGTTTTCGAACCGATCTGGAAGGTCTGCGTGGAACCGCCACCCAGCACCTTGATGCCGTTGAATTCGGAGTTCTTGACGACGCGGGTGATTTCCGACTGCAGTTCCTTGAACTCAGTGTTCATTGCAGTGCGCTGGTCTTCGCTGTTGGTGCCGTTGGACGACTGCACGGCCAGCTCGCGCATGCGCTGCAGGCTGTCACCGATCTTGCCGAGCGCGCCTTCAGCGGTCTGGCTGAACGAGATCGCGTCGTTGGCGTTGCGCATTGCAACGCTCTGACCGCGCACGGTCTTGTCCATGCCGGTGGCGATGGCCAAGCCGGCGGCGTCGTCCTTGGCGCCGTTGACGCGCAGGCCCGAAGACAGGCGCTGAACCGAGGTGTTCATTGCCGTTTGCGCGGTGCCGAGGCTACGTTGAGCTTGCAGCGACGACAGGTTGGTGTTGATATAAGAAGCCATGGTGGTTCTCCGGTCTGGGTTGATACGCTGGGCCTGCAAGCACCGCCCTGTGGGCCTGCTTGCCTGCGGTGGCTGGGTTGTAGCCGCCGTTGTTTTGGGTTACGGCGGCCGGTGGCCGGACTTGAGGGGGCGATGAAGTTTTTTTGAAAAAATTCGCGGCCCGCCTGCGCCAGGCTTGGACCTGGGCCATGGTCTGATCGCATCGCTGCTGGCGCAGCGCCGGGTCACCATTGACATCTTCCCCTGCCTAAAGGCGGGGGATTCCTCCTGCGAGACGGCCATGTCCGGCCGCGAGAATGTTCCTGGCCGCGTTCACGTCCCGGTCGTGGACCGTGGCGCAGGCGCTGCACTGCCATTCTCTTATTCCAAGACCTGCCCTACCTTTCGGACTGCTGGCGGGTATGACCCCGCAGCACGAGCAAGTCTGGGTACTGTAGCTTTCGTTCACTGCCTCGAAGACGACACCGGCCTGACGGCTCTTGTATTCCAACATCGTCCTCAGCATGGTCCAGCCCGCGTCGAGCGTGGACTTGGCCATCTGGGTCTTGACCAGCTGGGCGCTGGCCACGTCGCCCACGAAGATGGCGGCGTTCTGTTGCACCAAGGCGGTGCTCAATTTGTGCAGCGCGTCCTTGCGCTGGTTGGCGATCCTGGCGTGGATCGCTTTCACGCGCCGTTTCTTTCTCGCCCGCTGGGCTTTTGCCAACTTGTGCTCATGCGCCCTGAACCAGCGACCTTCGAGTCGCCGCCCGTCCGAGGTGGTGGCGCAGTCCTTCAGCCCCAGGTCGATGCCGACGCAGGCGGTTGGACCGGACAGGCGCGGGCCGACGAGTTCCGGGATCTCGACGGCGACATTGAAGTACCAGCGGCCCCGGCTGTCCTCGCTGAACGAGCCGCTGCGAAGTTCGTAGTCCGCCAGGCCGTAGCTGTCCCAGAGGCTGAAATGCTGGCCGGCAAAGTGGATCTGGCCGCCTTGGTAGCGGGCGTGGCCGATCTTGAACGGAATCCAGCCGAGCGAATACCTAGATGATTTCGGGTTCGAGATGCGCCAGTTCAGGCGTGAGCGTTTGAACTGCCTGCGCCGGGTGGCGTATTCCGCGCAGACCACCTGCACGGTGCCGCTGCCGACCGAGATGCCCTCGCACTGGCTGAAGCCGGCCGTGAGCTTTTGCAGGTCGTAGCCCGAGAGGTAGCGCGGTTGGCCCGCGAAGGGACAAGCGGCCTTGGCTGATACTGCGTTGATGTGGTTCCAGACCTGATTGACCTCGCGCGCCATCTGGCGCAGCACGTGGGCATGCTTGTCCTTGATGCGCAGCTGGAGGGTCTTGGTCGTGTTCACGGCGAACATGATAGGGCGGGACTGTGCAGCGGGCTACAGGCCGTACCGGCCTGATCGCTCAAACCTCGGGCTGAACCACGAAGCTTGCCGCTCAAATCGAGTCACCAGTCAAAAAGCCCCCGATTTTCGTGTTTTATGATACATTTGATCAAAAGATGGATTGATGAGATCCAATTGACATTCTGATTGATCATTGACGGGGTCGCCGCGCGGCCGCGACATACACGTGGAGTTGTAGGAGATGGACCGTTGCAACTTGATGGATGAAGTGAAGGACATGAACCTGAGTTACCTGATGCTGGCTCAGCGCATGGTGCGCGAGGATCAGGCGATGGCGGTGTATCGCCTCGGCATCAGTCAGGAGATCGCGCAGCTGATCGACCGTCTGAGCACAGCCCAGATCCTCAAGCTCGCCAGCAGCCCGATGATGTTGACACGGTTCCGTTTCGACGATGGCGCCATCCTCGGCATGCTCACGCACGACAGCAAGGCGCGCCCGCTCGCGCATGCGCACTCCGCCATCCTGCTGGCGGGCCAGCCGGTCGAGGAGATTCTTTGATCCGCGACGCCGGCCTGTCCAGTACAGCCGCTGGCGCGAGTCCGGGCAGGAAAACCAAGACCGTGCTGGGCGAGTCGCGCGAGATCCAGCTCGCGATCGATCTGATCCGCCTGGGCGCGCGGCTGCAGTTGCTCGAGTCCGAGACCCAGCTGTCGCGTGACCGCCTGCTCAAGCTCTACAAGGAATTGCTGGGGGTGTCGCCGCCCAAGGGCATGCTGCCGTTCTCGACCGACTGGTTCCTGACCTGGCAGCCCAACATCCACGCCTCGCTCTTTGTCGGTATTCACCGCCAGCTGATGCAGCATGCCGGACTCGAGTCCATCGATGCCCTGGTCAAGGGCTACCGCCTCTACCTTGAGCAGATGCCGCCCGAGCCGGGCGCCGAGCCGGTGCTGTCGCTCACGCGGGCCTGGACGCTGCTGCGCTTCCTCAACAGTTCGATGCTGGAGACCACGCGCTGCCGTCACTGCGGGGGTGAGTTCATCGTGCAGCCGCAGCGCCGCCAGCGTTTTGTCTGTGGACTCTGTCGCGTGCCTTCGCGGGCCGGCAAGACGCGCAAGGTGCTCGATGCTCGCGCCGGATCGACGCAGCTGGACTGAGCTCCGATCGGCCTTGGCCGGCAGGCTCGGGGCGTATCCGCAGTGGACTTCGGCTGCCGTGGTGCTGCTCGGCTGGCTGCTGGTGTCCGCTGCCCTGCCGCCGCAGCCCGCTGGGGTAGGCCTGGCCTGGCAGGCGGTGTGGGGTGTCGTGCTGAGTGCCTGGCTGCGGTTGCCGGTCTGGTGGCTGGCGATCAACGCCGGCTTTCCGGCCGCCCTGCATGGCGCTGCCGCGCTGCAGTGGCCGCCCGAACTGTTCCTGTTTGCCTGGCTGGCGCTGCTGCTGGTCTACTGGACGACTTTCTCGACCCGTGTGCCCTTGTATGCTTCGGGTCCTGCGGTCTGGCGCTTGATGGCGCGCTGTCTGCCGTCCGGGCCGGGCGCGCGCGTGGTCGATCTCGGCAGCGGCCTCGGGGGCCTGGCGCTGCATCTGGCGCGGCAGCCCGGCGCGCCTTCGGTGCTGGGGCTGGAGTTGGCACCACTGCCCTGGCTGTTGAGCCGCTGCCGCGCGCGCTGGCGCCGCAGTAGCTGCCGTTTCCTGCGCCAGGATTACCGGCGGCATGATTTGGCAGCCTACGATCTCGTGCTGGCCTACCTGTCGCCGGCGGCCATGCCGTCGCTGTGGCAGCAACTGGTGGCACAACTCAAGCCGGGTGCCTGTTTCATCAGCTGCGAATTTGTCTTTCCCGGTCAGGCCGCAGTGGCGCTGCCGGGCTCGGGTCTGGCCGGCGTGCCGCCGCTCTATGTCTGGCGCATGGGGGCAGATGGCGTGCTGGCGGCCGGCCCGGGGTCGGATCTGGAGGCTGTTTTTTTGAAGGATTTGCCGTGTTCGTGATTCTGGGCTATGTGGTGGTGGTGGCTTCAGTCCTGGGCGGTTTTGCCCTGGCTGGCGGACACCTCGCCGCGCTGTTGCAACCGCTGGAGGTGCTGATGATCGCTGGCGCCGCCGTCGGCGCCTTCATTGCCGGCAACAATGGCAAGTCGATCAAGGCCACGATGAAGGCCTTGCCCACCCTGTTCAAGGGTTCGCGCTACAACCGCGCGCTCTACCTCGAGCTCATGCTGCTGCTGTTCGCGCTGCTCAACAAGAGCCGTAGCGACGGCATGATGGCGATCGAAGGTGACATCGAGCAACCCGAGCAAAGCGAGCTGTTTTCCCGCTATCCGATGGTGCTGGCTGACCACCATCTGCTGGAGTTCCTCACCGACTACCTGCGACTGATGGTGTCGGGCAACATGGACCCGTTCCAGCTCGAGAACCTGATGGACAACGAGATCGAAACCCATCACGTCGAAGGCGAGGTGCCGGTGCATTGCATCGCCAAGATCGGCGACGGCCTGCCGGCCTTCGGCATCGTGGCGGCGGTGATGGGGGTGGTGCACACCATGGAATCGGTCGGTCTGCCGCCAGCCGAACTCGGTCTCCTGATTGCCCATGCCCTGGTCGGTACTTTCCTGGGTATCCTGCTGGCCTATGGCTTCGTCACTCCACTGGCGAGCCTGCTCGAGCAAAAGCTGCACGAATCGTCCAAGACCCTGCAATGCGTCAAGGTGACCTTGCTGGCCAGCCTCAACGGTTATCCGCCGAAGATCGCGGTCGAGTTCGGTCGCAAGGTGCTGTTCTCGACCGAGCGTCCCTCTTTCATCGAGATGGAAGAAGAGATCAAGCAGGCCAAGTCCAGGTAAGCCGATGGCAGACAAGAAAACCCCGACCATCGTCGTCAAGCGCATCAAGAAGGTGGCAGGCGGCAGCCACGGCGGCGCCTGGAAGATTGCCTATGCCGACTTCATGACGGCCATGATGGCCTTCTTCCTGCTGATGTGGCTGCTGGGCGCGCTCGACGGCGAAAAGCTCAAGGGCATTGCGGAGTTTTTCCAGACCCCGCTCTCGACCTCGCTGCTGGGCGGGCCGTCCAGCGGCGCGAGCAACATCATCCTGCCCGGGGGCGGGCGCGACCTCACGCAGGATGGCCTGCGGGCTGGCGAAGGACCGGCTGCCGTGCGCCAGCCGAAAGCGTCCAGCGCGCAGGACGATGCCAGGCAGCAGGCCGAGGCTCGGCAGATGCGGGCGATGAAGCAGAAGCTCGAGGCACTGATCGAGGCCAGTCCCAAGCTCCAACCGTTCAAGAAGCAGTTGCTGATCGATGTCAGCAGCGAGGGCTTGCGCGTGCAGATCATCGACGAGCTGAACCGGCCCATGTTCGCGCTCGCGAGCGCAACGCTGCAGCTCTACGCGCAAGACATCCTGCGCGAGATCGCGCCGGCGCTCAATGACATGCCGAACCGCATCAGCCTGGCGGGCCACACCGACGCCAGGCCCTATGCCGGCGGCGGCAAGAGCTACAGCAACTGGGAACTGTCAGCCGACCGGGCCAATGCGGCGCGGCGCGTGCTGATCAGCGGTGGTCTCGATGAGTCGCGGCTGATCCGGGTCATCGGTCTGTCCTCGGCGGTCCTGCTCGAGCCTGACGACCCGCTCAACCCCAATAATCGCCGCATCAGCATCATCTTGCTCAACAAGCGGGCGGAGGATGCCGCGATCAACGAGGGGCGCTTGAAGACCATCAAGCTGGACAATCCCTGATGGGATAATCTGGCTTGTATTCGAGTATTTCGGTTGAATCCCGGAAATTTTTACCGTTATTATCAATTACTTCAAGTATTTCAAGTTTTCCAAGAACAAAAAGAACATGCGCATCAATCAGCCCGTCACCCAGCGCGAACAGCTGCTCAGTGACACCCGGTCCATTGTGTCGATGACCGACACCCAGAGCCGGATCACCTATGTGAACCCCTACTTCGTCGAGGTCAGTGGCTACTCCGAGGACGAGCTGCTGGGGCAACCGCA
Organism: Chitinophaga pinensis; assembly: GCA_943326015.2. Classification (GTDB taxonomy): domain Bacteria; phylum Pseudomonadota; class Gammaproteobacteria; order Burkholderiales; family Burkholderiaceae_C; genus Malikia. The sequence continues at coordinate 27,552 of CALPRQ020000015.1, read as the reverse complement.
CAATATCGTGCGCCATCCCGACATGCCGCCCGAAGCCTTCGAGGACCTGTGGGCCACCCTCAAGCAGGGCATTCCCTGGTCGGGTCTGGTGAAGAACCGGTGCAAGAACGGTGACTTCTATTGGGTCAATGCCAATGTGACCCCGATCTACGAGAATGGCCAGGTCACGGGCTACATGTCGGTGCGTACCAAGCCCGCGCGCGAAGTGATCCAGGCGGTCGAGCCCGTCTATGCCCGGTTCCGCGAGGGCCGCGCCCAGGGCCTGGCCATCGAGCAGGGTCGGGTGGTGCGCAGCGGCCTGCGCGGTGCCCTGGCCCGGCTCGGTCAGCCGGGCATGGTCACGCGCCTGAACCTGGGGCTCGGTCTGTTGAGTGCCGGCCTGGCGGCCTTGGGCCTGTCGGCCTGGCTGGGCTTCGTGCCTGAGCCGGGTCTGCTGGGTTGGCTGTCGTCCGGCGGGCTGCTGCTGGCGCTGTGGCTCTGGATCACCTTGCGCAAACGGGTGGTGGGTCCGTTGGCGCAGGCGACGCGGGTGGCACGCGTCATTGCCGGCGGTGACATGAAAGTCCAGCTCGAAATTCCGGGCACCGACGAATTCAGCCAGCTGCTGCGTGCCCTCAGGCAGGTGGCGCTGAACCTCAACACCATCGTGGGTGACGTGCGTGACAACGCCGAAGCCATGAAGGTCGCCACGACCGAAATCGCCGCCGGCAACCTCAACCTGTCCCAGCGCACCGAAGCACAGGCCTCCAGCCTGGAGGAAACGGCATCGAGCCTGGAACAGTTCGTTGCCAACATGAACCAGAGCGCCGACAATGCCCGACAAGCCAATCAGCTTGCCGTCAAGGCGAACCACGTCGCCACCCAGGGCGGCGAGGTGATCTCGAATTTTGGTGGCACGATGAACGAGATCAGCGCTTCGGCCGAAAAGATCGTCGATATCATCGGCCTGATCGACGGCATTGCATTCCAGACCAATATCCTCGCGCTCAATGCGTCGGTGGAGGCCGCGCGTGCCGGCGAGCAGGGCCGCGGCTTCGCCGTGGTCGCGGGCGAGGTGCGCAGCCTGGCCGGACGCTCGGCCGCGGCGGCCAAGGAAATCAAGCAGCTGATCGGGGATTCGATTGCCAAGGTGCAATCGGGTACCCGCCAGGTGGGCGAAGCCACGACGACCATGGACGAGATCGTCAAGTCGATCAAGGATGTCTCGCAGATCATGAGTGATCTGGCGCTGCTCACGCAAGAGCAGAGCCAGGGCATCAACCAGATCAACACCGCGGTGGTGAACCTCGATTCGGTGACCCAGCAAAACGCCGCGCTGGTCGAGGAGAATGCTGGCGCGTCGGAAAGACTCGTGCAGCAATCTGTTCAGTTGCGGCAGGCGATGAATGTTTTCAAGCTCGCGCGCACCGGCGCGTGAGCTGCAACCAGAAGTGCAATCAGGAGTGAATGAATGAGCGACGATTGGGACGATCTTGACGCCTTGTTCGATGCCGTGGTGGCACAAAAGGAGTCCACTGCCAGCGCATCGCCACCGGCTACCGCCGAACCTGCCGCGCCCGCCGAGGACGACCTCGACGCGCTGTTCGAGGCGGCGGCCGCCCAGCAGGTCGCCGCACCCGCCGAGCCTGCCGCACTGGCTGCCGAGCCGCAGCCGGCGGACTCCCCCGAGCTGGCTGCCGCGGCCGCCGCGCTGCACGACGAGGGATTGCCGCTGTACCAGCGACTGGGCCTCATCGTGCGCGAGCTGCACGATGCCCTGCGCCAACTGGGGCAGGACCGCGCCTTGTTCGATGCGGTGCACGAGATGTTCGACTCGCAGGAGCGCTTGAAATACATCGCTTCGCTGACCGAGCAGGCCGCCAACAAGGTGCTCAATGCGGTCGACGAGAGCCTGCCGGCCCAGGACGCCCAGGTGCGCCAGGCGCAAGAGATGTCGCGTCGCTGGCAGGCCATGTTCGAGGGCCAGCTGAGCCTGGAGGATTTCAAGCAGCTGGCGGCCGATTCGCGCGATTTTTCCGCCTTGGTGGTCAGCAATGCCGAGGCCGAGAAGGCGCGCCTGATGGACATCATGATGGCGCAGGACTTCCAGGACATCACCGGCCAGATCATCAAGAAGGTCGTTACCTTGACTGGCAATCTGGAGAGCCAGTTGACGCAGTTGCTGCGCGATTTCGCGCCCACGCCGCAGCGCAGCGGCGAAGTCGATCTGTTGTCGGGTCCCAATGTACCCACGGCTTCGATGGTGCAGACCGATGTGGACAGCTTGCTTGGCGATCTGGGGTTCTGATGGAAGACGACATGCTGCAAGAGTTCGTCGTCGAGGCTCTGGAGCTGGCGACGCAGGTCGAGGACAATCTGCTGGCGCTGGAGTCGCAGCCGGGTAGTCACGACATCCTGAACGCGGTGTTCCGGGCCTTCCACACGATCAAGGGGGGGGCCGGTTTCATGAACCTGCCCTCGGTCGTCGCGGCCTGCCATCTGACCGAAAACCTGTTCGATGCCCTGCGCACCGGTGCAGCGCCGGTGACCCAGCACGCCATCGACGTCTCGCTCGAAGCCAGCGGCTTCGTGGCCGATCAGCTCGCGGCGCTGTCCGGTGGCGCCAGCCCGGACCAGCTGCGCGAGATGCCGGCGGCGCTGGAGCAAGCGCTGACGCAGGCGATCAAGGGCGTGGCCGAGGCGCCGGCGCCGGCGCAGGCGCCAGCGCCGGTTGCTGCCGCGCCGGCAGCCGTGGAGTCGCCCGCGCCGGTGGCCGAAGGCGGGATCGACTGGCTGGCCTATTACCAGGCCCTGCTGCCCGCAGCCCAGCTGGCAGCGGCAGCGGACTTGCCGCCGGCCGCCGAACCCGTGGTCGCGCAGCCAGCCGCCCCGGAGCCGCCCGAACCAGACCGCCGTGGCGTGCCCGATCGGCGCAGTGGCCGCGATGACCGTCGCGGCGAGCCCGTGCCAGCCCAGGAGGGGCAGCCGCAGGCGGTAGCGGGCAAGGAGGACAGCCTGCGCGTGCGCGCCGACAAGCTCGACGCGCTGCTCGAAGTGGCGGGCGAATCGGTGCAGGCCGCCAATCAGGCGGGTGCGCTGTTCGAAAAGCTGATGCTGTTCAAGCAGGAAGATGAGGCAGGACCGCTGATGTCGGCCCTGGCCGAAACGCTGCAGCGCGCGGCGCGCTACACCTCCGAGCTGCAGCGCGCCACGCTCGCGACCCGCATGCAGCCGGTCGGGCGGCTGTTCCAGCGCTTCCCGCGCCTGGTGCGCGAGCTCTCACGCGATCTCGGCAAGCAGGTCGAGCTCGTGATCGAGGGCGCCGAGACCGAAGTCGACCGCGTCGTCGTCGACAGCCTCTACGACCCGCTGGTGCACATGCTGCGCAACTCGCTCGACCATGGCGTCGAGTCGGCCGAGAAGCGGCTGGCGGCCGGCAAGTCGGAAAAGGCCAAGATCTCGCTGCGCGCCTGGCAGGAAGCTGGCAGCGTCGTGATCGAGGTCGCCGACGATGGCGCCGGCATGGACCCGGCGCGCCTGCGCAACAAGGCGCTGGCGACCGGACTGATCGGCGAGCACGCCGCCGCCAGCGACGACGAAGCGCTGCAACTCGTCTTCCTGCCCGGTCTGTCGACCAAGGACCAGGCCTCCAGCGTCTCGGGGCGCGGCGTCGGCATGGACGTGGTCAAGACCACGGTCGAGAAGCACCGCGGCACGATCCGCATCGACTCGACCCTCGGCCAGGGCACCTGTTTCTCGATCCGTCTGCCGATCGAGTTGTCGATCGTTCCGACCATGCTGGTCAGCGCCGGCGAGGTGCTCGTCGGCATGCCGATGTCGGCGGTCGAGCGCGTGATCGAATTGCCCGACGAGCTCATGAGCGTGGGCGGCGCGCCGGTGTTCCGCGACCAGGGTCGGCCGATGCCGGTGCGCTCGCTCGCGGGCGTGCTCGGCTACGAGCGGCGCGAGGAGCGGCTGGGCATCGTCGTCGCGAGTGCCAGCAAGCCCTACATCCTGGGCGTGTGCGCGGTCGAGGGCACGGCCGATCTCGTGATCAAGCCGCTGGCCGCCGTGCACGCTCGCGGCATCGCCGGCACGGCACGTTCGGCCGAGGGCAGCCTGGTGCTGATACTGGATGTGGCTTTTTTGATGTCAGGTGGCCGCTGACCCGACCCATCTGGGCGGATCTTGATCGATGTTTCAACGGATGGAAAAAATCATGCAACAAAGCGCGACCAACGACATGACCGCAACGGCCTGGGGCCGGGGCAGCGGTGACGGCCCCAGGCACGAATTCCTGGCTTTCACGCTCGGCCAGGAGGAATACGGCATCGACATCCTGAAGGTGCAGGAGATCCGCGGCTACGAGGCGGTGACGCGCATCGCCAACGTGCCCGAGTTCATCAAGGGCGTGGTGAACCTGCGCGGCACCATCGTGCCGATCGTGGACATGCGCATCAAGTTCAATCTCGGCACGCCGACCTATGATCCGTTGACCGTGGTGATCATCCTCAACATCACCGGCCGCGTCGTTGGCATGGTGGTCGATACCGTCTCGGACGTGATCACGCTCAAGTCCGAGGAGATCAAGCCGCCGCCCGAGATGGGCGCGGCCCTGGATACCGACTACCTCGTCGGCATCGGCACGCACGAGGAGCGCATGCTGATCCTGATCGACATCGACAAGCTGATGTCGAGCACCGAGATGGGCCTGATCGATTCAGCCGCGGCCTGAGCCGTCGCAGCGCAGCGCTCCCGCCCACCATGTCCCGGAAACCGCGATGAATTTCCTCAACCAGATCAAGGTCAGCTACCGTTTCCTGCTCGTGGGCTGCATGTCCCTGCTGCTGGCTGCGCTGCCGACCTATTCCTATCTCAAGCATGAGCTGCCCTCGCTCACGGGCACCGAGACCGAGCAGCGCGGCGTACGGCCGCTGCGCGACATGATCGACGTGATCAAGTACATGCAGCAGCACCGCGGCCTGTCCTCGATGCGTCTGGCCGGCAACGCGCAGGCGGTGGACAAGCTCAGGACGGTCACGAGTTCGCTCGAAGCCAGTCAGGCCAAGGTTGAGGCCCATGTCAAGTCGCAGTCCAAGCCCGGGACCCAGGCGCAATGGGACAAGTTGAACCAGCGCTGGGCCGCGCTGCGTACCCGGCTCGATGCCAGCGGCACGACCCGCGCCGAGAGCTTTGCCGAGCACACGGCCGTCATCGCCGACGCCTACAAGGTGTTCAGCGCCATCCTCAATGACGCCGGGCTCATCCTCGATCCGAAGGTCGAGAACTATTACCTGATCGTCGCCGCGAGCGAGGTGCTCAACCTGGCCGAGGCCCAAGGTCAGTTGCGCGCGATCGGCTCGGGCATCCTGACGGCCCGGGCGATGTCGACGGAGGATGTACTCAAGGTCGGCGTGCTGCTCGCGCAAGGCCTGCAGGCGCAGACGCGGGCGCACAACAGTTTCGAGTACAGCTTTGCCGCCAACGACGCGGTTTCCGTTCGCCTCAAGGAGCAGGTGTCCACGGCAGCGACCACCTCGCAGAAGGTCATGGCGCTGGCGCGCGACCAGCTGTCGTCCGGCAGCCCGCTGGACTACGCGGCCGATGCCTATTTCCAGGCCACGACCGAATCGATCAACCAGCAGCTCGCGCTCGCCGATGCCGGCCTGGCCCTGCTCGATGAGCTGCTGGCCCAGCGCCTGAAGTCCGACTGGACCACATTGATGCTGGTGCTCGGGGGCATGCTGGCGACCATGGCCATCGGCACTTCGATCTCGCTGCTGGGCGGGCGCTCCGTGACACGCCAGCTCGGCGGCGAGCCCGGCGACGTGACGCGCTGGGTCGGCACGATCGCGCAGGGCGATCTGACCTCGACGCTGGATGCCCGTGGCGCGGTCGAGGGCAGCATCATCCACGCGCTCTCCCTCATGCAGGGTAATCTGCAGAACATGGTGAAGCAGGTGCGTGAGAGCTCGAACCAGGTGGTCGATGCCGCCGGCCAGATCGCCGCTGGCAACGGCGACCTGTCGGGTCGGACCGAGCGCCAGGCCAGCGCACTGGAGGAGATCAGTGCCGCGATGGAGGAACTGCTGGCCACGGTGCGCCAGAACGCCGACAACGCACGCCAGGCCAACGGGCTGGCCAGTTCGGCCTCCGATGTCGCCACCCGCGGCGGCACGCAGATGGCCGAGGTGGTCGATACCATGCGGGCGATCAACAGCTCGGCCAACAAGATCGGTGACATCATCGGTGTGATCGACGGCATCGCCTTCCAGACCAACATCCTGGCGCTCAATGCCGCGGTCGAGGCCGCGCGCGCCGGCGAGCAGGGCCGTGGCTTCGCGGTCGTGGCCACCGAGGTGCGCAGCCTGGCCCAGCGCAGCGCGGTCGCGGCCAAGGAGATCAAGACCCTGATCGCCGACTCGATCGCCAAGGTCGAGCAGGGCAGCGTGCAGGTCGGTCGCACCGGCGACACCATGCACGAGATGGTCACGAGCGTCAAGCGCGTCACCGACATCATGGGCGAGGTCTCCGCTTCGAGCATCGAGCAGACGACCGGCATCGAGCAGGTCAACAGCGCGATCGTGCAGATGGACGAGGTGACGCAGCAGAACGCCGCCCTGGTCGAGCAGGCCGCTGCCGCCTCCGACTTGCTGCGCGAGCAGGCCACGCATCTGCGCGAACTCGTCAGCAGCTTCAAGGTCGATGGCGCTCAGGCCGCCGTCGCGCTGGCGCCGCGCCACAAGCCGCAGCTGCCGCTGGCGGGCAAACCGGCCGCAGCCCCCAGAGTGGCCATGGACAAGCCGGCCGCGACCAAGCCCGCGGCGATCCGGCCCGCAGCCATCGCGGCAGCCAAGTCGGCCGCCACTCCGGCTTCGGCAACCCGCAAGGCGGGCCTGGCAGTCAGCAGGCCCGAACCCGTACTCAAGCGTCCGGAGCCGGACAGGATCCCGCCGCAGGCCGGTGACAAGGCCACCAAGGCGTCCCCTGTCGCGCCGAGTGACGACGACTGGGAAGAGTTCTGAGGAAGCCATGATGCGAATACGCAATGAGCTGCAGCCGGCCTCGACCGCCCCGGCCATCCAGGGCGGCGAGGGCAAGGAGTTCCTCTTTACCCAGTCCGATTTCGAGCGCGTGCGCCGCCTGATCTACGAGCACGCCGGCATTGCCCTGGGCAGCGGCAAGCAGGAGATGGTCTACAGCCGCCTGTCGCGCCGTTTGCGCGTGCTGCGCATCGGCTCATTCGATGCCTATCTGCGTGCGCTCGAGGCGGATGCTGGCAGCCAGGAATGGGAACAGTTCACCAACGCGCTGACGACCAACCTGACCTCCTTCTTCCGCGAGGCGCATCACTTTCCGGTGCTGGCCGAGCATGTCAAGGCTCAGGGGGGGCAGATCGAGATCTGGTGCTGTGCCAGCTCGACCGGCGAGGAGCCCTATTCGCTGGCGATCACGCTCTGCGAGGCCTTCGGCACGCTGACACCGCCGGCACGCATCCTGGCGACCGACATCGATACCCAGGTGCTGGCCAAGGCCGAGGCGGGGGTCTATCCGCTCGAGCGCGTCAGCGGACTGTCGGCCGAGCGGCTCAAGCGCTTTTTCCTGCGCGGCAAGGGCGCGCAGGCGGGTTATGTGCGCCTGCGTCCCGAACTGCGCCGGCTCATCAGCTTCAAGCCGCTCAATCTGCTCGCTGACAACTGGTCGCTCAAGGGGCCGTTCGATGCCGTCTTCTGTCGCAATGTCATGATCTATTTCGACAAGCCGACCCAGGGCCAGATCCTGAGCCGCTTCGCTCCCTTGCTCAAGCCGTCCGGCCTGCTGTTCGCGGGCCATTCCGAGAACCTGTCCTTCGTCACGCGGGATTTTTCCCTGATCGGCAAGACCGTCTACCAGCTCAGTCAGGCCAAGCGGTCCTGACGCACTCGTGAAGCACAGAATCAGGCATGAACAAGCTGCAAACCAAGCCGGTGGCGACCGCCCACTATTTCGACAGGACCTTCGACTGCCAGGCAGTGCGGGTCCTGCCGGGCGAGTATTTCTACACCGACAAGAGCCTGATGATGACCACCGTGCTGGGCTCCTGCGTCTCGGCCTGCATCCGTGACCGGGTCAGCGGCATCGGTGGCATGAACCATTTCCTGCTGCCGGACGGCAATGCCGATGCGGACAGCCCGGTTTCCGAATCGATGCGCTATGGTGCCTACGCCATGGAAGTGCTGATCAACGATCTGCTCAAGGCCGGTGCGCGGCGCGAGCGTCTGGAGGCCAAGGTCTTTGGCGGCGGCAATGTGCTGCCGGGCATGACCTCGATCAACGTCGGTGCCCGCAATGCCCGCTTCGTGCTGAATTACCTGCAGACCGACAACATCCCGGTGCTGGTGGAAGATCTGCTCGACATCTATCCGCGCAAGGTCTGCTTTTTTCCGCACAGCGGCAAGGTCATGGTGCGCAAGCTCAAGCAGAACCTCGATACCAGCGTGCTGACACGCGAACGCGAGTACCTGCGCAGCCTCGGCGCCAGCCTGAAGAAGGCACCGGTCAGCAACAACGACATTGATCTTTTTTAACCGTGCCGGCATCTTTCAGGCACCAGCAGACATGACCATCAAAGTACTGATCATCGACGACTCCGCCCTGGTGCGACGCATCATGACCGAGATCGTCAACAGCCAGCCTGACATGGAGGTGGTGGGGACCGCACCGGACCCGCTGGTCGCCCGCGACCTGATCAAGCAGACCCACCCCGACGTGCTGACGCTCGACGTCGAGATGCCGCGCATGGACGGACTCGATTTCCTGGAGCGGCTGATGCGGCTGCGACCCATGCCCGTCGTCATGGTGTCCTCGCTGACCGAGCGTGGCTCCGAGATCACGCTGCGCGCACTCGAACTCGGCGCCGTCGATTTTGTCGCCAAGCCCAAGCTCGCGATCGCCAGCGGGCTGCAGGCCTATGCCGACTTGCTGGCCGACAAGATCCGGGCCGCCTATCAGGCCCGAACCCGCATCGCCCAGCGTGCGCGCACCCAGCCAGCCAAGCCGGTCGCCAGTCGTGCGGCGCTGGGCAACCGGCTGATCAGCAGCGAGAAACTCATCATCATCGGTGCTTCCACGGGCGGGACCGAGGCGATCAAGGATTTCCTGATCCAGATGCCACCCGACTGTCCCGGCATACTGATCACCCAGCACATGCCCGAAGGTTTCACCGCCTCGTTCGCGCGCCGCCTCGACGGCCTGTGCCGCATCAGCGTGGTCGAGGCCACCAGCGGCGAGCGCGTGCTGCCCGGTCATGCCTATATCGCGCCCGGTCACTCCCACCTGCTGCTCGCGCGCAGCGGCGCCAATTACATGACCCAGCTCGAACAGAGCGAGCCCGTCAACCGCCACCGGCCCTCGGTCGATGTGCTGTTCCGCTCGGCCGCCCATCATGCCGGCAAGAACGCGGTTGGCGTCATCATGACCGGCATGGGCCGCGATGGCGCCGCCGGCATGTTCGAGATGCGCCAGGCGGGTGCTTACAATTTCGCCCAGGACGAAGCGTCCTGTGTGGTCTTCGGCATGCCCAAGGAAGCCATCGCCGCCGGTGCCGTGCACGAAATCGGCCCGATCGACCGGCTCTCCGGCATGGTGCTCGATCACCTGACTCGCCACGGTCGAGCGCTGCGCGTATGAGCCTGGCTTGCCCGTCCTGATCCTCTTTGTCTGTTCCTAGTACCTTTCCGCTCATCATGTCTGAACCCAATCTCAAATTCCTGGTCGTCGATGATTTTTCGACCATGCGCCGTATCGTTCGCAACCTGCTCAAGGAGCTGGGTCACGCCAGCGTCGACGAAGCCGAGGACGGCCAAGCCGCGCTGGCCAAGCTCAAGCGCGACAGCTTCGATTTCGTGATCTCCGACTGGAACATGCCCAACATGGACGGCCTGCAGTTGCTGCAGTCGATCCGCGCCGATCCCGCCTTGGCGGCGCTGCCGGTGCTGATGGTGACGGCCGAGGCCAAGAAGGAGAACATCATCGCCGCGGCCCAGTCCGGTGCCAGCGGCTACATCGTCAAGCCGTTCACGGCCGCGACGCTCGACGAGAAGATCTCCAAGATCCTCGAGAAGCTCAAGCACTGAGCGTCCAGAGCGCCAAGGGGGGGGCTGCGGCGCGCGCCGCGCCCCCGGCCCCGGGGTCTGCTCAGGCGCCAGCCAGGCTGCGGTGCTGGCCCAGCAGGTGGGCCACATCGACGATCAGCGATACGCTGCCGTCCCACAATATGGTCGCCCCCGAGATGTTGGGCACCTTGCGGTAATGGGTCTCAAGGTTCTTGACCACGATCTGGTGCTGGCCGAGCACCTCGTCAATCCAGAGCGCCGCCTTGCGGCTCTCCATCTGCACCACCACCAGCAGGCCACCCGTTGGCTCCTGCGAGCGCGGCTCCAGGCCGAACAACTCGTGCAGTGCCAGCACCGGCAGGTATTCGCCGCGCACCCGTATCACCATGCCCTGGCCGCTGATGTGACGCAGGTCCTGGCGTGCCGGCTGGAAGGACTCGATCACATAGCTCAGTGGCAGGATGTAGATCTCGTTGCCCACGCGAACCGAGATCCCGTCGAGTATCGCCAGTGTCAGCGGCAGCGAGATCGTCACGCGCGTGCCATGGCCGAGCGCTGAGCTGATGCCCAGCGTGCCGCCGAGCGAGGTGATGTTGCGCTTGACCACATCCATGCCGACGCCGCGGCCCGAGACATCGGTCACGGTCTCGGCGGTCGAGAAGCCCGGCAGGCAGATCAGGTTCCAGACCTCATCGTCGCTCATCTCGGGCGAGACGTCCAGGCCGCTGGCGGCTGCCTTGCGCAGGATCTTGTCGCGGTCGAGTCCGGCGCCGTTGTCGCTGACCTCGATCACGATATGGCTGCCCTGGTGCGTTGCCGACAGCCGCAGCAGGCCGGTCTCGCTCTTGCCGGCCTGCTGCCGCTTGGCGGGGACCTCGATGCCGTGGTCCACGCTGTTGCGTATCAGGTGGGTCAGGGGGTCGACGATCTTCTCGATCAGGCCCTTGTCGAGCTCGGTGGCTCCGCCCTCGGTCACGAACTCGACGCGCTTGCCCAGCTTGCTCGAGAGCTCATGCACCAGGCGCGGGAAGCGCGAGAACACGAAATCCATCGGCATCATGCGGATCGACATCACTGAGTCCTGCAGGTCGCGCGTATTGCGGTTCAGCTGCTCGATGCCGTTGATCAGCTTTTCGTGCAAGGCCGGTTCGAGATCCTTGCTGCAGGCCGCGATCATGGCCTGCGTGATGACGAGCTCGCCGACCAGATTGATCAGCTGGTCGACCTTGTCGATATTGACTCGTATCGTCGACGCCTCGGCTGCATGATTGTCGCGCCGCGTCGCTGCGGAAGCCGGCCCGGGTGCGCTGGCCCGTGCGGACTGGCGCGTGGGGGCGGGTACCGAGGCCGCATCAGGCAAGAAGTCCAGCGGCTCGAAGAAGCCGTAACCCAGATCTTCCTCCTCCTCTTCCTCCTCCTCCGGAACCGCGGCTGGCTGTGGTGCTGCCGTGGCCGCTGTCGCTTCCGGGGGGGCGCTGTCCTGGACCCGCTGCGCGTCCAGCGCCTCGCGCACCTGCAGCACCCGCGCCGCATCGACCGGAAACCCGTGCTGCAGGCCGTCGAGCTGCATCTTGAGCACGTCCTTGGCCTCCAGCATCACGCGGCGATGCTCATCGGTCAGGCGCAACTTGCCGTGGCGGATCTTGTCGAGCAGCGACTCCATCACATGGGTGATGTCGGTCAGGTCGGAAAAGCCGAAAGTGGCCGCATTGCCCTTGATCGAATGGGCGATGCGGAAGATGGCGTGCAGGGACTCGACGTCGGGCGCCTGCATGTCCAGATCCAGCAGCAAGGCTTCGAGCTGCTGCAGCAATTCCTCGGTTTCGTCGAAGAAGATTTGAAAGAACTGACTGGTATCTATTCCCATCGTGCCCGCCTGCCTTGCGGTCTCAGCCGATCACTTTCTTCACCACGGCGATCAAGCGCTCGGGGTCGAAGGGCTTGACGATCCAGCCAGTGGCGCCGGCGGAACGCCCCTTGGCTTTCATCTCGTCGCTGGATTCGGTGGTCAACATCAGGATCGGTGTGCGCTTGAAGCTTGGCAACTGGCGCAGCTGCTGAATCAGCGTCAGGCCGTCCATGTTCGGCATGTTCTGGTCGGTCAGCACCAGGTCGAACTGCTGCTGCCGCGCGAGCGCGAGGGCTTCCACACCGTCGGCGGCCTCGGTCACACCGTAGCCTGCGGATTTGAGGCTGAAGTTGACCATCTGTCTCAGCGAGCGCGAATCATCGACAGCGAGTATGGATTTCATTGCGGGGATGGTTTGGCGGGTTAAAAGAGTTCGATCTCGCCGCAAGAGAGGTCCTGCTGGTGCAGTTCTCCCTGCAAGCTCTGTCCGAGTTGTGACTGCTGTGCCTTGAGCACCTGGAGGGCCTGTGGCCAGTCTGGCCGCTCGGCATCAGTCGGCAGTCCAGCCGCTGCGGCTGCCTGCAGGCCTTGCAGGCGCAGCCTGACGCGCTGCAGCAACTGACGGGTCAGATCATGGAATTGAAGGTTGGTGATGGCCAGGTGGACATGCGGCCTCAGCGAGGTCGTATCGGCGAGGATTCTAGCGTCCTCACGCTGCTGCAAGCCTTCACCCAGGGCGTTGAAGCAGGTGTTGAGCTGTTCGATCGCCTCGTCGAGCAAGTTGTCGGTTTGTGTCAGGTCCGCGCAAGCGGCCTCCAGCTGACCCTGGACGAGCTCGCAGAAACCCTGCAAGAACTGGTCTGATGGGCTTTGCATGGAATGGGAACTGTTCATGAAGCGGTTTCTGGCGCGAAGACTTACCTGGAAATCTGGATTCGATGTGGGCGCTGCCGAGTCGGTGCAAACCAGTCTGGGCTCAGTCCTGATGGTAAGGCTGAAGTCAGGATGATGCAGTAGGGGTTGTAGTTTGAAGCAAAAGGCCTGCAAGCTCACACATGATAAGCATGACGACGATGATACATTGTTTGCTGATCATGGCCGGAATTTCGGCGTCCGATGGCGGTTTTTGGCAGTCTGAAATCCTCTTTTCGGCATGGCTCGACGTCATGATGGATAGGATCTCTCTGGTTTGCCGACTTTGACGCGGACGCAACCCGCATCGTCAGAATAAAAAATATTGGAGCACAACAGATGAAGCATTCGCAGTCGGTGACGCCGAGGGAGCTGACACTGCCCGATGGCGTGACACTCATGTCGATTTCTGACCTCCAGGGTCGTATCTCTTACGTCAAATCAAAATCCGAGTTTGGCCGGTGATGCGATAATGGTAGATTCAATTACACCCAGGAAACGGGTCAAGGTCGCGCGTCGGATCGACGCCATGTCCTTGGCCTCAAGTCCCAACGACGCCTCACGAGGGCAGGTCCGAGGGGCACCCCAGGTTTTTCGTTAGAGAAATACCCGAAAGGTTCATCATGGAAATCAACAAGGCAGAACTCGCCTCCGCAGCGGCCGCATCCGGCCAACACCCCGAAGAATTGATGGGCGCCGAGATCCTCGTGCGCGCCCTGCAGGCCGAAGGCGTCAAGCAGATCTGGGGCTATCCCGGCGGCGCCGTGCTCTACATCTACGACGCGATCTACAAGCAAGACAGCATCCAGCACGTGCTGGTGCGCCACGAGCAGGCAGCCGTGCACGCGGCCGACGGCTTTGCCCGCGCCACGGGCGAGGTCGGTGTCGCGCTCGTGACCTCGGGCCCGGGCCTGACCAATGCCGTGACCGGCATCGCCACCGCCTACTGCGACAGCATCCCGATGGTCATCATCTCGGGCCAGGTCGGCACGGCGGCGATCGGCTCCGACGCTTTCCAGGAATGCGACACCGTCGGCATCACGCGCCCCATCGTCAAGCACAACTTCCTGGTCAAGGATGCGCGCGACATGGCCGAGACGATGAAGAAGGCCTTCCACATCGCCCGTACCGGTCGCCCCGGTCCGGTGGTGGTCGATATCCCGAAGGATGTCTCCTTCATCAAGGCGCCTTACCACGGCTACCCCGAGACGGTGGTGATGCGCAGCTACAACCCGGTGCGCAAGGGCCATGGCGGCCAGATTCGCAAGGCGCTGCAACTGCTGATGACGGCCAAGCGCCCCTACATCTATACCGGCGGCGGCGTGCTCTTGGGTGAAGCGGTGCAGGAGTTGCGCCAGTTGGTCGACCTGACCGGCTTCCCGGTCACGCACACGCTGATGGGCCTGGGCGCGTATCCCGCGACCGACCGCAAGTTCCTCGGCATGCTGGGCATGCACGGCACGGTCGAGGCCAACTACGCGATGCAGAACTGCGACGTGCTGCTGGCCGTGGGCGCGCGCTTCGACGACCGCGTGATCGGCAACCCAAAGCATTTCGCCTCGGTCGAGCGCAAGATCATCCACATCGACATCGATCCGTCGAGCATCGCCAAGCGCGTCAAGGTCGACGTGCCGATCGTGGGCGATGTCAAGGATGTGCTGACCGAGCTGATCCACATGATCAAGGAGTCGCAGACCCAGCCCGATGCGCAGGCCCTGTCGGCCTGGTGGAATACCATCGATGGCTGGCGTTCGAAGGACTGCCTGGCCTATGACCGCGGCAACACCGAGGTCATCAAGCCGCAGGCCGTGGTCGAGGCACTCTGGAACCTGACCAAGGACGACGACTGCTACATCAGCTCCGACGTCGGTCAGCACCAGATGTTCGCGGCCCAGTTCTACAAGTTCGACCGGCCGCGCCGCTGGATCAACTCGGGCGGCCTGGGCACCATGGGCGTGGGCCTGCCCTACGCGATGGGCATCAAGCTCGCGCTGCCCGAAGCCGACAGCTGGTGCGTCACCGGCGAAGGCTCGATCCAGATGAACATCCAGGAGCTGTCGACCTGTCAACAGTACGGCACTGCGGTCAAGATCGTCTCGCTCAACAACCGCTACCTCGGCATGGTGCGGCAGTGGCAGGAACTGGTCTACCAGGGCCGCTACAGCCACAGCTACATGGACGCGCTGCCCAACTTCGTCAAGATCGCCGAGGCCTATGGCCATGTCGGCATGCTGATCGAGCGCCCCGAGGATGTCGAGCCCGCGCTGCGCGAGGCCCGAGCCATCAAGGACCGCACCGTCTTCCTGGACTTCCGCACCGACCCGACCGAAAACGTCTGGCCGATGGTCGAAGCCGGCAAGGGCATCACCGAGATGCTGCTGGGTTCGGAAGACCTGTAAGCCTCATCAACCCCTAGCCTCCAGAAGAATCTATTGCCCGCCGAGCCCGCCGCTTACCGGCGTCGGGGGAGGGCGGCAAGAAGAGGAATTGCTGAAATGAAACACATCATTGCCGTTTTGATCGAGAACGAGGCCGGCGCGCTGTCGCGCGTGGTCGGTCTGTTCTCCGCCCGCGCCTACAACATCGAGTCGCTGACCGTGGCGCCGACCGAGGACCCCTCGCTGTCGCGCATGACGATCCAGACCACCGGCTCGCCCGAGGTGATCGAGCAGATCACCAAGCATCTGAACCGCCTGATCGAGGTGGTCAAGGTGGTCGACCTGACCGAAGGCGGCTACACCGAGCGCGAGCTGATGCTGGTCAAGGTGCGCGCGGTTGGCAAGGAGCGCGAGGAAATGAAGCGCATGGCCGACATCTTCCGCGGTCGCATCATCGATGTGACCGAGAAGAGCTACACCATCGAGCTGACCGGCGACCAGGCCAAGAACGATGCCTTCCTGCAGGCGATCGACCGCAGCGCCATCCTCGAAACCGTGCGCACCGGCCCGAGCGGAATCGGCCGCGGCGAGCGCATCCTGCGCGTCTGAGCGCGCCCCGCGTTTAAACTACCCCATTTTTTACGGAGCAACCATGAACGTTTTCTACGATAAAGACTGTGACCTGTCCCTGATCAAGGGCAAGACCGTGGCCATCATCGGCTACGGCTCGCAAGGCCATGCCCACGCCCAGAACCTGAACGAGAGCGGCGTTAAGGTCGTCGTCGGTCTGCGCAAGGGCGGCGCGTCCTGGGACAAGGTCGCCAAGGCCGGCCTGACCGTGATGGAAGTCAACGACGCCGTCAAGGCCGCTGACCTGGTCATGATCCTGCTGCCCGACGAGAACATCCCCGAGGTGTACAACAACAACGTCGCCCCGAACATGAAGCAGGGCGCCACCCTGGCCTTCGCCCACGGCTTCAACGTGCATTACAACCAGGTCGTGCCGCGCGCCGACCTGGACGTGATCATGGTCGCTCCCAAGGGCCCGGGCCACACCGTGCGCTCCGAGTACCTCAAGGGTGGCGGCGTGCCGTCGCTGATCGCGGTCTACCAGGACAAGTCCGGCAAGGCCCGTGACCTGGCCCTGTCCTACGCCATGGCCAACGGCGGCGGCAAGGGTGGCATCATCGAGACCAACTTCCGCGAAGAAACCGAGACCGACCTGTTCGGCGAGCAGGCCGTGCTGTGCGGCGGCGCCGTCGAGCTGGTCAAGATGGGCTTCGAGACCCTGACCGAAGCGGGCTACGCTCCGGAAATGGCCTACTTCGAGTGCCTGCACGAGCTCAAGCTGATCGTCGACCTGATGTATGAAGGCGGCATCGCCAACATGAACTACTCCATCTCCAACAACGCGGAGTATGGCGAGTACGTGACCGGCACCGAAGTCATCAACGAGCAGTCGCGCGCCGCCATGCGCAACGCGCTCAAGCGCATCCAGACCGGCGAATACGCCAAGATGTTCATCCTGGAAGGCAAGACCAACTACCCGTCGATGACCGCCCGCCGTCGCCTGAACGCCGAGCACTCGATCGAGATCGTCGGCGAGAAGCTGCGCGGCATGATGCCTTGGATCGCCAAGAACAAGCTGGTCGACCAGACCCGCAACTGATCCCGCTGCCGGCCTGCGGGCCGGCCGGAATCCAGAAAACCGCCCCCGGTGCGCCGGCAGGCGGTTTTTTTTCGCCCGCTGCCCGCGCTGCGGCGGCTGGCTTACACTCGACCCCCATGAATATCAGTCATATTGAAGCTTGAGGCCAGCCATGCACGACGGAGCCGATCCTCTCAATCCCCCCGAAATCGCCCAGCCCAGGCGCCACAAGGGCATCTACATGCTGCCCAACATGATCACGCTCGCCGCGCTGTTCGGCGGCTTCTACGCGATCGTGATGTCGATGAACGACCGTTACGACCTGGCGACCGCCGCGATCTTCGTCGCCATGGTGCTCGACAGCCTCGACGGCCGGGTCGCGCGCCTGACGCACACCCAAAGTGCCTTCGGCGAGCAGATGGACTCGCTGTCCGACATGGTGTCCTTCGGTGCCGCGCCGGCGCTGATTGCCTACGAGTGGGGCCTGCGCGACCTGGGCCGCTGGGGCTGGATCGCGGCTTTCGTCTACTGCGCCTGTGCCGCCTTGCGGCTGGCACGCTTCAACGTCAACACCAGCGTGGTGGACAAGCGCTTTTTCCAGGGTCTGCCGTCGCCAGCCGCTGCCGCGCTGGTGGCCGGTTTCATCTGGCTCGCGACCGAGGCCGGCTTGAGGAGCGAGTCGCTGGCCTGGCCGATGTTCGCCATCACGCTCTACGCTGGCCTGACCATGGTGACCAACGCGCCGTTCTACAGCTTCAAGGACCTGTCGATGAAGCGCAGCGTCCCGTTCGCCACCATCGTGCTGGTGGCGCTGCTGATCGCGGTCATCAACATCCATCCGCCGATCGTGCTGTTCGGCCTGTTCGTCTGCTATGCGCTCTCGGGCTATGTGATCTACGCGGTGCGCAAGGCCAAGGGCCAGCCGACCAGCGTGATCAGCACCACCACCGATGAACCGGATGAGCGCGGCCTGCACGATTGAGCGGGCTTTGTGATACATTGCTGGACATGAAATCCGCACGCAAACTGCTACTAGCGCTGATGCCAAGAGGGCAGGCGGAAT
The DNA here is from genome assembly GCA_943326015.2 of Chitinophaga pinensis. Taxonomy (GTDB): domain Bacteria; phylum Pseudomonadota; class Gammaproteobacteria; order Burkholderiales; family Burkholderiaceae_C; genus Malikia. The sequence continues at coordinate 9,629 of CALPRQ020000015.1, read as the reverse complement.
AGCGCGCGCGTTTTCCACACCAACGGCCCGTATGCACCCGCAGCGGGCCGTTTGTTTTGGATGCTGCGGGGGTCTTGTCTGTGCCGGCCACGAGCCGGCTTCAAGGAGTACCAAATGAGCGAGCAACTGATCATTTTCGACACCACCTTGCGTGACGGCGAGCAATCTCCCGGCGCCTCCATGACCCGCGACGAGAAGCTGCGCATCGCGCGTCAGCTTGAGCGCCTGAAGGTCGACGTGATCGAGGCCGGCTTTGCCGCCAGCTCCAACGGTGACTTCGAGTCGGTCAAGACCATCGCCGACCACATCAAGGACTCGACCATCTGTTCGCTCGCACGCGCCAACGAGCGCGACATCGCGCGCTCGGCCGAGGCGCTCAAGGGGGCCAATCGCGCCCGCATCCACACCTTCATCGCCACCTCGCCGCTGCACATGGAGAAGAAGCTGGGCATGACGCCCGAGCAGGTGCTCGAGCAGGCCAAGCGTTCGGTGCGCTTCGCGCGCAACCTGGTCGGCGACATCGAGTTCAGCGCCGAGGACGGCTACCGCTCCGAGCTCGGCTTCCTGGCGCGCGTGGTCGAGGCCGTGATCAAGGAAGGCGCCACCACGATCAACATCCCCGACACGGTCGGCTACGCCATCCCCGAGCTGTACGGCAACTTCATCAAGACCCTGCGCGAGATGGTGCCCAACTCGGACCAGGCGATCTGGTCGGTGCACTGCCACAACGACCTCGGCATGGCAGTGGCCAACTCGCTCGCAGGCGTCAAGATCGGCGGCGCGCGCCAGGTCGAGTGCACCATCAACGGCCTGGGCGAGCGTGCCGGCAACTGCTCGCTGGAGGAAGTCGTGATGGCGGTCAAGACCCGGCGTGACTATTTCGGTCTCGATGTCAACATCGACACCAGCCAGATCGTTCCGGCCAGCCGCATGGTCAGCCAGACCACCGGCTTCGTGGTGCAGCCCAACAAGGCCGTGGTGGGCGCCAACGCCTTCGCCCATGCCTCGGGCATCCACCAGGACGGCGTGCTGAAGGCGCGCGACACCTACGAGATCATGCGCGCCGAGGACGTGGGCTGGAGTGCCAACAAGATCGTGCTGGGCAAGCTCAGCGGCCGCAATGCCTTCAAGCAGCGTCTGAAGGAGCTCGGCATCGAGATGGAATCCGAGGGTGAGGTCAACACGGCGTTTGCCAAGTTCAAGGAACTGGCCGACCGCAAGAGCGAGATCTTCGACGAGGACATCCTGGCCCTGGTCAGTGACGAGAGCGTGACCGCGGCCAAGGAGCAGTATGGCCTCGTTTCGCTGGCCCAGCACAGCGAGACCGGCGAGCGTCCGCGCGCCAAGGTCGTGTTCACGGTCGACGGCAAGGAGTTCACGGGCGAGGCCGACGGCAACGGCCCGGTCGACGCCTCGCTCAAGGCCATCGAGCAGCATGTCAACAGCGGCGCCGAGCTGCTGCTGTATTCGGTCAACGCGATCACCACCGGCTCGACCGAGAGCCAGGGCGAGGTCACGGTGCGCCTGCAGCACAGCGGTCGCGTGGTCAACGGCGTCGGTGCCGACCCGGACATCGTGGTCGCATCGGCCAAGGCTTACCTGAGCGCACTCAACAAGCTGCACAGCAAGGTCGAGCGAGTCGCGGCCCAGCTCTGATCCGTTTCAGGGGTGGATCCCCTGAACTCCTGGTCATGAATTGATATTGCTAGTCATTTGCCTTCGTTTTATACTTCTGGGTATTGGTTTTTATGAGTTTGGAGTGTAAGCAAATGACCCATGGCAAGCTTCAGTGGCTGCGTCGCGCGACCGCTGCCTTGAGTTTGGGGGTGACGCTTTCCCTGATGGCGCCGCCTTCTCTCATGGCTGCGGGCGCGCATGCCAGGAAGAAACCCGTCGCCGCGCAGAAGGTTAAGATCAAGGCGCAGGCCGTCAGCAAGGCCCGCGTGGTTTCGGCCCGCGTCAAGCGTTCCGCCGCCAAGGCGGTCGTGCAGGCGAAAGCCAGCGCTGACCACCCCCGGTCCGGCAAGGCGCGTCGTGCCGCCGCGATCGCGGCCAAGTCCGCGGTAGCGGGCGGTGCGGCCTTGGCGACGGCGTCCGCAGTCAACGCCGCAGAGCGCAAGCCCGATGTCAGCGCGGCCGACGAGCTGTCCAAGCTCAGCGCCAACGCGGTATTCGTGATGGACCAGAACAGCCGTGAGGTGCTGGTCAGCAAGAACGACAAGGTCGTGATGCCGATCGCCTCGCTGACCAAGCTGATGACCGGGTTGCTGATGGCGGATGCCAGGCTGCCGCTGGACGAAGAGATCAGCATCACCGAGGATGATCTTGACATCTACAAGGGCACCGGTTCGCGGCTGTCGGTCGGTACCCGGCTGACGCGTGGCGAGGCCATGCATCTGGCACTGATGTCGAGCGAGAACCGCGCGGCGCATGCGCTGGGTCGCACCTATCCCGGCGGCATCGCCAACTTCGTGCGGCTGATGAACGCCAAGGCCGCCGAGCTCGGCATGCACGACACCCATTATGTCGAGCCGACCGGCCTGTCGGTCGAGAACCGATCGAGTGCGCGCGATCTCGCGCTGTTGGTCGCGGCTGCTTATCAGCGCCCGCTGCTGCGCGAATTCACGACCTCGCAGGGCTATTCGGTCGAGTCGGGTCGGCGCGTGCTGCAGTACCACAACAGCAACCGCCTGACCGCCGACCCGACATGGGACATCGGCCTGCAGAAGACCGGCTACATTTCGGAAGCGGGTCGCTGCATGGTGATGTCGGCCAGACTGGCGGGGCGCCAGGTCATCATGGTCTTCCTCGACGCGGCCGACAAGTCGGCACGCATCGGTGACGCGCAACGGGTGCGGCGCTACGTCGAATCAGTCGCCTCGGCTGACGCGATCGAGCGCCTGGCCTGGCGCAACAAGGGCTGAGTGCTTACTTGCCGGGGCAGCCCAGCGCGCGGCTGATGGCATCGGCCGTGGCCTGCAGCTTGGGCAGCCAGCCCTCGTCGAGGCGGTCGGCTGGCGCCGAGATCGACAAGCCGGCCACCAGCTTGCCCTGGTCATCGTAGATGCCGGCGGCCATGCAGCGCACACCGAGTTCGAGTTCCTCGTTGTCGCGCGCGCTGCCGAGCTGGCGGCATTGCTGCAGCTCGCGCTCGAGCGTCAGCAGCTGGGTGATGCTGTTGGTCGTGTTGCCCATCAGGCCGGTGCGCGCCGCGTAGGCTCGCACGCGCTGCGCATCGTCCGCGGCCAGGAACAGCTTGCCGACCGAGGTCAGGTGCAGCGGCGCATGGCCGCCGATCGCGCGCACCACCTGCATGCCGGAGCGCTCGCTGTAGGCGCGCTCGACGTAGACGATCTCGTCGCCCTGGCGCACGCTCAGGTTGACGGGCTGCTGGATCAGCTTGTGCAGCTCGCGCATGGGCCCAAGCGCGGTGTCGCGCACGCTCAGGCGGGCCTTGACCAGGTTGCCGAGTTCGAGCAGGCGCATGCCCAGCCGATAGCTGCCGGGTTCGGGTCGGTCGACGTAGCGTCCGATCGCGAGGTCGTTGAGGATGCGGTGCGCGGTCGAGGGGTGCAGTCCGGTCTTCTCGCTGATTTTCTTGAGCGAGACGGCTTCCTCGCACGAGGCGAGCACATCCATCAGCGTGAAGATGCGTTCGATCACCTGAACGCTGGGGTGGGAGGGAATGAGGTCTGGGCGTCTGGTCATGGCATGCGGATCATCGGTGCCATTTTACAAGATGAAATCAGCCCTGGCTTATGGCGTCGAGACCCAGCGGCCATCCAGCAGCAGCTGGTGCGGCAGGAACTTGCGTTTGTAAGCCATCTTGGGGCTTTGTTCAATCCAGTAGCCCAGGTAGACCCAGGGCAGGCCGAGGCTTCGGGCCTGCGCGATCTGCCACAGCACGTTGTAGTTGCCGTAGGCGGTACCGGCCTCGGGCTCATAGAAGGTATAGACGGCCGACAGACCGTCGTCCAGCACATCGACCAGCGACACCATCTTGAGCCGCTCGGGCTCGCTCTCGGTTGCGGGCAGGAAGAACTCGACCAGGCGCGAGTTGACCCGGCTCTGCAGCAGGAACTGGCCGTACTGTTCCACGTTGTCCTGGTCCATGCCACCACCGGCGTGACGCGCGCGCTGGTAGCGCAGGTAGAGCTCGTAGTGGTCGGGGTCGAAGGCCAGGCTCAGTACCCGCACCTGCAAGTCCGCGTGGCGAGCTTGCGCGCGGCGCTGGCTGCGGTTGGGGGCGAAGCGTGCCGCATCGACCCGCAGCGGGATACAGGCCTGGCAACCGTCGCATTGCGGCCGGTAGGTGAACAGGCCGCTGCGGCGAAAGCCCCGCGTGACGAGTTCGGAGTAGGCGTCGTTGTGGATCAGGTGACCGGGCGTGGCGACTCGGGAGCGAGCCTGCCGGCCCTCGATATAGCTGCAGGGGTAGGGTGCCGTGGCGTAGAACTGCAGCGCCTCCAGCGGGAGTTCCTGGCCCGGGTTCATGCGGCGCTCACGAAGTCTGGGATGACGGATGGTTCAGCCATGCGGACCAGTATAGGGGGTCGAGCTTCCACACGGGGGCGGGCTGTGCCGTATGGCGCTGCACGATTTGCAGGAACTCGCAGCGCGGCATCTCGCGCGCGCCGAGCGAGGCCAGATGGGCCGTGTTCTGCTGGCAGTCTATGGCTTCGATGCCCCAGGACTCGCCGGCCGCGACCAGTGCCGCGAGCGCGATCTTGGACCCATTGCTGCGCCGGCTGAACATCGATTCGCCGAACACCATGCGGCCGATCGCGACGCAGTAGAGTCCACCAGCGAGTTCACCGTCCCACCAGGTTTCGACGCTGTGCGCGTGGCCGGCGCGGTGCAGCGCGCAATAGGCCGCGACCATTTCGGGCAGGATCCAGGTGCCGTCCTGGCCCGGGCGCGGGCTGCCGGAGCAGGCACGGATCACGGCCTCGAAGTCATGGTCGAAGCGGATCTCCAACCGGCCACTGCGCAACCCAGAGCGGATCTCCTTGCGCAGCGAGGGCTGCAGCTTGAAGTCGGCCACGCGCAGCACCATGCGCGGGTCGGTGCTCCACCAGAGTATCGGCTGGCCGTCGGAGAACCAGGGGAAGATGCCTTGGGCATAGGCCTGGATCAGGGTTGCGACATCGAGCGCGCCACCGGCCGCGAGCAGGCCCGGCGCGGGATCGCCGGCGCCCCAGGCCTGCTCGACGGGCGGGAAGGGCTGGCCGGGTTCGAGCCAGGGCAGCGAGCGGGGACGTTTCATGATTGGGAGGGAGTCTTGTCCGGGTAGTCGCAGCAATCGGCCACGGCGCAGCGATCGCAATGCGGCTTGCGCGCGGTGCAGACATAGCGTCCATGCAGGATCAGCCAGTGGTGCGCGTGCTCCAGGTATTGCGCCGGGATGCGCTTGAGCAACTTTTGCTCGACCTCCAGCGGGGTCTTGCCGGGTGCCAGCCCGGTGCGGTTGCCGAGCCGGAACACATGGGTGTCGACCGCCATGGTCGGCTCGCCGAAGGCGACATTGAGCACCACGTTGGCGGTCTTGCGGCCGACTCCGGGCAGTTCTTCGAGCTCCTCGCGCGTGCGCGGCACCTGGCCGCCATGCTTGTCGAGCAGGATCTGGCAGGTCTGCAGCAGGTGCCTGGCCTTGCTGCGGTACAGGCCTATGGTCCTGATCTGCTCTTCCAGGCCTTCGATGCCGAGTTCCAGCATCTGCTGCGGCGTGTTGGCGATTGGAAACAGCCGGCGCGTGGCCTTGTTGACGCCGACGTCGGTGGCTTGCGCCGACAGCAGCACGGCGCAGAGCAGCTCGAACGGACTCGTATACTCAAGCTCGGTCACGGGCCGCGGATTGGCCGCCTGCAAGGTGGCGAAGAAGCGCTCGATCTGTTCCTTTTTCATTCCACCGATTTTCCCATGAGCGCCTCTGCCGTCCGCTTTGCCGACCGACTCGACAACGTCGAAACCTCCGCCATCCGCGAGCTGTTCAAGCTGTTGGGCAAGCCCGGCATCATCAGCTTTGCCGGTGGCTTCCCGGATGTGGCGCTGGTCGATGTCGACGGCATCCGCGCAGCTACCTTGGCCGCGCTGGAGCAGGAGCCGGCCGGTGCCATGCAGTATGGCGCGACCGAGGGCTACGCGCCGTTGCGCGAGCAGCTCGCAAGTTTCATGCAGGCCAAGGGCGCGCAGGTGGCGCCCGAGCAGCTGATCGTCACGACGGGCAGCCAGCAGGCGCTCGACCTGCTGGGCAAGACGCTGATCTCGCCCGGCGACAAGGTGATCGTCGAGGGGCCGACCTTCCTGGCTACCATCCAGTGCTTCCGCCTCTACGGCGCCGAGCTGGTCAGTGCCCCGGTCGATGGCGATGGCGTCGATGTCGAGCGGCTGGAACAGCTGATCGTCGAGCACAAACCGAAGTTCGTCTACCTGATCCCGACCTTCGGCAACCCGAGCGGCGCCACGCTGACGCTGGAGCGCCGCCGTCGCGTGCTTGAGCTCGCGGCCCGGTACCAGACGCTGATCGTCGAGGATGACCCCTATGGCGACCTGTATTTCGACGCGCCGCCGCCGCCCAGCCTGCTGGCGCTGAGTTCCGAGGTGCCGGGCAGCCGCGACTGCCTGGTGCATTGCGGTAGCTTGAGCAAGACGTTGTCGGCCGGCCTGCGCCTGGGCTGGATGATCGCGCCGCCCGAGCTGCTGGCCAAGGCCGTGATGTGCAAGCAGTTCAGCGACGCCAATTCGAGCACCTTCGCGCAGGCCACCGCCGCCCAGTACCTCAAGTCCGGCCGCATGACGGCCAACCTGGAAAAGGCGCGCGCCGTCTACGCCGAGCGCGCCCGTACCCTGTGCGAGGGGCTGCGGGCCGAGCTGGGCGACGCGATCGAGTTCGTCGTGCCGCAGGGCGGCCTGTTCGTCTGGGCCCGCCTGACCGGCGCGAATGGCAAGGTCGCGGACGGCAATGAGTTCTCGCGCCGCGCCATCGAGCAGGGCGTGGCCTTCGTGCCGGGCGCGCCCTTCTATTGCGAGCAGCCCGACCCGGCGACGCTGCGCCTGAGCTTCGCGACCTCGGATCTGGACAAGATCCGCGAGGGGGTCAGCCGCCTGGCGCGCGCGCTGTAAGCTGCGGCTCCAGCGCGTGGTAGCAGCGCAGCGCTGCCCAGGCGTCGTTGGCCGCGTAGAGCAGTTGCGACTCGCTCAGGTCGAGTCGGGACCAGTTCGAGGTGGCGGCTTTCTTGGATTTGGCGAAGCGGCGCTCGAACAGCAGCGCGACCGCCGACTTGACGCCGATCTGCTGCCGATAGCCCTGGCGGCGGAAGTCGTGGCCGAGTTCATGCACCCGCACTGGCTCGATGCCGAGCTTGGACTGGATGCGCTTGCGGTCGTCGCCCAGGCCGAAACCGGCCTTGACCGCGCCTGGCCAGGCCAGCAGGGCGGCGACTTCGGCCAGGCAGTCCGGGTCGTGCAGCTGGAATACCCAGGCTTGCTCCAGCGTCGCGAGCTGCACCACATGGGGACCATCGGATGCTTCGCCGACCGAAAAAGTCGGCTTGGACTCGGTGTCGAAGCCCCAGGCGCTGCTGGCGCGCAGGGCCTGGGCGGCGCGTTGTGCCTGTACAGGGGTGGAAATCAGTTCGATCCGTTCGAGTCCGAGCCGGTCGAAGGGGGCGAGCAGGTCGATCTGCTCCTTGCTGGGGGGGAGGGGGCGGCTTTTCATAAGGGGTTGGCGCGCAGCATAACGCAACGCCGCTGGTCCGGGCGGGCGCCGGCCGACGCATAATCACGCTCCCGCAGCGCGTCCATTCGGCCCCGCTGCTAGCCATCAGGATAACCATGAAAAAAACATTCCCGCTCCAGATCGAAGGCAGGCACCCGGACCGCGTGCTCGACGCGCTCAAGCACGAGCTGCGCAAATACCTCAAGCGCGAACGCCGCCGCGACCTGCCCGCCGGCGTCGATTACTGGGACTTCGACTGCCGCTTCGGCCTGAGCCAGGACAGCGCCGAGACGGTGCACCTGTCCCAGCTGATCGGCAAGGTCGATGAAGCCGCCCAGGGCGGCGCGACCCAGGTCTATGTCGAGATCCTGGCCAAGCATGGCGTGCGCGGCGCCCGCGGCGCGTCCCAGGGCGGCGATCTGGCCTGATCGACTACTGGCCCTTGGCCGCAGCGGCAGCCGCCGCTGCGCGCAGCTTGTCCTTCTTGCTCGGGCGCTTGCCCTTGATGCCACCGGTGCCCGGTGGCAGCTTGCCGGGTCGTGCCGGCTCGGTCGGGATTGGTGCTGCCTGATCGAACCCCGAAGGCTCGAAGCCGGCGACCGTTTCCAGTTCCAGCTGCAGCGACTGGCGCTTCTGGATCAGGCGCCAGTGCGCGAGCTGGTCCGCGCTGACAAAGCTGACGGCCAGCCCGTCGGCGCCGGCGCGCCCGGTGCGGCCGATGCGGTGCAGGTAGTCCACCGCCGAGCGCGGCAGATCGTAGTTGACCACCACCGGCAGGCCTTCGATGTCGATGCCGCGCGCGGCCAGGTCGGTCGTGACCAGGATGTCCCAGCGGCCCGACTTGAATTCGTCCAGCACCTGGCGCCTGCCACCCTGGCTCAGGCCGCCGTGGAAGGCGGTCGCGTAGACCCCGTTCTTGTAGAGCTTGTTGGCGACATGCTCGGCCGCGTACTGGCTGGCGACGAAGACCAGCGCCTGTTTCCAGCCTTGCTCTTGGGCCAGATGGCGCAGCAGCGTGGTGCGCTTGTTGGCATCGACCGCGATCGCCTGCTGCGCTATGGTCAGCGGCGCCTGCACTTCGGCCTCGATCCGGATCCGTACCGGCTCGCGCAGCAGCGCGTCGGCCAGCCCCTGCACCCCAGCCGGGAAGGTGGCCGAGAACAGCAGGTTCTGCCGCTGGGCTGGCAGTTGCTTGAGCACACGGTCGAGCTCATCGGCAAAGCCGAGGTCGAGCAGGCGGTCGGCCTCGTCGAGCACCAGCTGGCGCACCTGGTCGAGCTGCAGGCCGTTGTGCTCGATGACATCGAGCAGCCGGCCGGGCGTGGCGACCACCAGGTCGGCGCCGCCGCGCAGGGCCAGCAGTTGCGGATTGATCGAGACGCCGCCGTACAGCGCCTGCACCTTGAGCACTTGCCGCACGGTGCCGGCCTGGCGCGCGGCCAGGTCCTGCAGCAGCTCGCCGACCTGCAGCGCCAGTTCGCGCGTGGGCACCAGCACCAGCGCGCGCAGCTGGCGCCGGTAGCCGCCGATGGGCTGGCTGGCCAGCCCGTGCAGCACGGGCAGGGCGTAGGCGGCGGTCTTGCCGGAGCCGGTCTGGGCCTGGGCCTGGACGTCCGAGCCGCGCAGGATGGCGGGAATCGCCTCGGCCTGGACCGGGGTGGGCGTGGAGAAGCCGAGCTCGCGGGTGGCGTTAATCAGCGCGGAGGACAGACCGAGGGAGGCAAATGACATGGGGTGGGAGTGTAGGGCCAAGTCGGGATCCTGTAAGAGCGTGTTCAAAGTCTTCTGAGCAAGAGCCCCAGGAAAGCCAGATGGACGAACTGCAGGCTGGTGTTGAGCAGCCGCTCGCAGTTCTTCCACAGCCGCCTGTTCTTGTCCAGCCAAGCAAAGCTGCGTTCGACGATCCAGCGCT
>CALPRQ020000014.1 GCA_943326015.2 Chitinophaga pinensis | reverse complement strand
GCCGTGAGCTTTTGCAGGTCGTAGCCCGAGAGGTAGCGCGGCTGGCCCGAAAAAGGGCGAGCGGCCCGGACGGAGACTTCGTTGATGTGGTTCCAGACCTGATTGACCTCGCGCGCCATCTGACGCAGCACGCGGGCGTGCTTGTCCTTCAGGCGCAGCTGGAGGGTTCTTGTGGTGACCATGACAAGCCGAAATATACTTGGTCTATGACATCAAGACAAGACATCCGCACTGGAAGACATTGCATGTTCATCCTTCACGCACACTTGGTCTTTGTGACGAAGTACCGTCGCGGTGTCTTCCGGCAGGAACATATGGCCGCACTGGAGCGAATTCTGCGCTCGGTCTGCGAGGACTTCGGCGCCACGCTGGTGGAGTTCAATGGCGAGGCGGATCACGTTCACCTGTTGGTGGACTACCCGCCGAAAGTGGCGCTATCGACGCTGGTGAACAGCCTGAAGGGGGTGTCGAGCCGGATGATGCGCAAGGAGTTCGGGGACTTCCATCCGTGGCTCAAACGGCGCGGGGTATTGTGGTCGCCAAGCTACTTTGCCGCATCATGTGGCGGTGCGCCGATCGAAATCCTGCGACAGTATATTGAGCAGCAACGGGCCGTGCCGGCCTGATCGCTCAAACCTCGGGCTGAACCCCGAGGCTTGCCGCTCGGATCGGGTCAAATGCGCTGCGCGTCAAGACAGCGTGGCCAGCTGCTCGTCCAGTATGGACAGTGTCGAGCGCTGTTGCAGATTCTTGGCTTCGAAAGTGATGATCCGGTCCAGCGGCATGATGTAGACGGCCAGCAGGTCGATTTTGCTGCTGTCGAAGGGGTGGATCTTGTTTTGGGTCTTGTTGGGCCGCACGCGCTTGAGGTGCACTACCCAGCCTTTGTTGTTCTTGGTTCGGGCTGCCGTTGTCTTGACCTCGACCCTGAGCAACTGTCCATCTCTAGCCAGGATGATGTCGTAGGTGGAGCTGTCAGTCACGGCTGTGTAGACCTCGAAGCCGAGACTGAGAAAGTGCTTCATCGCCGCCAGTTCGCCCAGTGCGCCGCTTTTGATCATGCGCATCTCCAAGATGGCGGAAACGGTGAGATTCGAACTCACGGAGGGGGATAAGCCCTCGGCGCTTTTCAAGAGCGCTGCCTTAAACCGCTCGGCCACGTTTCCTTGCACAAGACGACCGTGATGGTCGGTGCAGTGACCATTGTAAGGCCTGCCAGGCCGGTTTTCGTGCCACACTCCGGCCCCATGTCCAAGGTAGAAATGGCGCGAGCGGCGCTGCAGGTGTTCGACGAGGTGGTGGCTGGCAGCGGATTGCGCGCGCGCGCCGGCCAGCGGCTGATGGCCGAGCAGGTGGCGCTGACCTTCAGCGAGGCGGATCTCGGCAAGCCGCCCGAGGACGAGGACGGCCCGATCGAGGCGCTTGAGCCGCAGCGCTCGATCGCGGTGATCCAGGCCGGCACCGGGGTCGGCAAGTCGCTGGCCTACAGCGTGCCCGCGATCGCGCTGGCCCTGGCGCGCAACACGCGCGTGATGATCTCGACCGCCACCGTCGCGCTGCAGGAGCAGCTGGTGGCCAAGGACCTGCCAGCGCTGGCCAACAGCCTGCCGCAGCCGTTCCGCTTTGCGCTGGCCAAGGGGCGCGGGCGCTATGTCTGCAAGCTCAAGCTCGACCGCTGGGCGCAGGGGGCCGACGCGGGCGACGGCGATGCGGCCTGGGATGCCGAGGACGACCTGTTCGCTGACGAGGCGCGTCCGACCAGCGCCAGCCTGGCCTCAAGCCTGGCGCAACAACAGGTCGAACGCCAGACTTTCTACCAGGACCTGCAGCGCCAGCTCGATCGCGGCCGCTGGGACGGCGACCGCGACCAGCTCGAACAACCGCCCGAAGGCGCCTGGTGGGCGGCGGTGGCCGCCGAGGGCAGCAGCTGCACCGCGCGCCATTGCCCGGCCTACGACCAGTGCAGCTATTACGCGGCACGCAAGAGCCTGGTCGGCGCGCAGGTGATCGTGGTCAACCACGACCTGCTGCTGTCATCGCTCGGCTCGCGCATGCTGCCCGAGCTCGACAACTGCCTGCTGGTGCTCGATGAGGCGCATCATCTGCCGGGTATCGCGCTCGACCAGTTCGCCAGCAGCATGGACCTGAGCCGGCTCAAGTGGGTCGACAAGCTCGCCAGCCAGGCGCTGCGCACGGGTGGCCTGCTCGCGGTATCCGAGGTGGCCGAGATCCCGCAGATCTCGGCCCAGCTGCGTCAGCTGATGCTGGAGCTGGCGCGCCTGGTGATGCACCATCATGGCTCGGCCCTGAAAGGCGAGGACGCGCCAGCCTTTGGCAGCCGGCGCGGCGCAGCCGGAGGATTGACCAACCAGCCCGGGCGCTACCGCGTGCCGCGCGGCGAGCTGCATCCGGAGCTGATCGAGCCGCTGGCGCAGCTTTCGCACCAGGCCCAGGCCTTCCTTGATGCGCTGCGCGCGGTCAGCAAGGCATTGAAGGCCGAGATCAAGGCCCAGCCCGACGAGGCCAGGCGCCTGTCGCAGCTCTATGCCCAGCTCGGCATGCTGGCGCCGCGGCTGGAGGCGGTTGCCACCACCACCCAGCTGCTGCTGCAGGAGCCCGACGAAGGGACTGCGTCGGCGGCCAAGTGGTTCACGCTGGCGACCCAGGGCGACTACCTCGTGCTGCAGGCGCATGCCAGCCCGACCTTGCCGGGCGCGACGCTGCGCCATCACCTGTGGAACACGGTGCGCGGCGCGGTGCTGACCTCGGCCACGCTGACCAGCCTGGGTCGCTTCGACTTCTTCCTCAAGGAGGTCGGCCTGTTCGGCGACCCTTGCACGCTGGCGCTGGAAGTCCAGAGCCCGTTCGACTTCGCGCGCCAGGGCCGGCTGGTGCTGGTCGACGACCTGCCCGACCCCAAGGAGGCCACCGCCTACAACGCGGCCATGGTGCAGGCGCTGCTTCGCGACCTCAAGCGGGTCGAGCATGGCGCGCTGGTGCTGTTCACCTCGCGCGTCCAGTTGCGGCTGGCCGAGGAATCCTTGACCGACGCGCTGCGCGAGATCGTGCTGGTGCAGACCGCGCTGCCGCGCTGGCAGCTGCTGAGTCGGCACCGCGAGCGGGTCGCGGCCGGCCGACCGTCGGTGATCTTCGGCATGCAGTCCTTCGGCGAGGGGCTGGACCTGCCGGGCCGTCTGTGCGAGGACCTGTTCATCACCAAGCTGCCGTTCGCGCCGCCCGATGATCCGGTCGGCGAGGCGCGCGCCGAATGGCTGCGTCAGGTCGGGCGCGACCCGTTCACCGAGCTGGTGGTGCCGGCGACCGCGATCCGGCTCGCGCAGTGGGTGGGCCGCGCCATCCGCACCGAGGAGGACGAGGCGCATGTGACCTGCTACGACCGCCGGCTGACGCGCACCAGCTATGGCCAGCGTCTGTTGCAGGGGCTGCCGCCGTTCACCCGGGTGACGCCGGCCGAGCTGGCGCGACCAGGTGATCATGCCTGAGCGTCAGTGACCGTTCTCGCTCACGCGAAGGTATCGCCCATCAGCGTGCTGAACCATTTCTGCATGTCCGAGTAGTTGTCCTTGGTGGCTGAAGCCGCCACCTTGGGCTGGGTGACGCCGTTCTGCGTCGACGGCACCATGAGTCCCTTGGCCGGATCGTACTGGTAGACGGCCGACAGCCAGGTCGCCTTGCTGCTCGTGAGCGGCGTGAAGCAGGCTGAGTTCAGCACCGGCGACGTTTCCGCGAGTGCGTACTGGTTGCCCTTCAAGGCGTTGACGATGGCGTTGGCGCAGGTCTTGGCTTCCTGGTTGCCGATGTGGCCGGCCTTGGGCATGCCCGAGCTGCAGGCATCTCCGATCACATGGATGGCCGGCTTCAGGGTGGACTCGTAGCTCAGCAGGTTGACCGGGGCGAACCTGCCGCTGACCAGTCCCGAGTCGACCAGCAGCGCGGGGGCGCGCTGGGGCGGGATGGGGTTGAGCACGGCGGCCGTCACGGCCTGCGTGCTGCCATTCTGGCTGAAGGTGACGGTATTGGCGCCTGCGACGAGTTGCAGCTGGGTGACCGTGCAGCCCGGGCGGTAATCGACCCGATACCCGTAAGCGCCATCGAACGCCTTCTGGAAATTGCCGGGCTGGGCCTGGATCGTGCTGTTGGCGTCGAGCACGATGAGCTTGCTGTTGGGCCTGTTGGTCTTGAGCCAGTCCGCGATCACGCAAGCCCTTTCGTAGGGGCCGGGGGGGCAGCGATAGGGTGCCAGCGGAATCGTGATGACGACGTTCTGGTGGTCCGGCAGCGCCAGCAGCTGCTGCCGCAGCAGTGTGGTCTGCGCCCCCGCCTTCCAGGCATGTGGCACCAGGGTGTCATATTGGCTGGCACTGCTCATGCCAGGCATGAGGTCGAAGTCCAGACCGGGCGCCAGCACGAGCCGATCGTAGGTGAGCACGACGTTGCCCGAGGCCGAGGAATAGGTGACGGTCTTGTTGATGGCGTCGATGGCCGTGACCGTTCCCTGCAGGCGGTTGACCCCGTACTTGCTCGCCAGCGTCGAGTAGGAATAGGCCAGCGAACTGACCGAGGGGCGCTTGCCGGTCAGGACCTCGTTGCTCATGATGTTGGATACGTAGTTCGCATCCTTCTCGATCAGTGCGACGGAGAGCTCGTTGCGGCTCCAGAGCCTGAGGTATTTGGCGGCGGTCGCGCCCGCCATGCCGCCACCGACGACGATGACGTTGTAACTGGCTGCGGCACGGGCGGCGAAGGGAAACAGCGAGGCGCTCAGGGCCATGCTGGTGCCGGTCGCGGTCTGGATGAATTGTCGACGTTGCATTTTCGTGCCCCTGTCAGCGGATGCTGGAGAAATAGCTGGCGATCGACCTGAGCTGATCGTCGGAGAATCCCATCGCATGGGCGGCCATGATGCCGTTGGCGTCTTCCTGGCCGCTGGCGAATTCCTTCAGGTCGCCGTAGATCTCGCTGGCGGATTTGCCTGCCAGTCGCTCGAAACCGCCGGTGCCGTTGGTGCCATGGCACTGGAAGCAGTTGCTCGCCAGCAGCCTGCCGTTGAGCGAGGCCGACGGGGCGGTCGTGACGGTCACGTTGACCTTGGCGCTGGTCTTGCTGTCCTTGAACTCCAGCACCACCGATCCGGCCTTGGTGCCCGTGATCCGGTAGTGGGTGGCATCCGTCATGCTCACCGTCGCGATGCCCGACTTCGAGCTGAACACCGAAACCGAACCCGAAACATTGGCGATCTGCACCGTCTGCGCGCTACCCGTGGCGACCGTCAGCGAGCCCGGGGTGGCGGTGACGGCGAAGGCCGAGCATGACAGGGCCGCTGCGATGCAGCCGAGCGTCATTTTTCCCATCTTCTTGAATTCCATGATCGTAATTTCCTTGGTTATCAATAAGGAATGGGCGCGTTCATGACATCTCATGCTGCATCAAGCGCCGCGTGGTGCCCGTGTCAGAGCACGAAGTCGGCCGCCGTCACGTGGGTCACGCCCGTGAGCTCGATCTGGAACTCGGCCGCCAGGTCCTTGTCGGTGCTGGCGTAGATCACGCCGTGGTCGAACCAGACCGCACCGTTGGCTTTGGCCAATGTGAGGTCGGCTGCTCCGCCGATGAAGGTGAAGGCGTCGTTCGCGGTGAAACCCGCCTTGGCGTCAATCGCCGACAGGTCGATCTTGTCGCCAGCCGTGAAGTCGGTGATGACGTCGCGGGTGGTGACGCTGATGCCGCTGTCGCTGATGTTGCTGTACTTGAAAACGTCGTTGCCTGCTCCGCCGAGCAGCACATCCTTGCCCAGGCCGCCGAAGACGACGTCGCCGCCGTCGCCACCGTTGAGCGAGTCAGTGCCAGCCCCGCCGATGATGGTGTCGCCGCCAGCGCCGCCGTTGAGCGAATCGTTGCCGGTGCCGCCATCCAGCGTATCGGCGCCAGCACCGCCGATGAGCGAGTCAGTGCCGTCAGCGCCAATGATGTTGTCATTGTCAGCGCCACCGTTGAGCGAGTCGTTGCCGATGCCGCCGTCGAGTTGGTCAGCACCCGTGCCGCCGCTGAGCGAGTCAGTGCCAGCGCCGCCTGCGAGCGAGTCATTGCCCGTGCCGCCGTCGAGTTGGTCAGAGCCGTCGCCGCCGCTGATGGAATCCGTGCCATCGCCACCCGTGAGCGAGTCGTTGCCCGTGCCGCCGTCGAGTTGATCGGTGCCCGTGCCGCCGATGAGGGTGTCATTGTCAGCGCCGCCGTCGAGCGAGTCGTTGCCGATGCCGCCGTCGAGTTTGTCGGCACCCGTGCCGCCGCTGATGATGTCGCCTCCATCGCCGCCTGCGAGCTGATCGGCGCCATCGCCGCCGTAGAGGTCATCGTCGCCGGCACCGCCGTCGAGCTGGTCGTTGCCCAGGCCGCCTGCGTAGTAGTCGTGGCCGCTGCCGCCCTTGAAGTGGTCGTCGGAGTCGCCGCCGACATGGCGAGCATCCCAACTGAGTTGGGTAGCGCCGTTGGCGCTCGCGTAGCTCTTGGAGGCCTTGGCGAAGATGCCGTCGCCGTCGAGATCCGAGTAGACGATCGTTTCGGCCATGCCGTGATCGATCTCGGTCTTGGTGACGGTGCCGCTGGCAGCGTCAAAGGCAAAAGTCACATGGGAGTCGATTTCCTGGGGTTTGGCCACGCCTTTCTTGACTTCGTAGACAGCGGTGATGGCGTTCGTCGTGCCGTCAATCGTGAACTTGTAGCCGTCCTGGCTGGCGGCCGGCTTGACCGGCTGGATGGGCTTCGTCGTGATCGTCAGGACGGGATCAGTCGCGACAGGGATGGGGAAGGGGGCGGGGCAGATCACGATGGGGGGCAAAACCGGGTCGGTCGAGGCATGGACAAAAATGCCGTCGCCATCGATGTCGGTGAAGGTCGTGATTTCCAGGTTGCCCGGCTCGCCATCCGTGCGGGTCACGGTGTTGGTCGCGGGGTCAAAGGTCCAGCTCTCTTGCGAGTCGATCGCTTCGAACCTGAACTCCCCGTTCTTGACTTCGGCGACGGCCGTGACGGTGTTCGTCGCGCTGTCGATGGTGAATTGATAACCGTTGCGGGTCTCGTTGCTCATGTCGGTTGCTCCTTCTGCTATGCGGCCGATGGTGGGCGGGTCGGCCTGATGCCCGTGTCAGAAAACTTCAGTCTTCCAGTCCGATTTCCACTGCCAGCAACCCGTTGCCGGACTTGATGGCCTTGACTTCGACTTGCTGGCCGTCCTGCAGTGCCAGGCCGTCCTCGAGGATCGCCGGGTCGTAACGGATCTGGTAACCGCGCAGCACGAAGCGGGTGTCGGTGAGCTGGCTCAGCATGCCGTGGAACTCGTATTCGACCTCGGTTTCCTTAAGGTCGGATGAACGGCCCTTGACCTCGATCTGGCTGGCGATGATCTGTTGCTTCGCAATCCGGCCCTTGACCTCGACCCGCACGCCAACCGCCAGTCCTGTCAAGCTGCTGATTCCCGAACTGTCGATTTCGATGCCGTTGACGGTGAAGCGCTTGCGGGTCGCCGAGTAGGCGCTGACGATGCCCTCAAGCTCGGCCTCGTCGTCATCGTCGGGCTTGAGCTCGCTAAGCACCTGCTGCGCCGGGGTGGTGATCTCGAGCGCGGTCATGGCATCGTCGAGCCTGACATGCACCAGCGAGTCAGAGCCCCAACTGGCGGGCTGCTGTGTTCCCGCGCCATATGCGATCGTGGTCGTGGCAGAAATCGTGCCCAGCGTGAAGTTGCCGGAGTCTTGCTGCGTCACCACGCCGCTGAGGCGGTAGTCGCTCAGGGAGGGCTTGAGCTCGACCCGAGTTGCCTGCAGATCCCCGCTGCTCGGGTCGAGGTAGCCATAGACCTCGACCAGGGCCGGGCCGGTCAGCGCGGCGAGTCCGGCCAGGTCGGCCACGCCATCGAACACCGTCGCGGCGAGCACATCGACCGTCTGCCCCAGCAGCTTGAAGGTTCCGCTGCCCGTGTCGATGCTGTCGCTGTCGATGGGGCCGCGCCATTCGCTGCCATAGCGGATCTGGCTGGCGGTCGCCTTGAGCAGTGCGCCCGGCGTGCCGGAGTCCTGCGTGGCGGAGCCCTGGATGGTCACGACCATGCCGAGCTTGAGCGGGTTGCTCGATTCGTCATAGCGCATGCCGTTGATCGTCGCCTGGCTGTCGTCGTAGCGTATGCCGTTGACGATGATGGAGCCGAGCCCGACGATGGTGCCGGAGGTGAACGATCCGGTGCCGCCGCTGCTCAGTCCCGCCACGTCGGTGCCGCCGCCGCCGCATCCGGCCAGTTGCAGGGCGGAGCCTGCCAGGGCCAGCAATGCGGTGCGACGGTTGACGCTGGTGGCAGGGGTTGGGGTTTTCATGGCTTCGGGCTCTCGGTTTGGGGGGGGGTGCTGGCGGGCAGTGGCGCCATGGGCTGTGACCAGGAGTACAGGCCAATCCTGACCTGCTGGTCCTGTGTCCGACCCATTGCCTGGTCCTCGTCCATCAGGGCCTGCAGGCGCGGGCCGAGCCGGGTCATGAGCTCGCGCCACTGCTCGCTGATCAGCTGCCTGGCCTGCTGCAGCGACTGCACCGACAGCTCGTCAGCCAGCAGCGCCTGCTCGAAGTGCTCGCTGCCGCTGCCGAGCACGTTGCTGACCGCAGCGCGCAGGTGGTCGCCCACGTTGGCGCCCAGGAAGCCCACCAGCTGCGGCCAGTCGTTCCGCGGCACGAAAGCCTCGTCGAGCAGCCGGATGCGGTCCTTGTCCGCCGCCAGACCGACCAGCCCGAGCCTGACCATCTCGTCGAGCAGCGTGCGCGGGTGGACGTCGCGTGTCACGGTCGCTGCCAGCGCCTCGAAGCTGGGCGCTTCGCCCTGGCGGGCCAGTTCGAGCGGTCGGCCCTGCGGGTCGGTATAGCCCGGTTCACTGAGCCAGTGGGTCAGCAGTTCGCTGCTCAGGGATCGCGTCGCGGGCAGCTCGGGGGCCGCTTCGGTTTCCAGCCGGCCCACCTCGCGCCGGGTCAGACCGGTCATGGTGCTGATGCGGCTGGTCAGGCGATCGGGCCTGGCACCTTGGCAGACCTGGCGTGCCGCCTGCACGAAGGCCCGGCGGACCAGCTCCTCGACGGCCTGGATGGTCACACCCTTGGCCAGGCAGAGCTCGGCGAAGGGCTGCAGCAGATGCGCCAGTGCACCGAGCAAGGCCTGCTGCTCGGTCTGGAGGGCTTCTGGCTGTTGATCCATGTCGGTCCGGTTCTTTGAAATGTGTTTTTTACACATTCTATCTGATCGGAATCCGATGTCGAGCGACCCAGCGATCCGGCATCGCTTTTCAGCCGTCCAGTCCGCCCAGCGCCTGCAGCAGCCGCTCGGGTGTCGCCGGCGCGTCGAGCCGCACCGGCAGTCCGTCGCCGCGCGCCTGCGCCACTGCATCGCGCAAGGCCTCCCAGACGCTGGTTGCCAGCAGCAGCGGCGGCTCGCCGACCGCCTTGCTGCCGAAGACGTTGTCCTCGCGGTTGGGCTCCGGCCAGAGTTCGACCCTGAAATGCGCGGGCAGGTCGCCGGCGGTCGGTATCTTGTAGCTGCCGGGGCCATGGGTCAGCAGCCGGCCTGCATCGTCCCAGACCAGTTGCTCGCTGGTCAGCCAGCCCAGGCCCTGGATGAAGCCGCCCTCGATCTGGCCGATGTCGAGCGCCGGGTTGAGGCTGCGCCCGACGTCGTGCAGGATGTCGACCGCCAGCAGGCGCTGCTCGCCGGTCAGGGTGTCGAGCGCGACCTCGGCGCAGGCCGCGCCATAGGCGAAGTAGTAGAAGGGCCGGCCGGTCAGTGTCTCCTTGTCGTAGTGGATCCTGGGCGTGCGGTAGAAGCCGTCGCTCCAGAGCGGGATGCGGTGGGCGTAGGCCTGCGCGACGACCTCGGTCCAGGCCCGCGTCGCCTTCGGGCTGATCACCCGGCCCTGCGCAAAGCGCACCGCGCCGGCGCCGCAGCCGTCGAGCCCGGCGACGAAGACAGCGAGCTGGTGGCGGATCTGGCGCGCGGCGTACTGCGCGGCGCGGCCGTTGAGGTCGGTGCCGCTCGACGCCGCGGTGGCCGAGGCGTTCGGCACCCTGGCCGTGTCGCTGGCGCTGACGCGCACCCGCTCGTAGGGCACGCCGAGCTCGTCGGCGACGATCTGCGCCACCTTGGTGTGCAGTCCCTGGCCCATCTCGGTGCCGCCGTGATTGAGCAGCACGCTGCCGTCGGTGTAGACATGGACCAGCGCGCCGGCCTGGTTCAGCAGGGTGGCGGTGAAGCTGATGCCGAACTTGACCGGCGTCAGCGCCAGCCCGCGCTTGATCACCGGGCTGGCGGCGTTCCAGGTCGTGATCGCGGCGCGCCGTTCGCGGTAGCGTGCGCTGGTGGCCAGCTGGCTGATCAGCGGTGTCAGGATGTTGTCCTGCACCGTCATGCCGTAGGGCGTGATGTTGCGTTCCTGCAGGCCGTAGAGGTTGGTCAGCCGCACGTCGAGCGGGTCTAGCCCGAGCTGGCGCGCGACCTCGCCCAGGATGGTCTCGATCGCGAGCACGCCCTGCGGCCCGCCGAAGCCACGGAACGCCGTGCTGCTCTGGCGGTGGGTGCGGCAGCGCCAGCTGTGGATCGCGACGTTTTCCAGGAAATAGGCGTTGTCGCTGTGGAACACCGCGCGGTCGCAGACCGGGCCCGACAGGTCGGCCGACCAGCCGCAGTCGGCCAGCTGGGTCAGGTCCAGCGCGAGCAGCCGGCCGCTGTCGTCGAAGCCGGCCTCCCAGTCGAAGGTGAAGGCGTGGCGCTTGCCGGTGATCAGGAAGTCATCGTCGCGGTCCAGCCGCAGCTTGACCGGATGGCCGAACTTGTGCGCCGCCAGCGCGGCCCAGACCGCGATCTGTCCGGCCTGCGTCTCCTTGCCGCCGAAGCCGCCGCCCATGCGCCGGCAGACCACCTGCACCTCGTGGCTGGCCAGCCCGAGCGCGCTGGCGATCCAGTGCTGCACCTCGCCGGGGTGCTGGGTGCTGGCGTGCACCAGCCACTGGCCCTGTTCCTGCGGCAGGGCGTAGGCGACCTGGCCTTCGAGGTAGAGATGCTCCTGCGCGCCGGTCTCGAAGCTGCCGCGCAGGCGGTGTGGTGCGCGCGCCAGCGCAGCCTGGACGTCGCCGCGCACCAGTTGCACGGGCGGCGTCACGTACTGGCCGGCGGCATGAGCGGCGCGCGCCGACAGCAGCGCCGGCAGCGGCTCGGCCAGCACCTGCACCCGTCGCGCCGCACGACGGGCCGTTTCGCGGTCCCTTGCCACGGCCAGGCCGATCACCTGGCCGGCGTAATGCAGCTCGTCTTGCGCCAGCACCGGCTCGTCGTGCACCTGGGCTGCCAGCAGGGGCGAGCCCGGGATGTCGGCCGCCAGCACCAGTCCGACCATGCCGGGCAGCGCGAGTGCCTTTTCGGCGTCGATGTCGAGCAGGCGCCCGTGCGCGATCGGCGACAGGATGGGGGCGGCGTGCAGCGTGCCGGCCAGCTCGGGCAGGTCGTCGACATAAGCCGCATCGCCCGTGACATGGACGCGTGCGCTCTCGTGCGGCAGCGGCTGGCCGCAGGCTGGGGCAGGCAGGCCAAGCGGGCCGTTGTTCGACCTGTCAGGCGATAGACGGTCGGGGCTGGTTGCCGGGTTGGTGTTCATGGCAGGTTCATGGCTGGCGGTCTGCGGTGGAGTCAGTCTCGGCGGCAATCGGCTTCAGTCCCGCCAGTCCTATCGGGTAGGGCAGGGCATCGCCCTGGCTTTCCAGCCAGCTGCGCCAGAGCAGATTCGCCAGCACCCGGCGCCGGTAGGCGGCGCTCGCGCGCAGGTCGGACAGCGGCTCGAACTCCTGTTCCAGCACCTGCATCGCGGCCCTGACGCTGTCGGCATTCCAGGCTTGGCCGACCAAGAATGCTTCGGTGCGGCGGGCACGCATGGGCGTTGCGGCCATGCCACCGACACCGATGGACGCTGTCAGTACCTGTCCGCCTTCGATCTGCAGCGAGAGCGCGAGGCTGAGCGTGGCGATGTCATCCTCGAAGCGCCGGGAGACCTTGTAGGCGCGGGTCCAGTGGCCGCCGATGCGATCCGGGCGTTCCGCAGCCACGGCGCGCTCCAGCGTCGGCTGCCGTGGCAAGGGGATCTCGATCGCTGCGAGCAGTTCGTCCGGTTCCAGCGCGTTGCGGCGGTAGCCACGGTAGAAGTCCTCGATTGCCAGACGTCGCTTGCTCGCGTGGCCGGTCGCTGGATCAAGCCGGGCCAGCACGAGTTGTACCCGCAAGGCGATCAACACCGGAATGCCGTCACTCACCGGCGAGCCGTTGGCGATGTTGCCGCCCAGCGTACCGGTCTGGCGCACCTGCGCGCCGGCGAAACGGGACAGGTAGTCGCCCAGGCCGGACCAGTGCTGCTGCAAGGCGGCAAAGGCGTCTTCCAGGATGACGGCCGCGCCCACCGAGAGCATCCCGTCCGCCCGTTCGATGCGCAGCAGCTCGGCGGTGCGCGTCAGGTCGATCAGTTGCGGCTGGCGTTGCAAGCCCTTGGTGAGTCCCAGCGCCAGGTCGGTGCTGCCGGCGACCAGGCGGGCGTCTGGCCAGCGCGCGCGGGCCTGCAGCGCCTGCACCAGCGTGGTGGGCGCCAGATAGAAAGATGGCGAATCCGGTGCCGACGGGTCTGCATCCCCATCCGTTGCACCTTCGGTCATGCCGCCGATCGGCCGGGCGATTGCGCGCAGCTGTGCCAGCAGGCGGGCTTCATCCAGCCTGGCCGGTGGCAGTGCCGCCATCGCCTGCGCGCGCGTGGGCCGGACGTCCGGGCCGCCTTGCTGCTGCAGTGCAAACAGGCTCATGACGATGCCCGGCGTGCAGAAGCCGCATTGCGAGCCGTGGCCATCGACCAGGGCCTGCTGCACCGGGTGCAGGGCGGCGCCATCCAGCGCGATCAGTGGGTCCCGAGTGAGGTCGCCGGCCGTCCACAGCGCCATGCCGTCGATCGAATGCGCCAGCCGCAGGCAGCTGTTGCTCGCCTGCCAGCGCAGCGCGTCGCCCCTGGCCCCGGCCAGCACCACGGTGCAGGCGCCGCAGTCGCCCGAGTTGCAGCCCTCCTTGACCGAGACCAGCCCGAGGTCTTCGCGCAGCAGCGCGAGCAGGGTGCGGTCGTGCGATACGCCAGGCACGCAGACGACTGAGCCGCGATGGACGAAGCGGATGCTCTGGCGGCTGGTGGTTTGAGCTGGCATGACGTTTGCTAGGCGGGTCTCCATGCCCTGGCCAAGCTTTGAGCACCATCCTATCCCTGTCGCGTCGGTTCGAAAAGCGGTGCGCTGGCTGTCACAATCAGTGACTTGCCTCCAACCTTCAATTCACATCCTGTTCCAAGTATGAATACGCCCGCCCGACTCGAGCTCAGCGGGATCAGCAAGCGTTATCCCGCCGTGGTGGCGAACGACGGCGTGTCGCTGAGCGTCGCGCCTGGTGCGATTCACGCCGTGCTGGGCGAGAACGGCGCCGGCAAATCCACGCTGATGAAGATCATCTACGGCGTGGTCAAGTCCGACGCCGGCGAAGTCCGCTTCAACGGCCGGCCAGTGCGCGTGCGCAATCCGCACGAGGCGCGCGCGCTCGGCATCAGCATGGTGTTCCAGCATTTCAGCCTGTTCGACACCCTGACCGTGGCCGAGAACGTCTGGCTCGGCCAGGATCGCTGCACCAGCCTCGATGAGGTCGCGCGCAACATCGAGGCCAAGGCGCGCGAGTACGGCCTCGACGTCGATCCGCAGCGCCCGGTGCACACGCTCAGCGTGGGCGAGATGCAGCGGGTCGAGATCATCCGCGCGCTGCTGACCCGGCCCCAGCTGCTCATCCTTGACGAGCCGACCTCGGTGCTGACGCCGCAGGCGGTCGAGCGTCTGTTCGTCGTGCTGCGCCAGCTGGCCGAGGAGGGCTGCTCCATCCTCTACATCAGCCACAAGCTGCACGAGATCCGCGAGCTCTGCCACGAATGCACGGTGATGCGTGCCGGCCGGGTGGTCGCGAGCTGCGACCCGAGCCAGGAGACCAATGCCTCGCTGAGCCGGCTCATGATGGGCGCCGAGCCCGAGCGGCTGCAGAGCCGGCGTGGCGCGCCCGGTGCGACGCTGCTCGAAGTCGCCGACCTCAGTCTGGTCAGCGAAGACCCTTTCGGCACCGATCTGCACGCCATCTCGCTGCAGGTGCATGCGGGCGAGGTGGTCGGCATCGCGGGCGTCTCGGGCAATGGCCAGGGCGAGCTGCTGGCGGCGCTGTCGGGCGAGGACCGGCGCGCGCCGGCCGGCTCGGTGCGCATGGACGGCGAGGATGTCGCGCGCGCCAGCCCCGGGCTGCGGCGCAAGCATGGCCTGCACTTCGTGCCCGAGGAGCGGCTGGGCCGCGGCGCGGTGCCGACGCTGAGCCTGGCGCAGAATTTGCTGCTGACACGCCATGAGGCGGTCGGCCGGCTGGGCTGGCTCAGGCTCGGACAGCTGCAGGCGCACGCGCGCCAGCTCATCGAGCGTTTCCAGGTCAAGGCCGGCGGTCCTGATGCGCAGGCGCGCTCGCTGTCGGGCGGCAACCTGCAGAAGTTCCTGGTCGGGCGCGAGATCGACGGCGGCCCGCGCCTGCTGATCCTGAGCCAGCCGACCTGGGGCGTTGATGTCGGCGCGGCCGCGCATATCCATGCCGAGATCCTGGCGCTGCGCGATGCTGGCTGCGCGGTGCTGGTCGTCAGCGACGAGCTCGACGAGCTGCTCGATCTCTGCGACCGCCTGCATGTGATCGCGGGCGGGCGGCTGTCGCCGGCCTTGCCGCGCGCCGAGGCCAGCGTCGAGCGCATCGGCGGCTGGATGTCCGGCCTGTGGAATGATGCCCCGGCGCCGGCCGGTATTGAATCAAAGGAGGCTGCCCATGTTCAGGGTTGAGATGCGCGCCCAGCCCTCGGCCTGGTGGCGCTACGCCTCGCCGCTGCTGGCGCTGGCGATCACGGTGCTGGTGGGGGTGTCGCTGTTCGCGCTGCTCGGCAAGGACCCGCTCAAGGGCTTGCAGGTCTTCTTCTGGGAGCCGCTGCGAACCCCCTATGCGATCGGCGAGCTGCTGCTCAAGGCCACGCCGCTGCTGCTGATCGCGCTCGGGCTGGCGATCTGCTTTCGCTCCAATGTCTGGAACATCGGTGCCGAAGGCCAGTTCGTGCTCGGCGCCTTGACGGGTGGTGGCGTCGCGCTGCTGGCCGGTCCCGACAGCGGGCCCTGGATGTCGGCTATGGTGCTGCTGGCGGGCGTGGCTGGCGGCATGGCCTGGGCCGGTATCACCGCACTGCTGCGCGACCGCTTCCACGCCAACGAGATCCTGGTCAGCCTGATGCTGGTCTATGTCGCGGTGCAGTTGCTGGGCTATTTCGTCTACGGGCCCTGGAAGGACCCGCTGGGCTACAACTTCCCGCAGAGCAAGACCTTCGAGGCCGCCGCCCGCGTGCCGCGCCTGTTCGAGGGCTCGCGCCTGAACCTGGGGCTGCCGATCGCGCTGGCGCTGGCAGCCGGCGTCTGGGTCTACCTGTTCCGCACCCTGTCGGGCTATGCGCTGCAGGTCGGCGGGCTGGCACCGGCGGCGGCGCGCTTCGCGGGCTTCTCGTCGCGGCGCGCGCTCTGGCTGGCGCTGCTGCTGTCGGGCGGCCTGGCCGGTCTGGCCGGCGCGCTCGAGGTCGCCGGCCCCACGGGTCAGCTCACGCCCTATGTGCCGGCGGGCTACGGTTTCGCGGCCATCATCGTGGCCTTCGTCGGCCGCCTGCACCCGGCCGGCATCGTGCTGTCCTCGCTGCTGATGAGCCTGTTCTATATCGGTGGCGAACTCGCGCAGTCGCGCCTGGGCCTGCCCAAGTCGATCACCGGCGTGTTCCAGGGCCTGCTGCTGTTCTCGCTGCTGGCCTGCGACACGCTGATCGCCTACCGCATCCGCTGGAGGAAATGAGATGGAGCAAAGTGCGCTGCTGTTCGCCGCCTCGCTCAACTCGGGCACCGCGCTCGCGTTGGCGGCGCTCGGCCTGCTGATCAACGAACGTGCCGGCATCGTCAACCTCGGCGCCGAGGGCATGATGCTGTGCGCCGCGCTCGCCGGCTTCGCGACCGTGGTCCACACCGGCAGCATGCCGCTGGGCCTGCTCGCGGGCATGCTGGCTGGCGCTGCCCTGGCTGCGCCACTGGGCTGGCTGACGATCTGGCTCAACACCAACCAGTATGCGACCGGGCTCGCCTTGAGCCTGTTCGGGGTCGGTTTCTCGGCCTTCGCCGGCACTGCCTATGTGCAGGCCAAGCTGCCCGAGCAGGCGCAGTTCGCCGTCCCGCTGCTGTCGGAGCTGCCCTGGTTCGGCCCGGCGCTGTTCCGCCAGCATCCGGTGGTCTACCTGGCGATTGCGCTGGCGCTGGCGCTGGTCTGGTGGCTCTACCGCACGCGCGCCGGCCTGGTGCTGCGCAGCGTGGGCGAAAGCCCCGAGTCGGCGCATGCGCTGGGCTATCCCGTGCGCTGGATCCGCTTCGCCGCCGTGCTCGCGGGTGGCGCGCTCTGCGGCCTGGCTGGCGCCTATGTCTCGACCGTCTATACGCCGCTGTGGGTCGAGGGCATGATCGCCGGCAAGGGCTGGATCGCGCTGGCGCTGACCACCTTCGCGACCTGGCGCCCGACCCGCGTGCTGCTGGGCGCCTACCTGTTCGGTGCCGTCACCATGGTGCAGTTCCATCTGCAGGGCCAGGGCGTCAACCTGCCCAGCCAGGCCTTGACCATGTTGCCCTATCTGGCGACCATCCTGGTCCTGGTGCTGATCTCGCGCAATCCGCGCTGGATCCGCATCAACATGCCGGCCTCGCTCGGCAAGCCTTTCTACCCCGGGGCCTGAGCCCCGCTGTCCCTGTCCGCCATTGTTCAACAAGGAGTTGTATGACTGATCACGCCAAGCGTTCCTGGATCAAGGTTGTCGCGCTGTCCGCGCTCGCGGCCGCCGCGCTCGCCGCCTGCGGCAAGAAGGAGGAGGCCGCTCCGGCAGCGCCGGCTGCCGCTCCCGTCGCAGCCAAGCCCGAGCCGCTCAAGGTGGCCTTTGCCTATGTCGGCCCGGTCGGCGATGGCGGCTGGACCTTTGCGCACGACAACGCGCGCAAGGCACTCGAAGCCGAGTTCGGCGACAAGATCCAGACCAGCTTCGTCGAGAGCGTGCCCGAGGGCGCCGACGCCGAGCGCGTGTTCCGCGACATGGCCACGCAGGGCAACAAGCTGGTGTTCGGCACCAGCTTCGGCTACATGGAGCCGATGAACAAGGTCGCGGCCGACTTCAAGGATGTCAAGTTCGAGCACGCCACCGGCTACAAGCAGGCCGACAACCTGCGCACCTACGACAGCCGCACCTACGAGGGGGCCTACCTGGCCGGTGTCATCGCCGGCGGCATGACCAAGAGCAACACGCTGGGCGTGGTGGCGTCGGTGGCCATTCCCGAGGTGATCCGCAACATCAACAGCTTCACGCTGGGCGCGCAGTCGGTCAATCCCAAGGTCAAGACCAAGGTGGTGTGGGTCAACAACTGGTTCGATCCGCCCAAGGAGACCGAGGCCGCGACCTCGCTGATCAACGGCGGTGCCGACGTGCTGATGCAGAACACCGACTCCTCGGCCGTGCTGCAGACCGCCGAGAAGATGGGCAAGCGCGGCTTCGGCTGGGATTCGGACATGACCGCCTACGGCCCCAAGGCCCACCTGGGCTCGGCCGTGATCAACTGGACGCCGTACTACAAGAAGGCCGTGTCCGACGCGCTGGCCGGCAGCTGGAGCACCGGCAAGGCCTGGTGGGGTGTCAAGGAAGGCGCGATCGACCTGGTCTCGATCGCCTCCGATGTGCCCGCCGAGCTCAAGGAAAAGGTCGAAAAGGTCAAGGCCGGACTGAAGGACGGCAGCTTCGTGATCTGGAAGGGTCCGATCCTCGACCCGTCCGGCAAGGAACTGCTGGCCAAGGATGTCGTCGCCGACGACGCCTTCCTGGGCGGCATCAAGTTCTACGTCAAGGGCGTCGAAGGCAAGCTGCCGAACTGATCGGAGCCTGTCGCGCTACTGGCCGCGGAAATGCGGCTGGCGGTGCTCGCGGATCGCGTGCATGCCTTCGCTGTAGTCCTGGCTCGAATAGGCCTGCCGGCGCAGCCACTGGATGCGCTCGAAATCGACCGGCACCATCGCCTGCGCGTTGGCCAGCGTGCGCAGCTGCTCCTTCATCACCGCGACCGAGAGCGGGGCGTTGGCCGCGATGCAGCGCGCGAGCTCGAGGCAGACCGGCTCGATCCGGTCGGCTTCGACCACGCGGTTGATGATGCCGTACTGGGCCAGCCGCGCCGCCTCGATCGGCTGTGCGGTGAACAGCATCTCCATCGCGATGCGCAGGTGCGCCGCGTTCAGGAAGGTCTGCAGCCCGCTCGGGTTGTAGGGCACGCCCAGTCTGGCCGGCGTGGCGGCGAAGGTGGTTTGCGGCGTCGCGACGATCAGGTCGCAGGCGAACGCGAGCTCGCAGGCGCCGCCCCAGACCGTGCCCTCGATCAGCGCGATCACCGGCGCCGGGAAATGCTCGATCTCGCGCACGCTGCGGCGCAGCGGGTCCTGCCAGTCGAGCGGGTCGTGCCCCGTGCTGTCGAGCTCGTCGAGGCTGTGGCCGGCCGACCAGACCGCTGTGCCTGGCCGGGCGCGCAGGATCAGCGCGCGCACGCCACCGGCTTCGAGCTGGCGCAGCGCGGCGCTGATCTCGCCCAGCATCGCTGCGCTCAGCGCGTTGCGCTTGTCGTCGTGCGCCATGGTCAGGCAGGCCACTCCGGGTTCGGGCTCCTGCAGCGTGATGAGAGGGTGCTGGCGGTTTGCGGCTGGCATGTCTGGTCCTCCCCGGCCGGTCGCGGCGACACGCCGCAGCAC
This sequence comes from Chitinophaga pinensis, assembly GCA_943326015.2. Lineage (GTDB taxonomy): Bacteria > Pseudomonadota > Gammaproteobacteria > Burkholderiales > Burkholderiaceae_C > Malikia. The sequence continues at coordinate 65,524 of CALPRQ020000014.1, read as the reverse complement.
CGGCGTCGTCCCACCTTAGGCGCCACCAGGCCGGCTGTCAACCGGCGACGCAGGCGGTGATGGTTGAATCACGACACCCATTCGAGCGTGGCGAGCTCAACGGCTTCGCGTGCCCTGGGACGCACATCTTCACGCTGCAGTTCCAGGTTCTGGTTAAATTCTGCCTTCTCAGGCGACCTCATACCTGGTGATCGACCGCCCGAACGGGTGGGTCGAGATGCCCGGCGGCGACCAGGACGACGACGGAATGCCGTGCTGGATGACCGCAAGCCCAGGCTCGTGACCCTGGGCAAACCGATCGGGGAACGGCAGTGATTGGATCCACCGCCGACCCCCTGACCTTCACCTGAGAAAGACCCTCAAATGAAAGCTACTCCGACTGTACCGCCGCTGGCGGACTACGAAGCCGACCACAACGCGACCGTCATTTCACGCCGCCTGGCGATCGACTGGCAAACCCATGTCAAGGCGACCGAGATGAGGGTGAGTATCCTGCGCGACACGCTGCGCGGTTTCGAGACGGCGGCATCTTCGGGGAGTACCGCGAACGCGCGCGATTGGAGCGCATGGTCATCCCGGCCCGTATGATCGGAGGTGCCAAATGACGGGCGCCGCACCGAAGCAGCGCGTCGGAATCCGCCGCCTGTCGTCGTCCGCGCGCTACTCGTTGGCCCTGCTCACGGCCGCCAGCTATGTGAGCATCCAACTGATCCAAACCAGCGACCAGGACGGTTCGACGCGGGAGCTGCTGACATGGGCTTCTGGCCTGCTCGTTGCCGCCGGGTTGCTCCCCGTGCATCGTCTTTGGGCGCAGTTCGGGCCGACCAGCTTCCGACACAGCCCCAGGCGCGAGCTGCGGCCAATCGAATCTCAGTTCGAACCGCTGCGGCCGATCGAATCTCAGCCCGAGCTGCTGCGGCCGATCGAATCTCAGCCCGAGCCGCTGCGGCCGATGCAGTCCCTGTCCGCGCTGCTGCGGCCGATGCAGCGGCCGATGCCGACCCAGCCCGAGTTGCCGTTGCCCCAGGAGATGTCGCTGCAGAATCCGGAGTTGCCAGCCTCTGGTTCGGGTCACGGGCAAGTTCAGACCGCTGCGGTCCGCTGAAGCCGGCTTAACGCACGGCCGGGCAGCACAGTGCACGGGCTTTCTGCTAGGCTGGAGACTGACGGACCGGCGCCAAGCCGGCAACCAGCAGGAGTCCCCCATGTTCAAGATCCCGCACATCGCCCCCAAGCGCCTGCCCGGCGTGCTGCGCCGCATGCCCAAGGCGGAGCTGCATATCCATATCGAAGGCTCGCTCGAACCCGAGCTGATCTTCAGATTAGCCGAGCGCAACCAGGTCAAGCTGCCTTACGCCAGCGTCGAGGCGCTGCGCGCGGCCTACCAGTTCAGCGATCTGCAGAGCTTCCTCGACCTCTATTACGCGGGAGCCAGCGTGCTGCTGCACGAGCAGGACTTCTTCGACCTGGCCTGGGCCTACCTCGAAAAGGCCGCCGCCGACAACGTGGTGCACGCCGAGATCTTCTTCGATCCGCAGACCCATACCGCGCGTGGCGTGCCGTTCGAGACCGTGATCAAGGGCCTGCACCATGCCTGCCAGCGCGCCCATCAGGAGTTCGGCCTGAGCGCCAAGCTGATCCTGTGCTTCCTGCGCCACCTGAGCGAGGAAGACGCCTTCGCGACGCTGGAAGCGGCGCTGCCGTTTCGCCATCATTTCATCGGCGTCGGGCTCGATTCGAGCGAGCTCGGCCATCCGCCCGCCAAGTTCGAGCGCGTCTTCGCCAGATGCCGCGAGCTGGGCTTGCATGTGGTCGCGCATGCGGGCGAGGAGGGGCCGCCCGAGTACATCCGCGACGCGCTCGATCTGCTGCAAGCCGAGCGCATCGACCATGGCGTGCAGGCGGTGCGCGACCCGGCGCTGATGCAGCGACTGGCCGAGCAGCGCGTGCCGCTGACGGTCTGTCCGCTCTCGAACATCAAGCTGCGGGTGTTCCCGACCCTGGCCCAGCACAACCTGAAAAGCCTGCTCGACGCGGGCCTGTGCGTGACGGTGAACTCGGATGACCCGGCTTATTTCGGTGGCTATGTCAACGACAACTATGTCGAGTTGTTCGCGGCGCTCGACCTCGATGCCCGCCAGGCCTACCAGCTCGCCTTCAACAGCTTCGAGGCCAGCTTTGCCGATGTCGCCACCAAGCGGGCCTGGGAGCATGGGCTCAAGATCTTCTTCGAGGGCCTGCGCGAGCACGACTGAGGCGTTTCGCAGGGGGTCGATACAATGGTTGGCTTCGCCGGCCAGGCCGGCTCCTTGCAATCGTTGGAGATGTCCCCCATGACCCTGACCCCGTTCAAGACCTCCTTGCTGGCCGTCGCGGCTGCCTTTGCCTGCACGGCGCAAGCCGCCGACATCAAGATCGGCGTTGCCGAAGCCCTGTCGGGCGGCGCGGCCCAGTACGGTGCGGCGATCCGCAACGGTTTCCAGCTGGCGGCCGAGCAGATCAACGCCGCCGGCGGCATCAACGGCGACAAGATCCAGCTGGTGATCGAGGATGAGCAGGGCAAGAAGGAAGAGGCGATCAACGTCTTCAAGAAGCTGGTGTTCCAGGACAAGGTGCTGATGATCTTCGGCCCGACGCTGTCGAACTCGGCCCAGGCCGCCAACCCGATCGCGCAGGGTTCCAAGACCGTGGTGTTCGGCACCTCGAACACGGCCGACGGCATCACCTCGATCGGCGACTATGTGTTCCGCAACTCGGTGACCGAGGCCGATGTGCTGCCCGAGACGCTCAAGATGGCGATCAGGAAGGGTAATGTCAAGAAGGTGGCCGTGCTGTACGGCAACGACGACGTCTTCACCAAGAGCGGCTACGACAACTTCAAGAAGGCGCTGGCCGACCTGAACCTGCCGGTCACGACCACCGAGACCTTCGCCAAGGGCGATGTCGACTTCAAGGCCCAGCTGACCAAGATCAAGGCCGGCAACCCCGACGCCATCGTGCTGTCGGCGCTGATCGCCGAGGGCGCGCCGATCATGGTGCAGGCGCGCCAGCTCGGCCTGAATCTGCCCTTCATCGGCGGCAACGGCATGAACTCGGTCAAGGTGTTCGACCTGGCCAAGGACAAGTCCGACGGTCTCTATGTCGGCAGCCCCTGGTCGATCGAGAACCAGACCGAGGCCAACCGCAAGTTCGTCGTCGCCTATACGGCCAAGTACAAGATGGCGCCCGACCAGTTCGCGGCCCAGGCCTATGACGGGCTCCATATCGCGAGCCAGGCGCTCAAGACCGTCAAGCTCAGCGGCAACGTCTCGGCTGACCGCACCGCCTTGCGCGATGCGCTGCCGGCCGTCAAGTGGTCCGGCGCGACCGGTGCCTTCCAGTTCCGCCGCGCCAGCGACAAGGCCGGCAAGCCTGCCGGCTACGACGCCCAGCAGGCTGCCATCGTCAGCGTGACCCAGGGTGGTCGCTTCGTGATCCAGAAGTAAGCTGCCGGATTCCCGGACGGCGTGCCTCCTGGGGCCCGCCGTCCTTTTGCTTTTACAAGGAGGCTTTTCCCGTGTTGGAACAGCAACTCGTCAATGCCTTGTCGCTGGGCAGCGTCTACGCGCTGTTCGCGCTCGGCTTCACTCTGATCTTCGGCGTGCTCGGCGTCGTCAACCTGTCGCATGGCGCCGTCTTCATGGTGGGCGCCTACGCGGCGCTGCAGGTCATCAACCATTTCGGCTTTCCGCTCTGGGCCGGCCTGCTGTTTGCCTTCCTGCTCTGCGGCCTGCTCGGGCTGGCGATCGACTTCCTGGTGCTCAAGCCGCTGCGCGCGCGCGGGGCGCCGCACCTGATCCCGATGATCGCCACCATCGGCGTCGGCATCGCGATCAACAGCGCGATGCAGGGCATCTTCGGCGCCGAGAACCTGCGTTTTCCGGCCGGCACGGTGTCGGACGAGTCGCTTTCGCTCGGCGGCCTGCACCTGACCGCGCTCGAGCTCGGCATCGTGCTGCTGTCCTTCGTGCTGATGGGCGCGCTGATGCTGTCGCTCAAGCGCACCCAGCTCGGCCGCGCCATGCGCGCGATCGCCGAGTCGCCCAAGGCGGCCTATCTGCTGGGCATCAACGTCGAGGGCCTGTTCTATCTGACCTCGTTTGCCGCTGCCGGTCTGGGCGGCCTGGCCGGCGTGCTGATCGGCCTCTACTCGAACGCGCTGTTTCCGCTGATGGGCCAGCCGATGCTGCACAAGGGCATCGCGGTCATCATCCTGGGCGGCCTCGGTGACGTGCGTGGCGCCATGCTCGGCGGCCTGTTCCTGGGCTTTGCCGAGGTGCTGTCGATTGCCTATGTCGGCTCCGACATGCGCGACGCGGTCGCCTTCGGTTTCCTGTTCCTGGTGCTGCTGCTGCGGCCCAAGGGTTTGTTCGGTTCACTGCAGGAGCGCAAGGTCTGATGGAAGCGTTCGACAATTTCTGGGCCGTCTACAGCAATCTGGTGCTCACGCTGGGCACCAACGCGCTGCTGGCGCTGTCCATCTACCTCACGCTGTCTTGCGGCATGCTCGCGATGGCCAATGCCGCCTTCATGGGCATCGGGGCTTATGCCGCGGCGCTGCTGACGATGAATTACGACGCGCCGTTCACGCTCGCGCTGGCCGGCGGCATGGCCGCGCCGGCGCTGGCCGCATTTGCGATCGGCAAGCCGACGCTGCGGCTGTCGGGCGTCTACCTCGCGATGGCCACGCTGGCCTTCGGCGAGGTGGTGCGCATCGCCATCCTCAACACCGAGAGCGTCACGGGCGGCGCGCTCGGCCTCAACGGCATCCCGCCCTCGACCCAGTGGTGGCATGTGGCGCTGGCGCTGGCGCTGGTGCTGTTCGGCCTCTGGCGCCTGAACCGCTCGCGCATCGGCCGCGCCTTCGAGGCGATCAAGGAGGACGACACCGCTGCCGGCCTGATGGGCATCGACGTCGCCGGCCACAAGCTGCTGGCCTTCGTGCTCGGCGCGATGATTGCCGGCCTGGCCGGGGCGCTCAATGCCCACCTGACCTTCTTCATCGGTCCCAACGAGTACGGCTTCGACCGCGGGGTCGAGATCCTGACCATGGCGATCCTGGGCGGCATCAACGGCCTGCTCGGTCCGGTGCTGGGCGCGGTGACCCTGACCCTGTTGCCCGAGCTGCTGCGCTCGCTCAACGACTTCCGTCTGGTGGTCAACGGCCTGATCCTGGTGCTGATCGTGCTGTTCCTGCCCCAGGGTGTCTGGGACCCGGTGCGCCTGCGTCAATGGTTCAAGCGCCAGGGAGGTCAGGCATGAGTACCTTGCTCGAACTCAGCGGCGTGGAGCGCCATTTCGGCGGCCTCAAGGTGCTGCAGGGCGTCAACCTCGCGATCCCGCAGGGCGGCGTGTTCGGCCTGATCGGCCCCAACGGCGCTGGCAAGACCACGGTGTTCAACCTGATCACCGGCCTGCAGCAGCCCGATGGCGGCGCGATCCGCTTCGACGGCCGCGATCTGTCCGGCCTCAAGCCGCACCAGATCACCAGGCTCGGCCTGGCGCGCACCTTCCAGAACATCCGGATCTTCAAGGGCATGTCCTTGCTGGAGAACGTGATGGTCGGCCAGCACTCCCATCTGCGCTACGGCGCCCTGGGCCTGCTGCTGGCCAGCGCGGGCTTCCGGGCCCAGGAGCAGCGGGCGCGCGAACGGGCGCGCGAGCTGCTGTCCTGGGTCGGTCTGGAGTCGCAGGCCGACGAGGTGGCCGACAAGCTGTCCTATGGCGAGCAGCGCAAGCTCGAACTGGCGCGCGCGCTGGCGACCGAGCCGCGCCTGCTGCTGCTCGACGAGCCGGTGGCCGGCATGAACAGCGCCGAGAAGGTCGAGATCATGGCGGTGATCCGTGCCATCGCGGCGCGCGGCTTCACCGTGTTCATGATCGAGCACGACATGAAGTTCGTCATGGGCCTGTGCGAGCAGATCGCGGTGCTGAACTTCGGCCAGATCATCGCGCTCGGCCAGCCCGACGAGATCCGCACCAACCCGCAGGTGATCGAGGCCTACCTGGGCCGCGATGACGATGAAGCCGGCGCCGCCGTCGGCCAAGGAGAGCGCGCATGAGCACGCCGCAACAAGACCAGACCCTGCTCAGCGACGACCTGGCCGTGGCCGCCGGCGCCAGCCCGCATCACGAGGCACCCGAGCACGCGAGCCAGCTGGGCCAGCCGCTGCTGCAGGTACGCGATCTGCAGGTCGCCTACGGCCAGATCGAGGCGGTCAAGGGCATCAGCTTCGAGCTGCCGCTGGGCCGGATCACGACCCTGGTCGGTGCCAACGGGGCCGGCAAGTCGACCACGCTGCTGGCGCTCTCGGGCCTGGTCAGGAAGGCTGGCGGCAGCGTCGATTTCGACGGCCGGGACCTGAGCGCGATGGCGCCGCACCGCATCGTGCGCAGCGGCGTGGTGCAGGTGGCCGAGGGTCGTGCGACGCTGACCACGCTGACGGTGCACGAGAACCTCGAACTCGGCGCCTACACCCGGCGCATCGGCAAGGCCGAGCGCGAGGACGAGATCGAGCGCATCTACCAGCTGTTTCCGCGCCTGAAGGAACGCGCGCGCGGCCTGGCCGGCAACCTGTCGGGCGGCGAGCAGCAGATGCTGGCGATCGGCCGTGCGCTGATGGCCAAGCCGCGCCTGCTGCTGCTCGACGAGCCCTCGATGGGGCTGGCGCCGATCATCGTGCAGGACATCTTCCGCACCCTGCGCGAGATCAACCGCGGCGGCCTGACCATCTTCCTGGTCGAGCAGAACGTGCGCCAGGCGCTCAAGATCGCCGACCGGGCCTATGTGCTGGAGACCGGCCGCATCGTGCTCGAAGGCAGTGGCCGCGAGCTGCTGGGCGACCCCAAGGTGCAGGAAGCCTATCTGGGCCATTGACAGCTGCCGAGGGTGACGAGTCCGGGTTCGCCGGGCTGCACCCGGCGCCTCGGTGCGCTAAAATGTCGCCCTCAAGCCCGCTGCCCCGGCGGGCTTGTCCGTTTTCAAGCCGGGGCCATGTCGAGGAACACCATGTTCAAAACCTCGCTGCCGCGTTCGCGGCCGCCTGTCCTTGCCCTCCGGTCCGACTCCTTGTTCCGGCATCCCGTGGCTGCCGGATCGCGCCGTCACGCCTATGTGCCGGCAGAGGGGCGGGCATGACTTATTCGGTCAAGGAAATCTTCTACACCCTGCAGGGGGAAGGCCTGCGCGCTGGCCGTCCCGCGGTGTTCTGCCGCTTCGCCGGTTGCAACCTCTGGAGCGGGCGCGAGCAGGACCGCGCCAGCGCCATCTGCCGCTTCTGCGACACCGACTTCGTCGGCACCGATGGCACGCTGGGCGGCAAGTTCGCCGATGCGGCCGAGCTCGCCGCGCGCATCGCCGCGCTCTGGCCCGAAGGCCGTGGACACCGCTACGTCGTGCTGACCGGCGGCGAGCCGCTGCTGCAGGTCGATGTCGCGCTGATCGACGCGCTGCACGCGCAGGGCTTCGAGGTCGCGGTCGAGACCAATGGCTCGATTGCCGTGCCGGCCGGCATCGACTGGATCTGCGTCAGCCCCAAGGCCGGTGCGCCGCTGCTGCAGACCTCGGGCCAGGAACTCAAGCTGGTCTGGCCCCAGCCCGGGCTCGACCCGGATCAGCTGGGCCGGCTCGACTTCGAGCATTTCCTGCTGCAGCCGATGGACAACCCGGCGCAGGCGGCCAACACCCAGGCCTGCATCGCCTACTGCCAGGCGCACCCGCAATGGCGGCTGTCGCTACAGACCCACAAGATCCTGGAGATACGCTGATGAGCGACATCCATACCCCGCGCCCGGCGCGCTGCGAGCTGTCGCAGCGCTTCTATTTCGAGGCCGCCCATACCCTGGAGCGCAGCATCGACGCCGAGGGCAGCCGCCGCATCCACGGCCACACCTACCATGCCGAGGTCACGCTGCTGGGCAACCCCGACCCGGTCAGCGGCATGCTGGTCGATCTGGCCTATCTGCGGCGCGAGATCGATCGGCTGCGCGACCGGCTCGACCACCGCTTTCTCGACGAGGTCGCGGGCCTGGGTCCGGCGACGCTGGAAAACCTGTGCGCCTTCATCCGCGCCGATCTCGAGCCGGCTTTTCCGCAGCTGTGCGCGGTCAGCGTCGAGCGCCAGGCCAGCGGCGACCGCTGTACCTTGAGCTGGTGAGTCAGCCCTTCCAGGTCGTTGGGGCTGCGGGGTATGATGACCGATTGACCATGGCTGAACCACACTCGCACGCCCATTCCGATTCGCCAGCTCACGGCCATGCCCATGCCCATGCCCATGCGCCTGCTGATGGGGCGGCTCACGGGCAGCTCCATGTCCATGTCGGCAGCGCCAAGTCTGCCAGTGTCGTCATCGAGCCGCGGCCGTCCTGGCTGCTGCACTCGGTCGCGCAGCGCCTGCTGGGCGCCGCGCTGGTCTGCGCCGTGCTGGTCGCGGCCATGCTGTGGGCCACTTCCGCACAAGGCTGACATGAACTCCCGTCCGGCCGCGATCACGCTGCGCAACCTGACCGTGGGCTACGACAAGCACCCGGCGGTGCACCATGTTTCGCTCACGATCAAGCCGGGTGCGCTGGTCGCGATCGTCGGCCCCAACGGTGCCGGCAAGTCGACGCTGATCAAGGCGCTGGCCGGCCAGCTGCGTCCGCTGCAGGGCGCGCTCGATGGCCTGCGCGGCCAGCGCATCGCCTACCTGCCGCAGCAGGCCGGCATGGACCGCAGCTTCCCGGTCAGCGTGCAGGACATGGTCGCGATGGGTCTCTGGCACGAGGTCGGCGCACTCGGGCGCTTCAGCGCGGCCCAGGTGCAGCGCTGCCGCGAGGCACTGGCTCAGGTCGGCCTGGCCGGCTTCGAGAAGCGCGCGCTCGACACGCTCTCGGGCGGTCAGTTCCAGCGCGCGCTGTTCGCGCGCCTGATGCTGCAGGATGCCCCCGTCGTGCTGCTCGACGAGCCTTTCTCGGCGGTCGACGCGCGCACCACGGCCGACCTAGTCGCGCTGCTGCACCGCTGGCATGCCGCCGGCAAGACCGTGATCGCGGTGCTGCACGACCTGCCGCAGGTGCGCGAGCATTTCCCGCTGACCATGATGATCGCGCGCGAACTGGTGGCCTGGGGTCCGACCGCCGAGGTGCTGACCGATAGCAACTGGCAGCGCGCGCAGGCCATGCACGAGGCCTTCGACGAGCAGGCGCCGGTCTGCCGGGCTGACGAGCCCGCTGGAGATTCCCCCCGATGAGCGCTTCCGTGCCGGAGATCCTGTTCCAGCTTGACCTGTGGGCGCTGCTGGTCGAGCCCTTCGCCGAGTTCGGCTTCATGCGCCGCGCGCTGGCGGGCTGCCTGGCGCTGTCGGTCAGCGCCGCGCCGATGGGCGTGTTCCTGATGCTGCGCCGCATGAGCATGACCGGCGATGCGATGGCGCATGCCATCCTGCCTGGTGCCGCGATCGGCTATCTGTTCGCCGGCCTGTCGCTCGGCGCCATGACGGTCGGCGGCATCGTCGCGGGTCTGGTGGTCGCGGTCGCCTCCGGCCTGGTCGCGCGTGGCACCGTGCTGCGCGAGGACGCGAGCATGGCAGCGTTCTACCTGATCTCGCTCGCCTTGGGCGTGCTGATCGTCTCGACCCGTGGCAACAACGTCGATCTGCTGCATGTGCTGTTCGGCACCGTGCTCTCGCTCGACGACCCGGCGCTGTGGCTGCTGGTCGGCATCGCGGGCTTCACGCTGTTGGGGCTGGCGCTGCTGTACCGGCCACTGGTGCTCGAATGCCTGGACCCGGCCTTCCTGCGCTCGGTCAGCCGCTGGAGCCCGGTCAGCCACTATGGCTTCCTGGCGCTGCTGGTGATCAACCTGGTCGCCGGTTTCCACGCGCTCGGCACGCTGATGTCGGTCGGTCTGATGGTGCTGCCGGCGGCTGGCGCGCGCTTCTGGACCCGCGCCATCGGCCCGATGCTGGCGCTCGCCAGCGGCTTTGCGCTGCTGGCCTGCGCCATCGGCTTGCTGGTGTCCTACCACGCCGACTGGCCCACCAGCCCGGTGATCGTGATGGTGCTGGGCCTGCTCTATCTGCTATCGCTGCTGGTCGGGCGCCAGGGCCTGCTGGGCAGCTACCGGCGCTCTCCTGTCCATTTGAAAGCCTGAAGTCCATGCAGCCTGTCGTCCGATCCCTGCGCCTGGCCGCCGTCTCCATTGCCGTTCTGGCCGGAACCTGCGGGCCGGCTGGCGCCGCAGAACCCGCCTTGCAGGCCGTCGCGAGCTTCAGCATCCTGGGTGACCTGGTGCGCCAGGTTGGCGGCGAGCGGGTCACGGTCGAGGTGCTGGTCGGCCCGGGCAGCGATGCCCATGTCTACAGCCCCAAGCCGGCGCAGGCCAGGCAGGTCGGGCAGGCGCAGCTGGTGTTCTCCAACGGCATGGGCTTTGACGGCTGGATGACGCGCCTGCTCAAGTCGGCCGGCTTCAAGGGCCGCCATGTGGTCGTCAGCGATGGCGTCAAGCCGCTCCAGTCCGCGCCCGGCCAAGATGACCATGGTCATGGTCAGGCGGCGGTCGATCCGCATGCCTGGCAGGACGCCGCGCGCGTGCAGACCTATGTGGCCAATATCGCCCAGGGGCTCTGTGCGGCCGATGCGGCGGGTTGCGAGACTTATCGCCGCAACGCCTTGTCCTACACGGCACAGATCAAGGCGCTGGACCAGGAGATCCGCTCGGCCTGGGGAGCGATTCCTGTCCCGCAACGGCTGGTGATCAGCTCGCATGATGCCTTTGGCTACTACGCCAGCGCCTACGGTGTGCGCTTCCTGGCGCCGCAGGGCGTGAGCACCGACTCCGAGGCTTCGGCGCAGGGCGTCGCGCGCCTGGTGCGACAGATCCGGCAGGAGAAGGCCCGGGCGCTGTTCGTCGAGAGCATCGCTGACCCGCGCCTGATCGGGCAGATCGCGCGCGAGACCGGGCTCAAGGCCTCGACCGCCGGGCTCTATTCGGATTCGCTGGCGCCCGCAGGCGAGGCGGCCAGCTACCTCGGCATGATGCGCTACAACACGCGCGTGCTGACGGCGGCGGTCCAGGGGCGCTGAATCTTTTCCGTAGCGCTATGCTGGCAGGCATGAAAGCCTACCGCGCTGCCATCCTGTCCTTCGACCCCGACACCGGCTTGCCGCGCTACGAGTCCGACGGCCTGCTGGTTACCGGGCCGGGTGAGGGCGGTTCTGGTTCGCCACGCATCGTGCTGGCGCTCGGGTCCTTTCACGAACTGATCCGCCGCTATCCCGGTCTGAGCGTCGAGTCGCTGCCGGACCATCTGATCGCGCCCGGTTTCATCGACCTGCATCTGCACTACCCGCAGGTCGATGTGATCGGTGCGCCGGCCGAGGGGCTGCTGCCCTGGCTGGAACGCCACACCTTCCCGCAAGAGGCGCGCTTTGCCGACCCGGTCCACGCCGCCGAGGTGGCCGGTTTCTTCCTCGACGAGCTCGATCGCCATGGCGTGACGACCGCGCTGACCTTCTGCACTTCGCATGCGCAATCGGTCGATGCGCTGATGGGTGCTGCGCAGCCGCGCGGCCTGCGGCTGATCGCGGGCAAATGCCTGCAGGACCGGCATTGTCCCGCTGGCGTGCGCGACGCCACCGAGCAGAGCCTGCTCGACACCGAGGCGCTGATCGGGCGCTGGCATGGCGTCGGGCGGCTCGGCTACGCGATCACGCCGCGCTTTGCGCCGAGCTGCTCGGATGCGCAGCTGCGCGGCGCGGGCGAGCTGGCCGCGCGCCATCCCTCGGTCTGGGTCCAGTCGCATGTGGCCGAGAACCTCGACGAGCTGGCCTGGGTGCGCGAGCTCTATCCCGCTGACCGCAGCTACCTGTCGGTCTATGCGCGTTTCGGCCTGCTGCGCGAGCGCGCGGTCTACGCGCATTGCCTGCATTTCGATCAGGCCGACCGGGTGCTGCTGCGCGAGAGTGGCAGCGCGGCGGCGGTCTGTCCGACCAGCAATTTCTTCCTGGGGAGCGGCTGCTTCGACTTCGAGCGCGCCGACCGGGCGGAGCTGCGCTACGGGCTGGCCAGCGATGTCGGGGGCGGCACCAGCTTTTCCCCTTTTCACACCATGCTGGCGGCCTACGAGGCGGCTCGTGCATCGTTCACGGGCGGCGGTCCGGCCAAGACGGGCGTGAGCCTGGCGCCAAGCCGGCTCTGGTGGCTGCACACGGCGGGTGCCGCGCGCGCGCTCGGGCTCGACGGCGTGGTCGGCAACCTGGCACCGGGCTGCGAGGCCGACTTTGTCGTGATCGATCCCCGCGCCACGCCGCTGCTGGCGCGTCGCACGGCGCAGGCGTGCGATCTGGAGCAGCTGTTGTTCGCGCTGATCGTGCTGGGCGACGAGCGGGCCATCGCGCGCACCGTCAGGGCCGGCTCACTCGTCGATTGACGCGCTCCAGCGCTCGTTCCAGTCCGGCGGTGCACCGCGCAGGTCCTGCAGCTGGCGCCGGTCGCGCTTGGTCGGGCGACCCTGGGTCAGGCTCTGCGACGGTTCGGGCGCGATGCGGCGCTGCTCGGCAGCGTGGCTGCGCGCCAGCAGCGAGGCGGCGGTCTCCTCGTAGAGCAGGGCGGCCTGCGGCGCCGGGCCGCGCACCGCGCTCAAGCCCTTGACGCACACCGTCCGGTGGTCGAAGCCGGCGCGCAGCTCGATCTCGTCGCCGATGCGGGGCTCGCGCGAGGCCTTGGCCACCTGGCCGTTGACCTTGACCCGGCCCTTGTCGATCTCGTCGGCCGCCAGGCTGCGGGTCTTGTAGAAGCGCGCTGCCCAGAGCCATTTGTCGAGCCGGACCTTGTCGCTGGCTGTCTTGTCCTGGTTCGTCATGCTTCAGACCTTTGCGCCCAGCTCGATCGCACGCCGGCGCGTGGCCTCGGCCGCTGTCGCATCCTGCGGCTCCCGGGTCGGCCAGCCCGCCAGATGCTGTTCGCACAGATCGGCCAGCCCGCGGATCCAGGAGGCGCTGTCGTTGAGGCAGGGGATGTAGTGGAACGCCTGGCCACCGGCATGCAGGAAGGCCTCGCGCGCCTCCTGCGCGATCTCCTCCAGCGTTTCCAGGCAGTCGCTGGTGAAGCCGGGGCAGATCACGTCGACGCGCTTCGTCCCGTTGCCGGCCAGCGCCTTGAGCGTGGGCTCGGTGTAGGGCTCGAGCCACTTGGCCTTGCCAAAGCGCGACTGGAAGGTCACGACATACTCGTCCTTGCTCAGGCCGAGGGCCTCAGCCAGCAGGCGGCCGGTCTTGTGACACTCGCAGTGGTAGGGGTCGCCCAGTTCCAGCGTGCGCTGCGGCACGCCGTGGAAGCTCATCAGCAGCTTGTCGGGCCGACCATGCGCCAGCCAGTGCTGCTGCACCCTGGATTTCAGCGCCTCGATGTAGCCGGCCTGGTCGTGATAGCGGTTGATGAAGCGCAGCTCGGGGATCAGCCGTACCTTGGATGCCCAGCCGTAGACCGCATCGAACACGCTGGCCGTCGTGCTGCCGCTGTATTGCGGGTAGGCCGGCACGATCAGCACCCGGGTGCAGCCTTCCGCCTTCATCGCATCGAGCTGGGCCGCGACCGAGGGCTGGCCGTAGCGCATCGCATAGCGCACCTCGACCCGGTGGCCGCGCTCGCCCAGCTGGCCGAGCAGCAGCCTGGCCTGCTTCTCGGTCCAGGCCTTCAGCGGCGAACCCTCGGGCGTCCAGATGCTGGCATATTTCGCCGCCGACTTCTTCGGCCGCACGCGCAGGATGATGCCGTGCAGGATCAGCCACCAGATCGGCCGCGGGATCTCGACCACGCGCGCGTCACCGAGGAATTCGGCCAGGTAGCGGCGCAGTGCGGGTGCGGTCGGCGCCTCGGGCGTGCCGAGGTTGCACAGCAGAATACCCGTCTTGGCCGGCTGACCATGGGTGTAGGAGGGTTCTTTGCGGAAAGACATGCGTTATTCTCGCCCAGCCATGTTGACCCCTGTACAAATAAGAGCTATCACGCTGGATCTGGACGACACGCTTTGGCCGATCGCGCCCACTCTGGAGCGCGCCGAGGCGCGGCTGCAGTCCTGGTTCGATGCCGAGGTGCCCGCCACCGCTGCGCAATGGCGCGATGCCGAATACCGGCGCGCGCTGCGTGCCGAGGTCAATCGCGAGCATGCCGCCTTGGCTCATGACTTGAGCCACCTGCGGCGCGAGATGATCGCGCTGGCGCTGCGGCGCGCCGGCGACGACCCGCTGCTGGCCGAGCCGGCCTTCGAGCTTTTCCTTGCCGAGCGCCAGCGCGTCGAGTTCTACGCCGACGCCCTGCCAGCGCTGGAACGCCTGGCCGCGCGCTACCCGCTGGTCTCGCTCTCCAATGGCAATGCCGACCTGCACCGGGTCGGTCTGGGCGCGCATTTCAAGGCCCAGGTCAGCGCGCGCGAGGCCGGTGTCGCCAAGCCCGATCCACGCATCTTCAGGCTCGCCGCCGAAACCGCCGGCGTGGCACAGCACGAGGTGCTGCACATCGGCGATGACGCCTTGCTCGATGTGCTGGGCGCGCTCGACGCCGGCATGCAGGCGGTCTGGGTCAACCGCGAGCGGCAGGATTGGGTCCATGAGCCGCAGCGTCCGCACCTGGATGTAGCCGATCTGCATGCGGTCTGTGCCGTGCTGGGTCTGGCAGACTGACCAGGCCCTGCGGTCGTCTTTCCGGGTGGCTCACGCCAGGGTCCTGCCTTGCCGGATAATTGGGGAAAAATTTCCAACAATCAGAGGATGTCCTGATGAAAACCCCCACTTCCCTGCTGGAGCAGTTTGGCCCGCGCGAGGCGATGGAATACGATGTGGTGATCGTGGGTGCCGGCCCGGCGGGGCTGGCCGCCGCGATCCGCCTCAAGCAGCTCGCCGCCAAAAAGGGCAGCGAGGTCAATGTCTGCGTGCTCGAAAAAGGCTCCGAGCCCGGCGCGCATATCCTGTCGGGCGCCGTGATGGACCCGCGGGCGATCACCGAGCTGCTGCCCGACTGGCAGGCGCAGGGCGCCCCGCTGAAACAACCGGTCACCGGCGACGAGGTGCTGTTCCTGTCCGAGAGCGGCGTCAAGAAGACCCCCGACTGGCTGGTGCCTGACTGCTTCCACAACCACGGCAACTACGTCATCAGCCTGGGTGCCGTGACCAAGTGGCTGGGCGAGCAGGCCGAAGGCCTGGGGGTGGAGATCTTCCCGGGCTTTGCCGCCTCCGAAGTGCTGTACCACGAGGACGGTTCGGTCAAGGGCGTGGCCACCGGCCATCAGGGCCTGGGCAAGGACGGCGAGCCGACCGATGCCTTCCAGATCGGCATGGAACTGCACGCCAAGTACACCGTGTTCGCCGAAGGCGCGCGCGGCCACCTGGGCAAGGAGCTGATCGCCAGGTTCAAGCTCGACGAGGGCAAGGACCCGCAGACCTATGGCATCGGCATCAAGGAGCTGTGGGAGATCCCCGCTGACCAGGCCAAGCCCGGCCTGGTGGTGCACACCGCCGGCTGGCCGCTGGACGGCCAGACCTACGGCGGCGGCTTCCTGTACCACCTCGAAGGCAACAAGGTCACGCTGGGCTTCGTCGTGGGCCTGGATTACCAGAACCCCTGGCTGTCCCCGTTCGAGGAAATGCAGCGCTGGAAGACCCACCCTGCTATCCGCGCGCACCTGGAAGGCGGCAAGCGCATCGGCTACGGCGCGCGCGCCATCGCCGCCGGCGGCCTGCATTCCTTGCCCAAGACGGTGTTCCCGGGCGGCGCGCTGGTCGGCTGCGACGCCGGCTACCTGAACGCCGCGCGCATCAAGGGCAGCCATGCCGCGATCAAGAGCGGCATGCTGTGCGCCGAAGCCGCATTCGAAGCCGTCACGGCCGGGCGCCAGAGCGACGAACTCGTCGCCTACCCGCAAGCCTTCGAGCAGAGCTGGCTGCACGCCGAGCTCGACCAGTCGCGCAACTTCAAGGCCTGGTTCAAGAAGGGCAACACCATGGGCGCGCTGATGACCGGCATCGAGCACTGGCTGCTGCCCAAGCTCGGCATGAAGCGCCCGCCCTGGAGCCTGCACCGCAGCGAAGCCGACCATACCTTCCTCAAGCCCGCGGCCGAGAGTCCGAAGATCGACTATGCCAAGCCCGACGGCAAGCTGACCTTCGACCGCCTCAGCAGCGTGTTCATCAGCAACGCCAACCACGAGGAAAACCAGCCGGCGCACCTGACCCTGAAGGACGCCAGCGTGCCGGTCAAGGTCAACCTGGCGAAGTACGCGGGTCCCGAGAGCCGCTACTGCCCGGCCGGTGTCTACGAGTTCGTGAACAAGGACGGATCGGATGAGCTGGTGATCAACGCGCAGAACTGCGTGCACTGCAAGACCTGCGACATCAAGGACCCGACGCAGAACATCGTCTGGGTCACGCCCGAGGGCGGCGGCGGTCCCAACTACGCCGGCATGTGAGTCCGGTCCGGGCGTCCGGACTGCGAGTCCGCCCGGGCGCCGGGGCGTCGGACGGGCTCGGCTACAATCAAAGATTGCCCAAATCGGACCGGTCCATCCATGGGATGGCCGCCTGTTTTTGAACTGAGCGAGGTCGCCTGCGGGCGGATCGCGAAGCAAGCACACACCGCGCGCAGCCCCCAGGCTGCAGCGCCTTCCTCATCTAGGAGAAAATCATGGCAGTGAACGTCGAGACCCTGGAAAAGCTGGAGCGCAAGATCACGCTCGAGCTGCCGGTCGCTGAAATCCAACAGGAAGTCGATGCGCGCCTCAAGCGCATGGCCAAGCAGGTCAAGATGGACGGCTTCCGTCCGGGCAAGGTGCCGCTGAGCGTCGTCGCCAAGCAGTACGGCTACTCGGTCCAGTACGAAGTCATGAATGACAAGGTCGGCCAGGCTTTCCAGGCTGCCGCCGCCGAAGCCCAGCTGCGCATCGCCGGTGCTCCGCGCATCAGCGAAAAGGACGGCGCCGCTGAAGGCACCGTGGCCTTCGAAGCCGTGTTCGAGGTTTACCCTGAAGTCAAGATCGGCGACCTGAGCAGCGCCGAAATCGAGAAGCTCAGCGCTGAAGTCGACGACGCCGCCATCGACCGCACGCTGGACATCCTGCGCAAGCAGCGCCGCACCTTCACCACCCGCGACGAAACCGGTTGGGCCGAAGCCAGCGACCGCATCACCATCGACTTCGAAGGCAAGATCGACGGCGAACTGTTCGACGGCGGCAAGTCCGAAGGCTTCCAGTTCATGGTCGGCGAAGGCCAGATGCTCGAACAGTTCGACGCTGCCGTGCGTGGCATGAAGACCGGCGAGTCCAAGACCTTCCCGCTCGACTTCCCGGCTGACTACCACGGTCAGGAAGTGGCTGGCAAGACCGCCGACTTCCTGGTCACGGTCAAGAAGATCGAGTTCCAGACCCTGCCGCAAGTCGACCAGGAATTCGTCAAGTCGCTCGGCATCGAAGCCGGCACCGTCGAAGCCCTGCGCGCCGACATCAAGAAGAACCTCGAGCGTGAAGTCAAGTTCCGCCTGCAGGCGCGCAACAAGGCAGCCGTGATGGACGCCCTGATCGCCAACGCCGAGCTCGACCTGCCCAAGGCTAGCGTCGAGGCGGAAGTCGAGCGTCTGGTCGAAGGCGCCCGCGCCGACCTCAAGCAGCGCGGCATCCAGGACGCCGACAAGGCCCCGATCCCGGCCGAACTGTTCAAGGACCAGGCCGAGCGCCGCGTGCGCCTGGGTCTGGTGGTGGCCGAGCTGGTCAAGGCCAACAACCTGCACGCCAAGCCCGAGCAGCTGGACGCGCACATCGAGGAAATGGCTGCTTCCTACGAGCGTCCGGAAGAAGTCGTGCGCTGGTACAAGGGCGACAACCGCCGCCTGGCCGAAGTCGAAGCCATCGTGATCGAGAGCAACGTCGCCGACTTCGTGCTGGGCCAGGCCAAGGTCACCGACAAGACCGTGGGCTTCGAAGAGCTGATGGGTCAGGCCTGATCCTGCGGCGCCTGCCAGCCGGCTGGTGCCTTGATCAAGTCAGAGGGCGGAAGCGATTCCGCCCTTTTTTATTGCCCGTCAGCCCCCATCTGTTGAACAGGTCATTCGGCATTGGTTACAGTAAGCCCTGCAACGTATTCTGGAGCACAACACACATGAGCGCATTGGACGCACAAAACCTGGGCATGGTGCCCATGGTGATCGAGCAATCCGGCCGTGGCGAGCGCGCCTACGACATCTACTCGCGCCTGCTCAAGGAGCGCGTCGTGTTCCTGGTCGGTCCGGTCAATGACCAGTCGGCCAACCTCGTGGTCGCGCAGATGCTGTTCCTCGAGAGCGAGAACCCGGACAAGGACATCCATTTCTACATCAACTCGCCGGGCGGCTCGGTCAGCGCGGGCATGTCGATCTTCGACACGATGAACTTCATCAAGCCCGACGTCTCGACGCTGTGCATGGGCATGGCCGCCAGCATGGGCGCCTTCCTGCTCGCCGCCGGCGCCAAGGGCAAGCGTTTCTCGCTGCCGAACTCGCGCGTCATGATCCACCAGCCGCTGGGCGGCGCCCAGGGCCAGGCCACCGACATCGAGATCCACGCGCGCGAGATCCTGCGCCTGCGCGCCGATCTCAACAAGATCCTGGCCGAGCGCACCGGCCAGCCGCTCGACAAGATCGAGCGCGACACCGAACGCGACTACTACATGGCTGCGGCCGAAGCCGCCGAATACGGCCTGATCGATCGCGTGATCGACAAGCGCGGCGCCTGATCCCGGTCTTCCCGCACAGCCCGCGCCGTCCGCTGTCGAAGCGGTGCGCGGGCTTCACTTATCATCGGTGCTTCCAGTATTCCACCGAGTTCGAGCAAGGCATTTCTCATGGCCGATAACAAAGGCGCCTCCAGCGAAAAAACCCTCTACTGCTCCTTCTGCGGCAAGAGCCAGCACGAGGTCAAGAAACTGATCGCCGGACCCTCGGTGTTCATCTGTGACGAGTGCATAGACCTGTGCAACGACATCGTGCGCGAGGAGCTGCCGCAGGGCAGCCTGGCACCTGCCGAGGTCGGCGACCGCCTGCCGACCCCGGTCGAGATCAAGCAGCACCTCGACGGCTACGTGATCGGCCAGGAGCCGGCCAAGAAGTCGCTGTCGGTCGCGGTCTACAACCACTACAAGCGCCTGCGCCACAAGGCCAAGGCGCGCAAGGATGACGTCGAACTGGCCAAGAGCAACATCCTGCTGATCGGCCCGACCGGCTCCGGCAAGACGCTGCTGGCCGCGACCATGGCGCGCATGCTCAACGTGCCCTTCGTGATGGCCGACGCCACCACGCTGACCGAGGCCGGCTATGTCGGCGAGGACGTCGAGAACATCATCGCCAAGCTGCTGCAGACCTGCAACTACGATGTCGAGAAGGCGCAGCAGGGCATCGTCTACATCGACGAGATCGACAAGATCACGCGCAAGTCCGAGAACGCCTCGATCACGCGCGACGTCTCGGGCGAGGGCGTGCAGCAGGCGCTGCTCAAGCTGGTCGAGGGCACCATTGCCTCGGTGCCGCCGCAAGGTGGCCGCAAGCACCCGAACCAGGACATGCTGCAGGTCGATACCTCCAACATCCTGTTCATCTGCGGTGGCGCCTTCGCCGGCCTCGAAAAGATCGTCGAGCAGCGCACCGAAGCCGCTGGCATCGGTTTTGGCGCCAACGTCAAGAGCAAGCAGCAGCGCAGCCTGACCGACGTGTTCGCCGAGGTCGAGCCCGACGACTTGGTCCGCTTCGGCCTGATCCCCGAGCTGGTGGGCCGCCTGCCGGTCGTGACCGCACTGGCCGAACTCGGCGAGGACGCGCTGGTCGACATCCTGACCGAGCCCAAGAACGCCGTGGTCAAGCAGTTCACCCAGCTGCTGCAGATGGAAGGCGTCGAGCTCGAGGTGTGCCCCGAAGCGCTGCATGCGATCGCGCGCAAGGCGATCAAGCGCAAGACCGGTGCGCGCGGTCTGCGCTCCATCCTCGAGCAGGTGCTGATGGACACCATGTTCGAACTGCCCAGCCTGGACAACGTGCAGAAGGTGGTGGTCGAGCCCGCCACCGTCGATGAGGGCAAGGCCCCGCTGCTGGTCCTGCGCGAAGAGGCCAAGCAGGCCTGAGACTCGCAACAGCTCGATTGCCGGCGGCCGCGGCTTGAAGTCGCTGCCGCCGGCCCCATTTGAGCGGAAAGATATTTAGGTAAAGCATGTCCGGACACACCCCTCTGCCCAGCCAGCCCGTCGCACTGCCGCTTCTGCCGCTGCGCGACGTGGTCGTATTTCCCCACATGGTGATCCCGCTGTTCGTGGGTCGGCCCAAGAGCATCAAGGCGCTGGAAACCGCGATGGAGCACGAGCGCCGCATCATGCTGGTGGCGCAGAAGACCGCCGCCAAGGACGAGCCGACCCCGGATGACCTGTTCGAGATGGGCTGCGTGGCGACCATCCTGCAGATGCTCAAGCTGCCCGACGGCACCGTCAAGGTGCTGGTCGAAGGCCTGCAGCGCGCCAGGGTGCTGGGCGTGGAAGAGGGCGAGAGCCATTTCGCCGCTCAGGTCCAGCCCCTGTTGGCGCAGGACGAGTCCGCTGGCAGCACCGCCAACGAGATCGAGGCGCTGCGCCGCGCGCTGATGCAGCAGTTCGACCAGTACGTCAAGCTCAACAAGAAGATCCCCTCCGAGGTGCTGGCCTCGATCGCCAACATCGAGGACGCCGGCCGCCTGGCCGACACCGTCTCGGCGCACCTGCCGTTCAAGCTCGAAGCCAAGCAGGCCGTGCTCGGCCTCGACCGGATCGCGCCGCGGCTGGAAAACCTGTTCAGCCAGCTCGAACGCGAGGTCGAGATCCTCAACGTCGACAAGCGCATCCGCGGCCGCGTCAAGCGCCAGATGGAAAAGAGCCAGCGCGACTTCTACCTCAACGAGCAGGTCAAGGCGATCCAGAAGGAGCTCGGCGAGGGCGAGGAGGGCGCCGACCTCGAGCAGCTCGAAAAGAAGATCCGCCTGGCCAAGATGCCGGCCGACGCGCGCAAGAAGGCCGAGGGCGAACTCAAGAAGCTCAAGCTGATGTCTCCCATGTCGGCCGAGGCCAGCGTGGTGCGCAACTACATCGAGACCCTGGTCGGCCTGCCCTGGAGCAAGAAGACCAAGATCAAGCATGACCTGGCCTATGCCGAGCAGGTGCTCAACGAGGACCATTACGGCCTCGACCGGGTCAAGGACCGCATCCTCGAATACCTCGCGGTGCAGCAGCGCGTCGACAAGGTCAAGGCACCGATCCTGTGCCTGGTCGGCCCGCCGGGCGTGGGCAAGACCTCGCTCGGCCAGTCGATCGCCAAGGCGACCGGGCGCAAGTACACCCGCATGGCGCTGGGCGGCATGCGCGACGAGGCCGAGATCCGCGGCCACCGCCGCACCTACATCGGCGCCATGCCGGGCAAGGTGCTGCAGAGCCTGAACAAGGTCGGCGCGCGCAACCCGCTGTTCCTGCTCGACGAGATCGACAAGCTCGGCATGGACTTCCGCGGCGACCCGTCCTCGGCGCTGCTCGAAGTGCTCGACCCGGAGCAGAACCACGCCTTTGCCGACCACTATGTCGAGGTCGATTTCGATCTGTCGGACGTGATGTTCGTTGCCACCTCGAACTCGATGAACATCCCGTCGGCGCTGCTCGACCGGATGGAAGTGATCCGCCTGTCGGGTTACACCGAGGACGAGAAGACCAACATCGCGCTCAAGTACCTGCTGCCCAAGCAGTTCGAGAACAACGGCATCCAGGCCGGCGAGCTCGAAGTGGCCGAGGACGCGGTGCGCGACATCGTGCGCTACTACACCCGCGAGGCGGGCGTGCGCTCGCTCGAACGCGAGCTGTCCAAGATCTGCCGCAAGGTGGTCAAGGGCCTGCTGCTCAGGAAGTACCAGCCGACCGTGCTCGTCAACTCCGCCAACCTCGACGAGTTCCTGGGCGTGCGCAAGTACAGCTATGGCCGCGCCGAGCAGCTGAACCAGATCGGCCAGGTCGTCGGTCTGGCCTGGACCGAGGTCGGCGGCGACCTGCTGACGATCGAGGCCGCGCTGATGCCGGGCAAGGGCAACGTGATCCGCACCGGCCAGCTCGGCGACGTCATGAAGGAATCGGTCGAGGCGGCTCGTACCGTCGTGCGCAGCCGCTCGCACGCGCTGGGCATCACCGACGAAGCCTTCGAGAAGAAGGACATCCACATCCACGTGCCCGACGGCGCCACCCCCAAGGACGGCCCGAGCGCGGGCGCCGCGATGACGACCGCCATGGTCTCGGCCATGACCGGCATTCCGGTGCGCGCCGACGTCGCCATGACCGGCGAGATCACGCTGCGCGGCGAGGTCACCGCCATCGGCGGCCTGAAGGAAAAGCTGCTGGCCGCGCTGCGCGGCGGCATCAAGACCGTGCTGATCCCGGAGGAGAACGTCAAGGACCTGGCCGAGATTCCCGACAACGTCAAGCAGGGCCTGGAGATCGTGCCGGTGCGCTGGATCGACCGGGTGCTGGAGATCGCGCTCGAGCGTACCCCGTCGCCGATCGGTCTGGATGCCATCGCCGCCCTGGCTGTGCCAGTGGCCCCGGTTCAGGTCGTCGAGGCCGCTTCGAGCGAGAAGCCCGCTCGCAAGGCAGCCAAGACACCGCGCGTGAAGAAGGCGTGAAATTTTTCCGGAAATTTTCAGCCGGAGTGAAAAGCGCTGAAAAATGCCATAGAATAACGGCTTCAGACAACGCAGGTGGCAACGCCGGCTAACGCTGAAAATGCGGGATTAGCTCAGTTGGTAGAGCGATACCTTGCCAAGGTATAGGTCGAGAGTTCGAGTCTCTTATCCCGCTCCATATTGAAAATGAAAGCGTGCCAGCTTTCATTTCTCCAGCCGCTCACAAGGCTGAAGCAAAAAACAAGGCGCGGTAGCACAGCGGTTATGCACCGGATTGCAAATCCGTGTAGGTCGGTTCGACTCCGGCCCGCGCCTCCAAGATGAAAAGCACCTAGCGCAGCAATGCCTAGGTGCTTTTTTCGCCCAGTCGCCGGGTAGTTCTTTTGCTGAATGGTGCTTAGCCGCCGTTTGTGTCAGGCTTGTGAACAATCGTTACAACGAGGCTGGCGGCCTGTGCATATGGCAAATATGCCAGCACAATACCGCCCGGCTCCGCATGTGCTTGGGCTGTATTTCGAACCTGCTTGGGAGGCATGTATGAAACCTGCTGTTACTGGCCTGTCGCGCCAAGTCGGGCTCTGGCTCTTGGTCTTGGCGAGCTTGTTGACTGGGACTTCTGCTTTGGCTGCAAATGCCAATTCGGCGAGTAAAAGCAACGCGGGTGGCAACTCTAGCTCCAACTCTGGGTCTGGCAACTCCAACTCCAACTCTAGCTCTAGCTCTAGCTCTAGCTCTAGCTCCAACTCTAGCTCCAACTCTAGCTCCAACTCTGGGTCTGGCAACTCCAGCTCCAGCTCTGCATCTGCGACCGGCGGGACCGTGATCACTGTGTCCACCGTGACCACGTTCGCGTCTTCACAGACGGATGTCGCTAGTACCCTCACTGGTAGTTCCTCGCTTGCCGGGTCCTTAGGAACCAATGCCGGCAGCGCTGTCACGGTGACCGGACTCGGCAATGGCAACGGCAACGCCACTGGTCAGGGCAATGCCAACGGCAGCGTCAACGGCCAGGGCATTCTGAACGGCAATGGCAACGCCTACGGCTTCAACACCGGCGCGACTACCACCGGTACCACAGCCACTACAGCCACTACAGCCACTACAGCCACCACCGGTACTACCACCACAGCCGCAACTACCACCACCGGTACCGGTACCGGGTCTGTGGCGACGAATGCGGGCACCGCTGTCACGGTGACCGGACTCGGCAATGGCAACGGCAACGCCACCGGTCAAGGCAATGCCAACGGCAGCGTCAACGGCCAGGGCATCCTGAACGGCAATGGCAACGCCTACGGCTTCAACACCGGCGGCTCCACCGTGCTGACTTCCAGCGGTTCCTCGTTGACGTCCCAGGTTTCGGGAATCGGTTCGGGCAGCACGGGGACTTCCTCCGGTTCTGGCTCGGGTGGCAGCGACCTGACCTCCTTTGTGTCGGCCGTGCCCGAGCCGAGTGACTACGCCTTGATGCTGAGCGGCCTGGTCATGCTGGCTGTCGGTG
This sequence comes from Chitinophaga pinensis, assembly GCA_943326015.2. Lineage (GTDB taxonomy): Bacteria > Pseudomonadota > Gammaproteobacteria > Burkholderiales > Burkholderiaceae_C > Malikia. The sequence goes on along the minus strand of CALPRQ020000014.1, from coordinate 41,314 downwards.
TCAGGCACCGGCGCCGCGCCTCCGCATCCCTTTCCACTTCGAGTGCTTTTGCATGAGACTGCGGGTCTGGCGCTGGCTGGCACTGCTGTCCTTGATCGGACTGCTGGCGGCCTGCAGCAAGCCTGGCATGGAAGATGGACAGGTGCTGGCTCGGGTCAACGGTGACGAGATTTCAGTCCATCAGCTGAACTTCGCGCTGACGCAGCAGGGTCAGGCCCGTCCGCGGTCTGCAGCGGAACAGACCGCCTTGCTCGACAAGCTGATCGATCGTCAGCTGGCGATGCAGCAGGCGCTGGAAAAAAAGCTGGATCGGCGACCTGAAGTGATGATCCGGCTGGAAGAAGCCAGGCGCGACATTCTGGCTGCCGCCTACGCCACGGAATTGTCGGCCGCCGTAGCCGGTCCCACGGATAACGAGGTGGCCCAGTACTACCGCGACCATCCGGGTCTGTTCAGCGAGCGCAAGGTGTTTCGTCTGCGCGAGATTGCTCTGCCCAATGACGCCCCGGCATTGCCGGAGTTGCAGCAGCGGCTGGAGCAGAAGCAGGAGCTGCCGGTGCTGCTGGCCTGGTTGCGGCAACAGCCGGGAGCGTTCACGGACCAGGTGGTGATGCGTCCGGCCGAGCAGCTGCCGATCGAGGTGGTCGATCGCCTGCACCAGGTCGGGCCGGGACAGGTGATCTCGTTCAAGCTGCCGCGCGCGCTGGTGGTCTACCAGATGCAATCGGCTGAAAACGTGCCCATGTCATGGGCTGCTGCCGCTCCCCTGATCCGACAACACTTGAAGATACAGCAGGATTCCGAGCGTTTGAGCAAGGCGCTGACTGAGTTGCGGGCGCAGGCCAAGATCGAGCGCAAGGCTGGGAAGCCATGAGTTCTGGCCGGCTGGCGGCGCCGGTTGCCGCACTGCGCCGTGCGGTTTGGGCGGGATGGTTGCCGGTGCTGGCCTGGCTGCTCCTGTTCGGGCTGGCGTCCATCGACCTGGCGCAGCGCCAATGGACTTTCAGCGACAACGCCTACGCGCCCTGGTTGCTGGCGCTGGCCTTGCTGTTGCTGGTGTTCCGGGTCTACCAGCTGGACCGCAGTCAGCTCAGCGCGAGTCCGGGCGCTGCGCTGCTGTGGTGGGCGGTGGGGGCGCCGCTGTATGCGGTAGGGCGCTCGCAGCAGGTCGAGTTGCTGACGCTGCTGGCCTGCATCTTTCTGCTGGCGGCCGTGGTGCTGGGTCTGGGCGGGCGATGGGCCTTGGCGCGCCTGCGTTTCCCGATCGGCTTCATGCTGCTGGCCTTGCCCTATCCGAGCTGGGTGATCGACCGCCTGACCAGTCCGCTCAAGGTCTGGATTTCCATCGGGACCGAAGAGCTGCTCTATGCCCTGGGCTACCCGGTGGCCCGCAGCGGCGTGGTGCTGGCGCTGGGGCCCTACCGTCTGCTGGTGGCCGATGCCTGCACCGGCCTGCATTCACTGGTTTTCCTGACCGCGCTGGGCCTGTTGTACCTGCACCTGACCGGGCCAAGGCCGCGCTGGCACCGTGCTTTGCTGGTAGCGCTTCTGGTGCCGGTGTCCTTGCTGGCCAACGGCATCAGGGTGGTGGTGCTGCTGCTGGTGACCTATTACTGGGGCGATGCCGTCGGGCAGGCCTTCTGGCACGATGTGGCTGGCCTGGTGCTGTACATGTCGGCCTTCGGCTTGCTGGTCCTGGCCGATGGACTGCTGTTTCGCTGGCTGGGCCATGAGGCAGCCGCTGCCAGGCGTCCGGCGGCCTTGGCTGGCCAGCAGGCCAGACGGCAGGAAGACCGGCATGAATCCGGCGACGCTACCCGCTGGCGTGCCAGCCTGATGCTCGCCACCTTGCTGCTGCTGACCGCCGTCGCGGCACAGGGGCTCAAGCCCCGCCAGATGATGGCCGAGCGTGAACCGATGCCGTCGCTGGAACAACTGGTACCGCTGCAGATGGGGGAGTGGACCCACGATCAGGGCGCCGACACGCTGCTGGTGGCGGCCGATCTGCAGGCCAACGTGCAGCGTCTCTACAGCCAGACCCTGTCGCGTACCTACGTCAATCAGCAGGGCGATCGCATCATGCTGTCGATTGCCTACGGCGGACAGCAGCTGGGCATCGAGTTGCAGGCGCACCGTCCCGAATACTGTTACGTGGCGCAGGGCTTTTCCCTGCTGGAAGTGCAACAGTCCGTGCTGCCGCTGTCCGGTCAGTCCCTGGATGTGCGGCGGCTGGTTGCCGTGCAGAACGGCCGGGTCGAGCCGATCACCTACTGGATGACGGTAGGCCGGCATACCACCCTGCCGGGACTGGGACGCAAGCTGGTACAGTTGCGCTACGGCCTGCTGGGTGAGATTCCGGACGGCGTTCTGGTGCGTATTTCCAGCCTCGACCGCGACAGTGTCCGGGCCTACGCCATCCATGCGAACTTCGCTGCTGCATTGCAGCAGGCAGTGCCGGGCTATCTGGGCTTGCAGGCCCCCCTGAGTGTTGGTGAACTCTTCCAGTATTGACACAAGGCAAGGGCTGGCAGGCGCTCCAACCGGACTGTTGCGCTATTGATCGAAGGCCGTTGCGATGATTCCTGTTTTTTCCGCCGACACCGTATCACCTCTGCCGCTGGTGTCCGTGGTGGTGATCGGGCGCAACGAAGGCGAGCGGCTGATGCGTTGCCTCGATGCGATCGAGCGTTGCGACCGGAGTCGCTGCCGGCTGGAGGTGATCTACGTCGACTCCAATTCCAGCGATGGCAGCCCGCAGCGTGCCGCCGCTCGCGGGGTGCAGGTGCTGCAGGTGCAGCCGCTGCGGCCATCGGCCGCGCTGGGCCGCAATGCCGGCTGGCAAGCCGCACAGGGTGAATTTGTCCTGTTCCTGGACGGCGACACCGAACTGCAGCCGGACTTCGTGTGCCAGGCGCTGGCGACCATGGAGCAGTCCGGTGTGGCGATCGTCTGGGGTCACAGGCGCGAGTCGCACCCGGAGCAGTCCTGGTATGTCCGGGTGCTGGACCTCGACTGGGTCTATCCCGCAGGAGACACCGAATTCTGCGGTGGCGATGCCCTGATGCGGCGTGCCGTGCTGCAACAGGTGCAGGGTTTCGACGAGCAGCTCATCGCCGGCGAGGAGCCCGAGATGTGCCGTCGCATCCGTGCGGCAGGACACCGCATCGTCCACCTCGATGTGCCCATGACCTTGCATGACCTGGCGCTCACGACCTGGGCGGCTTACTGGCGCCGGGCGTTTCGTGCCGGACATGCCTATGCCGAGGTCTCGGCCCGCTTCCGGCACAGCCAGGACCCGCTGTGGCTGCGCGAGTCGCGGCGCAATCTGGTGCATGGCGGGGTGTTGCTGGCGGCTCCGTTGCTGCTGCTCCTCATCTGGGCGCTGTTGCCAGCGCTGTCGGCCCTGGGCCTGACCGCATTCGGAATGCTGATGGTGCTGTCGTTGCTCGCACGCACCGCCCGCCGCTGCGCCTGGAAATCGTCCGACCGCGCCACTTGCTGGCTGTACGCGCTTCACAGCCATTTGCAGCAGATTCCGATCCTGTTTGGCCAGCTGGCGCAGCAGCGGGATGCCCGCCGGGGCCGGCGCCGGCAGTTGATCGAGTACAAGACGCCCTCCGGCCGCTGAGCTGGCTGTTTTATTTCAGCAATATTTGTCAATTGAGACGCAGATTGCTGCCGGCCTTGGGCTGTAATAGCACCAGTACTCTTTGTTGGATGGATCGAACCGAATGGCATCACCGCTGGCTTTCAAACCTCTGCTGGGCCTGGTCTTGTGGCCGCTGGCAAGTCTCGTGGACGGGCCGCTGGCCGCCTGGCGCCGGCTATGGGCTTACGCGCGCCTGCGCGCAGCCTTGCCGGGGGTCGAACCTTCCGTGGTCGTGCTGGGCATGCCCGAGCTGCACGGCACGCGCCGGATCGGCCTGGGCCGGGAGCTCTACCTCTATCCTGGGCTTTATCTGGAGACGCAAGAGGCCGGTCGCATCGACATCGGGCATGGGGTGGTGATGTCGCGCGGTGCGCATGTGGTCGCGTTTGACCAGGTCAGCATCGGTGACGGCAGCATGATCGGTGAATACGCCAGCCTGCGCGACGCCAACCACCGCCACGGCGAGGGCATGAACTTGCGCCATTCCGGGCACGAGGCGCGGCCGATCCGCATCGGCCGCAACGTCTGGATCGGCCGTGGCGCCGTGGTGCTGGCCGGGGTCGAGATTGGCGATGGCGCAGTGGTCGGCGCCAATGCGGTGGTGACCCGTTCGGTCGCGGCCGGGCAGACCGTGGTCGGCGTGCCGGCGCGTCCGCTGCCGTCGCGCTCGGCTGCAGCGGGAGAGCAAGCATGAGCGTGCAGCGTCTGTTGCTGGTGGCCTACCAGTGCGGTCCCGGCATGGGATCGGTGTCGCAGATCGGCTGGGAATGGTACAGCCGCCTGGCGCAACGCTATCGCGTCACGCTGGTCACGCATGTGCGCAACCGCCAGGCCCTGGAGGCGGCGCGGGCTCCAATCAACGGCAGCGAGGTGGTCTACGTCGACACCGAGTGGTTCGCCGGCCCGCTGTACCGCTTTGCCAAGCGCCTGTTTCCCAAGAGCGAGCACAGCGTCTTTCTCGTCAGTTCGCTCGACTATTTCGTCTTCGACTGGGCGGCGTGGCGTCTGCTGCGCCGGCGGCAAAAGCAGGGTGAGCACTGGGATGTGCTGCACCGCGTGACGCCGGTGACCCTGGCGGCGCCGACCTGGCTCGGCCGTCTTGGCATTCCGACCGTGATCGGTCCGCTCAACAGCGGCCTCAAGGACCCGCCGGGCTTTGCTGCCATCATGCGGCAGGAATCGACCTGGGTGGTCAACCTGCGCGAGTTCGGTCGCTGGTTCGATGGCCTGATCGGCTCCTCGCGCCGAGCCACCCGCATGCTGGTGGCCACGCAGGCCACGCTCGCTGGCGTGCCACCGCGCCATCGCCAGCGCTGCCAGTTCATGCTGGAGAACGGGGTGGAGCTGGAACGCTTCGAGCCTAGCCCCTGGCCGGCCGCGCCAGGGCCGCAGCAGCCACTCGAAGTGCTGTTCGTCGGTCGGCTGATCCCGGCCAAGGCGCTGACCCTGCTGATCGATGCGGTGCGACAGGTTCGCGCGGCGGGACAGGCGATCCGGCTCACGGTGGTGGGTGACGGACCCTTGCGCGCCGAGTGGGAGCATCACGCACAGACCCAGGGCCTGAGCGGGCTGGTGGATTTCGTCGGCAACCAGCCGCTGTCCGAAGTCGCGGCTCACATGCGGCGCTGTCACGTTTTCTGTCTGCCCTCGGTGCGCGAGTCGGGTGGCGCGGTGCTGCTGGAGGCCATGGCCTCGGCCCGACCGGTGATCGCCATCCGTTTTGGCGGTCCGGCCGAACTGGTCGATGACAGCGTCGGAGCCCTGATCGAGCCCACCGGGCCGCAGCAGGTGACGGCTGACATTGCCGCCTTGTTGCAGCAGGTCGTCCGCCGTCCGGCTGACTGGGCCGAACGGGGTCTGGCCGGCCGCCGCAAGGTGCAAGCCCGTTACAGTTGGGCGGCCAAGGTGGACGAGGCGGGCCAGTTGTATCAGAACATTTTGAACGAAGGGAAATCGGCATGACTTCGGCTGTGAAAACGGTGCGCATGGCCTATCTCATCAGCCGCTACCCGGCGGTTTCGCACACCTTCATCCTGCGCGAGGTGCGCCAGCTGCGTGAGGCCGGATTCGACATCCGTTGTGCGTCGGTCAATTCGCCCGACCGCGCGCAGGCCGACATGACGCCCGACGAGGTCGAGGAAACCGGCTCGACCTACTACCTCAAGCGGCACGGCCTGCGCGGTGCGCTGCAGGGCCATCTGTGGGGTTGGCGTCATCCGCGCGCCTACTGGCGCGGCCTCAAGGCCGGCTTGACCTTTGGCGGCTGGGACCTCAAGCGCGGCCTGTTCGGCCTGTTCTATTTCACCGAGGCCCTGATGCTGGCGCGCTGGATGGAACCGCAAGGCCTGCGCCATCTGCATGTGCACTTCGCCAGCGCGGCCGCCAACATCGCGCTGATTCTCAAGCAGATGGTGCCGATGACGCTGTCGCTGTCCATTCACGGCCCGGACGAGTTCTACGATGTGCCGGGCCAGCGGCTGGTCGACAAGATCGCCGCCGCCGATTTCCTGGTCTGCATCAGCCGCTTCGCGCGCAGCCAGGTGATGAAGTTCTCGCCCGCCAGCGCCTGGAGCAAGTTCGAGGTCTGTCCGCTGGGGGTGGACGTCGAGCGCTACAACCCGCAACCGGCCGTCGCCTCGGACCGGCCGTTCACCGTGCTGTGCGTGGGACGGCTCACGCCAGCCAAGGGCCAGCATGTGCTGCTCGAAGCCTGTGCCAGGCTGCGCGAGCAGGGGCATAGCCTGCGGCTGGTGATCGTGGGCACCGGGCCCGACGAGGCCTCGCTGCACGCCAGTGCCAAGGCGCTCGGCATCCAGGACCTGGTGACTTTCACCGGCGCACAGAACATGGATCAGGTGCGGGCCTGGTACCGCGACAGCGACGCGTTCGCGCTGCCCAGCTTTGCCGAAGGCGTGCCGGTGGTGCTGATGGAGGCCATGGCCAGTGGCGTGCCCTGCGTCACGACGCGCATCACGGGTATTCCCGAGCTGATCCGCGACGGCATCGACGGCCTGCTGGTCACGCCGTCCGACGTGCAGGAACTCGCCGATAGCCTGGTCGCGCTGAAAGCGGATGCCCATCTGCGTCGTGAACTCGGCGAGGCCGGCCGCCGTCGCGTGGCGCAAGCCTATAACCTGCCGCACAACGTGGCCAGGCTGGGGGCTGTTTTTGCGGCTCGACTTGGGGGCAAGACATGCTGATGTCGTTGGACTCCATCGTCCAGGTTCTGTGGAGCCTGCTGGCGCTGGTGCTGGTGCTGGCCACGCTGCCGGGTACGCTCTATCTGGCCGCCCTGACCCTGGCTGGCCTGCGCCGTGTGGTGCCGGCCGCCGATCAGCGCCCCCTGGCCGGCCCGATCGCCATCGTGGTGCCAGCGCACAACGAGGCGGCCGGCATTGCCCGCACCATCGACAACCTGGTCGCCATCGCCCGGGCCGATGGTGCCACCACGGTTTGCGTCGTGGCGGACAACTGCAGCGACGACACCGCTGCCATTGCCCGCACGCACGGCGCCCGGGTGCTGGAGCGCCACAACCTGGAGCAGCGCGGCAAGGGCTACGCGCTCGATCACGCCTTCGGTCAGCTGGCCGGGGAAGGCTTCGTGGCCTATGTAGTGATCGATGCCGACACCCTGGCCGAGCCCAATCTGCTGGCCGTGTTGCGACGCCACCTGGGCGCTGGCGCACTGGCGGTGCAGACCCGCTACACCGTGCTCAATGCCGAGCAATCGCCGCGCACCCGGCTGGCCGAACTGGCCCTGTGCGCCTTCAATGCCTTGCGTCCGCGCGGGCGCCATGCGCTGGGCTGGTCGGCCGGCATTCTGGGCAACGGCTTTGTTCTGACAGCCCGGGTCTTGCAGCAGGTGCCTTACCGGGCCACCTCGGTGGTGGAGGATCTCGAATACCACCTGCGCCTGATCGAGCAGGACTTGCGCGTGCATTTCGCCGATGAGACCACGGTGCGCGGCGACATGCCGCTGGCCGGTAGCGGCCAGGCCACGCAGCGGGCGCGCTGGGAAGGCGGCCGCCTGCGCATGCTGCGCGATCATGCTGCCAGTCTGCTGCGTCGCGGTCTGAGCGGCCAGTGGCGCTTCTTCGAGCCTCTGCTCGACCTGCTGCTGTTGCCGCTGGCCTATCACACCGTGCTGTTGCTGGCCTTGCTGTTGATTCCGCTGGACTGGGCGCGTGGCCTGGGTCTGGCCGGACTCGCACTGCTGGCGCTGCATGTGCTGGTGGCCGCAGGGGTCGGCGGTCTCGGCGCCAGACGCCTCTGGCTGGCGCTCTGGGCCGTGCCCGAATACCTGTGGTGGAAGCTTCGCATGCTGCGCTCCACCGTCAAGACCTCGCAAGCTTCCGCCGAGTGGGAACGTACCCATCGCGATACCCCCCGCAAATGACCATGTCAAGCCATCAGTCCCTCATCAGCGTCATTGTCGTTTCGTTCAACACGCGCGACATACTGCGCGCCTGCCTGCAGCGCCTGTTCAGCGTGACCGAGGGCTTGCGCCTGCAGGTGATCGTGGTCGACAACGCCTCGCGCGACGCCTCGGCCGACATGGTGGCGCAGGAGTTTCCTGACATCTGCCTGATCCGCAGTGGCATCAACCTGGGCTTTGCGGCGGCCAACAACCAGGCTTTCCTGCAGGCCAGGGGCGACTATGTGCTGTTGCTCAACCCGGATGCCCTGCTCGAACCCGAGGCCCTGCAGCGCGCCCTGGCCCACATGGAAGCCGACCCTGCCATCGGCATGGGCGGCGGCCTGCTGCTGGGCAAGGACGGTCAACGCGAGCCGTCGGCCAGGCTGTTCCCATCCCTGCTCAACGAGGTGCTGGTGCTGTCCGGCCTGGCGGCCAAATACCCGAAATCGCGTTTCTTCGGCCGCTTCGACCGCACCTGGGACGATTCCGGCCAGGCCACCGCCGTGGACTGGGTGCCGGGCGCTTTCGCCCTGATGCGCCGCGAGGCGCTGGATCAGGTCGGTCCGTTCGATGAGCGCTTTTTCCTCTATTGCGAGGAAGTGGATCTGTGCCGGCGCTTCCATGCCCAGGGCTGGAAGATCCTGTACTGGCCCGACGTGGTGATCCGGCACACGGGGGGCGAATCGTCCAAGACGCTGGAGAGCCACGATTTCTCCTCCTCCGGCTCGCAGCTCACCCTGTGGCGCATGCGCAGCCAGCTGCTCTACTACCGCAAGCATCATGGCGCCCTGGTGGCACGTGGCGTGGCTGCGCTGGAGTCCAACTGGCACGGTCTGCGCGCCTGGCGTGCGCGCCGCCAGGGGCTGCAGCGCAAGGCCGAGGAGTCAGAGCGCATTGTGGCGCTGATGCGTGAGGCCTGGCGCGAGACCGATGGTGGCCGCACCAGCCCGCCCCGGCCCTGGTGAGCTGAAAGGGCAAGGCAAATGTTCGAGAATCTGCGTGAGGACTGGCAGACCTACGGCCGCGACATTTCGCGCCAGGGTTTCTGGGTGATGTGCGTGTTCCGCCTCGGTCAGTGGCGCTACCGCCTGCGGCTGGCGCTGTTGCGCAAGCTGTTTTCCTTCGTCTACCGTGTGCTGCGCACGCTGGTCCAGATCATGACCGGCATCGAGCTGCACTGTGAGACCCGGGTCGGGCGCCGGCTGCTGATCGAGCATTTCGGCGGCATCATCATCAGTGGCGACACCGTCATCGGTGACGACGTGGTGATCCGTCAGGGCGTGACCATCGGCCTGCGCAATACCGGCTTGCGCGGTGCGCCCGTCATCGGCAACCGGGTCGACATCGGCGCTGGCGCCAAATTGCTCGGCCCCATCCATGTCGGGGATGACGCCGTGATCGGCGCCAATGCCGTGGTGCTGACCGACGTGCCAGCGGGTGCGCTGGCGGTGGGGGTGCCCGCCGTGATCAAGCTGCGTCGTCCCCAGCCCGCAAGTTCGACGGCCGATGGTTTGGTTGAAGAATTCAAAACGCCAGGCGAAGTCGCTGGCGAATCGCCGTAAGCTTGTCCGATCAGCGATAGAGTCAGGCCAGAGCCCACCACGTACAAGACGACCAACTGGCGGTGCTATGGCCAGACTTTGAAGTCGCGCGGTGTGCTGATATTGGTATTAAATAGAATTTAAGTTCTGTTGGGTTAATGAGTTTATTTTTGGTATAGATAATGAAAAGTCACACGGCAAGAATATCAAGTATCGACGGTTTGCGTGGATTGGCAATTTTACTGGTTTTGCTGTTTCATACGTATGCGCGTTGGATTGATTACATGCCTTGGGCTACGGTGCATAGAGAATTTCCGCTTTTCAAGTACGGATATCTCGGCGTCGAGCTTTTTTTCCTGATCTCAGGATTTGTCATATACATGACTCTTGAGAGATGTGGGACATTTTCTGAGTTCATACACAAAAGGTGGCTAAGACTTTTCCCGGCAATGTTGGTTGCCACCATTCTGATTTACTGCACTTCTGGCATCTTGTCTGAAAGACCCGCGGGTATGCCGAAATTGCTGGATACCTTGCCTGGACTTTTGTTTGTTGGGCCAGGTCTTTTGTATAAATTATTTGGAAATATCGATCCTATCGAGGCGGCCTTTTGGTCTCTGTTTGTCGAGGTCAAATTTTATTTTGTTTTTGGTGCGATGCACTTCGTGAGTAGAAGCAAGGCGATATACGCACTTTTGATCTTGTTTCTTCTGAGATTTTTATATTCAACAATGTTGAATTTTGACTTTATTGGGCAAATTCACTATGTAGATGCATTGATCAGCGCGCTTTCATTGGATCATTTCGGATGGTTTTGTGCTGGTGCGTTTCTGTACAAATCCTATGCTGAAAAGCGATCCGTGCATGCGGCCATGTCTATTGTTGCTGTTCTGCCTTCTATGATATTGCTCGGCGGCGGGCATCTTGATGTGATTTTGGCTTGCGTATTCATATATCTTATTTTCTGTGCTGGGGTTTTTAGTCGGCGAGCAATTTCTATTTTCCAGTCCAAGCTCTTTCAGTATTTTGGTTTTGTAAGTTATCCATTGTATTTGATGCATGAAAATGCAATGGTGTCGATGTCAATAAAAATACATCGTTACTTTAATGATGCTGGAATGTTGACACCGATTCCTGGGTTGATGATCATCATTGCTGCGGCATATCTTGTTGCCAGTTATGCAGAGCCCATCCTGAGGAATGCCCTGTATAAACTCACCATGAAACCGGCATGAAGGGTCATTCCAGCGATATCCGTGAACCGGCGCGCGCCAGACACTTGGCGCTCAAGTCTCGGGGATTTCGATCTTTTCGATCCGGTAACCGAAACCGTAGACCGGGATGATTTCCCAGCCGTTGGCGGGCATGATGTGCAGTTTGCGGCGGATGCGGCTGACATGGGTGTCGATGGTTCGGGTATCGACATTGGCGTTCAGGCCCCAGAGCTTTTCTAGCAGGTGGGCCCGGGACAACAGCTTGCCAGGGTTCTGGAGCATGTAGCAGGCGAGCTCGAACTCCTTGTGCGTGAGATCCACTTCCGCGCCCCGGAAACGGATCTGGTGCGAGGCCGGGTTGATCTCGTACCTGCCGATCTGCTGCACGACCGGCGGTCTGACCCGACGCGACAAGGACTCGATGCGGGCCAGCAGCTCCAGGTACTTGGGGGGCTTGACCAGGTAGTCGTCCGCGCCCGCGCGCAGCGCGTTCACGATGTCGATTTCCGACTCGCGGGCAGTGATAAAAATCACCGGAATGTTCCATCCCAGCCGTTCACGCACCCGCTTGAGCACGATCTCGCCCGTGCTGTCGGGCAGTGTCCAGTCGATGATCAGCAGCTCGAAGGCCTCCTTGCCCAGGGCCGCTTCAAACGCTTCGGCAGTGCCATAGCAGACGCAGCTGTGACGGGCAGTGCTGAACCACAGCTTGTACATCTCCTGCTGGGCCAGGTCGTCCTCAAGCACTCCAATGCGCATCGATGTGGTCTCCTTCCAAGGCTGACACCTGTTGCTCCCCGGGGATTGTATGTGATGCCCCAGGGCGCACTAAGACTCATCTTGCAGGTTCCACGTCAGACGGCTGCGCGCGAAATTCATCGTGGACACGATCAGCCTGAGCCAACTCATGGCGGCGGAGGCCGTGTTTTTCAGAGGTGGGAGTGGATTTTTCCGTGTCAGACCGGGTCGTTCTGGATTCGGCAGCCAGTTGACTGGGTTTTGTGGATCATGCGCGGGAGAAGAAGATGTAATGCCCGGCGATGCCTGCTACAACCAGCATGTACCCAGTCAGCATCGCGGCGCGACCCAGTTTCTCCGTGTAAACGGATCCACGAAGTCCGCTTACCCGTTTGTCGATGTAGAGGTAATGAGCCGCGGCGACCGCGTAACTGGCGATGATGCCAAGCAAGGTGCTGAGCACGGTTTCTTTTAGCCCGAATTTTGACAGGATGAAATTGGTGGCAAAAAATCCTACCCAATTATTCAGGTAAAGCGGGTAGGAGATTCCTCCGAGGAAAGTTCCTATCCTGTTTTTTTGGCCTTTCATCGCGCATGCAATGACCACGCCGATGGCCAGAAACGGGACTAGCGAGAAGTAATCGTACCCGACATAGATGCCGAGCGCCGCGACGATGGCGGTCACGCAGCCTGCAGCGCGTACCAGTTTCAGATCAAAAACTTTCGGATGGTGGCTGCGAACAACCGAAGCCAGAACACCGAAGATGATGCTGGTGTATACGTCGTATTGCCACGCGATTGCGGAGATCAGCAGCCATGCCAGGATGCTGCGTCCACCGAATCGCGCGAAAAGCACCAGCAACAAGGGTGAGAGCAGGTAGAACTGTTCTTCGGCGTTGATGCTCCAGAAATGATTACCGGTGCCTTTCAAAGGCATCTGCGCGGAGAATTCGGCAAGCTGTGGCGTGCCGAAAATATTGTAGACAAATGTTGTCTTGTAGAAGGCGAATTCAAACCACTTCAGATTGGGCTGGTCGCGCCATGCACCCAAGCCGAGCAATAGGGTCAGTGCAACAAAATACGGAATCCAGATGCGTGCCGAGCGGTTGAAATAGAATTTCGGCAAGTCTGCAGCCCTGGTGTTGCACAGGATGGAACCGATCAGCCAACCACTGAGTGAAAAGAAAACTTGAACCGCCAGATTTCCGCTTTGCGACCATTTGAAAATGCCACAGTGGTACAGCATCACGACAGTGGCGAGCACGATGCGCAGGAAATCGAATGGTGGGTAGTAAAGTGGCGATTGAGCGTTATCTTTCATTCATCAACCAGGTGGCATTAAGTATTTGAACTGATATTTTCGGATTCTATATGGCTTGAAAGATGACTATTTACTGATTTCAAGGCTTTTCAAGGCTATATTTTTTGCTTAAGACAAGAGTTGCTTTTTATTGATTCTCACAGATGCTGCTTGATGATATGGCTTCTGTGCTTGAAAACGGCCTGGTCCGTGTAGTTTTCACTGATGTGATGGCAGTATTCGACCGCCTTGGCCAGTTCGTCTCTATTGTTGTCAAGACGTTCAATGGTCTTGGCCAGCGCTGCTGTATCATCCTTGGGGGTCAGTAGCTTGGATGAAATTCCCTTCAGCAAGTCCTCTGGATAGGGACTGTTGTAGCCTACTATGGGGGTTCCTGAAAGCATGGCTTCAATCAGGCAGCGTGGCGATTCGGGTGTCTTGTGGCAGAAGACGAAAATGTCGGATTCCCGGAACGACTGCAGCAACTTGTCTTTTTCCCCCTGATGGCCAAGAAACGATACCCTGTCATCAAGGTTCCTGAGCTTCAGTTGCTGACGCGCCTTTTCCAGCAGAGGTCCGTCACCCAGCCAAGTGGCAGTGAAATCAATTCCCATCGATTTCAGCTGGCTCATCGTCTCGATCCAGTCGAATGGTCCTTTCATGGCTGCAACCCGGCCCGCATAGGCTATGCGAATCGCTTGTCCCGCCTTGATGCGCTTGATCTTCTCTTGCAGGGCTTCCGAACTGATTCGATCGGTCTCCTTCAGATGGATGTTGTGAACCAGGTGAGATTTCCGGCACAATGGCTTGTAGGCCGCGAAGCAGTCCATGCCGTGGAAAAGTCCAAGGTCAGCGCGCGAGATGATGTACTGCTCGGCCATTGACATCAGCCATGACTGGAGCAGCCTGTCTCGCAAGAACCTGTAGGCTCGTCGCAGTCCGTGTCTGTCCTGATATGAATTCTTGACCACCTGGTGTTCAACTCGGTCGGTCCAGACGGCGTATGGCCTGCGTAGCCTGATGGCTTGGGTCGCGGCCAGGCTGGCCCAGTCCCCGAGCAATCCGCCAATTGCAAAACAAAGGTACTGATTTTTTTCTATCAGATCCGAGAGTGATTTCTTTGCCTTGATGTAATCTTTTATTTTATGTGAGTTCGGTAGCGGGATGAGTTCCACCCGTTCGAATGATTGCAGTGTGGAGGCCGGGACATATTCAATAGTCGTGTTTTCTGATTGGAAGAAATTTTCATCCAATGTCGGACAGGCTACCGTCACTTTCTTGAAGTTGTCGGCCCATCTGTCTATGCCATTGCAGGCCTGCTTTTCAATTTGCAAGTCACCGGTTGCATTTTTTCTAAAGGCTACCGGTAGTACCAGCAAGATCGAGTCTTTTTCAATTGCCATTTCTTAGGCTGCCTGCACTGGGTATGGAGGCATTTCACTGCTTGATGAAAGTCAACTTTCGCAGGTCGTAACCGTTGTTGGTCGTGTTGGTCGTGATCCGGACAGTATTGAAGCCATTTTCGAGATGGATGCTCATGGGGGCCTGATCAGTGACCGTTGACCATCCTGTTCCAGTTATTGGAAATTCGCTGATGGTCTTGATGCCATTGACGGAAACATCGACGCTGTTGCCGCTTGAGTCCATTGCTGCGCTCAATACCAGTTGGTAGGAGCCTGTTTGCTCGGCTTGCACCAGATAGTCGTTGTAACCTCCTGCTCTCACGTATCGCACACTGTTGATGGAGCCCAGTGTGTAAGGCGGAAAGTTGCCCACGACAGCATAAGACTCGAAACTGCCGGGCACCTTGTTCCGGCCTTCGACTGCTGGCGTGGGACCCGCGAGGGTCTGGTCGATGCAGCGGATCTTGGGTGTGTCGGTGATGGCCAGATCGGTGGTCAGCTCCCAGCTGCCATATTGCGTGTCCCAGCCACCAGCGCCGGCGGTATACCACATGAACAGCTGTCCTCCGGACTGGTACCAGTTGCTGAGGTAACGTTGGCACAGGTCCTGCATGCGCGGGTCGAGGTTGGCAGCTTTCTTGGCCGCAATGCTGCCAGGTCCGTAGGTGTCCGCACCGCCTTCATACGCCATCCAGCGCAACTGGTACCAGCTCGCCAGCGCCTGGTTCTTCTCGAACTGGTTGGTGCGTGACAGGTCGGTGACGGACTGTCCCATGGCTGCCAGCACCTGATCCGTGCTCAGGCTGTCGACCCGCTGCTGCGTACCCAGGTTGAAGTAGGGCGCACCCGCCATGGCGTAGAAGTAGCCGGAGGGCGGACCGTACACGGCGTCGATGAATTTCAGCCCCTCTTCGCTGTTGGAGGGCAAGACAACCTGGGTGGCAAACACCGGCCGTATCCGGCTCATCATGGCGGTGTCGCCGAACGCGCTGCGGAAGATGTCGCTGATCTCCTTGCCGCGCTTGGCGATGCGGCGGTACATCCACTTGTTGGCATCCTGGCTGCCATCGTAGGCCAGTGGCGAGTTCGGGTTGGACTTGACTTCCGCCTCGGCCAGCGCCCGGTTGGTGTTGTACTGCGTGAACTGGCCGTTCCACAACTCGTTGCTGTATTCGACGTAGATGCGGCTGCGGGGGTTGAGCGTATTCTTGAGCAGCCGGGCCAGCTGCTTGACATAGTCATCCGTGGCGGATACCGGAATGTTGATCCAGATGTCCTGCTCGTGGACGTTGGCCAGTGCAATCACATGTTCCCAGGGCACCCCGGTTTTGGAGGCGTTGGTGCGCATCCGCTGCGGGTTGGTGCGCGTGTCCCAGGTCGTGACGGTGTTCTGGTTGGTGCGCAGCCAGTCCATGAAGCGCAGGGTGCCGAAGCGCTTGATGTGGTTGAGGAACGCATCGGTGAACAGCGGCGGCTTGTCGGCGTCATAGCCTGGGCGTATCACCTGCAGGTTCTTGATGCCGGCTCCGGTATTGGTGAACAGGAGCACCAGTTGTCCCGCGCCCTCGGCCAGCACGACGTCAAGCGTGGTGCGATTGCGGTTGCTGTCGTAGCTTTTGTTCTGGATCTGGGCGTTGGATGCGGTTCGGTCAACGCTGGCTTGCCCGTCAAAACTCACCTTGTAGGTGCCGGCGATGCCCGCGAGGTTCTCCTGTGCGGTCATCAGGAAGACGCCGAAATCCCCCACCGGCCAGCCGTCTTCGCCGAGGGGGACGATATCCGCATCGCCTCCCCAGGGTGAGCCGACTCGGCTGAAGCGCCTGGCCTGCTTGACCAGATCGACATAGATCTGGGTGCGTGTGTAGTCGCTGATGGCCGGCAGATTGGCGCCCAGCAGTTCGCTGGCGGCTGGCGTTCCGTCTGTCGTCAGCGCGGGTGAGCTGCCCGACGCTGTCGGATCAGCGGGCGTCGTGGTCTGGGAGGAATCTCCAGGGTCGGAACTGGAGTTGTCTGCAGCAGCCGGATCGGCAAGTGGCGACTCGTTGGAATAATCTGCCACTTGGGGGGACTTGCCCGACGGGGCTGCGTCGGCAGCTGCACCTCCGCCGCCGCAGGCAACAAGCCCCGTTGCAATCAGCAAGGAAGATGCGATGGTAGCGAAACGTACTTTCATTGTCGATAATATAACTCATGTGGAGAACCACCGGGTGGAATTCAACATTGCCGCAGCGTCAAGGTAGGGCCCGACAGGGTGCGCACCCTGCCTCCTGCCTCATGACGCTGCGCTCAGGTCGCTGCCCGCCGTGATGACATGCATGAATGACGCCGACGATCTCGCTCCATGGCCTCGCGGGTTCCTGGCGCGGCACATGGCCCGACCGCGCAGTGCCTTGAGTGCATCCAGGGGAAATTTTTGAGTATTGATTCTCTGAAATTTACTCATCAATGCATTTAATCAAATGCGAACGAATATCATTGCCCTGTTTTTGATTGAATATTTTTTGAATTTATGAGGGCTTTTTCTAAAAGTCCCCCTACTTTTTTTGCCACGACTGGGGTATCAAGTTCTTGTAGGAAAGATGAAAAAGCATTCGAAGCCAGGCTATCTCTCAATATGGGTTGCTTTAGCAAGTCTTCGATCCTGCTTGCCCAATCTTCTTCGCTGTCAACAAGCATGGCGCTATGTCCGTCGATGAAGAATTCAGGGTAGTCCAGTGCGCGTTGCGTGACTATCGGGACCCCTCTCTGGATATATGAATTCAATTTCCCAAAGGATTTTCCCCTGCTGAATGAATTTTCGAGGGAAATTGGGTGCAGGCCGACGGCGCATGATTCCAGGGATTTGTGGTATTCCATGAATGACATGGGTGGAATAAGTTTGCACTGAATTCCCATGTCCTGCATCTGGGATTTGAATTCCAGCAAGTCAGGATGCTCGCTGGCTCCATATAGCCACAGCTCGAATTTCATGCGATTGCTCAGTATCTTGGCAATTCTTCCTATGAATGCGCGTTCTGCGGAGTAGGCCAGCGAGTTGCTTGTTCCCCATGCCACGATGTTGGACCTTGTGCTCGGGAGCGGGTAGTTGGCATGCTGATTTTCCATGCCCGTCCATACCACGTGAGTCTGATTGTTATATTGACGGCAAAAGTTGCTGATATATGTACTTCCGCAAATCACCATCGAACTTCCGGTGCAGCAGTCAACGACTGATTGCCGGGCTGCAGGGTTCTCGAAATCAGCGTCATCTATGTCAAAAACGATGCTTTTGGCCTGGTAGAGAGCTGGTCGGTTCAGCGCGTGTCGTGAGGTTTGCAGTAGTAGTATGTCCGGTTTTTCCATTCTCAGAATTCTTCGACGTTGTGTCAGGCTGAGTTGATGCGGAACTACGATGACGCGCCAGCCTTGCAGTCTCAGATGAACCGCTATGCGATAAGCCCTCTCGCGTGAAGAACTGCTGCCGAATTCTGATTGCCAGGGAAACATGACAATCGTCTTGCCTGTTTTTTCTGATCGAAATCTTTCGATGTGTAGAAGAATTTCGCGTCCGATATTTCCGATGTTTTTCTTTATTCTGCTGAAATCCAGTATTTTCATGATTCTTATTTATTTTGTGGTTGTTGCCATGGCAACAACGTCAGGCGCTGCAGTTCATAGCCGCCGCTGAGTGCGCGTGTGGTGACGCGCAGGGTGTTGAAGCCCTGGTGCAGGGGAACCTGGATGGGCGCTTGCTCGACCACCTTGCCCCAGCGACTGCTGGCGAGTTCAACCGCATCGGCGACGCGCTGGCCATTGACCGACAGGTCGATCTTGTTGCCGCTCGATTCCGTGACCACGCTGAGCACCAGCCGGTAGTGGCCGGTCTGCTCGGCCCGCACCAGGTAGTCGAGGGATCGGCCCGGGGTCAGCTGTCGTAGTTGCTTCCTGGACGCTTCGCCGTAAGGCGGGAAGTTGCCGACGTAGGCATGGGCTTCGAAGCTGCCTGGCGCCTGGTTGCGCCCTGTGGTGGCGGGCGTGGGGCCGGCCAGGGTGTGGTCTATGCAACGGATCTTGGGTGTATCGCTGATGGCCAGGTCCGTGGTCAGTTCCCAGGCGCCGTACTGCGTGGTCCAGTTGCCGGCGCCGGCGTTGTACCACATGAATAGCTGGCCACCGGATTGGTACCAGTTGCTCAGGTAGCGCTCACAGATGTCCTGCATGCGCGAGTCGAGGTTGGCGGCCATCTTGGCTTCATGGCTGCCGGGGCCGAAGGAGTCGGTGCCGCCTTCATAGGCCAGCCAGGGCAACCCGTACCAGCTGGCCAATGTCTGGTTCTTCTCGAACTGGTTGATGCGTGGCAGCTCCGTCACCGACTGCTCCATGGCTTTGAGCACGTCATCGGTAGTCAGATCCTCC
Source organism: Chitinophaga pinensis (assembly GCA_943326015.2). Classification (GTDB taxonomy): domain Bacteria; phylum Pseudomonadota; class Gammaproteobacteria; order Burkholderiales; family Burkholderiaceae_C; genus Malikia. The sequence continues at coordinate 22,657 of CALPRQ020000014.1, read as the reverse complement.
GCCCGCTGCTGCTTGCCCAGGTTGAAGTAAGGCGCGCCAGCCATGGCGTAGAAGTAGCGGGAGGGGGGGCCGTACACCGCCTCGATGAATTTCAGTCCCAGTTCACTGGCATAGGGATTGACCACCTGGGTGGCGAACACCGGCCGCACCCGGTTCATCATGGCGGCGTCGCCAAACGCGCTGCGGAAGATATTGCTGATTTCCTTGCCGCGCTTGGCGATGCGCCGGTAGGCCCATTGATTGGGGTCCTGGCTGCCATCGTAGGCCAGTGGTGAGTTCGGATCGGCCTTGACCTCCGCCTCGGCCAGTGCCTTGTTGATGCCATGCTGCAGGAACTGGCTGTTCCAGATCTCGTTGCTGTACTCGACGTAGATGCGACTGCTGGCGTTGAGCTGGTCCTTGAGCAATTGAGCCAGCTGCTTGACGTAATCGTCAGTGGCCGAGACTGGAACATTGATCCAGATATGCTGACCGGTCTGGTTGGCGAGCGCGACGATATGTTCCCACGGTACCCCTTTGTCAGAGTTGTGGTGTATTCGTTGCGGGTCGGTGCGCGTGGCCCAGCTGGTGACAGGACTCTGGTTGGTTCGCAGCCAGTCCATGAAGCGCAGGGTGCCGAAGCGCTGCACATGATCGATGAAGGGATGCGTGAACAGCGGTGGCTGGTCGGGATCGTAGCCGGGGCGTATCACCTGCAGATTCTTGATGCCGGCCCCGGTGTTGGTGAATGAGAGGGCCAGCTGGTCCGCATCAGGAAACAGCAACAGTGTCACCCTGGTGCGGTTGCGCGTCTTGTCGTATTGCTGCTGCTGGATACGGGCCTTGGAGGCCACTGGCGTGACGACGGCCTGTCCGTCGAAGCTTACCGTGTAGCTGCCGGCAATGCCGCTTATGCCCCGCTGATCGCTCATCAGGAAGACGCCGAAGTCACCCACCGGCCAGCCGTCGTCGCCGACCATCGCTTTTTCGTCCCAGGGGGTCGCCACGCTGCCAAAGCGCTTGGCCTGCTTGACCAGATCGACATAGGTATGGGTGCGGGAGTAGTTGACGATGGCCGGGAGGTTGGCGCCCAGCAATTCCCTGGGGGGAGGCAAGGTTTCGGCGTTGCGTGGAAGGGGGATTTCTGCCAGGGCCGCTACCGGCGCAGACGAAGTTTGCTGCGTTTCACCGCAGGATGCCAGGCCTTGCGTCAGCAGGGCCAGCAGGGCCAGCAGGACCAGCAGCAAGGGCCTGCCGGGCTGGCGGCACCATAGGTCGGCGCGGCGGGAGTCGGTGGACGAGGTCATGGGCAGGTCAGCACAGGATGCGACGGAATGGGGACTTGACGGCAGGGGTTTCGCCTATTGTCGCGCTTGAGCCAATGATCTCGCGCCGGTTCTTGACGCTTTCCCCCCAGCCCAGCAGGAAAAACAGGATCGGCTCGGTCTGGGACCCCATGTACACCGAGGCAAAGGAAATGAAGGCGGCCAGGTAGATGCCGGCAAAGGTGAAGCCCAGGGGGGGGTCTTTCGCTGGCGCCGTCAGCCCGAACAAGATCTGCGTGATGATGGCGTAACCAAATATGCCGACGAAAATACCCGGGGCGATGACGCCATGCTGGAGCGCCATCAGGAAGAAGGCGTTGTCGATCGATTCCATGCCCTTGATCTGTGGGCGAGTCGTCAAGCCCCAGCCGAACCACATCTTTTCGTACATGAACTCCTTGTAGCGTTCGATCATCACCTTGCGGTAGAGCATGGTCTGGGCTTCGCCGCTGATGGCCTCGCCATCCTCGGGCGTGATGTAGTCGTCCAGCGCCGTCTTGCCCAAGCCGCCGCCTACTCCCAGCACCAGGACGAAGATGATCAGGGCTTTCTTGCGGTTCTTGGCGTTGCCGACCATCGCCAGGCCCGCGCCGGCGAAGCCGCCGATCCAGGGGCCGCGCGAGATCGTCATCAGCGACATGAGAATTAGCAGTATGGATATTTTGCTCGAAAGTGAAATCTTCATCCAGCGCGTGTTTTTTTCGAGCTTGCCCAGCCAGCCAGGCTGGGGTTTCTTCCATTCCCCCATCCAGGTCAGCCAGCGGTGCAGGCGGTACACCGTCACGATCATCACGCAGGCCAAAATGGGGTGGCCGAAAGGTCCTGAAGTGCGTGCCAGGCCGTAGCGAAGGGACAAGCCGCTGCCCGCGCCAGGAAAGAACTTGCCGAAAATCGTGAATATCGGGCTGGTCCAGAATTTCAGTTCGTAGGCGAACATCGGGAACAGGACCACGAATATCACCACGCAGGTACGGGCGACGGCCATGTCCATCTCGCGCCGGTTGATCACGTAGCGCCCGATCAGATAGGGGCCGATCAGCACCGTAATCATCTGGAACGCGTAGTTCTGTGCATCCGAGTAGCCCCGGCCCAGGAAATCCGCGAACACCCGGAACACCACATAGACGGCCAGGAACTTTTCCATCGTGCCGAAGTTCATGTCCGACTGCTTGTCGCGCCACAGTGTCGCCAGGATCGGCAGGATGGCGGTCTGCATGATGTTCATCACCGGGATGCCGCTGATGATCTTGACGGTGAAGTTGAACGGGAAGAACAGGAAAGCCGGAAGCCACACCCGCAGCACAGCCTGTTCCAGGCCGCGCCGGGCAATCATGCGCAGCGCAAGCACGGTGGCAAGGAGGGCGATGTAGTTTGTCATGTAGCTTGCTTCGGAAGAAATCCAGAATGCCCGGGTCGCACGAGCCCACCCACGCACCAATTTGTCGATCTGCCGGTGCTGAGCCATCAGGATGATCAGCGCCGTGACGATGAAGAGGGTGAGGCGGGTCATGACGCGTGCAGGGAGTAAGTCTCAGCTTGTCTCAACTGCCGTAGCCTTTGTCTTCAACTTTGAATGAGGCCTGAAATCCACATGGCGAATCCGGGCGTCAATCACTGGCGTCACTGTATCGGACCATAATCAGGCCTGCCATGAAAACCGATCGTTTCCTTCCCGTCAAGACGCTTGCCGCGGCAGTCACGCTGTTGCTGGGTGCCTGTTCCACCCCGCCGTTGCCCGACTCCTTCAAGCTCAGGGAAAGGGTCAGCGTCGCCTTGTCCAGCAAGGAGGATCTGGCCTTGCTGGAGGAGTCCGTCAACCCGGTGTATATGCTCGACAGCGGCGATATCGTGCGGGTCGATGTGTTCGGCCGCCAGGACGTGAGCGGCAAGTTCGTCATCGGTCCTGACGGCATGATCACCCTGCCTTTGGTCGGTGACGTGTTACTGAATCAGTTGACCCGGGAGCAAGCGCAAGCCGCGCTGGACCGCCGCCTGCGCGATTATTTCAGCCATCCGCACGTGACGATCGGTGTGGAAGATTATGCCTCCAACGTGGTCACGGTGCTGGGCCGTGTCGCACATGCCGGACGGCAGCGCTTTCCCCACCCCCCCACGCTGGCCGAGGTGTTGGCCAACGCCGATGCCCTGCCCATCATGGACAAGCAGGCGACCCTCACGCGTTGCGCGATCATGCGCGGGCGCGACAAGCTGATCTGGGTCGATCTGAAGGCCCTGCTCAACGGCGATATGAGCTACAACTTCCGTATGAAGAAGGGTGACATCGTCTTCATCCCGGACTCGTCCGAAACGGCGGTGTATGTGCTCGGTGCCGTGCTCAAGCCCGGCTCCTACCGCCTCACGCCCAGCATGACGGTGCTCGATGTCCTGGCGCAGGCCGGAGGTCCTACCGGAGACGCTGCGGCCAACAAGATCGGCATCTACCGGGCCGCCAGTCGCCAGGCCAGCATCATTGACTTCTCGGAGCTCATCGGAGCCAACCGCACGGCCAACTATGCGCTGGAAGACGGCGATGTGCTGTTTGTTCCCAACAGTGGCCTGGCCGATTTCGGCTATCTGCTGCGCCAGATCTCGCCTGCCATCGGGGTGTTGAGCTTCGGCATGGCGGTGGATACCTACATCAACCAGCAGACGACCAAGTGAAGCCGCATACCATTACCCCCGCTGCGCCGTCGTTGCGCTCACGCATGCTGCGCACGGGAGCCTGGCTGGTCGGCGGCAACATAGGCTCGCAGATCTTGCGACTGTCCGGCAATCTGGTGCTCACACGGCTCCTGCTGCCGCAGGACTTCGGCCTCATGGCCGCGGTCAACACGCTGTACTTCGCGCTGGTGATGTTTTCCGACCTCGGCGTGTGGCAGAGCGTGGTCAAGAGCCCGCACGGTGGCGATGCCCGTTTTCTGGGGACTGCCTGGAGCGTGCAGATCGCACGCAGCGCTCTGCTGGCGCTGGGCGTGCTGGGCTTGGCGCTGGGCCTGCGGCTCGGACAAGGAGCGGGTGTTTTCGCCCCGGATACGGTGTACGCCGATTCCCGCCTGCCATTGATGGTGGCCTTGTTTGCTCTCTGTGCCTTGTTGCAGGGGGGGGAGTCGATGCGCCTGGCGATGGCGCAGCGCCGCTTGCATGGTGGTGTCATGGCACGGCTGGAACTTTCTTCGCAACTGGCGGCATTGTGCGTCACGCTCGGAGTGGTCTGGTGGACGCATTCGGCTTGGGGCTTGCTGGCGGGCTCGCTGGCCGGCAGTGCCATGCGCACGCTGCTCAGTCATCTGGCCGTGCCAGGGGAATCGGTGCGTCCGTGCTGGGAGCGCTCCCATGTGAGCGAGCTGCTGGGTTTCGGCAAGTGGATCTTCGTGTCGTCCGTGGTCGGCTTTCTGGCCGCGCATGGTGAGAAACTCATCCTGGGTGCCACCTTGGGCGTGGCCACCTTCGGCGTCTTTTCCATCGCGGGCAATCTGCTGGCGGCGGCAATGGGTGTGTACGGCACCATCAACGGTCGGGTGATATTTCCCAGCCTGAGCCATGCCCTGCGTGACGGTGATGAGGCCGCACAGGTGCGGGTCTATACCCGGGTGCAACAGATCGCCGATATTTTCCTGGGATTGCTCTCGGGGCTGCTGCTGCTGTCTGGCCAGTGGGTGGTGTGGCTGCTCTACGATGTCCGCTACCACGAGGCCGGCTGGATGCTGCAGTGGCTCAGTCTGGGGCTGTTGGCCATGCGTCACCAGGTGCTCGAGCAGTTGATGTTTGCCCGCGGACTGCCGGCCTGGGTCAGTGCCAACAATATCCTGCGAGCTGTTTTGCTCGCCATTGCGATTCCAGTCGGCGATTCCCTGGCGGGTGAGCGTGGGGCCATCGCCGGCGTGGTGCTGAGCCAGTTCGCCAGTTGGCCGCTGTCGCTGTATTTCAAGCATCGCGAGGGCTTGCTGCACTGGGGCACCGAACGCTGGTGGCTGCCAGCCCTGGTCCTTGGCATGGCCTGCGGCGGCGCCTTGCATCTGCTGCTCGCCGCCTGGCATGGCTGACATCGAGCCGGCTTGTTTTCCGAGAAAATCCGATATGCGCATCACTTTTCTTTTGCCTCGTGATGACCTCGCCGGCGGTACGCGGGTGGTTGCGACCTACGCGCGCCTGTTGCAGGACAGGGGTCATCAGGTGCTGGTGGTGTCCAATGTGCCGGCCAGACGCAGTATTCGCGAGGTCTGGCGGCTGGTGCGCCAGCACAACTGGGATGCCCTGCATCAGTGCTATCGCCCGCGACCAGGACATGTCGCGTTATCCGGTGTGCCCATGCGCAAGCTGGAGCGACACCGCCCCATCGTGGCGAGCGATCTGCCTGATGCCGACGTGGTGGTCGCCACCTGGTGGGAGACCGCGCGCTGGATGCACCAGTTGCCCGACAGCAAGGGCCGCCGGGTGCATCTGATCCAGGATTACGAAACCTGGTTCGACGAGGCAACCAACCGCCAGGTACGCGACACGCTGCGCCTGCCCAACTGCAAGATCGCCATCTCTTACAGCCTGCGGCAAACCTTGCGCGACCATGTCGGTCCGCTGGACATCAATGTTGTCCCCAATGCCGTCGATGGCACGCATTTCGATGCCCCCAGGCGTCAGCGTCACAGCCGACCACGAGTGGGCTTCATCTACGGCTCCAGCCAGCGCAAGGCTGCTGATCGCTACCATGCCGCTATTGCGCTGGCGCGCCGCAGCGTGCCTGGGTTGGAGGTCATGGCCTTCGGCAGCGAATCCCCCAAGCCTGACTGTCCATTACCACCTGACACACGCTATATCCAGTTTCCGGCACAAACGGACATCCCGGGGCTCTATGCGCAGTGCGATGTCTGGCTGTTTGCCTCGCGCATCGACAGCTTCGGTCTGCCGATACTGGAGGCCATGGCCTGTCGCACGCCGGTCATTGGCGTACCCGTCGGTGCCGCGCCAGAGCTGTTGCAGCAGGGTGGTGGGGTACTGTTGAGCGGTACATCGGATGAGGATGTCCTGTGTCGTGAGATGGCCGCTGCCATCGTGCGCTTGTGCCGGATGCCCGCAGAGCAGTGGCAGGCCATGTCGGATGCCGCTTATGAGCAGTCTCACGGCTACGGTTGGCAGGACGCCGCCGCCTTGTTCGAAGGCTTGCTACAGCAGGCCGGATCGGGGACTGACTAGCGGATCCAGCGCCAATACAGTCCTTTGGCTGCGCGGTACAACTGTTTCACTGGCGCAAACCAGGCGTGGCGATCCAGAGCGGAGGCTTGGTGTATGTCGGTGCGCGAGGGGCGCTGGTAAGCCAGGTTGCGCGAGCAATGCAATGCCCGCACTTCCGGGTGGCGCTTGATGAAAGTGCCCAGTGCGCCATCGACGTGCATCGGCCCGCCGTCCGGGTGGCCTGGCGGACGCTGCAGTATCTGCTCCAGAAATTCGACCAAAGCCGGCAAGGTACGTCCGTTCACGGCATAGCAATGCGTCTGCTGGCGGGGGTTTTGGATCGGAATCCAGTGCAGGGGGCCGGGTTGATCGCCGTAGTCATGACCGAAATAGGCCATGTCCCACTCCTGGGCCTGCAGTGAATCGACCGCCAGTCGGGCCAGGCTGTCCATGTCGCGCGTGAAGGCCACGTCGTCTTCGAGTATCAGCACGCTGCTGGCCCCACCCTGGCAAGCCTCGCGCAGTATGTTCAGGTGACTCAGGAAGCAGCCGCGTGCCCCAATGCTTGGGAAGCCGGCGGTTTCCTGCGGTGAGACGGCGTCGAAGAAACGCACCCGCGAGTCGGGTATGCGCCAGCCGTGACGCGCAAACTCTTGTATCGTCTCGTTTCTCCGGTCGGTGCGACTGGGCAGACTGATGATGAGCACCCGATCGAAGGCGGTGAACCATTCCGTTTGGTTTGGATTGGCGTTTTTTTGATTTTCCATGGTGTTTTGCCTGATTTTTTATGGATCTGGAGTTTGGTATTCGTTTTTTGAGTGAAAATCTTCGATAGCTTGCTGTTTTCCAACAAAAGCAAGAAAGTTGCTAGCTTTTTGGTGTCATTCTGACTGAGAAAATATTGGATTTTGAGGTGTGCAGCATGGAGAATACTACTTCCAACGTGGGTTTGCCACTCGTATCAATCGTTATCCCGACACGGCATAGAATCGACTTGCTTAACAGGGCTTTGCAAAGCGTTGATGCGCAACTCTACAATCAAATCCAGGTTGTCATAGTTGATAATTTTTCGGACGATCCGATTCGTGCCGCTGATATTCAGACCAGACATTCCTGTCTGATTGTTCGAACTGATGCCATGCTGCCGGCTTCACAGGCGCGTCATTTCGGTGTCCAGCATGCGCAGGGCGAATTCATCTGCTTCCTGGATGATGATGACCTCTATCAGCAGAACAAGATACGGGACGAAGTGAATTATCTGCTGGGGCATCCGCAAGCCGAATTCGTCTATGGCCAGACGGTTCATGTCGGTCCGGATGGATCGACGCTTGCCGTTTCGAGTGGCGAGCCGGAAATCATGGCCTTCCTGCGCTGGCGCTATGTGCATCTGAATTCCCTGATGGTCAGGAAAAGCGTCTATCAACAGGAGCCGTTCAACTTGAAGATGACGACTTTCGAGGATGTGGATTTTGTCGGCAGACTGATCAGGCGTGGCCGAGGCGGGTATATCCCCGATGTCCATTCCGTCTGGAACAGGGACGGGCGGCCCGACCAGTTGACGCGTCGCAACTGGCGTCGATCGTATCAGAACTGGAAATCGTTGTGCGATGAGTTCCATCCCGAGATCCGGCGTGACAGGGGCCTGACGGTCTTCTACCACCGGAAAATGCTGATCCTGGCGTTGAGGTTCCTGGATCTCGGGCAGGCTTTCAGGTCTGCCCGGTGCCTGCTCGGCAGCCTGCGCCAGGGCCAAGGGTGCAGGGGCGGTCAGTAGTGTCTCATGAACCACCGGCTGCCCGTCAGCGACAATCCGAGTCCGATCAGTTCGAGCATGGTCTGCAGGCTTTCTTGCGCGAATCGGGTTCCCAGCACGGCATCGGTGTCATGAAAGGATATCGTCCGCAGCAGGAATAAACTAATCAATATAATTATTGATATGACTTCCATCCGGACCAGATGCCAGACCGTGTCGATGGCGCGACTGAGCTTGCCCGTGAACAACAGCGACGCCAGCCCAAGTCCGATCAGTACCTTGTATTGAATGGCATGCCGGGTTTCGTACCAGCCACCTGCACGTGCGATTTCACGCAGCCATTCCGTGATGAAGGTCGAGATGCAAAGTACGGTGTCCATGCCAATGAACAACAGTACGATTGAGCTGATCGTCCAGAAGCGATACAGCGTGCGATGGTCGGTACTGGAGCGTGAGCAGTTGTACGCCAGCATTGCCGCAATACCGTAGGCCAGGGCAAACAGGAAATCCGGCCAGTCGAGAAGTTCGATGATGTCCTGCCATGAATCAAAGGCTAGGATGGCGCTGCTGATCATAAATTATTTTGGAAAATTTCAGGGCGGAAACTCGTTGACAAGGAAGCGCAGGGCGGTCAGTCATTCTTGCTGACCGGGAGCCGTGTTCTTTGCTGCTTCGTGGTGTTTCTGTTTCAGTTGCTGGTAGTTCTGATGCAAGGTGCTCACTCGGGCGCTGACACCTTCCAGATCTTCCACCTGTTGCATGCAGTCGCTTGCCAGTTGTGCCAGTGCGACGTCCCATTCGGATTTCTCCAGTTGCGCCAGCAGCGCCTGGGCCGCATTGAACTGGGAATCGGCGCTGGGCTCCATATAGGCCAGTTCCAGCATCAACTGGCTGGCTTCGGCCCATTGGCCGGCTTCCTGCGCCAGCCGGGCCTGCCGCAGCAGATTCTGCTGCAGTTTCACCTCTTCCGAGACGGATTTGCCGCGCCAGCCCAAGAGTCTGGCGAAGAAGGAGCGGGTCGAGCCTGTCTTCGTCTTGCGCTTCTTCCCGCGCTGGCGCTCCGCACGCTCCGCCTGTGCGGTCTGCCTGCGTTGCTTCCATGCGGCCGGGCTCAGCAGCCGTGACAGCCTTTCCCGCAGCTTGAGGGGCGACTGGCGCCTCTTCTTGCGGATCTTCTCGCTCTTGCGCATCGAGCGCTCGGTCAGCCACACCTCCCAGCGCAGCTTCCATTCGGACAGGCTCATGAAGCTCGACAGCTTGCTGCGCGAAATCGTCTCGATCAGCAGGCTTTCCATGTAGCCGCTGCCACGGAACAGTGGAATCTTGTTCACGAACAAGCCGACGGCTTCCGGATCGATCTTTTGCAGCAGCCGCTTGGCGCGGCTGATTTCGCCGCGATTCACGGCCTGGGCTTCCACCACCAGGAACACCTGACCAATGGTTTCGATCAGCATTTCCGCGTCGGCGCTCATCAGCAGTGGCGGCAGATCCACCAGCACATATTCGTACTCCGTGCTCCAGGCCTTGATGGCCTCATGCAGCCGATCGAGCCGCTGCAAGCCCCTGACCCGCTCCTTGCCGACACTCACCACGTTGACGGCAACATCGTGGTGCAGGTAGGGCTTGGGCAGCTCGGTCACGTCGACCAGACCGGCGAGGTAGTCGGTCAGGCCTGGCCGACACGCATCAAACAGCGCGCAGGGCGCGTAGGAGTTGGCTTCCAGTACCAGCACCGAGGAGCCCAGTTGCTGCAGACAGGCCGCGGTGTCGAGGATGGTCGTGGTCGAGCCCCCTTCGGCCTTGACCGCCGAGAAGGCGAACACATTGCGTTCGTGTCTGGCCTTGATCCGTATCAGTGCCGAGACGAAGCGCCGGCTCTGTTCCTCGGCGTACAGGTCGGTGGCCAGATCCTCGCGCAGGATCTGCCAGCCAGCCGCCGGCATGCCCATAAGCTTTTCGGCTTCTCCCACGCCGCGGATGCGGCGGTCGGTCATGTCGATGCCGATCGGCACGGCCAGCGCCAAGCCGAAGGCGGCACCGATGACCCCCAGCAGCAGCTTGACCTTGCCGACGCCCTGGGGCATGTCGGCAGGCAATGCCAGGGAGACGATCCGCACAAAGCCCAGTGCCTGGCTTTCGGTTTCCAGGTAGTTGAGTCGATCGCCGATCTGCTTGAGGCGGGTTTCCCGTTCGTTGATCAACTTGGTGAGCTGCATCGCCCGCTGGAAGGTCCGGGCGTATTCGGCCGACTGGCTCTCGAGTTGCTGCAGCACCCGGCCCAGTTCGTTTTCCACCTGTCGCTTCTGGCTCAGTGTAGTCTGCATGCGCAGGCTGACGTTCTCTTGTATCCTGCGCTCGAAACTCTCCTCGCGTTCGCGCAGGCGATCGTTGAGCTTTTGCAGTTCGGCCTGGGCCGGCGCGTATCCCGGGTGCTTGTCGCTCAGGCCCGAGACGATCTGGTTGAGCTCCTCCTGGCGGCGTATCACCTCAGAGCGCAACGCCGACAGACCGGGGTCTGCCAGCTTCATCTGCAGCAGGGATTGGCCCATGTCGGTCGAGACTTCACCGTTCTGCAGAAACGCCTGTTGGGAGGCTTCCGCGCGCACCCGCTCGTTCATGGCCTCGGCGTACTTGCCGCGCGCGCCCGCCAGCAGGCTGTCGTAGGGGTTGACGACACCTTCGCTGAAGGTCGTGAGTCCGAGCTTTTCACCCAGCGTCACGCGTTCGGCCTGCATGTCGGTGACCTCTCCACGCAGCTTGGTCGCTGACTCCTGCAGCATGTTCAGCCGTTCGGCGGAACCGTAGATCTGTTCGCTCTTGCTGGTCTCCAGAAAGGAGGCCATCACCGTGTTGATCAGTTCGTGCAGATAAGATTTGTCCTTCTCGCCCCCTTCGGTGCCGACGCGAACCATGTAGGTGTCGGGAATCGATTTGACGTAGATGGCTTTTTGCAGCCTTTCGATGAAGCGCCGCTCCGGCAGGGCCGGAGGCTTGATGTCGATGCCGCGTTCGTGCAGTCTCTTCAGGGCCTCCTGCAGCACGTCGTAGCGCACCACGGTCTGCGACAGCTGGTTCACATATTCACGGTATTGCGAGTTCGACTGCAGCTCGACTTCGGCGTCGGACTGCATGTTCTTCATGTAGCGTGGCGCCACATGGAAGACCGCCTCCACGGTGTAGGTGCTCTTGCCCTTGATGAACACCATCGGCAGGCCCAGCAGGATGACGACAAACCACACCACGATGCTGACGCGGTAGTGTTTCTTCAGGCTGTGCAGGGGACTGATGCCGACACTGGGCTGTGTCTGGACATCAACGGTGGGATTGTCGCTCATGGTCAGGCGCTGGCGCTGGCGTGAGTATGCCTGCAGTTGGGGTGGGCCACATGCCGAATAAACATGGAGTGTGACATCATTTTGAGCATCCAGGTGAGCGACGGACCTGGCTTAAAATTATCATTTTGCTGTTGAGATCGTTCAGGGCTTCCTGCCATGGCTGTTGTGGGCCTTGTTCTAGCCTGGCTTCGAGTCGCTGGCAGCACTGCATCAGGCCGCGGGCTCCCACGGTGGCGGCACTGCCCTTGAGCGCATGGATCAGGTTCAGTGCCGCTTTCCATTGGCCCTGAGCCAGCCAGGCAGCGAGCTGGTCCGGGTCGCTGCCATGCTGGTCAAGCAGCTGTTCCAGTGCCCGCTCCAGCGAATCCGTGCGGCCCAGGAAGCGGGGCAGGGCGTCGTCCACGTCGATACCAGCCGCTTGCCAGACCGGCAGGCGCTCGCTCTTGTCAGCTGCATCGCTGGTGGCTGCGCTGGATTGCGCTGGCACCAGCCTGCGCGGCGGCAGCCAGCGGGTCAGCGTGCCCCACAGTTCGTCGGGTTCGATCGGCTTGGGCAGGAAGTCATTCATGCCAGCTGCCAGGCATCCAGCCTGCTCGGTGTCCAGGGTGCCGGCGGACAGCGCCACCACAGGCAGGGTCCAGCCGCTGGCCCGCAAGGCTCGGGTGGCCGCCATGCCGTCCATCACGGGCATGTGCACGTCCATCAGCACCAGTTCGGGCGCTGGCGAGGCCTGGTCGAGCAGATCAAGCAGTTCCTGGCCGTCCTGTGCCAGCAGCACCTCGATGCCGGCCCGCTCCAGCAGGCTGACGATGACGTCGCGGTTGATCGGCATGTCTTCCGCCACCGCGATGCGCATACCGCGAAACTCCTCCGGTACGTCCCAGCTCTGGCTGGCCGTGGCGGCCGCCGAGGCAGGGCGCAGTGCGTCCAGCAGGCTCACCGGCGTCAACGGGCGGGTGACAATCCGCAGCATGGGCCGCTGTGGCGTCCGTTGGTGCCATTGGGCAAGGCCTTGTGCATCGGTCAGCAGCAAGGTGGGATCCTGGGTGGCTGAGGCTTCGGCCCATGTCGATGCTGGTTGGGTGGTCAGGTCGACGATGCGGGCGCTCAGTGCCACCGCTGCTTGGCCGCTGGCGCTCACATCGATGGCCTCACCGCCCACAGCGTGCACCAGTTGGTGCAGAGCCCGGCGGGTCAGGGGATGGTCCGAGCTCACGCCGACCAGACCCAGTGGCCGTCCGGGTGTCGAGGGAGAATCCGGGGCTTGTTGCGAGGGCAACTGCACCACAAAGCAGCTGCCCTCGCCGGGTGTGCTGGTGGCTTGCAGCTCGCCACCCATGCCACGCGCCAGTTGGCGGGAAATCGCCAGCCCGAGACCGGTGCCGCCAAAACGGCGCGTGGTGCTGCTGTCGGCCTGGCTGAAGGGCTGGAACAGGCGGGCCAGCGTGGCATCGTCCAGGCCCGGTCCGGTGTCCTGCACGGCCAGTCGCAAGACCGGTCCACCTTGATCTTCGATCCAGCTGATCACGAGCGCCACCTCGCCCTGGGCGGTGAACTTCACCGCATTGCCCAGCAGATTGGTCAACACCTGTTGCAGGCGCAGGCGGTCGCCCACCAGCCAGCGGGGCACGCCAGGATCGAGCAGGAATGCGATTTCCAGCGGCTTGTCCAAGGCCAGGAGCGAAACGGTGGTCGCCAGTTCGTCGAGCAGTTCCCACAGGTCGAACGGCGCCCGTTCGTAAGCCATCTTGCCCGACTCGATGCGCGAGAGATCGAGCAGGTCATTGAGCATGTGCAGCAGCGTTTGGCCGGAGCGCAACACCTTTTCCAGATGCTGCCGCGTCTGCGCTGGCAGCTCGTCCAGCAGGCACAGCTGCGTCAGGCCCAGGATGCCATTGAGCGGGGTTCGCAGTTCGTGGCTTACGTTGGCCAGCAAGGCGCTCTTGGCCTGGTTGGCCTCTTCCGCCGCCGCGCGTGCGGCTTCCCTGGCCGTGGCCTGCTCGTGCTGCAGCGTCACATCCTCGAAAAAGTGGATGTAGAGCTGCTCTTCAGCCTGTACCGACGACAACTCCAGCCGCTGGATGGCCCCGTTGGACGCCGGCAAGCGCAGTACCGAGTGGCATAGGCCCTGTTCCCGCAGCAGCTGGAAATGCGGCTGGACATCCGTGCAGCCGCCAGCCTGCAAGAACCGGTCCAGCGTCTGCAACTGCAACTCCTTGACCGAGCGCTGCAGAATGCTCAGGCCGGCCTGGTTGCAGCGCTGTACCTGCCAGCGGTCGTCGGTTTCCAGGATGCCGCTCAGAGCATAGTCGAAATGGATGCGCGCCGCCCGCTCATGCACGGCGGGATGCAGGCCCGCTCCACGGCTGTCAACCGGTGCTTGCATGCGTGGCGTCGGCGAAGCACTTGAACAGGCGTATCGAAGCCAGTCCCGGCATGGGTTCGATGTACTCCACCCAGTCCACGGCATTTTCTATGATGTAGAGGCCGAAACCGCCAAAGCTGTTGCCGCTGAAATCCGGGCTGGGAGGACTGCTGGGCACGAAGGTTTCGCCTTCGTGGATCAGCTCCACCGATACGCCTTGCTTGCCACGCTTGAGCACGGCGGTCAGGGGGGCCTTCTTGAGCTTGTCTGGTGTGTGCCGGACGATGTTGGTGGCCGCCTCGAAGGTGGCCAGTACCAGCATCTGGGTGTCCTCCTCGGACATCTGGTCGCATATCGCTTCAATGCCGAGGCGCAGCGGTGTCAATTCGTTCAGATCGCGTGGCAGGTCGAGGTGCTGCTCCACGCAGGCACCGCCCTGCTCAACACCGGCTGGTTCGACCGTTGGGGTGAGTTTCAATACCACCACGGTGCTGTCGTCGCGTGTCACGCTGAAATCGGTGTGGTCATGCACCACGCTGCGCAAGGAATTGAGCATCATGGTCGGGTACGCGGCCTTGGTCACGCCAATTTGCAGCAGCGACTTGATGCGTTCCACGCCGAATTGCTCGCCCTGCTGGTTGACTGATTCCGACAAGCCATCCGAAAACAGCAGCAGCGTGTCACCGTCCTGCATCCGGGTGTGGTGTTCGACGTATTGTTCGTCGGGCAGCACGCCCATGGGAAGGTTCTCGCCCAGCAGCTCCAGCACCTCACCCGTGGCAGCGCGTCCCAGCAGGGTGGGCGTGTGTCCGGCGTTGACCCAGGTGACGCTGTTGTTCTGCCGGTTCACCCGCAGCAGGGTCAGCGTGACGAAGCGCCCCAGCTGCATCAGTTCCTGCATCAGATCGGCATGCATGGCGTTCGCGATCGCCTGCACCGGGGGAGGCTCGCCATTGAACTGCTGATCCGACATCAGTTTGACAAGTGCCTGTTCGTAGGCGCTCCTCACGCCAGCGGCAATCAGGGCGGCGGCGATGCCCTTGCCCATCACATCGCCGGTCAGCACGTCCACCTGGTGATCATCAAAGCGCTGGAAGTGGTAGAAGTCGCCATCGATGCCTTCCGAGCCTTCGCTGTGGCAGGCCAGTGAAATCCCTTGCAGATTTTGCGGTGGCAGGCCAAACAGCAACTGGTTCTGGATGTCGGCGGCGATCTGCATCTGCTTTTGCTGTGCCTCGATCAGCTGCTGCTTGGCCAGCACGCGGTCCGTGATGTCGGTGCGGATCGCCAGGAAGCTGACCGGAAAGCCTTCCTTGTCCAGCCAGGGAACGATGGTGCTGGAAACCCAGTAGATGTGACCGTCCTTGGCGCGGTTGGCCACTTCACCCTGCCAGGTCTTCCCGCTGTAGATGGTGGCCATCATCTCGGCATAGAACTCCGCCGGGTGCAGGCTCGACTTGATGATGCGGTGGGTCTGTCCCAGCAGTTCTTCCGGCCGATAGCCCGATGTGGCGCAGAACTTGCTGTTGACGTAGGTGATGGTGCCCTGGCGGTCGGAGATGCTGACCAGCGCACATTCATCCAGTGCGTGTTTCTGCTGGGTCAGCTCGCGCAGCAGGTTCTCGCGCGCTTCTTCGGCCTCGCGCTTTTGCTGCTGCAATTGCAGCTGGCCCGAAATGTCGCGCAGGCTCAGCAGATGGAAGGAGCGGCCGTCCTGGTCGGTGAATGGACGCACCGATGCCGCCATCGACATGACCGTGCCGTCGCTGCCGCTGAGGTGGCAGTCAAAGGTGGGAGGTCCGCGCAGGACATCGCACGCAGCAATGGCTCGACCGTCCAGCGTCGACAGGTGCAAGGCGTCCAGGGTCTGCCCGGTCAGCGACCCGAACGCTGGCTCCAGCAAGGCGTGTCCGTACTGGTTGATCTTGACGATCGACTGGTCGTGATCGATCACCAGCTTCACCTCGTTCGGGTTGTTGAAGATCGCCTCCAGCATGCTGCTGTTCTGCGCCAACTGTTCCAGCGAATTACGCAGCTGGCGCTGGTAGAGTTCGCTCTCGCGCCGCAACTGTTCACGCTCCAGCGCATTGAGCACCCGCACTCTCAAGACATCAGAGTTGATGGGCTTGTGCAGAAAGTCCACCGCACCCAGGGCCAGGCCACGGATATGCGATTCGTGGTCCGTCATGGCGGTCACGAAGATGATCGGAATGTCCTGGGTGCTGGGGTCTTCGCGCAGGCGTTTTGCCACCTCGAAGCCGTCCATGTCCGGCATCATCACGTCGAGCAACAGCAACTGTGGCCGGTGTTTCCTGGTCAGCTCGATGGCGTCGGGGCCGTTGCCCGCTTCCAGCACCCTGACATACTTTTTCAGTGCCGACGCGGCGATGATGCGGTTGGTCGGGGTGTCGTCAACGACCAGGACCGTCAGCTGGTCCAGGGCGATGGGATCGGATGGAGCGGATGCGATGGCGGGCATGACAAGGGGGCTTACGCTTGGGCGAGCGCTTCTTCCAGCGTGTTGTAGATGGCGAAGATGCGGTGCATGCGCACCAGCTCGAACAGGGCGCGTACCGGCTTGTTCATGCCGATCAGCATCAGCTGGCTTTGCTTGTTGTTCATGCTGCGCAGGCAAGACAGCAGCGCGCCCAGGCCCGAACTGTCCACGAATTTCAGCGTCTGCATGTCCACCACCGCCAGGTCGTGAGCGTCCAGCAGGGGCTGGATCAGCTTCTTGAACTCCGGTGCGTTGCCGGCGTCCAGGTGTTCGGAGTCGATGGTGATCAGGACGCCTGCCTTGTTCGTCAGGGATTGGGTTTTGAGTTGCATGTTCTTTATCTCCGAGGAGTCAGGTTGGGTTGATGGCTGGTGCGGGGGGCAAGCAGTTCCTGAATCAGCTGTTTCAGGTAGCTGCCCAGCAGCCGCAGTCGCAGCCGCAGTGAATTGTCAGCCACGGTCAGCATGTCCTGGGCGTAGGGGTCTTCCGTCATGTGGCAGGCAGCACCGAGCATGAAGGGGTGGAGCAGGCCGCAGGGGTGTTGCTCGTACAAGCTGCGCCAGTATGCCGGTAAATGGGTCACATGGTCGGCTTCGCGCAGCCTGGGGCCGCACAATACCAGTTGTCCGCGCACCACGGCGGACAGTCCCGGATAGAAGGTGTGCACGAAATGCTGGGTCAGGGCGACAGGCTCGCCGGCATCGATCGCACCGAGCGTGTTGGCCAGGTGCAGCGTCTGGGTTTGTCCAGGGCCGCCGCCGGGGCGCAGCAGGCGCATGCGTTCGATGGGGGCTTTCTGCCGGTTCGAGCGCAGCACCCGACGGCCCCACCACCACAGCGGCAGCAAGGCGATCTTGAGCAGCCGCAGGGCCATGCGCAGGGGCGGTGCCGGCCGCTTGATGCCGCGCGATGCCCGTACCGAGGTCAGCAGCGTCGGATCCAGCTCATCGAGCACCACATCCTGGTCCACTCTGGCCAGGCGGCCGGGAGCGGCCACGCAATGGTACAGGTTGAGTTCCATGCCCACGTAGGTGTCGGGCACGACCACGCTGTTCTGCACTGCGGCGCCCTGGTCCACCACGGCGCCATGTTCCAGCACCGTGTAGGGACCCAGTTGCACTCCGGCACTCACATGCGCCAGATGTCCGATCCACACCGGGCCTTTCAGCACGGCCGAGGGGTGAATGACCGCGCTGCGGCCAATGTGAATGTTGTCTGGGGTTCCGGATGGGTTGGCGTCCAGGCAGGCCCGGGCACTGCGCAGGAAGTCGGCGTCGGATTCGCATGACAGGGGCTGCGCCACTGGCGTCCATTGGATGGCAGGGGAGGCCTGCAACCGGTTTTCAAAGTCTTGCCGGTTGCAGCAGCCTTGCAGCGTATTCAGCCAGTTGCCGCTGAAGCAGCCCAGCCCAGCCCAACGGCGCTCGCTTGCCGTTGCCCAGTAGCCAGCCGCGTTGCTGTTGAGAGGCGTCGGCATTGCCTGTACCCGGTCGTCACAGGCCAGCCAGTACTGGGTGGCCTCGTCCAGCTGCAGGCGGCGCAGGTTGGCCGGCAGGTCCTGATCCAGCTGCAGGTAGTGGTAGTGCAGTTGCACGCCCCAGCGTTCGCCGTTGCCCAGCAATTCCCGTACCGGGCCCGGGTTGTCACCCAGGAATACATGGACCTGTTTGCAGCCGAGCAGGACCAGGTTCTCCAGACTGCGCTGCAGCAGTGGCTTGCCCAGCAAAGGCGTCAGGGAGGAGCACAACTTGTGCCCGCCGGAACTTGGATGCGGGCTGGTCCAATCGGTCAGCAGGATGGCGGTTTCCATCTGCGTTGTGCTCACGGTTTTCCTCGCATGTTGCCGCACAGCCGGTCGTCCAGCACGCGTGTCATGAACCCCCATTCCAGCCCGGAGCGGTGCCTCCACCGCAGGCCATTTGGGATATTACCAGAGTAGTAATCGAACAATTCGCCCATGCCCATCACCTTCCTGAACCTGCCGCTGGTGTTGCAATCAGGCTGTTCAGCCCGTTCCAATCGAACAGACGCTGCATGGGTGATGACAGGGGTTCGATGCGCAGGCCTTGACCGCCCAGCCGGAGCGCTTTTTCCAGGCGCAGCAGCTCACCGGCAAAAGCAGGGCCAAAACCGATCGCCTGGGTCAGATCCAGTAACAGCGGCTGGTCGAGCGCCGCCGCCTGCTGCAGCGTGGACAGAAGCGCGGTTGGCACCGGGTCAGGAATGAGGCCCTGGATGCCCAGGCGATTGAAACCGGATTCGCTGGTCAGGGTTGCGCCAGCCGGTCTCTGCGATGAATGCCGGCGCAACCAGAGTGCATGCGGCAGCAGCTGACCGAATACCAGGCTGAGCAGGGCCCTGCCGTCACTCCAGTAGCGGCGCCACAGCGTGGGTTCCTCCTTGATGCGCCACAGCCATTCCAGCCCGGTTTTTTGCATCCATGCAGGAGCCCGGTTGACGGTTCCAGCGGCAAAGTTGACCACGGCCCCGAGATGGCTGATGACCGGCACCCGTAGTCTGGTGCGGTTGTGCTGGATCCAGGCCTGCCCCTTGACGGCCCCCAGTGCGACGATGAGAAAATCGGCACCACTGGCATTGATGCGTGTCAGAACGTCAGGGCGGCTCATGTCCTCGACCGAGCCGAAGCCAGGAGTCTCATGGCCGACACAGATCAAGCCGCCGTCCTTGGCGTTCAGGTTCTGCCCCGCAGCTTGGGCGACACCCGGCGGGCCGCCGAAGAAGTACACCTTGATTGGGGCTTCGCCGGGAAGCAGCGGATCGGTTCGCAAGCGCTCGAACAGGCCTGAACCCGTGACACGTTCAGGCAAGGGCACGCCCAGCAGGCGAGCCATCCAGACCAGCGGCATGCCATCGGCCACACTCATGTCGCTGTCAATGACCGACTGCCGAAATGCTGCATTGCGCACGCAACCGATCAGGAAGTTGAGGTTGGGCGTTGACAGGAAAAGCCGCTGCCGGGTGCGCGCGGCTTGGCGAACCCGGTGCACCGTTTCGTCCATGGTCACAACGTCAAACGGCAAACCAAAAAGACAGATGACCGGAGTTGTCATGTCAATAGGCTCCGCGTCCGGTGATCACGGCCGGAACCGTCTTGAGCAGCAGGCGCAGGTCGGCCATCACGCTTTGTTCTTCGATGTACTGCACGTCCATGCGGCACTGCTCGTCGAACGGGATTTCCGAGCGCCCCGACACCTGCCAGATGCAGGTCAGGCCCGGCGTGATGTCGAGTCGGCGCCGGTTGTCCAGCGTGTAGCGCTCCACTTCGCTCACCAGTGCCGGGCGCGGGCCGACCAGCGACATGTCGCCCTTGATCACGCACCACAATTGCGGCAATTCGTCGATGCTGGTCTTGCGGATGAAGTGCCCGATCCAGGTGACGCGGGGGTCGCGCTTCATCTTGAACGTGATGCCCTGGTCGCCATGCTGGTTGGCAGCCAGCAGTTTGGCTCGGACCGCTTCAGCATCCACCACCATGGACCGGAACTTGGGAAAAGGGAAGGCTCTGCCCCATTTCCCCACCCGGACCTGCCAGAACAGCACCGGCCCGCCATCGGTCGCCTTGATGAGCAGTGCAATCAGCAGCAGCAAGGGCAGCAACAGCAAGAGTGCCGCACTGGCTACCAGTACATCGATCAGCCGCTTGACCAGGCCCCCGCCGGCCCGCGACAGGCGCAGCAGCAGAAAACGCACGCGCAGCCAGGCCAGTTTGCGTGGTGACACGTCCAGGCGCTGCTGCAGCGCGCGCAGGGCCTGGTCGTCCAGCGGGCGGACGGGACCGGTGTCGGAAGTGGAGGTAGCCATCATGGTGCGGAGCCTAGGATACAGGTTGTGATTACAACAAGCCCGGTTACTGCGCTGGTGTCGCGAAGGCAAACACCTGGCAAGTGACGATTGCCCTACCAGCTTGTAAACGGGTTGTGAATTTTTTAATTGTAAGTAAAGTATTCAAATGTAATCGGCGAAAATGCGCGCTATGACAATTTTCCTGCCATCCCTTTCCGGGAAGCAGTCAGCGCCCGCCCTGTCGTTGTCCATGGCGCTTGGCTGGACCTTGGGACTATATGCCCTGCTGGCCGTGGGTAGCATTGCCCTGTCGCGTCAGCCTGGCAGCTTGGCTACCATCTGGTGGTCCGGCTTCGCCGCCGCCGTCCTGATGCAGGTTCGCCCCAGGCGTGACTGGCCCTGGTTGCTGGCCATGGCAGGCTTGGCCGATGTCCTGGTCCACGGCTTCTACGGGGATGGCAGGGAAAAGGTCTTGTCTCACCTGTCGGGCAGTCTGCTGGAAGTGGCTTTGTCGGCTCATCTGTTGGGGCTGTTCAACCGCAGGCAGCAGACCCTGGGCTTGCCCTTGCGCTATTTGCGGGCCGCGGTGGTGGTGGGCGTGTTGCCGGGCGCTGTGGGCGCAGCAGTGACCACGGCCATATTGTCATGGCATGGCGCACCGGCCTGGCACAGGCTCTGGTTGACCGAATTTCTCGGGTCGCTGTTTGGTGTCGTGACGCTGCTGCCGCTGGGCTTGCATTGGCTGCGCACCGGCAGTTTGAGTGCCTTCACTTCGGCGCGGCGGGCTTATGGCGGCGCGGCGGTGCTGCTGCTCAGCCTGGTGGTGTCAGCCCTGGGCCTGCTCTACCTGCCCTATCCCTATGTGTATGTCATTTCCGCTTCCACCCTGGCCGTCGTGGTCGGGGGATTTGGCATGGCAGGCTGGACCATCTTCTTGCAGGGCCTGGTCATCGTCGCGGTGCAATCCGTGGGGTGGCAGAGGTCTGATCCGTCCGGCTATGCCCAGCTCAGCTTTTTCATGCCCATGCTGGTGTCAGCCACCTTCCCGATGCTGCTCGCCACCCTGTTGCGATCCAACCAGCGGCTGGATCAGGAAAATCAGCAGCTGCTCGATGCCGTGATCCAGCAGCTGGTGGAAACGCTTTCGCTGCTGGAAAGCGCTCCTTCGGCCGTGCGCGTGGCCACGCTGGACGACCACCGCATCCTGTTCGTCAACCACCGTTACCGCGACAGCTTCCGGCTGGAGCCCGGCACCGAGAGCGATGTCGATGTGTCGGGCTTCTACGTCGATCCGGAGCAATTCCAGCAGATCAACGAGGAACTGCGGCTTCATGGCATCGTCAGGGACCGCCTGGTGGCGCTGCATGTGCCCAGCCGTCCAGAACTGCCAACCATCTGGGCCAAGACCAGCTATGTCGTGATTGATTTCCAGGGCCAGAAGGCTGCCCTGGCCTGGTTCCACGATGTGACCGACCTGCACAATGCGCTGGCCACGTCGCAGGATCTCTACAACAACTCGCCGGCAGGTTTCCTGACCTTGTCGGCCACTGGCAGCGTCCTGCGCCTGAACGATACCCAGTTGCACTGGCTGGGCTACGATCGCGCCGAGGTGGAAGGCCTGTTGCGCCTGACAGATTTGCTGGCACCCGACAGCATTCCAGTGTTCCGGCGCCATTTCGATCGGCTGCTGGACGGCAGCATCGCCGCATTCCGTCGCCATTTCGCCCAGATCACGGACGCCGGCAAGGTCGACAGTGTGGAGCTGGACTTCATGCGCAAGGACGGCAGCATCCTGCATGCCCAGCTGATGGCCTCGGCCGTGTACGACCCGCAAGGCCGCTTCCTGCAAGGTCATGCCACCGTGCATGACATCGGGGAACTCAAGCGCTTGCAGCAGGCTTTGTCGCAAGGCAAACGCGACCTGGAAGCGGTGCTGGACAATATTCCCATGGTCATCGGCTATGTCGACGCCAGCCTGCGCATGCGTTTTGCCAACCGCACCGCATCCGAATGGTATGCCGTGCCGCGCGAGCAGCTGGTGGGCATGCCGGTCAGCCAGATGCTGGGGCCGAAACGCTTTGAGTCGGCGTGGCCCAGGATACAGAAAGCCTTGGACGGCGAACGGCAGGGCTTTGAGCAGCTGGTGTACAGCGAGGTGCACCAGCGGCCAGTGCACCTGTTGCTGAACTACATTCCGGACCAGCTCGACGGCACGGTGCTGGGTTTCTACGTGGTGGCGGCCGATGTGACCCAGGTCAAGGAGGCCTCCGAGGCGGCCAACCGTGCCAAGAGCCAGTTCCTGGCGAACATGAGCCACGAGATCCGCACGCCGATCAACGGGGTGATGGGCTATCTGCAGCTCATGAGCCGCGAGGCACTGGGCGAGAAGATGCGGGGCTATGTCAGCGAGTCGCTCAACGCCACGCGGCTGCT
>CALPRQ020000013.1 GCA_943326015.2 Chitinophaga pinensis | reverse complement strand
TCGCCCGCCTTGAGCGCCGCCACGCTGCTGCTGATCGCCAGCGTCGGCGCCAGCGTGTCGATGCTGATCGACGGCGTGCTGCCCGCGCCGCCGCCGTTGCCAGCCGCATCGGTGTAGGCGCCACTCGCGACAGTGATGCCGGCCGCACCCGAAGCCAGGCCGGAAGTCGGCGTGAAGATCGCCGTGCGCGTCAGGCCCGTGCCGCTGATCGCCCCCAGCGTGCCACCGCTCACGACCACGTCGCCGCTGCTGCCGTCCCAGACAAAGCTGCTGCCCGGGTCCTCGCTGAACGTGAACGTGATGGTCGCCGTCTCGCCCGCCTTGACCGCCGCCACGCTGCTGCTGATCGCCAGCGTCGGCGCCAGCGTGTCGCCTGTGATGGCAAACGTGTTGCTGGCCAGATTGTCCTGGCTGCTGGCGTTGGTAAAGGTATTGGCTGCCACGGCAATGGAAGCCGCAAGGCTCTGCGTGCCGTCCGTCGGCGTGAAGACCGCCGTGCGCGTCAGGCCCGTGCCGCTGATTGCGCCCAAGGTACCGCCCGAAACACTCACGTCGCCGCTGCTGCCGTCCCAGCTGAAACTGCTGCCCGGGTCTTCGCTGAAGGAGAAGGTGATGGTCGGCGTATCGCCGGCCTTGACCGTGGTGGCGCCGCTGATCGTGACCACCGGGTTGGTCGTGACGCTGATGGTCGTGGCGGCGACCTGGGAGCTGTCGGTCCCGTCGTTGAGCACCACATTCACCACCCGGTCACCCGCCGTTCCCGTGGCATCGAAGGTGATGTGCTGCAGCAACTTGCTGACGAGCGCAGGAGTGGCCAGGCTGTTGAGAGTGATGATCAGGCTGTCGCTGCCAGTACCGGTGCCAGAAGCAGCAATCGTGCCGATGGCGGTGCCATTGACGCTGACGGAGCTGCCAACCGTGGTGCCGCTGGACAGCGAAACCGTGCCGTCGGTCTGCACGCCCAGCAGGTCACCGGTCTGTCGCCCGGAAGCGATGGCCACGGTCAAAGTCCCCCCGTTGAAGTCGGGGTTGTCGACGTCCGCGCTGCTGGCGGCAGCGCCCTGGTCGATCAGCACCGCTGCCCCAGTGGCCGACACGGTCTGGTTATCCGTGCTGGACAAGCCGCTGATGACCGGATGGTCGTTGACCGAGTTGACCGTCACGCCCCACTCGACCCCCGTAGATGAAACAGGCGAATCCGTACCGTCGCTGGAGGTGTCAAAAGTATGTCGATCCTCCGTGCTGCCGTCCCAAGTGGTGAAGCTCAGGGCGGCACCCGCCGCCGAGTTGTCCACGGCATGCACCGTCAGCCCGCCCGGCTTGCCATTGAAATTGGCAACGGGGACGAAGCGCAGGTAAGTGGTCGTGGTGCCCGTCGGCAGCAACAGGGCTGCCGAGGCGCTGACCGGACCGATGTCATGCCAGTACTGGGCATAGAGGTCGTTGGAATACTGCCACCTGCCCTGGGTGAGCGGATTCGAGGCGTCGGCGCTGATCGCGATACCGACAGGAATGTCCCCATCGGCATCGGCGAAGCCGGACAAGGTGAGCAAGCCAGCGCTGCCGATGTCATCGCCCCAGTTGGGCGGAGGATTGCCTGCCGTGTCGGAAACATCTTCCACGTCGCTGCTGACCACGTCCTCGTCGATCGCGGTCAGGCTGGCGGTGTCGCCGAGCGTCGGCGCATCGTTGACCGCGGCCACGTCCACCTTCAGCTGGACCGGCGTGGCCGATTCCGCCCCGCCGTTGTCCTTGGCTACCACCGTGAAGGCATTGAGGGCGCTGCCATTGGCATTGGCTGCCGGGGTCCAGTAGGCATTGTGCGTCGCGTCTATCGTCGCGTTGCTGCCGGCCACCCAGGCCGTGGCGGTGGCGGCCGAAGCGCCGATCTTGAGCGTGCCACTGCTGATCGCCTTGACGACGAAAGCCGTGACGTTGCCGTCGCTGTCCGCTTCGTTGGCCAGTGCCTGCAACCCGCTGAAGGAGATTTCCTGCTCGGTGTCCTCGGTCGCGCCGCTGACCGTGCTGATCGTGCTCAGGGTCGGCACCGCGTTCGATGGCAAGAAGTAATCAAGATTGTCGCCGGTCTCAGTGTAGATATTGCGCAAACCACTGTCTTCGGTCACCAAGGTCAGCTTGCCATCGGGACTGACGTAGAGGTCGTCGACGGCGCCGGCCGGGGGCGTGAGCGGGTTGCTCATCTCCCAGGTGCTGCTGCCGCTTGCGAGCTTGAGGTATTTCCGCTCGAGACCGGTCCCGCTTGGCGGCGAGGAGCTGAAGATCGCATAGACGTCACCACCTTGGGCGAACATCTTGAACGGAGTATCCTTCCAGCCCTCGTGGATCTCGGGCACCGTGCTCGTGACCCAACTGCCCGAGGCGTCAGTCTTGTAATAGGACCCCTTCGCGGTCAGCACCCCACTGCTGACGGTGTAATAGCTGTACAGCACATGGATCGCATCGTTCGCGTCCATGGTGACCGAGTAGCGGTAGTACTTCTGGTCGCCAGTGCTGTCGACCAGCTTGACCGGATCGGACCAGGTGCCCGTGCTGGCGGACTTGACCTTGTAATAGAGGTTGCTACCATAGCTGTTCTGGTTGTCCTCCTTGCCGTAGAACACGTAGAGGTCGCCGTTCGACGCTACCTTGACGTCACGTGTGAACAACTCGTCTATGCTGCCATTGGTCTGGATGATGTTTTCTATGACCCACGAGCCTGTAACCTTGCTGGCATGGCGCACGTAATTGTTACCGTTCTCGTCGGAGTAGCGGTAGATGACATGCGGCTTGCCGCTGGCATCGAGGGTCAGCTTGGGGTCGTCGAAGTTGCGCCAGCCACTAGGATGACTGGCGTTCTCGATCCAGGAGAACGCCCAACTAGTTCCGTTGTAGTAGCCGTAGGCCACGCCGCGAGGGCCGGTTAGCGAGTCACCATTCGACGGGCGGTACAGCACATGGATGCCGTTATTGGCATCAATCGCGATGTCCAAGTCATCCGAAAAGCTCGTATTCCCGGTCATGCCGGTGGTTATGGTGCTGACAGTGGTCCAGGCGCTGCCGTTCCACTTCTCGATCTCAAACGAGGTGCCATCCAGCTTGTGGATCATGTAGGGCACGCCAGTGCTGTCGGCCGCCAGTTGGCTCCAGGCCCAGGTGTTGGTGGAATAGGTGTGGGCCGTGCTGTTCTGGATCAGCAGGTCGCCCGAGAACGCGGTGGCCAGCACGGGATCGACGACGCTGCTGGTTTCGACCACACCCTGCGCGGATTCAAGTACCCAGTCGCCCGAGCTGCCCGTGACATCGGTCGATGCCGCCACGTCGGCGCCAGTGAGCTGGGCCAGCGTGCCAATCAGCTCCAGGCCCGCCGCACCGTCGGCCACGTTGCAGCCATAGACCAGGATGTCTGCGTTTTCGGTCAGCGCGCCGCCTATGGCTTCAAGCAGGCCTTGGTGCGCACCGAGAGACTCGCGATCAAGCGTGAAGCTGCCTAGCTGGATCGCGCCGCTGTTGCCGTGGCTGAGCAAGTGCAAGGCATCGTAGCCACTGTGGCTTGCAGCCCAGTTGGCGATCTGCTCCAGGCCATCCTGCTGCGGATCCAGCACCACGACCTCGACCCCCGGGCGCAACGCAGCGACCAAGGCCCGCCAGTCGCCGATCGACGGATCGACGAAGGCAACCTCCTTGCGGCTGACATTGATAAGGGGGTCGACACTGGCGTTCTGGGAGTTCATTGCGTTGCTTGTCATGCTCATGTGGAATACAGGCAGAAATCGGGCTTGACCATGCTAAGACCATCGACGTGGTCATCCCTCATGGACATGCGGTGAGGCGTGGTGACTGACGATTGGGGCAGTAGCCTAGTCCGATCAGGGTTGAAGACACACGATCCGAAAAAATCCGAGCTTTGCTATCGGGGGATCGGTTCAGTCGCACCGGCCCGTTGTCAAACCAAGATTTCCAGAGGCCGCGGATCGCCATGCGGGACATGATAGCGTTCTATCGCCCTGCCCAAAAAAAGACCCCCTGAAGCCCGGCGCATGAGCGCGGGACCGCAGGGGGTTGGCTGTCAGCGACCGGCCCGGATCAGGCCAGCCGACGCCGCATCAGGCCTGGGCCTGGTTGTAGGCAGCGATGCCGTCGGTGATTTCCTGGTGGGCGGCGTCCTTGCCTTCCCAGCCCAGCACCTTGACCCACTTGCCGGCGTCGAGGTCCTTGTAGTGCTCGAAGAAATGCTTGATCTGGGCCAACTGGATCTCGGCCAGGTCTTCCAGCGACTCGATCTTGGCGTACAGCGGCAGGATCTTGGCGGTCGGCACGGCGATGACCTTACCGTCGACGCCGCCTTCGTCTTCCATCTTCAGGATGCCGAGCGCGCGGCAAGGCACGACCACGCCCGGGGGCAGCGGCACCGGGGTGATGACCAGCACGTCGACCGGGTCGCCGTCACCAGCGATGGTCTTGGGCACGTAACCGTAGTTGGTCGGGTAGTGCATCGCGGTGTTCATGAAGCGGTCGACGAAGACGCAGCCGGATTCCTTGTCGACTTCGTACTTGATCGGGTCGCCGTTCATCGGGATCTCGATGATGACGTTGAACGCTTCGGGCAGCTTGCTGCCGGGGGTGACGTGGTCGAGGGACATCTGTGTCTCAGTAGTATTAAATTGATGGGATCTGGGCACGCGGCGCGCGCTGATCGTATCCATTTTAGCGGCGCATCCTACCCGCTCCTTACGGCGGATGCCGGCCAGCGGCGCCTTGGTGTAATCTCGGGTCCATGGCAGAACGCGTGATTCCCCTGGTCGACCTGCGCAGCCCGGTGCTCGCGCCCCCCCGCCCCCTTGAGGCCATTCCCGCCAGCGGTCAACTGCTCGACGGCCTGGGCCGGCCGTTGCGCGACCTGCGCATCAGCGTGACCGACCGCTGCAACTTCCGCTGCAATTACTGCATGCCCAAGGAGATCTTCGACCAGCAGCATGCCTATCTGCCGCACAGCGCGCTGTTGAGCTTCGAGGAAATCACCCGTCTGGCACGGATCTTCGTCGCCCACGGGGTACGCAAGATCCGCCTGACCGGCGGCGAACCGCTGCTGCGCAAGGGGCTGGAACAGCTGGTCGAGCAGCTCGCCGCGCTGCGCACCCCGGACGGCCAGCCGCTGGACCTGACGCTGACGACCAACGGCAGCCTGCTGGCACGCAAGGCGCGCGCGCTCAAGGACGCCGGCCTGCAGCGCGTGACCGTGAGCCTGGACGCGTTCGATGACGCCATCTTCCGGCGCATGAACGATGTCGATTTTCCGGTGCGCGACGTGCTCGCCGGGCTGGAGGCGGCACAAGCGGTCGGACTGGGTCCGATCAAGGTCAACATGGTGGTCAAGCGCGGCTGCAATGACCACGAGATCCTGCCGCTGGCGCGCCATTTCCGCGGCAGCGGCGTGACGCTGCGCTTCATCGAGTACATGGACGTGGGCGCGACCAACGGCTGGCGCATGGACGAGGTGCTGCCCAGTGCCCAGGTGATCGAGCGCATCCGCAGCGAACTGCCGCTGGTGCAGCTCGACCCCAGCGCCATGGGCGAGACCGCCGAGCGCTGGGGCTACGCCGGTGCCGACGGCCTTCATGACCCGTCACAGGGCGAGATCGGCGTCATCAGCAGCGTGACCCAGGCCTTCTGCGGCGACTGCAACCGGGCCCGACTGTCGATGGAAGGCCGGCTCTACCTGTGCCTGTTCGCCGGCCAGGGCTACGATCTGCGCGAGCTGCTGCGCGGCAACATGAGCCACGACACGGGCCGCGCCAGCGACGCCGAGATTGCCTCGGCGCTGGCGGCGATCTGGCAGGGGCGGACCGACCGCTATTCCGAGCTGCGCGCCGCCCTGCCGGCCGAGGCCGGTGCGGCAACACGCCGGATCGAGATGAGCTATATCGGAGGCTGAGCTTGAAAATCAGACAGGTGGATGCGCTGTTGCTGGCCGGCGGCAGGGGCTCGCGCATGGGCGGGGTCGACAAGGGACTGCAGCTGCTGGGCGGTCGCACCCTGGCAGCGCACGCGCTGGACCGGTTGCGGCGCCAGCAGGGCGGTCGATTGGCCGGCTGCCTGGTCAACGCCAACCGCAACCTCGATAGCTACCAGGCGCTGGGCTGGCCGGTCTGGCCCGACGCCCTGCCCGACTTCCCCGGTCCGCTGGCCGGCTTTCTGGCCGGGCTCGAACAGGCCGACAGCCCCTGGCTGCTGACCGTGCCCTGCGACTCGCCGCTGTTTCCGCTCGACCTGCTGGAGCGGCTGGCACAGGCAGCCGAACGCGAGGGTGCCGACCTCGCGCTGGCGCTGGGCCGCGACGAGGCGGGGCGGCTGCGCCGCCAGCCGGTGTTCTGCCTGCTCAGGCGCGAACTGGCTGCCAGCCTGCGCGCCTACCTGCAGGGTGGCGGACGCAAGATCGACGACTGGATCCGGTCGCAGCACCATGTGACGGTCGCCTTCGACTTGCCCGACGACGACCCACGCGCCTTCTTCAACGCCAACACCCTGGCCGAACTGCAGGCGCTCGAAATCGGTCTCTGACCCCAATATCAAGATGAAGACAATCGAACAGATCGCCTCCGAACTGCAGGGCTATGACCCCGCTGCGCTGCGTGCCGATGCGGTCAGCGAATTTCTGGCCCGGCTGGTCGAGCCGCTGCGCGAAACCGAGACGGTCGGCGTGTTCGACGCGCTCGGACGGGTGCTGGTCGCCGACCTGATCTCACCAATCAGCGTGCCGCCGCACGACAACTCGGCGATGGACGGCTACGCCTTCGTCGGCTCGCAGCTGCAGTCCGGCCAGGCGCTGACGCTGCGCGTGATCGGCACGGCCTACGCGGGCGCGGCCTGGCAGGGCGAGGTAGCTGCGGGCGAATGCGTCAAGATCATGACCGGGGCGGTGATGCCGGCCGGGCTGGACAGCGTGGTGCCGGTCGAGCTGACCCAGGTAGCAGGCGATCAGGTGACGCTGGCGGCCGACAGCCTGCGCGCCGGCGACAACCGCCGCCTGCTGGGCGAGGACCTGATGGCCGGCCAGCCCGCGCTGAACGCCGGCACCCGGCTGGGTCCGGCCGCGCTCGGCCTGATCGCCAGCCTGGGGCTGGCGACAGTCACGGTGCGGCGCCGCGTCAAGGTGGCCTTTTTCTCGACCGGCAACGAGATCCTGAGCCTGGGTGAGCCGGCGCGCGAGGGCGCGGTCTACGACAGCAACCGCTACACCCTGTTCGGCCTGCTGAGCCGGCTCGGCGTGGAGTTGCTCGACCTGGGCGCGGTACGGGACGATCCGGCCAGCCTGGAGGCGGCGTTCCGGCGCGCGGGAGCGCAAGCCGATGTGGTCATCACCAGCGGCGGCGTCAGCGTCGGCGAGGCCGACCACACCAAGGCGATCATGAAGCAGCTCGGCGACATGGCCTTCTGGCGCATCGCGATGCGTCCGGGCCGCCCGATGGCGGTCGGCCGGCTGCCGCAGGACACGCATAGTGCGCTGCTGTTCGGCCTGCCCGGCAATCCGGTCGCGGTCATGGTGACCTTCCTGGCCTTCGTGCGCCCCGCCCTGCTGCGCCTGATGGGCGCGACCGACAGCGAGCCGCTGCGGGTGCCGGCGCACAGCCTGGAGCCGATGCGCAAGAAGCCGGGCCGGACCGAATTCCAGCGCGGCATCGCGAGCCGCGGTACCGACGGCCGCCTGCAGGTGCGCAGCACCGGCAGCCAGGGCTCGGGCGTGCTGCGCTCGATGGCCGAGGCCAACTGCCTGATCAGGCTGGATCACGATCAGGGCGACGTGGCGGTCGGCGGCACGGTCGAGCTGATGCTGTTCGACGGTCTGATTTGAACCGGACTGAATGGAGCTGACTGAGGGTCAGCGCGCCGGCACGCCCCGGTTGGCCAGCGCATCGGCGCGCTCGTTGCCCGGGTCGCCGGCGTGGCCGCGCACCCAGTGCCACTCGATCTGGTGGCCGCGCCCCTGCACGATCGCGTCGAGTTGCTGCCAGAGGTCCTGGTTCTTGACCGGCTCCTTGGCGGCCGTCTTCCAGCCGCGCGCCTTCCAGCCCGCCAGCCACTCGGTGATGCCCTTGCGCACGTACTGGCTGTCGAGGTAGAGGCTGACGCGACAGGGACGCTTGAGCGCGCTCAGGCCCTCGATCACCGCGGTCAGCTCCATGCGGTTGTTGGTGGTCTCGCGTTCGCCGCCGTAGAGCTCTTTTTCAGCCGCGCCCGAGCGCAGCAGCACGCCCCAGCCGCCCGGGCCGGGGTTGCCCTTGCAGGCGCCGTCGGTATAGATGGTGACAGGATTCATCGATTCTTGGAAAGGGGATGTTTTTGCGCCACGGCGACCGGCTTGAGGCCGGCCCGACGCGGCTGCCAGGCCGGACCGAGCAGGTGCATGCCGCGCACGCGCTTGACCGCGACCATGAAGTAGACCGCGCCCGGCAGTGGCCAGCCACGCGGGGCGAAGCGGTCGAGCCAGGCCCAGCGCTGCAGCCAGGTCTCGCTGCGCACGGCGGGACGCCAGCAGCCCTGGGTCTGGGCCTCGCGCTCGAAACTCAGCAGCTGCAGCCAGTCGCGTACCCGCCATGGTGCGATGAAATCGCCTGACTCGGGCAGAAACAGACTGGCGGCCTCGCTGCGGCAACCCAGGCGCTGGGCCCAGCGTGCGCGCCACTGACGCAAGCCCCAGAGGCTCCAGGGGTGGAAACCCGAGATCACGACCCGGCCCTCGGGCACCAGCACGCGCTCGACCTCGCGCAGAACGGCATGCGGGTCGGCGCTGAACTCCAGCGTGTGCGGCAGCACCAGCAGGTCCAGGCTGCTGGCGGAAAACGGCAGCGCGGCTGCGTGCGTCACGAGAGCGACACCCGGTCCCGGATCGGAAACGGACTCGGCGGGCAGGTGAAAGGCGCCGGCGGACTCGGGCAACGCCAGCCAGCGGTGCGGCATGCGGTTGGCGCGCAGCGCGGCGAGTTCGGGCAGCCCGAGCTGCAGCGCGTGGTAGCCGAACAGGTCCGTGACCGACTGATCGAACTGCGCCTGCTCCCAGGCCAGCAGGTAGCGACCCGGCGGCGTGGCGAACCAGGCAGCCAGCTCACGACCGGAAGCACTCCACTCGTTCATGGCCGGCCCCCGCGGGGATCAGTCGGCGACCGGCAGGTCCTGCGCCGGCTCCGGCGCCAGCACGGTGGCGCGGATCAGCTCGCGCATCGCTTTCTTCTCCTGGAAGCTCAAGGTGCGCGCCAACTCACGGCGCACGCGCAGCAGCAGATGGCGATCGGTCTCGGGCGGCACGCCCTGGCTGTTCTGCATCTCTTCCTGCAGGTCGAGGCGGGCATCCGGGGTCTCCTCGGACCACCAGGACTGGATCACCTGCCTGACCTGTTCCAGCCAGTCGTCCGAGGGCACGGCATTGCTGAAGTAGCTCTCGGTGGCATCAGCCTCGCGCTCATGCTGCGGAGCCGGCGGCTGGAAGGCGGCGGGGCGGGTGGACTGCAGCACGGCACCCGGCACGGTCAGCGCTTCCCAGGCGGGGGCGGCCAGCGCGAGGCGCCGGTCGGCCTGCAGCAGCATGCGGGCCCAGCTCGGGTCCTCGGTCATGAGCTTGGGCATGTCCAGGCTGCCTTCGTCGCTGACCAGTGCCACCTTGAGTCCGCGCCATTGCGCCTCGTCGATGTAGGGAATCAGGCGGTCGTCATCGCTGACGACCAGCACCAGGCCGGCACCGCCATGCAGCGCGAACTGCTTGAGCTCGAGCCCGAGCGAGCGCACCAGGCCCAGGCCACCATCGACCGCGTGCGGGGGCACGCTGCGCACGACGACGTCATCGCAGAGCGCGAGCACCTGCTGGTCGCAGAACAGGTAGGCGCGCAGCAGCTGCGCGTCGGGCACGCTCTGGCGCAGCAAGTCGGCCAGCACCGGCATCAGGTTGTGACGCTGCAGTTGCAGCGGAGCGCTGGCATGCTGTCCGGCCAGCCATTTGAGGTAGCGCTCGTCGACCAGCGCGACGGCCTGGGTCTGGCCGGTGGCCGGGTAGTTGGAATGGAGATGGCGCGGCAGGTGACGCTTGCCCAGATGAAATTTCATTTTCATAAATTAATGGCCCGATATAGGGGCTCTGATAGGAATAAGAGGCGCGATTGTGACATGGTTCAACCAGGACGCCATCGACCCCGCCGTGCAGGCTCAGCCTGCCGCTGGCGCTGGGTCTGCTGGCCGATTGGTGAGATCGGCTTTCACGCCTGGGACTGCGCCAAGGCCCAGGCCACATGCTCGCGCACCAGCTCGCTCGGGGCGTCAACCCTGGCCCGCAGCGCCGCGCGCAAGGCAGCAATAACCGTTGGATCGGCCGGGTCGGCCACGCGCAAGGCATTGCCCAATGCCACCGCCAGGTTGCGCAGCCAGCGTTCATGGCCGATGCGGCGAATCGGGCTGCCCTCGGTGTGGCGCAGGAACAAGTCCTCGCTCCAGCCGAACAGTTCGATCAGGCCGCGCCCGGTCAATTGGGCGCGGGCATCGAAATCGGGCAGCGCAGCACGTTGGGCGAACTTGTTCCAGGGGCAGGCCAGCTGGCAGTCATCGCAGCCGTAGATCCGGTTGCCCAGCAAGGGGCGGAATTCGAGCGGAATCGGCCCGCCATGCTCAATCGTCAGATAGGAGATGCAGCGCCGCGCATCGAGCTGGTAGGGGGCGACGATGGCCTGGGTCGGGCAGGCATCGAGACAGGCGCTGCACTGGCCGCAATGGGCGCTGACCGGCTCGGTGGCGGGCAGCGCGCGATCGACGAAGATCTCGCCCAGGAAGAACATCGAGCCGGCGTCGCGGCTCAGCGTGAGCGTGTGCTTGCCACGCCAGCCCAGGCCGCTGCGGCTGGCGAGTTCGACTTCGAGCACGGGCGCCGAATCGGTGAAGACGCGGCAGCCGAACGGCCCCAGCGCCGCCGCCATGCGATCGGCCAGCTGCTGCAGGCGCTGGCGCAGCACCTTGTGGTAGTCACGGCCCCGGGCATAGACCGAGACCACGGCCTCGCCGGGCTCGCGCCGGCGCTGCCACTCATCGGCCAGCCAGCCCGCCGGCGTGGCGCGCGGCAGGTAGTCCATGCGCGCCGTGACCACACTGAGCGTGCCGGGCAGCAGCTCGGCCGGGCGCGCCCGCTTCAGGCCATGCGCCTGCATGTAGTGCATGGAACCATGAAAACCCTGCTCCAGCCAGGCCAGCAGGCCGGATTCAGCCGCAGACAGATCGACATCGGCCACTCCGATTTGGGAGAATCCGAGTTGTCGGCCCCAGGCCTGGATTTGCGAGACGAATTGAGCAGCATTGACCATCAGACCCCCATTGTAGAAAGCGCACAAGCCGCGCAGGCCGCCAGCCTGGCGCAGCGCAACGTCCTGTGCGCGAGCGAGGACGACACGCTGGCACTGGCGCGCGCGCTCGCGCTCAGCCCCGCGCTGGCCAATGCCACGCTGACCCTGCACGGCGACCTCGGCGCCGGCAAGACCACTTTCGTGCGCCACCTGCTGCGCGCGCTCGGCGTGGCCGGGCGCATCAAGAGCCCGACCTATGCCGTGGTCGAGCCGCACCGCGCGCCGCCCGCCCCCGCCTGGCCGGCCGGCCTGGCGGTGTCGCATTTCGACTTCTACCGCTTCGGCGACCCGCGCGAGTGGGAGGACGCCGGCTTTCGCGAGGTCTTCGCCGACCCCGGCCTGAAGCTGGTCGAATGGCCCGAGAAGGCGCAGGGCCTGATGCCGGCACCCGACCTCAGCCTTGAGCTGGCGACGCAGGAAGACGAGAGCCGCCTCGTCACGCTCAAGGCGCACAGCCAGACCGGGCTGAAACTGCTGGAGGACCTGTCGCAATGAAACGACGCCATCTGCTGGGCAGCAGCCTGCTCGCGCTCTGGCTCGGGCCGGCGCAGCTCGCGCGCGGCGCCAGCCTGCTCGCGGTGCGCGCCTGGCCGGCGCGTGACTACACCCGCCTGACCATCGAGTCGGATGCGGCGCTCAAGACCAGCCAGACCTTCATTCCCGATCCGCCCAGGCTGGCGGTCGACATCGAGGGACTGGATCTGCTGCCGGGACTGCGCGAGCTCGTCAGCAAGGTCCAGCCCAACGACCCCAACATCGCGGGCGTGCGCGTCGGCCAGAACGCGCCCAATGTGGTGCGGCTGGTGATCGACCTCAAGCAGCCGGTCAAGCCGCAGGTCTTCAGCCTCAAGCCAACCGAGCCCTACCAGCACCGGCTGGTGCTCGACCTCTACCCGACCCGTGCGGTCGACCCGCTGGAGGAGCTGATCCAGCAGCGGCTGCAGGGCATCGAGGCGTCGATTGCCGCTGGCCCGGACGCCAAGCCAGCCACACCAATCGCCTCGGCCACAGCCTCCGCGATCAAGCCTGACCCGCTCGGGGAACTGATCCAGCAGCAGACTGGCAACAGCAAGACCAGCGGCCAGAAAACAGAGACCCGAACCGAGACCCGGGCGGACAACAAGGTCGCCGGCAATGCGGCAACGGGCACTGGCGAGTCCCGCGGCGCGGCCACAGCACACAGCGAACCCGAACCGCGCGACAAGACCGATCGACTGATCGTCATCGCGCTCGACCCGGGCCATGGTGGCGAGGACCCGGGCGCGATCGGCCCGGCCGGCACGCAGGAAAAGGACGTGGTGCTGCAGATCGCGCTCAGGCTGCGCGAGCGGCTGCAGGGCCTGGAGATCAAGGGCAATCCGGTGCGCGTCTTCCTGACGCGCGATGCCGACTTCTTCGTGCCGCTGCAGGTACGGGTCGAGAAGGCGCGCCGGGTCCAGGCCGACCTGTTCGTGAGCCTGCATGCCGACGCCTTCTACACGCCCGATCCGCAAGGCGCCAGCGTCTACGCGCTGAGCGAACGCGGCGCCTCCAGCGCGGCAGCGCGCTGGATGGCGAACCAGGAGAACAAGTCCGACCAGGTCGGTGGCATCAACGTCAAGGTGAATGATGCGCATGTGCAGCGCGCGCTGTTCGACATGAGCACCACGGCACAGATCAACGACAGCCTCAAGCTCGGTGGCGCGCTGCTGGGCGAGATCGGGCGCGTCGGCCGCCTGCACAAGCCGCGGGTCGAGCAGGCCTCGTTCGCGGTACTGAAGGCGCCCGACATCCCGAGCATCCTGGTCGAGACCGCCTTCATCAGCAACCCGCAGGAGGAAGCCCGGCTGCTTGATCCGGATTTCCAGGACCGGCTGGCGCGGGCGCTGCAGCGCGGCATCACGCGCTACTTCGCGGCCAACCCGCCGCTGGCGCGCAGCCGCCAGCTCTGACGCCGGCCCCCATAATCGAATCCCCGGCCTGGCGCCGGACAGTCAAAGAGGAAAAGATTTGTTCAAGAACGTGATGGTCTACCGCATCGCCCCGGACTGGGCGATGGAAGTCGAAGCGATGGAAGAAGCGCTGGCCAAGCTGCCCTTCCAGCCCTGCGGCGCGACGCAGCCCGAGTCCTACGGCTGGGCGCCGCCGCGCGGCCAGGCGCATGGCGCGCTGGTCGAACTGGTCGCGGGCCAGCGCATCCTGCGCTTCATGCACGAGAGCAAGGCCGTGCCGGGCTCGGTCGTCAAGCGCCGGCTCGAAGAACGCTGCACCCAGATCGAGCAGAAGGAAGGCCGCAAGCCGGGCCGCAAGGAAAGCCGCGAGCTGCGCGACGAGATCGTGCAGGAGCTGCTGCCGATGGCCTTCGCGCGCACTTCGAGCATGCTGGTCTGGCTCGACCTGGCCAATGGCCGGCTGGTGCTCGACTGCGCCAGCCAGGGCAAGGCCGACACCCTGGTCACCGCGCTGGTCGAGTGTCTGGCGGGGCTGCAGGTCTCCCTGCTCAACACCCAGGTCTCGCCGCAGGCCGCGATGACGCAGTGGCTCAGCGGCAGCGCCGACGAATGGCCCGAGCATTTCGCGCCCGGCCACGAGGTCGAGCTCAAGTCAGGTGACGAGATGAACTCGGTCGTCAAGTTCACCCGCCATCCGCTCGAAGACGAGGAGATGAAGCGCCATATCGCGCAGGGCAAGCTGCCGACCAAGCTGGCGCTCGACTGGGACGGTCGCGTCAGCTTCGTGCTGACCGAAGGCACCCAGCTCAAGAAGGTCGCCTTCCTCGACGGCGTGTTCGAGGAGCAGGCCGGCGCCGAGGACAACGGCGGCTTCGACAGCGATGTCGCGATCGCCACCGGCGAACTCGGCGCGCTGATCACCGACCTGACCACGGCGCTCGGCGGCGAGCTGGCCTGATCTGGCCTGAGCCCGCCGTCGCTGGCGGGCCGGGCGCTCAACGGGCGGCGTTCGGGAAGAACAGCTGCTCGCCGTTGATCTGGTAGCTGGCAATCGATGCCTGGCCAGCCGACGACAGCAGCCAGTCGATGAACTGCTGGCCCTCGGCGGTCTTGACATGCGGGTGCCTGGCCGCGCTGACCCGCATCACGCCATAGGGGTTGAACAGGCGCGCATCGCCCTCGACCAGCACCACCAGGTCAGCCTTGTTCCTGAAACTGAGCCAGGTGCCGCGGTCGGCCAGCAGATAGCTGCCGGTCGCCGCCGCCATGTTGAGCGCGGGCCCCATGCCGCAGCCGCATTCGCGGTAACCGGGGCCCTTGGCGTCGTTCCCGCTCAGCTTCCAGTAGCGCAGTTCGGCCGCATGGGTGCCGCTGCGGTCGCCGCGCGAGACGAAGGGCGCGTTGCCGGCGGCGACCCTCTGCAGCGCCGCGACGATGTCCTTGCCGCGCGTCTGGGCCGGATCGGCCTTGGGGCCGACCAGCACGAAATCGTTGTACATGACGTCGAAGCGGCGCGCGGCAAAGCCATCGGCGACGAACCGGTCCTCGGCCGGCCTGTCATGCACGAACAACACGTCGGCATCGCCACGGCGCGCCATGTCGATCGCCTGGCCGGTGCCCAGCGCGACCACCTTGACATCAATGCCGCTGGCTTTCCGGAACTCGGGCAGGATATGGCCGAACAGGCCGGACTGCTCGGTCGAGGTCGTCGAGGCGACGACAATGCTGGCGCCCTTTGGCTGGGATTGCGCCTGCGCCAGCAGCGGGAGGCTGCTGCCCATGGCGGCCAGCGCCAGTGCGGTCATGCCCCAGGCACGCCTCGTTGCCTTGAACTCGAAAGTCTTCATATCGCTTCGCCTCTGACAAAAGCCTGCGCCGCAGGGCAGACGGCCCCGAGCAGCGCATCGTTGAAAAAATCCTGTACCGGCAGGTCGACCAGCAGGCGGCCGCCTTCCAGATAGGCCACCCGGGTCGCCAGCCGCTTGACCTGACCCAGGTTGTGGCTGGCAAAGGCCAGCGTGACCGCTTGTGCGGTGACAGGCTCGCAGCAGCGGCTGAACTCGGCAATCAGCGCCTCGACCTCGCGCTTGGCATGCGGGTCGAGGCTGGCGGTGGGCTCGTCGAGCAGCAGCAAGTCCGGGTTCAAGGCCCAGGCGCGCGCCAGCGCCACGCGCTGCTTCTGGCCACCCGAGAGCGCCGTGGCGCACCGTTGCGCCAGCCCGGCCAGCTCGACGCGATCGAGCGCCACCAGCGCGCGCGCTCGGGCCGATCTCCAGGGCATGCCGGCCAGCCACAGGCCGAGCGCGACATTGAAACTGGTCGAGCAGCGCAACATGAAAGGCTGCTGGAACAGCATGGCCTGGCGCAGCGCCGGGGCCGCGACCCGCACGCCCTCGGTCGGCGCCAGCAGGCCATGCATGAGGCGCAGCAAGGTGGTCTTGCCGCTGCCGTTGGAGCCGACCAGCGCCAGCCGCTCGCCCGCCTGCAGGGCGAGGCTGACGTCGCGCAGCGCCCAGACCCGCCCCAGGCGCAGCGAGGCCGCCTTGAGCTCCAGGATGGCGCTGCTCATGATCTGCGGCTCGCGCTCAGGGCGCCCTCGCCGGCTGGTGACCGCCAGGGTGGGGCGGAATCGGCAGCCGGCGCGACAGCAGGCCAGCCGGCATCGCGCTGGCGCCAGCGCTGCAAAATCGCAAGGCCGGCATTCAGCAGCAGCACGACGGCCAGCAGCATCAGGCCCAAGCCGAGCGCCAGCGGCAGGTCGCCCTTGCTGGTTTCGAGCGCGATGGCGGTCGTCATGACCCGAGTGAAGCCGTCAATGTTGCCGCCGACCACCATCACGGCGCCGACCTCGGAGATCGCGCGGGCGAAGGCCGCGATCAGCACCGTCAGCAAGGCGTAGCGCTCGTCCCAGGCCAGCAGCAGGCCGCGCAGGCCGGTACTGGCACCGAGCGAGGCCAGCTGCTCGCCTTGGCGCCGCTCGGCATCATCCACCAGCTGGCGCGTCAGGGCCGTGATGACCGGCAGCACCAACAGCGCCTGCGCCAGCACCATGGCCTGGAAGCTGAACAGCCAGCCCAGGAAGCCCAGCGGCCCGGAACGCGACAGCAGCAGATAGACGACCAGGCCGATCACCACCGAGGGCACGGCCAGCCAGGTATTGAGCAGCGCGAGCAGCGCGGCGCGGCCACGAAAGCGCGCCACCCCGAGCCAGGCGCCCAGCGCCAGCCCGAACACGCAGGCCAGGGCACAGGCCGTGGCGCTGACGGCAAGCGAACGGCCGACGATGGCCCACAGCGCCGAATCGCGCTCGGCGAGCAGCCGCAGCGCACTGAGCGCGGCATCGGTAAAGGCGGACATCGGTCTCCCTTGAGCGCAGGAATGACGCAGGACCAGGTCACCGGACTGGACTGAAACCGCAAGCGATTCAGCGCGCGGCGGCCATCCGGCCTGCGATCTCGGCCACCAGCTGGCGCGCGAGATCGGTCTTGCTGCCATGCGGCAACTCCTGCGCGCCCTGCTCGTCGACCAGCAGCAGCGCGTTGTCGTCACGGCCGAAAGTGGCCGGGCCGATGTTGCCGACCAGCAGCGGCACCTGCTTGCGCACGCGCTTGGCCTGGGCATTGGCCAGCAGATCCTGACTCTCGGCGGCAAAGCCGACGCAGTACAGCTCGCCTTTCCTGGCACGATCGCTGGCCGCGACGCCGGCCAGGATGTCGGGGTTCTCGACGAAGTGCAACGCGGGCGGCAGGCCCGAGCCGTCCTTCTTGATCTTGTGCTCGGCGGCAGAAGCCGGGCGCCAGTCGGCCACCGCGGCGGCGGCGATGAAGACCGTGGCAGCATCGACCTCGGCCTGCACCGCGTCGCGCATCTGCAGCGCCGACTGCACATCGATGCGTCGCACGCCCAGCGGCGTCGGCAGGTGCACCGGCCCGGCGACCAAGGTGACCTCGGCGCCGGCCTCGCGCGCGGCGCGGGCGATCGCAAAGCCCATCTTGCCCGAGCTGTGGTTGGTGATGCCGCGCACCGGGTCGATCGCCTCGAAGGTCGGCCCGGCGGTGACCAACAGCTTCTGCCCCGCCAGCCGCTTGGACTGGAAGGAGTCGATCAGCCATTCGAGCAGCTGAGCGGGTTCGAGCATGCGGCCGTCGCCGGTCTCGCCGCAGGCCTGCTCGCCCTGCCCGACCGGCAGCACGGTCGCGCCGTCGGCCTGGCACTGCGCCAGGTTGCGCTGCGTCGCCGGGTGCGCCCACATCTCGCGGTTCATGGCCGGCGCCAGCAATAGCGGCACGCGCTCGACCGGCCGCGCCAGGCACATCAGCGTCAGCAGATCAGCCGCGCGGCCCTGCGCCAGCTGCGCCATCAGATCGGCGCTGGCGGGCGCGACCAGGATCGCGTCGGCCTCGCGGCCCAGGTTGATGTGCGCCATGTTGTTGGGCTCGCGCGCGTCCCACTGGCTGAGCACCACGGGCCGGTTGCTCAGCGCCTGCATCGTCACCGGGGTGATGAACTGCGCGGCCGCCTCCGTCATCACCACCTGCACGGTGGCACCTGCCTTGCTCAGCAACCGGCAGAGCTCGGCCGACTTGTAGCACGCGATGCCTCCCGAGAGGCCCAGAACGATATGTTTTCCTGCCAGATCCGTCATGGCGGTCACTGTACACCAGTGCCACATCGTTGCGGCCCGAGCCCAAACCGGGCAGCGGCTTTTATAATCCCCATTTCACACTCCTGCGAGCCCCTCGGGCTCGTCTGCGACATGACCAAATTTGTGTTTGTTACCGGCGGCGTGGTGTCCTCTCTGGGCAAGGGCATCGCCGCCGCCTCGCTGGCTGCGCTGCTCGAATCGCGCGGCCTCAAAGTCACCCTGATCAAGCTCGACCCCTACCTCAACGTCGATCCGGGCACCATGAGCCCGATGCAGCACGGCGAGGTCTTCGTGACCGACGACGGCGCCGAGACCGACCTCGACCTGGGCCACTACGAGCGCTTCATCACCACCCGCATGAAGAAGACCAACAACTTCACGACCGGACAGATCTACAAGTCCGTGCTGGAGAAGGAGCGCCGCGGCGACTACCTCGGCAAGACGGTGCAGGTGATCCCGCATGTCACCAACGAGATCCAGGACTTCGTCAAGCGCGGCGCCGGCTACAACACCCCGGAAGCGGTGGACGTCGCGATCGTCGAGATCGGCGGCACCGTGGGCGACATCGAGTCGCTGCCCTTCCTGGAAGCCGTGCGCCAGTTGAGCCTGCGCCTGGGGCCCAACAACGCGGCCTTCGTGCACCTCACTTACGTGCCGTGGATCGCCGCCGCCGGCGAGCTCAAGACCAAGCCGACCCAGCACACGGTGCAGAAGATGCGCGAGATCGGCATCCAGCCCGACGCGCTGCTGTGCCGCGCCGACCGCCCGATCCCCGACGACGAGCGCGAGAAGATCAGCCTGTTCACCAACGTGGCGCAATGGGGCGTGATCTCGATGCCCGACGTCGACACCATCTACAAGGTGCCGCGCGTGCTGCACGAGCAGGGCCTCGACGGCCTGATCTGCGACAAGCTGCGCCTGAACACCCCGCCGGCCAACCTCAAGCGCTGGGACGACCTGGTGTACGAGACCCAGCATCCGCAGGGCGTGGTCAGGATCGCCATGGTCGGCAAGTATGTCGAGCTGTCGGACAGCTACAAGTCGGTCAACGAGGCGCTGCGCCACGCCGGCATGAAGAACCATGTCAAGTCCGAGATCACCTACGTCGACTCCGAGACGCTGGAGTCGGGTGACGTGGCGGCCAAGCTCGGCGGCTTCGACGCCATCCTGGTGCCGGGCGGCTTCGGCAAGCGCGGCGTCGAGGGCAAGATCGCGGCGGCGCGCTACGCCCGCGAGCATGCCGTGCCCTACCTCGGCATCTGCCTCGGCATGCAGGTCGCCACCATCGAGTTCGCGCGCCATGTGGCCGGCCTCGAAGGCGCCAACTCGACCGAGTTCGAGCCCCAGACCCCGCACCCGGTGATCGCGCTGATCGACGAGTGGCAGGACGCCGACGGCAGCATCCAGAAGCGCGATGCCAGCTCCGACCTCGGCGGCACCATGCGCCTGGGCGCGCAGAGCTCGGACGTCGCCCCCGGCACGCTGGCGCACGCCATCTACGGTGATGTCGTCACCGAGCGCCACCGCCACCGCTACGAGGCCAACACCCAGTACCTGGAGCGGCTGCGCGCGGCGGGCCTGGTGATCTCGGCGCTGACCCAGCGCGAGCACCTGACCGAGATGGTCGAGCTGCCGCAGGACGCCCATCCCTGGTATGTCGGCGTGCAGTTCCACCCCGAATTCA
This sequence comes from Chitinophaga pinensis, assembly GCA_943326015.2. Taxonomy (GTDB): domain Bacteria; phylum Pseudomonadota; class Gammaproteobacteria; order Burkholderiales; family Burkholderiaceae_C; genus Malikia. Next base: position 65,860 of record CALPRQ020000013.1, on the reverse strand, counting down.
AGTCCACGCCCTGGGACGGCCACCCGCTGTTCAACGCCTTCGTCAAGGCCGGCCTGACCCAGCACCAGTCCCGGAAAGGCTGACCATGAAACTCTGTGGCTTCGATGTCGGGCTGGACCAGCCCTTCTTCCTGATCGCCGGCCCCTGCGTGATCGAGTCCGAGCAGCTGCAGATGGATGTGGCCGGCCAGCTCAAGGAGATCACCGCCGAGCTCGGCATCCCCTTCATCTTCAAGAGCAGCTACGACAAGGCCAACCGCTCCAGCGGCAGCACCTTCCGCGGCCCCGGCATGGACAAGGGCCTGGAGATCCTGGCCAAGGTCCGGCGCGAGCTCGGCGTTCCAGTGCTGACCGACGTCCACACCGAAGCCGAGATCCCGGCCGTCGCCGCCGTGGTCGATGTACTGCAGACGCCCGCCTTCCTGTGCCGCCAGACCGACTTCATCCGCGCCGTAGCGCAGTCGGGCAAGCCGGTCAACATCAAGAAGGGCCAGTTCCTCGCGCCGCACGACATGAAGCACGTGATCGACAAGGCGCGTGCCGCCGCGCGCGAGGCGGGCCTGCCCGAGGACAACTTCATGGCCTGCGAGCGAGGCGCGAGCTTCGGCTACAACAACCTGGTGTCCGACATGCGCAGCCTCGCGATCATGCGCGAGACCGGCGCGCCGGTGGTCTATGACGCCACCCACAGCGTGCAGCTGCCAGGCGGCCAGGGCACCAGCAGCGGCGGCATGCGCGAGATGGTGCCGGTGCTGTCGCGCGCGGCGGTCGCCGTCGGCGTCGCCGGCCTGTTCATGGAAACCCACCCGGACCCGCGCCAGGCCATGAGCGACGGCCCCAACGCGGTGCCGCTCAAGCACATGAAGGCGCTGCTGGAAACCCTGGTCGCGCTGGACCAGGTCACCAAGCGCAACGGATTCCTGGAAGACCGCTTCGGCGAGTTCTGAACACCCCCCTTTTTCATTAGCTCCAAAGGTAAGACATGAGTGCAATCGTTGATATCGTCGGCCGTGAAGTGCTCGACAGCCGCGGCAACCCCACCGTCGAATGCGACGTGCTGCTGGAAAGCGGCGTCATGGGCCGCGCGGCCGTGCCGTCCGGCGCCTCCACCGGCAGCCGCGAAGCGATCGAGCTGCGCGACGGCGACAAGAGCCGCTACCTCGGCAAGGGCGTGCTGAAGGCGGTCGAGAACATCAACACCGAGATCTCGGAAGCCGTGCTGGGCCTGGACGCCTCCGAGCAGGCCTTCCTCGACAAGACCCTGATCGAACTCGACGGCACCGAGAACAAGGGCCGCCTGGGCGCCAACGCCATGCTGGCGGTCTCGATGGCCGTGGCCCGCGCCGCCGCCGAGGAAGCCGGCCTGCCGCTGTACCGCTATTTCGGCGGCATGAACGGCGCGCAGATGCCGGTGCCGATGATGAACGTCATCAACGGCGGCGCCCACGCCAACAACAACCTGGACATCCAGGAATTCATGATCATGCCGGTCGGCGCGCCTTCGTTCCGCGAAGCCGTGCGCTGGGGCGCCGAGGTGTTCCACGCGCTGAAGAAGATCATCCATGACAAGGGCATGAGCACTGCGGTCGGCGACGAAGGCGGCTTTGCCCCGTCCGTCAACGGCCACGAAGCCGCGATCCAGCTGGTGCTGGAAGCGATCGAGAAGGCCGGCTATGTCGCCGGCGAGCAGATCGTGCTGGCACTGGACTGCGCCGCTTCCGAGTTCTGCAAGGAAGGCCCGGACGGCTCCAAGGTCTACCACCTCGAAGGCGAAGGCCTGGTGCTGTCGGCCGAGCAGTGGACCGACATGCTGGCGAGCTGGTGCGACAAGTACCCGATCATCTCGATCGAGGACGCGATGGGCGAAGGCGACTGGGACGGCTGGAAGCACCTGACCAATGTGCTGGGCAAGAAGGTCCAGTTGGTGGGCGACGACCTGTTCGTGACCAACACCAAGATCTTCAAGGAAGGCATCGACAAGGGCATCGGCAACTCGATCCTGATCAAGATCAACCAGATCGGCACCCTGACCGAGACCTTCGCCGCCATCGAGATGGCCAAGCGCGCCGGCTACACCGCCGTGATCTCGCACCGCTCGGGCGAGACCGAGGACAGCACCATCGCCGACATCGCGGTCGGCCTGAACGCCGGCCAGATCAAGACCGGCTCGATGAGCCGCAGCGACCGCATGGCCAAGTACAACCAGCTGCTGCGCATCGAGGAAGATCTGGGCGAAGTGGCGGTCTACCCGGGTCGCGACGCCTTCTACAACCTGCGCTGATCGGGGTGCAACAGGCCATGCTCGCGCCGCGCTACTGGACCGCGCTGGGACTGGCCAGCCTGCTGGGCCTGCTGCAGTACCAGCTCTGGCAGGGGCGTGGCAGCCTGCCGCAGGTCGAGTCCTACCGCCAGCAGTTGGCCGAGCAGTTGCAAGAGAACGAGCAGGCCCGCTTGCGCAACGAGCAGCTGGTCGGCGAAGTGCGCGACCTGCAGGAGGGCCTGACCATGGTCGAGGAGATCGCGCGCTACGAGCTCGGCATGGTCAAGCCCAACGAGGTGTTCGTGCAGGTGGGCACGCACAGCGGTCCGCCGCGTGAAGCGCCGCCTCAGCCCAAGCCTGAGTCCAGCAAGCGCTGAAAATCAAACGGCCACCGCAAAAGGTGGCCGTTTTCATTCCAGTTCATCCTCCAGCCCAAGCGCAAGGGCTGCAAGCGAAGCCTCAGTGGACCTGGTCGCCCGCAGGCGGCTGGCGGTCCTGCTGCAGGAACAGGCGCGCCGCATCGACCGGGTCGAAGCGGTACTGCGCGCCGCAGAAATCGCAACCAACCTCGACTTCGCCGCGCTCGGCCAGGATGGATTCGACCTCGTCGATGCCCAGCCCCTTGAGCATGGTGGCGACCCGCTCGCGCGAGCAGCTGCAGGCGAATTTCGGCTCGATCGGGCCGTCCTCGGGCTGGAAGCGCAGCAGGTCCTCCTGCCAGAACAGGCGGTGCAGGATGGTCTCGGCATCCAGCGTCAGCAGTTCCTCGGGCTTGAGGCTGGCGGCCAGCGTCGCGATGCGGTGGTAGTCCTCGTTCTCGCCCAGCGCGTCGCCCTCGGCCTGCACCGCCGAGCTGCCGGCCAGGTTGTCCTGTCCGGTGGCGGGCAGGCGCTGGATCAGCAGGCCGGCGGCGACCTCGCCATTGGCCGCCAGCACCAGCTTGGTGTCGAGCTGCTCGCTGCGCCGCATGTAATGCTCCAGCACCTCGGCCAGCGACTCCAGCTTCTCGTGGTGGTCGCCATTGAGCGGCACCACGCCCTGGTAGGGCTGCTGGCCCGGCAGCCGGTCCTTGGGGTCGAGCGTGATCGCGCAGCGGCCCTGGCCGTTGACGTTGACCATGTGGCTCAGCGGCACGCCGTCGGCCACCTCGCCGTTGACGGTGGCCGTGGTGCGAAAGCTGAAATCGGGCTGGACCTCGGTCACCGCGACCTGGACCGGGCCGTCGCCGAAGATCTGCAGCACCAGCGCGCCGTTGAACTTGATGTTGCCCTGCATCAGCAAGGCGGCCGCCGACATCTCGCCGAGCAGCTCGGTCACGGCGGTGGGATAGCCGCCGCCGTCGCGGTGGCGCCGCAGCACCTCCTGCCAGGAATCGGTCAGGCGGACCAGCATGCCGCGCACCGGCAGGCCTTCGAACAGGAACTTGTGCAATTCAGACATGGATCACCTCAGGCCAGTGGCTTCAGCCCGGCGCGGTGGCGGCGGGCATTGTCGATGTAATGTTCGGCGCTGCGGCGCAGGCCTTCGATCTGCTCGGGCGTGAGCTGGCGCACCACCTTGGCCGGGCTGCCCAGGATCATCGAGCCGTCCGGGAACGCCTTGCCCTCGGTCACCAGCGCGCCGGCACCGACCAGGCAGTGGCGGCCGATCTTCGCGCCATTGAGCACCACCGCACCGATGCCGATCAGGCTCTCGTCGCCGATCGTGCAGCCGTGCAGCATGACCTGGTGGCCCACGGTCACGCGCTCGCCGATCGAGAGCGGAAAGCCCTTGTCGGCATGCAGCACGCTGGCGTCCTGGATGTTGCTGCCGGCGCCCACGCTGATGCGGTCGCTGTCGCCCCGGATCACGGTGCCGTACCAGACGCTGCTGTCTTCGGCCAGGCTGACTTCGCCCATCACCTGCGCGCTGTCGGCCACATAGGCGCTGGGGTGGATCTCGGGCACGAGGTCGTCGAGTTGATAGATGCTCATGTCTAGAATTGTAAGGATGGAAACTCCCCAAACCGGACCGCAAGGTCTTGCAACGACCGAACTGCGCGCGCAAGCCCTGGCCGCGCTGTGCTGCCCCGACATCGAGCGCAAGCGTGAGCTGGCCTGCGCGCTGCACGCTGCGGCCGAGCGAACGCCGCTGAATCCCGCTGTGCTGCTGGTCCCGCCCGCCGGCATCACCCTGCCCGGCCGGCCCGCGCTGCCGTGCCTGGTCCAGCCCAAGCAGGTCGCGCAGCGCTCGCCGTTCACGCCCGAGGGCCGCGCCGCGCTGATCCATGCGATCTGCCACATCGAGTTCAACGCGATCAACCTCGCGCTCGACGCGGTCTGGCGCTTCGCCGGCATGCCGCGCCAGTTCTACCTCGACTGGCTGCGCGTCGCGGCCGAGGAGGCCTACCACTACGGCCTGCTGCGCGAGCACCTGCTGACCATGCCGCACCCCGAAGCGGGCCAGCACTGGGACTACGGCGACTTCGACGGCCACGACGGACTCTGGACCATGTGCGAACGGACGGCGCACGACGTGACCGCGCGCATGGCACTGGTGCCGCGCACGCTGGAGGCGCGCGGCCTCGACGCCACGCCGCAGATCCAGGCCAAACTCAGGCGGGTCGGCACGCCCGACGCACTGCAGGCGGTCGCGCTGCTCGACATCATCCTGCGCGACGAGGTCGGCCATGTCGAGATCGGCAACCACTGGTACCGCTGGCTGTGCCAGCGCGAGGGGCTGGACCCGGTCACGCTGTACGGCGAACTGGTACAGCGGCACCAGGCGCCGCCCCTGCGCCCGCCCTTCAACCAGGAAGCCCGGCTGCGCGCCGGCTTCAGCCAGCAGGAGCTCGACTACCTGCTCGGCGCCTGAATCAGCACCACGCCCTCCACTCAAGTATCCCGCCATGATCCAGCTCCATCCCATCCCCGCCTTTCAGGACAACTACCTCTGGCTGCTGCACGACGGCGCACAGGCGCTCGTGGTCGATCCGGGCGACGCTGCGCCCGTGCTCGCCTTCCTTGCGCAGCATCAGTTGCAGCTGCAGGCCATCCTGCTGACGCACCACCATGCCGACCATACCGGTGGCGTGGCCGAGTTGCGCGCGGCCACCGGCGCGGCCGTCTACGCCCCGGCGGCAGAAACCCTGCCGGCCTCGGTCGGCCAGGTCCAGGCGCTGGCCGACGGCGACCGCGTGGCCCTGCTGGGGCTGGAATTCGAGTTTTTCTCGGTACCCGGCCACACCGCCGGTCATGGCGCCTACCTTGCAGCGCAAGCACCGGGCGGGCCGCTGCTGTTCTGCGGCGACACGCTGTTCTCGGCCGGCTGCGGCCGCCTGTTCGAAGGCACAGCGGCGCAGATGCTGGCCTCGCTCGACCGCCTGGCCGCGCTGCCCGACGAGACCCGGGTCTGCTGCGCGCATGAGTACACGCTGTCCAACCTGCGCTTCGCACAGGCAGTCGAGCCTGGCAACGCGGATGTCGAGCAGCACCTGGCGCACTGCAGCGCCCTACGCGAGCGCGGCCTGCCCACCTTGCCCAGCACCCTGGCGCAGGAACGCCGCATCAACCCCTTCCTGCGCAGCCGTGAGCCTGCGGTCATCCGTGCAATAGCGCAGCATGACCCGCAGGCAGTTGACGAGATCGCGCGCTTCGCCGCGCTGCGTGAATGGAAGAACGCTTTCCGCTGAAATCGGGCAGAACGGAACCCTGACCGATAATCGCGGTCTGATACCTATTTGCCCTCCCCCCCATTACCCGATGATCCGACACCGACTCTGGTGGCCCGTGCTGGGCGCCCTGTTCCTGTCCGCCTGCTCCAGCCTGCCTCAGCCCGAAGACCGGACCGACGACCAGGCCGACAACGCCCCGCAGTCGCTGGCCGGCGAATCGCGCTACGTCCTCAAGGCCAGGCGCGGCGGCAACCCGGCCTTGTCCGAACTCGGCACCGAATCCAGCCTCGGGCTGCGCGCAGTCACGCCGCTGACCGTGCCGCAGGACCTGTGGGAGCGCATCCGGCGCGGTTTCGCGATGCAGGACCTCGAGAACGAGCAGGTGCAAGAGCGCGAACAGTGGTATGCCGCCCGACCCGAGTACATCGAGCGCATGACCGCGCGCAGCAACAAGTACCTGTTCCACATCGTCGAGGAGCTCGAACGGCGCAACATGCCGACCGAGCTCGCGCTGCTGCCCTTCGTCGAGAGCGCCTTCAACCCGCAGGCCGTCTCGAGCGCGAGTGCCGCCGGCATGTGGCAGTTCATGCCCGCCACCGGCAAGGACTTCGACCTCAAGCAGAACATGTTCCGCGACGACCGGCGCGACGTGCTGGCATCGACCCGCGCCGCGCTCGACTACCTGGAGCGGCTGAACCGCCAGTTCAAGGACTGGCACCTGGCGCTGGCGGCCTACAACTGGGGCCAGGGCAACGTCGCCAAGGCCATCAAGCGCAATCAGGCGCAGGGCCTGGGCACCTCTTACGCCGAGATCAACCTGCCGCAGGAAACGCGCCAGTATGTCCCCAAGCTGCTGGCGATCAAGAACATCGTCGCCCGGCCGGAGCGTTTCCGCGCCAGGCTGCCGGCCATCGGCAACCACCCCTTCTTCGACGCGGTGCCGATCCGGCGCGACATCGACGTGGCCAAGGTGGCCGAACTCGCGGGCGTGAGCGAGCGCGACCTGCGCCAGCTCAACCCGTCGATCAACAAGCCCATGTTCATGGCCGCCGCCAACCCCAGCGTGCTGCTGCCCTGGGACAACGCGGCCCTGTTCGAGGCCAGGCTGGCCTCGCATGTCGGGGCGCTGTCGAGCTGGACCGCCTGGCGGGCGCCGCGCGACATGAGCGTGGCGCAAACGGCCGCACAGCACGGGATCGACGAGCACGAACTGCGCGAACTCAACCAGATTCCGCCGCGCATGCTGGTGAAGGCCGGCTCGACGCTGCTGGTGCCGCGCAACGGCAAGCTCGACTTCGACGTGCCCGGACAACTGGCCGACCATGGCCAGCTGCTGCTCAAGCAGGAGATCATCCTGGTACGCACCCAGGTCAAGGCGCGCAAGGGCGACACGCTGGTCAAGCTCGCGCAGCGCTACAAGGTCGGTGTCGACAAGGTCGCCGACTGGAACGACCTGTCCGCCAAGGCCAGACTCAAGCCGGGCCAGCTGCTGGTGCTGCACCTGCCCAAGCGCGAGGCCGTGGCAGCCGCAGCGGGAGAACGCAGCGCAGCGGTGGCCAGCAAGGCAAGCCCGGCCAAAAAGGGCCGCCAGCTGGCGTCGGCAGGCAAGGCGCGCGGCAAGGCCAAGTCCTCGGCCGACATCAAGGTCGCGCTGGCCAGCAAGAAGCGCTGACGCCAGACGCTGGCGCCGCAACCGGAGTCGGCGCCGATTCAGCGCCGGTCAGCCAGCGCGTGGGCAATGGTGCCCAGGTCCACGTACTCCAGTTCGCTGCCGATCGGCACGCCGCGCGCCAGCCGCGTGACCTTGACCTGCAGCGACCTGAGCGCCTGCGTGATCAGATGCGCGGTCGCCTCACCCTCGGCAGTGAAGTTGGTCGCCAGGATCAGCTCGCGCACCTCGTGCGGCGGCTCCTGCGCCACGCGCTCGAACAGGCGGCGCAGCGCGATGTCGTGCGCCCCGACGCCGTCGAGCGGGCTGATCTTGCCCATCAGCACGAAGTAGAGACCGCGGTAGGCCCCGGTGCGCTCGAGCGCGGCCTGGTCGGCCGGGGTCTCGACCACGCAGAGCTGAGCCGCGTCACGGCGCGGGTCCAGGCAGGTCGGGCAGACCTCATCCTCGGTGAAGGTATTGCACAGCGCGCAGTGGCGCACCCCCTGGACCGCCTGCTGCAAGGCGTGGGCGAGCTGCAGCGCGCCGTCGCGGTCATGCTGCAGCAGATGGAAAGCCATGCGCGAGGCCGACTTGACGCCCACCCCCGGCAGGCGCTGCAAGGCGCGCACCAAGGCATCGAGGGTCCCGGCCTGACTCACCGTCAGCCGGTCAGAACGGGAACTTCATACCGCCGGGCAGGCTGGGCATGCCGGCCGTGATCTTGCCCATCTTCTCGGTGCTGGTCTCCTCGGCCTTGCGCACCGCCGCGTTGAAGGCGGCGGCGACCAGGTCTTCCAGCATGTCCTTGTCCTCGGCCAGCAGGCTGGGATCGATCGTGATGCGCTTGACGTCATGCTTGCAAGTCATCAGGACCTTGACCAGGCCGGCGCCGGACTCGCCGCTGACCTCGATGTTGCCGAGCTCGTCCTGCGCGCGCTTGAGGTCCTCCTGCATGGTCTGGGCCTTCTTCATCAGGCCGACGAGTTGTCCTTTGTTGAACATGTGATTTCCTTAGATGTTTTGAAAATGAGAATCAGATCGATTTGATGCTGCCAGGCACGATTTTGCCGCCAAAGTCGCGCAGCATCGCCTGCACGAAGGGATCTTGCATCATGGTGGCATCGGCCAGGCGCTGGCGCTCGGCCGCGGCGGCGGCCAGTCGGCGTGCCGGCGTGTCGCCGGTTTCACCGATCTCGATGCGCAGCCGCACCGCATGACCAGCCTGTGTCAGCGCGGCCTGCAAGCGGTCGCGCGCGGCCGACTGCACCAGAGAAGCATTGGCCGAACGCAGCAGCCATTGATCGCCCTGGCGCGCGACCAGCTCGGACTGCAAGGCGAGCTCGCGCACCAGAGCGATGAGGGTCTCGGCCTCCGACATCGCCATCACGGTGTCGAACCAGAAATCCGCTTCCGAGCCCTGCCCGGCCGGCACAGCCTGCGGTAGCTCAGGCTGCGGCTGCGGCTGCGACGCGAGACTGGCCTCGGTGGCGGGCGCCAGGCTGGCAGGCTGGGCTGGCGCTGACTCGAAAGATGCAGGAGCAGCGCTCAGCATGGCGTCGCGTTCGGCCTCGGCATCGAACTCGACATCGGATCCGTACGAGCTGCTCCAACCATCGTCCGGCGCAGGCATGGGGGCCGCCATGGCCGGCACTGCGGGCACAGGCGGGACGGCAAGCGCGGGGCGGACAGCCGGTACAACCACCGGGGCAGGCATCGGGGCTGGCACGACGACGCGAGGTGCAGCATGAGGCTGTACGGACGCGGCCGTGACCGGCACCGTCGCAGCCGGCTCAGCCGGCTTCAGAGTTTTTTTTTCAGCCGTGCCCGCAGGCTTGAAGGCCAGCAGTCGCAGCAGCACCATGGTCAGCGCGGCGTATTCGTCGGGCGCCAGGCCCAGTTCGCCACGGCCATGCAGGCACAGGCTGTAGAGCAACTGGGTTTCGTCGGCCGGCAGCGCCTGGGCGAGGCGCAGCGTCTCGGCCGCTTCGGGATCATCCGACGCCGAGACAGCCTGCGGCACCTGCTGCGCCACCGCCATGCGCTGCAGCACGCCAGTCATCTCTTCGAGCGCCGAGGCCGCGCTGTAGCCGTTCAGGCGCAGCGTCTCCACCGTCTCGACCACGGTGCGGCCGTCGCCAGCGGCCAGCGCGCCGATCAGCGCGAACACATGGCTACGATCGACCGCGCCCAGCATCTGGCGCACGGCAGCTTCCTGCAGCTGACCACCGCCAAAGGCGATCGCCTGGTCGGTCAGCGAGAGCGCATCACGCATCGAGCCGCGCGCGGCCCGCGCCAGCAGGCGCAGCGCCATCGGCTCGGACGCCACGCCTTCGGACGCCAGCACCTGGCCCAGATGCTCGAACACCGTCTCGGGCGCCATCGGCCGCAGGTTGAACTGCAGGCAGCGGCTCAGCACCGTGACCGGCACCTTCTGCGGGTCGGTGGTCGCCAGCACGAACTTGAGGTACTCGGGCGGCTCCTCCAGCGTCTTCAGCATCGCGTTGAACGCGGTGTTGGTCAGCATGTGCACTTCGTCGATCATGAAGACCTTGAAGCGCCCCTGCACCGGCTTGTAGACCGCCTGCTCCAGCAGCGCCTGGACCTCGTCGACGCCACGGTTGGAGGCGGCGTCGAGCTCGGTGTAATCGACGAAGCGGCCGCTGTCGATGTCGCGACAGGCATCGCAGACACCGCAGGGCTGGGCCGTGATGCCGCCCGAGCCGTCCGGGCCGGTGCAGTTGAGCGACTTGGCCAGGATGCGCGAGACCGTGGTCTTGCCGACCCCGCGCGTGCCCGTGAACAGGTAGGCGTGGTGCAGGCGCTGGGTGGTCAGCGCATTGCCCAGGGCCTGCACCACATGCTCCTGCCCCACCATTTCGGAGAAATTCCGGGGGCGGTACTTGCGGGCGAGGACGACATAAGACATGGCGGCGATTCTAAGGTCTGGGACAGTCCGCTGGCCCGCACGCAGACGCCCAGCACGAATTCAGCGCGGACATCCGACGCAGCGGGCCGCGAGCGGTTACAATCAGCCTCGACGGGCCTTCCCGCATGGGGAAGCGGCCAACCGGGTCAGGTGGGGAACCAAGCAGCCCTAACTGCGGAGCCAGTGCCGGGGTCAAGGCTCGTCAACCTCATTTCAGCCAACGGACTACATCGCACTGATGCCCATGATGTCCGTTCGCTTCCGGTCATGATCGCGCCATCTGGCCCGACGGGAACGAGCACTGGCGTCACTAGCCCAGCCCAGCCCATCTTCCCGACATGACCCCCTCCCGCCCTCACCTCGTCCTCTACCACGCCGACTGCCCGGACGGCTTCGGCGCCGCCTACTCCGCCTGGCTCGCGCTCGGCGACCAGGCTGACTACCTACCCTGCAAGCACGGCGATCCGGCGCCTGATGTCAGCGGCCGCCAGGTCCATATCCTCGACTTCTCCTTCGCGCCCGAGGTGCTGGAGCAAATGCGCGGGCAGGCCGAATCCATCACGCTGCTGGACCACCACAAGACGGCACAGGACCAGCTGAGCTGCCTGAGCTGCGGCCCGAAGTTCTCGTTGCTGTTCGACCTGCAGAAGTCGGGTGCCCGACTGGCCTGGGAGCATTTCCACCCCGGTCAGCCCATTCCCTACCTGATCGCCCGCATCGAGGACCGCGACCTCTGGAACTGGAAGTTCGAGGACAGCCGCGAGTTGCTGTCGGTGCTCGACACGCTGGGGTTCGACTTCCAGGCCTGGCACGCGCTGCGGCTGCAGGCCGAGGACCCGGTAGTGCGGACGGCACTGCTGGAACAGGGACGCGCCCTGCGCCGCCAGTTCGAGGGCCTGGTCGCCAGCGCCGCCAAGGGCGCGTTCGAGCTCACGCTGCTCGGCCACCAGACGCTGGCGGTCAACGCGGTGAGCGAGTTCACCAGCGACCTCGGCAACATCCTGGCCCTGCGCACCGGCACTTTTGCGGTGGTGTTCAAGATCGACAGCGCGCAGTTCGTCAAGGTCAGCCTGCGCTCGCTGCGCAGCTTCGATGTCTCGCAGATCGCGGTGCAGTTCGGCGGCGGCGGCCACCCGCAGGCCAGCGCCTTCAGGCTGCCGATGAGCCAGTTTGCCGACTTCCTGGCGGGTACGCTGAAAGCGACCTGATTCAGCGCCAGCCGGCGCAGGGATAGCCGGCTTCCTCCAGCGCCGCCGCAATGTCCTGCGGCTCGATCATGTTGCTGTGACTGACCCAGGCCTGGCGCTGCTCCAGATCGACATCGGCCTGTACCACACAGGGCAGGTCCTGCAGCTCGAACATCACGGCGTCGGCGTCATCCTGCGTCTGCAGCGCGGGAATGTCGAAGGTGGTTTCCGGCATGGCGTGTCTCCTGCGTGATGGTACTCAACGGCAAGCATCTTAAGCCGGTCACACTCGCCACCAGGCTGGGCAGTGATTTCCCCAGCAGTGACAAGTAGCGCCCGAGCGGGCATGCTGGCAGACCCATCATCCCGCCAGGAGCTCACATGCACCAGCCAGACTCTCGCCTGAGCGCCGCCGACTTCGACCAGGAACTGCTGATCCTGTTCGATGCCTATGTGCATGGCGACATCGACCGCCGTGGCTTTCTGGAGCGCGCGCGGCGCTTCGCGGTCGGCGGCCTGAGCGCGGCCGGACTGCTCGCCGCGCTCAGCCCCGATTTCGCGCGCGCGCAGCAGATCGCACCCAACGATCCCGGACTGCGCAGCGAAACCGTGAACATCGACTCGCCCGAGGGCCACGGCCGCCTGTCGGGCTATCTGTGCCGGCCGGCCAAGGCCAGCGGACCGCTGCCGGCGGTGCTGGTGGTGCACGAGAACCGCGGACTCAACCCGTATATCGAGGACGTGACGCGGCGGCTGGCGCTGCAAGGCTATCTCGCGCTGGCACCCGACGCGCTCACGCCGCTGGGCGGCTATCCCGGCGACGAGGACAAGGCGCGCGCCCTGTTCGCCCAGCTCGACCAGCACAAGACCCGGCAGGACATGCTGGCTGCGGCCCACGCGCTGCAGCGCCATCCCGACTCGAACGGTCGGCTCGGCGTGGTGGGTTTCTGTTGGGGTGGCGGCATTGCGCACTGGCTGGCGGCACAGCTGCCGCAGCTTTCGGCGGCGGTGCCTTTCTACGGCAACCATCCAGCAGCAGAGGACGCGGCGCGGGTGCGCGCACCGCTGCAGATTCACTTTGCCGATGTGGACGAGCGCATCAACGCGGCCTGGCCGGCCTACGAGGCCGCGCTGAAAGCCGCCGGCGCGCGTTTCGAGGCGTACCGCTACCCAGGCACCCAGCACGGCTTTCACAACGACACCACGCCGCGCTACGACGACGCAGCCGCAAAGCTGGCCTGGTCGCGCACGCTGGACTTCCTGGCACGCCAACTCAAGCGCTGAGGCTCAGCCTTTGAGTTGGGGCGCCTCGGGGACCGAAGCGGACTCAGTCGTGGTGGCGCCCGCCCGGCATCATGCGCGGGCCATGCTCGCGCTGCCCGGCGCGTTCGTCGAGCGCCTTGCGCTGCTCAGGCGTGAGCAGGGCGCGCAGCTGGGACTCGGCCTGGGCCTGGCGCAGCAGTTGCTGGGCCTGGATCTGGCCGAGCTGGTCGGCCAGCGGCTTGGCCTTGGCGGCATCAAAGCCAGGCTCGCGCGCGAGCTTGCTCAGCTCCTCCTGCGCCTTGCGGCCGGCGCGCATCGCCTCGTGCTGCTGGCGCATCTGCGACTGCATCAGCTCGAAGACCTTGTCGTGCTGCTCGTCGCTGAGGTTGAGGCTGTGCAGCCCCATGGCGAAGCCGTGCTGTCCGCCCATGCCGGCCATCGGCTGATGGGCTTCCATGCCCGGCATGGCGCCTGGCTCGCAGCCGTCCTGCTGAGGAGCTGCGAAAGCCGACAGGCTCAAGGCGGACAGGGTGGCGACGGCGGCGTACTGGAAAGATTTGCGAATGTACATGCGATGCTCCTTTGCTTGCGTGACAGACCATCATAGGGCAGCGACCACGCAGCGGACAACAGATCCTATGATCCAATCATGAAACTACGATCCTTCTGCCTGCCCCTCGCGCTCGCCCTGACATTCGCCGCTCAGGCGCAGGGCTTCTCCTTCGTCGCGCTGGGCGACCTGCCCTACGGCCCACCGGACAAGTCCTACGGCTCCTACCGGGCGCTGATCGAGCGCATCAACCGGATCGAGCCGGCTTTCTCGATACATGTCGGCGACTTCAAGTCGGGCTCGACGCGCTGCAGCGACGAGGAATTCTCGGCCCAGCTCGAACATTTCAGCCGCTACACCGGCGCCGTCGTCTACACCCCGGGCGACAACGAGTGGACCGACTGCCACCGCGCCAACAACGGTGGCTACGACCCGCTTGAGCGCCTGGGTGCGCTGCGCCAGCGCTTCTTTGACGGCGAGCAATCGCTCGGGCAGAAACCCATCAAGCTCGAAAGCCAGGCCCGCCTGATGCCCGAGCATGGCCGCTACGTCGAGAACCAGCGCTGGCAGCAGCAGGATGTTCTGTTTGCCACCGTGCATCTGGTCGGCAGCAACAACAACCTCGAAAGCCGCGACCCCAAGGCAACCGCCGAGTTCTTCGAGCGCGACGCGGCCAACGTGGCCTGGATCCAGGCCGCTTTCGAGCAGGCCGAGCAGCGCCAGGCCAAGGCGCTGGTGCTGGCCTTCCAGGCCGACATGTTCGAGCCCCGGACGGCGAACGAGGAGTTCCCTGGCCATTCGGGCTTTCGCCGCAGCGTGGGCCAGACCCTGCTGCCGCTAGCGCACCAATGGGGCAAGCCGGTGCTGGTGATCCACGGCGACAGCCACCGCCTTGTGATCGACCAGCCCTTCACGCTCGACAAGAAGCCCTTGGCCAACGTGACGCGGCTGGAGGTGCCGGGTGCGCAGGACGTGCGCGCGGTGCGCGTGAAGGTAGACGGCGCCAGCTTCGCCTTCGAGCTGATCGCGCCCTGAGCTTCGTCCTGGGGCGATAGCCGGCCCGCCCGACCGCCTCAGAAGCGGGCCGCCTTGGAGTTGCGCATGCGCCGCCGCTCGAAATGCTTGAGCGCGACATAGGTTGTCAGGCCGACCAGCGCCGAACCGACGATGAAGCCGCCATAGGCCACCGGCCAGGGCAGTCCCTGGGTCATCATCGAGAACTCCGACATGCCGCCGATGCCGGCCAGCACGTTGATCGGCATGAAGACCACGCTCAGGATGGTCAGCTGATTGACGCGCTTGTTCTGGTTGATGTTGATGAAACCGATGGTGGCATCCATCAGGAAGTTGATCTTGTCGAACAGGAAGGCGGTGTGGCTGTTGAGCGAGTCGATGTTGCGCAGGATCTGCTTGGCATCCTCCATCTGCGGCACGGTCAGCAGACGGCCGCGCATCAGGAAGTTGAGCGCGCGCTGGGTGTCGAGGATGTTGGAGCGGATGCGGCCGTTCTGATCCTCCTCCTCGGCGATGTCGGACAGGATGGCGGCGGCCTGCTCGTCACTGACCGACTCGTTGAGCACCAGCTTGCCGACCTTGGCCAGGATCGCGTAACTGTTCTCGAGCGAGTCGGCCGAGCACTCGACGTCGGCGCCGTAGAGGTCGAGCAGCACGTCGACCGCGTCGGTCACGTAGCCCGGCTGGGTCCTGGCCAGGCGGCGCTGCAGCCGGAACACCGGCAGATCCTCCTCGCGCAGCGAGAACAAGATGCCCCGATGCAGCACGAAGGCCACCGGCACGCTGCGCGAGTCGCCTGCGCGGTCGAGCAGGAAGTTCGAGTGCAGGTGGATGGCATCGTTCTCCTCGATGTGGAAGCGCGCGCTGACCTCGAGGTCGGTCACGTCGAGCGGATCGGGCAGCTCGACGCCGAAATGGGCGCCGATATAGGCCCGCTGCGCCTTGCTGGCATGGATCAGGTCGACCCAGACCGGACGCACGCCCTCCAGGTCGCGCTTGCCCGCAAACGGCATCTGGCGCAGCTTGCCGTCGACCAGCTCGAAGATGCTGACCTTGCTGCCCTCGATGTCGGGCTCGCGCCCGCCAGCGAGCTCATGGCGGCGCTCATCCGACAGCTCCCACAGGATGTCGTTGATGCGCGCCTCGGGAATGCGCTGCCAGAGCTCGCGCGCCTGCTCGAGCGCCAGGCCGTCCAGCACCTCGCCGAGCTCGACGGCGGTCTGGCCCTTGATCGCATTGGATATCTCGGCCTCGTGCTGCTTGTGCACCAGCACTTCGGCAACCTCGTGGCGCGACATCTTCTGGCTGCGGACGACCTGATCGACCAGCCGCTGTTTTTCCAGCATTTCCTTGAACTTTTCTATTGACATGGCTCGTGGCGCGTGAGGAGCCGCATGGATGAGGCGGCGCAAAATGACACAAGGCCCGATCGAGCCCAGGCTTCGATTATCGACTCATGCAGCCACGACGCAGGTGAACCAGATTGCCAGAGTTCCATGACGAGACTGCGACAGGGCGTCCACCACGGCATGGGTCACAATCCGATGGATTCAGACCCTTGTTCTTGGCATGCCCGATTCGTCTCACCTGCCGCCCGCACCGGCTGCGGCCCCCAGCTCCCTGCTCACACTGACCGCCCCGGTCGCGATGGGTTACATTCCACTCGGCACCGTGTTCGGCTTCCTGTTCGTGCAGGCCGGCGGCCACTGGTCGCTCGCCCTGCTGTCGAGCCTGCTGGTCTACGCCGGCGCCGCCCAGTACATGATGGTCCCGATGCTGGCCGCCGGCATGCCGCTGGCCGCGATCGCGCTGGCCACGCTGGTGGTCAACCTGCGCCACATCTTCTACGGCCTGTCGCTGCTCGAACGACTGCCGCCCGGCCGCCTGCTGCGCGCCTACATGGCCTTCGCGCTGACCGACGAGACCTATTCGATCCTGACCACGCTGCCCGCGGGCACCCCGGCACGCCAGATGGCGCGGCTGGCCCTGCTCAACCACGGCTGGTGGATTCTCGGCAGCGCGCTCGGCGCGCTGATCGGCAGCCAGGCGCGGATCGAGCTGGCGGGGCTGGATTTCGTGCTGGCCGCGCTGTTCGCGGTGCTGACCGTCGAACAGTGGCGCAGCCGGCGCCAGGCCACGCCGGTCTGGGTCGCGCTGGCGTCCTACGCCCTGGCCTGGAGCGTCGCGCCGCAGCACGCGCTCGCGATTGCGATCGCATTGAGCCTGGTCGCCGGCTTCTGGTTCGCGGAGACCCATCATGATTGAAACCGGCTACGCCATCGGCGTCATCGCCGCGATGGCGCTGATCACCTTCGCGCTGCGCGCCCTGCCCTTCGTCGCCTCGCGCTGGCTGCAGCGCCACGATGTGGTGCGCCGGCTCGGCCAGTTCCTGCCGCTGGCGATCATGACCTTGCTGCTGCTGCACGCCATCGTCGGCTCGGCGCGCGAACATGCAGGCGGCCCCTGGCCCGAGCTGCTCAGCGCCGGACTGGCGGCGCTGCTGCAATGGCGCAGCCGCAACCCGCTGCTGAGCATCGTGGCCGGCACCGGGCTCTACGTGCTGCTGCGCAACCTGGGCCTGACATGACGATGCGCGGCGCCCTGCTGCCCGCCATCGACCTGAAACGCTGCACCGGCTGCGGCTGGTGCGTGGCGGCCTGCCCGCTCGACCTGCTCTCGCTCGAACGCGAGGGCTAGAAGAAGCATTCGGCACTGCACGACGCCGACCGCTGCACCGGTTGCGCCTACTGCGCGATCCGCTGCCCATTTGGCGTCATCACCATGCAGCCGCCAGCCGGCTCGTAACCTCCGGCCTCAGCGTTCGGGGCCGGCCTCGACCACCAGCACGGCTTCCAGATCATCGCCACCAGCCGGCTGAAGTGTGCTCAGCGTCATGCCCGCGGCTGAGGAAACCTCGTCATCGTCCGGCCAGTCGAGGTCCTCGGGTGGGCCGTCATACTCGGCCACGAGCTGGTAGAGCTCGCCCACCACCGACTCGTCGCCGGCGTAACCCTGGTGATGCAGCGTGAAATTGATGCCGCTCTTGGTGATGACGATGTCGTCCATGTCGCGCTCCCCGGGGATCTGCCCCGACGCCTGCGCCATCCTCGAACAAGCGCAAGGCGACGTCAAGCGCGGCATGCGCCGGTGCAAGGCCCCGAACGGCGGATGGCAGCCCCGTCATCATTTCAATCAAATGAACCAGGGCCTCTTGTGCACATGCTCCACGGTTCAGGCAGCGTCGGGATATCAATTTATCCCAACCAGTCAGGGCGCCACAAGCTATTCACAAGTATATGTTTTTATTGAACTTTCTGAATTGCCACTTTTATAGGCAAACCACTTTCTGGGGCTTTTTTCGCAGGGACCGACCCCGAATTCCAGGACTTGTCCACAAATTTATCCACAGAATTTCTGGGAAACTGCCGAAACACATGAAAAATCAATGACTTGGGAAGATGCTTGTGATGAGTCACGGAACAGGGACAAGGCCCGGCGAACGCAGGCAGGCACCGGCTGGGTGAAGACGCAATACCGGGCGACAAACCAGACAAAGCCTGGCCCGCGAAGCCACCCCTGCCGACATCGGCGTCTATAATGATTTCAATCGGGTGTCACATTGACGAGGCACCCATCAAGCAACCGCGAACCGAACCAGACTAGCCATGGCCAACGAGCTGATCAAACAAGTTACCGACGCAAGTTTCGAAACCGAAGTCCTCCAGGCCGGCAGCCCGGTGCTGGTCGATTTCTGGGCCGAATGGTGCGGCCCCTGCAAGATGATCGCGCCGATCCTGGACGAAGTCGCCACCGCCTACGCGGGTAAGCTGACCGTCGCCAAGATGAACGTGGACGAAAGCCGCGAAGTGCCGGCCAAGTTCGGCATCCGTGGCATTCCGACGCTGATGGTGTTCAAGGACGGCCAGCTCGCCGCCACCAAGGTCGGCGCGCTGAGCAAGGCTCAGCTGACCGCCTTCATCGATCAGCAACTGGCCTGACGACCGATCCAGTCGCTCCGGTGCAAGGCCGGAGCGATTTCCTGTCATAATGGCCCAACACAGCGCCGGACAGGCCCTCCCCTTTTCGATGTGACGCGCCAGCTCAGCCGCGTCGACATCCACCCCCCATCACTTACACGACTCCCGCTGCGGAGTGACGTCCATGCATCTGAACGAACTCAAGGCACTGCACGTGTCTGAAGTGCTCAAGCAAGCCGAAGCCCTGGAAATCGAAAACACCGGACGCATGCGCAAGCAGGAGCTGATGTTTGCGATCATCAAGAAGCGCGCCAAGGCGGGTGAACTGGTGTTCGCCGACGGCGTGCTCGAGGTGCTGCCCGACGGTTTCGGCTTCCTGCGCGCGATGGACACCAGCTTTACCGCCAGCACCGACGACATCTACATCTCGCCCAGCCAGATCCGCCGCTTCAATCTGCACACCGGCGACATGATCGAGGGCGAGGTCCGGATTCCGAAGGACGGCGAGCGCTACTTCGCGCTCAACAAGCTCGACAAGATCAACAGCCTGCCACCCGAGCAGAACAAGCACAAGATCATGTTCGAGAACCTCACGCCGCTGTTCCCCAAGGAACAGATGAAGCTTGAGCGCGAGATGAAGGGCGAGGAGAACGTGACCGGCCGCGTGATCGACATCATCGCGCCGATCGGCAAGGGCCAGCGCGCGCTGATCGTCGCGCCCCCGAAGAGCGGCAAGACCGTGATGATGCAGCATATCTGCCACGCCATCACCGCCAACCACCCGGAAGTCGAGCTGATGGTGCTGCTGGTCGACGAGCGTCCCGAGGAAGTGACCGAAATGCAGCGCACCGTGCGCGGCGACGTGATCGCATCGACCTTCGACGAGCCGGCGGCGCGCCATGTGCATGTGGCCGAGATGGTGATCGAGCGCGCCAAGCGCCTGGTCGAACTGAAGAAGGACGTGGTGATCCTGCTCGACTCGATCACCCGACTGGCCAGGGCCTACAACAACGTGCTGCCGTCCTCGGGCAAGGTGCTGACCGGCGGCGTCGATGCCAACGCGCTGCAGCGCCCCAAGCGCTTCTTCGGCGCGGCGCGCAACGTCGAGGAAGGCGGCTCGCTGACCATCATCGCGACCGCGCTGGTCGATACCGGCAGCCGCATGGACGAAGTCATCTTCGAGGAATTCAAGGGCACCGGCAACTGCGAGATCCACCTCGACCGTCGCCTGTACGAGAAGCGCGTCTTCCCCTCGATCCAGCTCAACCGCAGCGGCACCCGCCGCGAGGAACTGCTGCTGCAGCCCGAGATCCTGCAAAAGACCCGCATCCTGCGCCAGTTCATGTACAACATGGACGAGATCGAGTCGATGGAGATGGTGCTCAAGAGCATGAAGCAAACCAAGAACAACCACGAGTTCTTCGACCTCATGCGCCGCGGCGGCTGAGGCTATAATCAAAGGCTTTTGGCGGAAAGTTCATCTGGAATAGGCCGGATGCGGCTGCCGCCGCTGACTAAATACTTAGGAAATGCGATGAAAGAAGGCATTCACCCCAACTACCGCGAAGTCTGCTTCGTGGACCTGTCCAACGGCTTCAAGTTCGTGACCCGCTCCTGCGCCAACACGAAAGAGATGATCGACATGGAAGACGGCCGCAAGCTGCCGCTGTTCAAGCTGGACACCTCGAGCGAATCGCACCCGTTCTACACCGGCACCCAGAAGTCGGTCGACACCATGGGCGGCCGCGTGGAAAAGTTCCGCAACCGTTTCGCCCGCACCGCCAAGTAATCCTTGGTCGCTTGCGCGCAAGAAGAAAGCAGCCCTTGGGCTGCTTTTTTTCATCCTGGAGCCTGAGTGCCTGACCTGCAACGCCCCACTCCCGCGATCGTCTCCCAGCTGGCCGCGCGCAGACTGCCACGCTGGGTGCTGCTGCTGCTCGGCCTGATCTATGTACTGCCCGGCCTGCTGGGCCGCCAGCCCTGGCGCGGCCCCGACCTGGCCGCCTTCGGCGTCATGCTCGACATGGCGCAGGGCTCGGGGGACTGGCTGCACCCGCAGCTGCTGGGTGAGCCCGCTGCGGTCCAGGCCTGGCTGCCCTACTGGCTGGGCGCCGCCTTCATCGAGCTGCTGCCCTGGCTGCCGATGGAACTCGCCGCCCGCGTGCCCTTCGGCTTGCTGCTGGGCCTGACCCTGGCCTGCACCTGGTACGCGACCTACCACCTGGCACGCCTGCCCTCGGCGCAGCCGGTCGCCTTTGCCTTCGGCGGCGAGGCCAGCCCGGCCGACTACGCGCGCGCGCTGGCCGACGCGGCGCTGCTCGCGCTGGTGGCCAGCCTGGGGCTGGCACAGCTGGCGCACGAAACCACGCCCGACGCGGCCCAGCTGGCCTTTGCGTCGCTGTTGCTCTACGCCTGCGCCCGCCTCGCCAGCCCGAACGCGCAATGGCGCTGGCTCAGCGCGCTGGCGTGGTGGCTGGGCGCAGTGGGGCTCGCGCTCAGCGGGGCGCCCTGGATCGGCGCGGTACTGGGTGCGGGTTGGCTGCTGTGGTCGATCGCGGCCTGCTGCCGCCAGCGCCCGGGCGCGCGCGACCTGCTGCTGATCGCCTTCTGCGCCTCCGGCACGCTGCTGGCAGGACTGCTGGCCTGGGAGCTCGAACTGCCCCGACGCCTGGAGCAGCTCAGCGACTGGGCCGCCTGGACTGACCTGGCGCACTGGCGCCGCTTCGGCCGCCTGCTGCTCTGGTTCAGCTGGCCCGCCGGCCTGCTGGCCTTGCTGAGCCTGTGGCGCTGGCGCCGACGGCTGGGCAACACCCAGCTGCTGCTGCCGATCTGGTTCGCGCTGGTCGGCATGGCTTCCTGCTGGCTGCTCGACGCCAGCGACCGGGCCCTGCTGCTGGTGCTGCCTGCTCTGGCCTGTCTGGCGGCTTTCGCGATGCCGACGCTTTCACGCAGCGTGACCGCGCTGGTCGACTGGTTCGCGCTGCTCTTCTTCAGTGGCTGCGCACTGCTGATCTGGTTCTACTGGATCGCGATCGAGACCGGCGCACCAGCCAAGCCGGCCGCCAACGTGCTGCGCCTGATTCCGGGTTTCAAGCCGGAACTGGACTCGACTCTGCTGCTGCCAGCCCTGCTCGGCACGCTGGCCTGGCTGGGCGCGCTGGCCTGGCGCCTCGGGCGCTATCGTCCCGCCCTCTGGAAAGGGCTGGTGCTGTCGGCCGGCGGCAGCACGCTGTGCTGGCTGCTGCTGATGACGCTCTGGCTGCCGGCCCTCAACTACGGCCTGGGACAGGAACCGATCTCGCGCCGCATCGCGGCGCTGACGCCAGCTGGCAGCTGCGTGCTGGTGCACGGGCTCAGCCAGTCGCAGATTGCCGGACTGCAATACCATGGCGGCCTGAGGCTGGCACGCGCGCGCCAGGGCCAGCGCAGCGACTGCCGGCTGCTGGTGGTGGAACCGCAGGCCCAAGCCACGCTGGAACGGGCGGTCAACCTGTCGCAATGGCGGCCCTTGCGCAAGGTGCCGCGCCTGCGGGAAAACCGTGACGGCCTGCTGGTCTACATCAGGCGCTGAGCAGTTCCGGCTGGGCCAGACGAACCCGGCTAGCTGGCAGCTCGATGCGAAAGGTCGACCCCTGACCGACCACGCTGTCGATGCGCAACTGGCCACCGTGGCGCTGCGCCACATGCTTGACGATGGCCAGCCCCAGCCCGGTGCCACCGGTTTCGCGCGAACGGCTGCGGTCGACGCGATAAAACCGTTCGGTCAGGCGCGGGATATGCTCCGCCTCGATCCCGGGACCGGTATCGCTGACCCAGTATTCGGCCCCCCCCCGTGGCAGCAGTCGCCAGCCGGCGCGGATCTTGCCGCCCGCAGGCGTGTAGCGCACCGCATTGCTCAGCAGGTTGGATGTCGCGCTGAGCAGTTCGGTGTAGGAGCCGGCCAGCTCGATGTCGGGGCAAGGCCCGGCCTCGATGTCGTGCGAGCCCTCGGCGATCAGGTCCGACAGGACACGCGCATCCTCGATCACATGCTCCAGCAGTGCAGGCGCCGACTCCCATTCGGCCCTGCCCGGCGCGGGCGTACCCTCAAGCTTCGAAAGCAGCAGCAAGTCATTGACCAGGGTCTTCATGCGCTGTGACTGCTGACTCATCAGCAGCAGGTAGCGCTCGCGCTCCTCGGTCGTCAGGTCGTAACTCAGCAGGGTTTCGACGAAGCCGCTCAGCACGGTCAACGGCGTGCGGATCTCGTGCGAGACGTTGGCGACGAAATCGCGCCGCATGGTATCGGCCATCTCCTCGCGGGTGATATCGCGCGTGAGCAGCAGCCGATTGCCCGGTCCATAGGGATGGAACTGCAGCGAGATGCGCCTGGCTGCCCGACCTGGCGAGCCCCGGCTCGTGATCTCGATCGAATTCGAGTAGTGACCGGAGCGCAGATAGCTGACGAAGGCCGGGTCGCGTACCAGATTGCTCAGGTGCTGGCCCAGGTCGCGCTCGGCATCGAAACCGAGGTGATCGGCTGCCGAGCGGTTGCAGAGTGCGATGCGCTCGGCGCTGTCGAGCACCAGCACGCCATTGGGCGAGGCCTGGAAAGCGGCCACCATCTGCTGCTGGCGCTGCTCGACCTGGTGGGTCTCGCGCTCAAGCAGCTTGTAGCCTTTCTGGCTGCGCTCGACCAGTTCGGCCCAGTCATCGGGCAGGTTGGGGGCGCCACTGGCCTGCCCCCCGCGCAGCCAGTCGCGGTAGCGCGACAGGCGGTGATGATCCAGCACCAGCCAGAGCATGGCCCCGGTACCGGCGCCGCCGATGATCTGCATCGGCGTCAGGTCCAGCCCGAGCGCGACCGACCCCCCAACGGCCGTGCAGGAAAGCAGCTCGATCAGGCGACGGATCATGCCGCCCTGGCCGCCTTGAGCACCGCCTGGGCGCTCAGGCGGTAGCCGGCACCGCGCACGGTCTCGATCATCTTGCCGGCCTCGCCGAGCGACTCGCGCAGGCGCTTGACATGGACATCGACCGTGCGCTCCTCGATGAACACATGGTCGCCCCAGACCCGATCGAGCAGCGAGCCGCGCGTATGCACGCGCTCGGGGTGCTTCATCACGAAATGCAGCAGCTTGAACTCGGTCGGACCGACCTTGAGCTCGCGCCCCTGGTAGCTGACACGGTAGGTGGCGGCATCGAGGTGCAGCTCGCCGACCTGGACCGAATCATTGACGATTTCGGGCGCGCGGCGGCGCAGCACGGCGCGGATGCGCGCGAGCAGCTCATGGGTCGAGAACGGCTTGGTGACGTAGTCGTCGGCCCCGGCATCCAGCCCCTGCACCTTGTCCGACTCCTCGGTGCGAGCCGTCAGCATGATGATCGGGACCGGCTTGGTGCGCTCGTTCGCGCGCCAGCGCTTGGCCAGCGCGACGCCGCTCTCGCCCGGCAGCATCCAGTCGAGCAAGACCACATCGGGCAGCACGGCATCGATCTCGCGCTGGGCCGCGGCGCCGTCGAACACCACCGTGGGAGCGAAGCCGTTGTGGCGCAGGTTGACGGCGATCAGTTCAGCGATCCCCGGTTCGTCCTCCACCACCAGCACGCGCGGCAATTTCCTCATTTGATGGCTGCCTCCCGCTCCGCCTCGGTGGTGTGGCGCACATCGGCACCCCGGGCGATGTAGATCACTGCCTCGGCGATATTGGCGGCATGGTCGCCGACGCGCTCGATCGCGCGCGCCAGGAACATCAGGTTGAGCCCTGAGCTGATGGTGCGCGGATCCTCCATCATGTAGGTCAGCAGCTTGCGCGTCAGGCCTTCATGCTCGACGTCGATCGCCTCATCGCCCTTGATCACGGACAGCGCCGACTTGACGTCCATGCGGGCATAGGCATCGAGCGACTGGTGCAGCAGGTCGGCCGCCAGGCTGCCGGCCACGCGCAGCTCGGTCGTCGGCAGCGCACGCGGCATGCCGTTGTCGAGCGTGGACTTGAGCATCTTGGCGATGGTGCAGATCTCGTCGCCGGCACGCTCGAGGTTGATGATGATGCGCGAGGTGCCCACCAGCAGGCGCAGGTCGCGCGCGGTCGGCTGGCGCCGGCTCATGGTGGAGGAGATGTCGTGGTCGATCTGCACTTCGAGGCGGTTGACCTTGTCCTCGATCTCAAGCACCTGGGCACAGGTCTCGGCGCTCAGGTGCGACAGCGCGTAGAGCACCTGCTGCAGCTGGGACTCGACCACGCCGCCCATTTCGAGCACCTGGGTCGAGATGCGGCTGAGTTCGGCATCGAACTGACTGGAAATATGCTTGTCTGCCATGATCAACCAAACCTTCCGGTGATGTAGTCTTCGGTTTCGCTGCGCTGCGGCTTGAAGAAGATCTGCTCGGTGGTGCCGTACTCGACCAGGTTGCCCAGGTACATGTAGGCGGTGAAGTCCGAGCAGCGCGCGGCCTGCTGCATGTTGTGGGTCACGATCGCGATCGTGTAGTCGTTCTTGAGCTCGTGCACCAGTTCCTCGACCTTGCCGGTCGAGATCGGATCGAGCGCCGAGGTCGGCTCGTCGAGCAGCAGCACCTTGGGCTTGACCGCCACGCTGCGCGCGATGCACAGGCGCTGCTGCTGACCGCCGGACAGCGACAGGCCGCTCTGGTTGAGCTTGTCCTTGACCTCGGTCCAGAGGGCGGACTTGGCCAGCGCCCACTCGACGCGGTCGTCCATGTCGGACTTGCTCAGGTTCTCGTACAGCTTGACGCCGAAGGCGATGTTGTCATAGATCGACATCGGGAACGGGGTGGGTTTCTGGAACACCATGCCGATGCGGGCACGCAGCAGGTTCAAGTCCTGCTTGGCATCGAGCACGTTGGTGCCGTAGAAGTTGATCTCGCCCTCGGCGCGCTGGCCCGGGTAGAGGCTGTACATGCGGTTGAGCGTGCGCAGCAGGGTGGACTTGCCACAGCCCGACGGACCGATGAAGGCGGTGACCTTGTTCTCGACGATGTCGAGATTGATGTTCTTGAGGCCCTGGAACTTGCCGTAGTAGAAGTTGAGGTTGCGCACCTCGATGGCATTCTTGAGCGCGGGGGTGGTGGCGATCGTCATGGGCGGTGTTCTCGCTGAAGAGGATTCAGGATGAGGATTCGGTTCTGGACGGCACGGCGGATCAGCCGGCCACCTTCTCGCGGAAGAACACGCGAGCCAGGATGTTGAGCACCAGCACGGTCAACGTGATCAGCAGCGCGCCGCCCCAGGCCAGGCGGACCCAGTTGTCGTAGGGGCTCATCGCGAACTGGTAGATCACCACCGGCAGGTTGGCGATCGGCTTGGACATGTCCGAGCTGAAGAACTGGTTGTTCAGCGCGGTGAACAGCAGCGGTGCGGTCTCGCCGCTGATGCGGGCAATGGCCAGCAGCAGGCCGGTGACGACGCCGCTCTTGGCCGCGCGCAGCGTGATGAAGGTGGCAACCTTCCAGCGCGGCGCGCCCAGGCCGAAGGCGGCCTCGCGCAGCGTCGGCGGCACCAGGCGCAGCATGTTCTCGGTGGTGCGGACCATGACGGGAATCGCGATCAGCGACAGCGCAATGGTGCCGGCCCAGCCCGAGAAATGACCGACCTGGGCCACGAAGATCGCGTAGACGAACAGGCCCAGCACGATCGACGGCGCCGACAGCATGATGTCGGTCACGAAGCGGGTCAGCTCGGCGGTCTTGCTCTGATCGCCGTATTCGGCCAGATAGACGCCGGCGAAGACGCCGATCGGGGTCGCGATCAGGATGGTGAAACCGACGATCAGCAGGCTGCCGTAGATGGCATTGAGCAGACCGCCACCCTCGGTGCCGGGTGCCGGGGTCGACTGGGTGAACAGGTTCCAGTCCAGCGCCGCGAAGCCGTTGTAGAACAGGATCGACAGGATCCAGAGCAGCACGACCAGGCCCAGGCCCATGGCACCCATGGACAGGGTCAGACCGATGCGGTTGGCCAGCTTGCGCTTGCGATACAGGAGGGAGGTGTTTTGCATTTCCATGTTTTTCTCGCTTGCAGCCGTGGCTCAGTTGCCCTTGGCCTTCTCGGCGCGGATCAGCATGACCTTGGCAATCGCCAGCACGACGAAAGTGATCACGAACAGCAGGAAACCGAGGCCGAACAATGCCGACATGTGGAAATCGGTGGCCTCGCCGAATTCGTTGGCCAGGGTGGAGGCGATCGAGGTGCCGGGCGAGAACAGCGAAGCGCTGAGCTTGTTGGAGTTGCCGATCACGAAGGTCACGGCCATGGTCTCGCCCAGGGCGCGGCCCAGACCCAGCATGACGCCACCGACGACGCCCTTTTGCGTGTAGGGCAGCACCACGTAACGCACCACTTCCCAGGTCGTGCAACCCAGGCCGTAGGCCGACTCGCGCAGGATGGGCGGGACGATCTCGAACACATCGCGCATCACCGCGGCGATGAAGGGCAGCACCATGAAAGCCAGCACCAGGCCGGCCGCCAGGATGCCGATGCCGTTCATGGCACCACCGAACAGCGGACCGATCAGCGGCATCTGGCCCAGGGTGGAGTGCAGCGCCGGCTGGCCGTACTCGGCAAACAGCGGCGCGAAGATGAAGAGGCCGAACATGCCGTAGATGATGGATGGCACGGCCGCCAGCAGCTCGACGGCGGTGCCCAGCGGGCGACGCAGCCAGACCGGGCAGGTCTCGGTCAGGAACAGGGCGACGCCGAAGGACAGCGGCACGGCGATCAGCAGCGCGATCAGCGCACTGGCCAGGGTACCGACGACGGCAATCGCAGCGCCGAACTCCTCGTTGACGATGTCCCACTCGACACGCCAGATGAACTCGAAGCCAAATTTCTGGAACGCCGGCCAGGCGTTGACGAACAGCGAGATGATGATGCCCAGCAGCGCCACCAGCACGATCAGCGAGAAAGTCAGCGTGATCTTGTGAAAGAAGAAATCCTGGATTTGCTGGCGCTTGACGATGTCGAGCATGCGCTGCTCGTCACGTCCGCCGGCTGCCTCGGGTAGGCTCATGGTGGCTCCCACGCTCATGGTATCTGTCGGGTTGGGTTAAGCAAAACAGCCATTGCGCCGGCGTGACGGGGCACGGGCGCAATGGCTGCAACCGGAAATGACTTACTTGACCTGCGACCAGACCTTGCTCTGGATCTGGGCCGTCACGGCGTCAGGCAGCGGCACGTATTCGAGCTCGGTCGCCAGCTTCTTGCCGCTCTTGAAGGCCCAGCCAAAGAACTTGATCGCTTCCTGCGAGGCGGCCTTGTCTTCCGGGTTCTTGTACATCAGGATGAAGGAAGCGGTGGTCACGGGCCAGCTGTTGGCGCCCTTGGCGTCGACCATCGACACGCCCATGCCCGGTGCGCTGTTCCAGTCCACGCCAGCGGCGGCGGCCGAGAAGGTGGTGTCGTCCGGACCGACGTACTTGCCATCCCTGTTCTGCAGCAACATGTAGTTCATGTTGTTCTTCTTGACATAGGCATACTCGACGTAGCCCAACGCGCCCTTGACGCGGTTGACGTTGGCGGCGACGCCTTCGTTGCCCTTGCCACCGACGGAGGAGTCGGCCGGCCACTTGACGGCAGCGCCCTTGCCCACCTTGTCGGCCCATTCCTTGCTGACGGCGCTCAGGTAGTCGGTCCAGTTGAAGGTGGTGCCCGAACCGTCGGCGCGGTGCACGATGGTGATGGACTGGTCAGGCAGGCTCTTGCCCGGGTTCAGGGCGACCAGCTTGGCGTCGTTCCACTTGCTGATCTTGCCCAGGAACATGTCGGCCAGCACGGTGCCGGAGACGCGCAGTTCGCCCGGCTTGAAGCCTTCGAGGTTGATCACGGGCACGGTGCCGCCGATGATGGCCGGGAACTGGACCAGGCCGTCCTTCTCGAGGTCGGCGCCGGACAGCGGCGCATCGGTGGCGCCAAAGGTCACGGTCTTGGCGCGGATCTGCTTGATGCCGCCCGACGAACCGATCGACTGGTAGTTCAGGCCGACACCGGTTTCCTTCTTGTAGACCTCGGCCCACTTGGCGTACATCGGGTACGGGAAGGTGGCACCAGCGCCGGTGATGTCGGCAGCGGCAGCGAAGGTCGGCAGCGCGAAGCTGGAGACTGCGACGGCAGCAGCGGCGATGGACTTGAGGAAGTGGCGTTTCATGGTCGACATCCTTGAGGATTGTGGTGAGGAACTAACCTGAATTTATGCCCGTTCCGTGACATTAATGTGACAAGGCGTCGCTGTCCAGCCCTATTGCCTCGCCGCGCAACACAGCTGATGCGGCAAGGGGTTCAGGCTTGCGCTCAGGTGGTATGCTGACGCCGAATTTTCTCCAATACGACATGCACAACGGAACCTTGCTGGCTGCGGTGGACCTGGGGTCCAACAGCTTTCGCCTTGAAATCGGCCGCCACGACTCGGGCCACATTGAACGAGTCGAATACCTCAAGGAAACGGTGCGCCAGGGCAGCGGACTGGACGAGAACAAGAACCTGAGCCTGGTCGCGATGGAGCGCGGCTGGGAATGCCTGGCGCGCTTTGGCGAGCGGCTGCAGGGCTTCCAGAAACACCAGGTGCGGGCGGTCGCGACGCAGACCCTGCGCGAGGCCAGGAACCGCGACGACTTCACGCGCCGGGCCGAGGAAATCCTAGGCTTTCCGATCGAGGTGGTATCGGGCCACGAGGAAGCGCGGCTGATCTATCAGGGCGTGTCGCACCTGCTGCCGCAGTCCGATGAGCGCCGGCTGGTGATCGACATTGGCGGACGCTCGACCGAGGTCATCCTGGGCCAGGGTTACAGCGCGCGCAAGATGGAGTCCTACCGCCTGGGCAGCGTGGCCTGGTCGGCGCGCTACTTCCCGCGCGGCCAGATCACGACCCAGACGCTGCAGACTTCCGAGATCGCGGCCAAGGCGGTGCTGGACGAGGCGCTCGACGCCTACCCCGTCGGCAGCTGGGATACGGTCTACGGCAGCTCGGGCACGATCGGCGCGGTAGCCGAGATCCTCACGCTCAACGGCTGGCCTGCCGGCCAGATCACGCGCGCCGGCCTGGACTGGCTGACCGAGAAGCTGCTGCGCGCCGGTCACCCGGACCATCTGCGGCTCGACGGCCTCAAGGACGACCGCCGCCCGGTCATCGGTGGCGGCATAGGCGTGCTGCGCGCCTTGTTCGACCTGTTCAAGCTGGAAACGCTGAACAAGGCCGATGGGGCGCTGCGCCAGGGCGCGCTCTATGACCTGATCGACCGCGAGCACGACAGCACCGATGTGCGCGAACGCACCGTCGGCTGGCTGGCCGAGCGCTACGGCGTGGACGCCGCCCATGCGGCGCGCGTCGGCCGGGTCGCGACCGAGCTGTTCGCCCAGGTCGCGGAGCCCGACCCGAACAACGAGCGCTATTCGCAGAAGCTGGTCTGGGCCGCGCGGCTGCACGAGATCGGCGCGCATATCTCGCACAGCGACATGCACCGCCACGGCGCCTACATCCTAGACCATGTGGATGCACCAGGCTTCACGCTGCAGGAGCTGCACCGCATGAGTCAGCTGGTGCTGGGCCAGCGCGGCAAGCTGCGCAAGATCGAGGACTATCTGGATGACGAGCTGTTCGCCAAACAGTTGCTCTGCCTGCGGCTGGCGGTGCTGCTATGCCACGCGCGCCAAGACCCCGACATCGCGCCAGTGCAGCTGAGCTACAAGACGCGCCAGTTCAAGCTGGTGGCCGCATCAGGCTGGGCGCGCAGCTACCCCCAGTCGGCCTGGCTGGTTGAGGAAGAGGTGGCGGCCTGGCAGAAGTCAGGCTGGCGCCTGTCGGCCGATCTCGGTTGATAGGCTGGAACGGCCTAGCGGCAGCGGGCCGAATCCGGCCAGCGCCCGTAGTCGACGAAGGAAGAGGTCATCGACCCCATCTGATGGTGGCGCACCCGGTGCGAGGCAGTTTCCACCTCGGGACAGGTCAGCGTGACGAACCACTGCGACAGGGCCTTGAACGCGCGGCTGATAATGAACATGCTGTAGGGCTCCCCAGAAATATTTTTAACTATATATACGGTTTATACCGGAAAAGGAAAAACCTTGTAAGCAGGGAAAAACCCTAGGCCATGGCAGCCTGTGGCTGACCAGCCAGAAAAAAAGCGCCCCAAAGGGCGCTCTCGCGTGAACCAGCCGGGCAGAACCCGCCTGCCCGAGCGGGATCAGAAGGCGTGACGGACGCCGACGGCCAGGGTGGTCGACTTGCCCAGATCAGCACCGGTGTTGTCGTTTTTCTTGTCGAACACCTTGTAGCCGGCGTACAGGTCGGTACGCTTGCTCAGCACGTAGTTGGCAGCCAGTGTGTAGCCGCTGGACTTGTAGTCCTTGTTGGCAGCCGTCACATCGTCGTACTTGGCGCTGGCATAACCGAAGAAGACGTTGACATTGCTGGCAACCGGAGCCTGGATGCCAAAGGTGTAACCTTTTTCGTCGGCAACCTTACCACTGCCATGCTTTTCGCTCTTGGCAGACTGGTAGTTACCGACCAGCTTGGCAACGCCAAGGTCGTAGGAAGCAGCCAGCAGGTTGAAGGTCTTGGAATCGATACCAGTAGCAGCGCTCTGGAGGCTGTAGTCCGGGTTGTACTTAGCGTTGTTCGATTCTTCCTTCTGATAGCCGTAGCCGACCAGCAACGGGCCGTTGGCGTAACGGACTTGCAGCGAACTGTGCTGGGAAGCGTCAACGGTGGCGGTCTTGTTCTCGCCCAGCGAGACGGCAGCAGAGCCGCTGAAGCCGTTGTAAACAGGCGACATGTAAGCAATCGCGTTGCTCACCTTGTCGGTGTAGTCCAGACCGGCAGTCTTGTAGACACCGGCGCCGTTGTTGACCGGGCTCATGTTGGTGTCGCCGATCGGGTTGGTGGATGCGCGCAGGCTGTCGTACGGAGTCGCCATGCGGCCCAGGGCCACGGTACCGAAGTTGCCCGACAGGCTCACGTTGGCGGCACGATCGAAACCGGTGTACTTGCTGCCGTCAGCGTTGGTGACAGTTTTGGCGCTGCCGTCATCGACGTTGAAGCCCGACTCCAGCACGAAACCAGCCTTCAGGCCGCCACCCAGTTCCTCGGAACCCTTGATACCCCAACGGCTGGACTTCAGGCCGCTGGTGCCGACAACGGTCTGGCGCTGCTTGGTGTTGTCCACACCGGCGTTGTTGATGGTGTCACGGGTTTGACCCACGAAGGCATCGGCAATGCCGTACAGGGTCACGGAGGACTGGGCCATGGCGGCGCCGGAAGCGGCCAGCACGGCCAGGGCGATCAGATGCTTTTTCATGTGAGGAGATCCAACGTTTGAATGGGGGTTGACCGCAGGGCGGCCCTATCATGTCGACCCGCTTGGGTGACCTAGGGATTACCCCATTCCCGTGTGACAGCCACATGAAGGCAGGGAACTTGTTGCTCTGATGCAACACTCAACAGGAATTCCAGCAGTTCTGGATCAAGCGTCCCGTGGGGACAGCAGATCGAAGCCATCCACCGCGCGCCTGAAGCCATCGAGTTCGAGCTCGATCGTGACCTTCAGGATCAGCTGGCTGGTCCGTTGCGGGCCCAGCTCGCTGGCGGCGTGGATGAGGACTTCGTAGCGCAGGATGATCAGCCCGCGCAGCTCCTCCCAGCTGCGCTGCAGGCGCTGCTCCGGCCCCGAGGCAGGCGCCACCCCGTCAGGCCTGCCGTGCGGACTGAAATGCGGCCCCTGCCGGTCGAGGATCCGCTGCCGGTCGGCAGCGGTCGCTATCGGCGCATCCAGCGAAATGGCAAGCCTGGCGATGCGCGCACTGAGCTCTCCCAGCATCTGTTCGAAGCGTCGGGAGGGATCAAACGAGTCCATGTTGGCCGAGTTCAGCACAGGCTCGACCGACTGCATCAGCCCATGATGTGCAGACCGGCGTCGACGTAGATCACGTCGCCCGTCATGCCTGAGGTCGCGCCGCTGACCAGGAAGGCCACTACGCGGCCGACTTCGGCGATATCGACCAGACGGCGGCCCGGCGAACGGGTCACGGCCCGGTCGATGAGCTCGTCGAAATGGGCGATGCCGGAAGCGGCGCGGGTGCGCAGCGGACCGGGCGAGACCGCGAAGACGCGGATGTCGCGCTCGCCGAGCTCGTTGGCCAGGTAGCGCACCGAGGACTCGAGCGCGGCCTTGACCGGCCCCATCAGGTTGTAATGGTCGATCACCTTGTCGGCGCCGTGGTAGCTCATCGTGATCAGCGCGCCACCCGGGTTCAGCAGCTTCTCGGCGTAATGGGCCATCTCGATGAAGCTGTGGCAGGAAACCTGCATCGCCTGCAGGAAACCGGCCTGCGAGCAGTCGGTGATGCGGCCGTGCAGGTCATCGCGCGGAGCGAAGGCAATCGAGTGGATCACGAAGTCGAGCTTGCCCCATTCGCTCTCGATGCGTTCGAACACCGCCTGCATCTGCCCGGGCTGCATGACGTCGAGCGGCAGCAGCAAGTCGGCGTCGATCTGCTTGGCCAGCGGTTCGACATAGGTCTTGGCCTTGTCGTTGAGGTAGGTCAGCGCGATCTCGGCGCCGAAGGCGCGCAGCTTGGCCGCGCAGCCGAAGGCGATGCTGTCGCCGTTGGCCACGCCGACCACCAGGCCGCGCTTGCCCTTGAGCATGTCGCCGATGCGGGCATTTTCGTCCCAGACCTTGGGCAGGGGGTCGTGCGAATTCGGATCTTTGAACATATGCGGTTCCTTGGAAGATGAGGGATGCGATTCAGAGGGCCGACTCGGCCTCGGCACGGGTTTCGTAGATATGTGGCGCCAGGCCACGCTCGCGGATCGCGGCGCCGAGCTTGTCGCGCAGGAAGGCGCTGGTGCTGTAGCGGGTGACCTGGCCGTAATAGCGCTCGACCATGCGCTCGACCACCTGGGCATAGGCGTCGAGCGCGGGCTCCAGGATCTCGAAGCCGTCGTAGTTGACGACGACATCGACCCGGTGGCCGACGGCCTGGCACTGGCGCTCGACGGCGGCCTGCACGTCCTGCGCATCCTTCGGACTGAGCAGCTTGAGGCCCTGGAAGTTCAGGAACAGGCGGTTGCGCTCGGGCTGCCAGCTGATGCGCTCGAGCAGCGTGATGGCCAGCAGGCTGTCCTTCAGGCCCATCGGCTCGGGGCGGAAGATGCGCGCATCCATCAGCACCGGCTGCCTGACGATGGGGCGGAAGGCCATGTGCGCCAGGATGTCGCGCTCGACATCGATGCCGGGCGCGACCTCGGTCAGCTCCAGCCCCTCGGGCGTGAGCGCGAAGACGCAGCGCTCGGTCACGTAGAGCACCTTCTTGCCCAGGCGCGCCGCGTATTCGCCGCTGAAGGTGACCTGCTCGATCGCCTCGACGAACTTTCGGTGCTTGCCTTCTTGCAGGATACGCAGCTCGCCCTGCTCCACCGCCACCTTCAGGCCGCCGGCGCTGAAGGTGCCGATGAACACCACGGTGCGGCTGTTCTGCGTGATGTTGATGAAGCCGCCAGCGCCCGCCAGCTTGGGGCCGAAGCGGCTGACGTTGATGTTGCCGCGCGCATCGCATTCGGCCAGTCCGAGCACGGCCAGATCAAGGCCGCCGCCGTCATAGAAGTCGAACTGCTGGTTCATGTCCAGCTGGGCGGTCGCGTTGGTCGAGCTGCCGAAGTTCAGGCCGCTTCCGGGCACGCCGCCGACCACGCCGGGCTCGGCGGTCAGCGTCATGTAGGACAGCAGGCGTTCCTCGTTGGCGATGTCGGCCACGCCCTCGGGCATGCCGATGCCGAGGTTGACGACCGCGTTGGGCATCAGCTCGAAGGCGGCACGGCGCGCGATGATCTTGCGCTCGTTGAAGGGCATGGGCGGCAGCGCATCGAGCGGCACCCGCATCTGGCCCGACAAGGCCGGGTGGTAGGCCGTGCCGTAGGTCTGCATGTGGTACTCAGGGCGGGCCTGCACCACGCAATCGACCAGGATGCCCGGCACCTTGACCTGGCGTGCCGGCAGGCTGCCGCTCTCGCACAGGTATTCGACCTGGGCGATCACGATGCCGCCGGCGTTCTTGACCGCCGTCGCGATCGCCAGCGTGTCCTGGGTCAGCGCCTCGCGCTCGATCGAGAGGTTGCCGTCCGGGTCGGCGATCGAGGCCCGGATGAAGGCCACCTGCGGCTTGGGCACCTGGTAGAACAGCAGCTCCTGGCCAGCCAGCTCGATCAGGCTGACGAGCTCCTCGGTGGTGCGGGCGTTGACCTTGCCGCCCTGCAGCCGCGGGTCGACGAAGGTGCCCAGGCCGACGCGCGAGAGGTTGCCGGGCAGGCCAGCGGCGATGTCGCGGTACAGGTGCGAGATCACGCCCAGCGGCAGGTTCCAGGCCTCGATCCGGTTCTCGGTCGCCATCGCGCCAAGCTTGGGCACCAGGCCCCAGTGGCCGCCGATGGCGCGCTTGATCAGGCCGTCGAGCGCGATGCGGTTGATGCCCTGCTCCTTGCCGTCACCGGGGCCGCCGCCGAAGATCAGGGTCAGGTCGCGCGGCGACTGGGTCGACTCGAAGCGCTGCTGCAAGGCGAGCAGCAGTTCATCGGGCACGCCGACGACGCCAAAGCCCGAGCAGACCAGGGTGTCGCCCTCGTGGATCAGCTCGATGGCCTGTTGCGGGGTAACGATTTTCGACTTCATGCGGACTCCTTCGGCTGACTGAGCGCCGCCTTGCGTGCGGGTTTGGTGGCGGTGGTGGCTTCGGGCTCGATCACGGGCATGGCCGGCTGGCCCAGCAGCTGCTCCATCGCTTCGAGCATGTGCAGCGATTGCGGCTCCATGTCGTTGCGGTCACCGACGATGAAGTGCACGATATCGATCGCCTGGCGGCGCTGCTCGGGCAGCGGCAGCAGGCGCGTCAGGCTGCGCAAGGCCTGCTCGGGCTCGAACTCGATGATGACGGACTGCTCGTGGATCAGCGTGGCGCGATGCGATGCGCTGAGCTGCGCGAACGGCGGCTCGGTGGTCAGCACCTGGGCCGAGCGTTCGAGGCGGTCGCGGCGCACCGAGCCACGGCTGTCGGCCAGCAGCACCAGCATGCGGATCACGGCGGCTTCGTAGCCGCCATCGTCCATGGTCGACAGCGTGGCCTGCACCGTCGGCAGCAGGCGCAGTTCCTCGGGCGTCTTGCGGGCACGCTCGCGCGCCATCGGCTGGCCGAACCAGTTCATCCAGGGCGAGCCGTAGAGGGACAGGAAGCTCATCTCGTAGGCGCTGTCGCGCAGGTCGCGGTACAGGTCCATGCCCTGCGTGATACTGGCGGCCAGGGTCTTTTCCCAGACCAGCCAGGGGTTGTCGGCGGCCACCGGCTGGCGCTGCTCGCGGACCTGACCGGCCAGTGCACCGACCCAGGTCATGATCGGATTCTCGTCCGAGAAGATGCGGCGGCTGACGCGGCTGGAATGCGAATCGCGCAGCAGCTCGGCCGATTGCGGGGTCACCAGGGCCTGGACCAGGGGCCGGGCCGTCATCTCGTAGAGGTCGGCGCCCAGGCGCGACAGGCGGGCCACGGCACCGAAGCCGCGCTCGAGCTCGCGGTCATTGGGCACCACCTGCAGGATGTCGCTCATCTTGCGCTCGTGGAAGCTGACGACGAAGCGCTCGTCGACGCCCTCGCCTTCGCTGTGGTCGATCTTCATCTCGTACAGGCCGGGCGCCAGCGACTCCAGGGTCTTGAGCGTCGAGGCGACCTCGGCGTGCTCCTTGCGCGCGATCGAGGACGAAACGAAGATGCCGAGATGGCCGACCTTCTCGTGCACCATGTAGACGATGCGCTGGCCGCGGATGCGGATCTCGTTCTCGTCGGAATAGGTGTCGACGATCCAGTTCAGCGCCTGCTGCGGCGGCGTGATGTTGTCGCCCTTGCTGGCGAACACGACGATGGGCGAGCGGATGAACTTGAGGTCGAGGTGACGGCCGGGTTCGAGTTCGGCCTCGCCACGCGAGAGCTTGTTGCCGATGAAGATCTGCTCGACGATCCAGCGCATCTCGGATTCGTTGAGGAAGTGGAAGCCGCCCCACCAGCGCTCGAACTCGAGGAAGCTCTGGCGCGAGCGGTCGACGTTGGCGTAGAGGTCGTAGTACTTGCCGAAGTAATTGCGGCTCGGGTTGAGCTGCTCGAAGTTGCTGACCAGGTGGGCGCCATCGAATTCGCCGTTGGCCAGGTCCATCGACAGCAGCGCCGGCGCGATGCCGCCCATCAGGCCGCCGCTGTAGCGCATCGGGTTGGCGCCGACCTCGCCCGACCAGGTCGAGACCGGCGAGCCGTTGATGACCAGCGGACCCGTGATGTCTGGGTTGGCCGCGGCCAGCACCAGCGTGGCCCAGCCACCCTGGCAGTTGCCGAACACGACCGGCTTGGGCGCTTGCGGGTGGCGGCGCGCGATCTCGCGCACGAACTCGGCCTCGGCGCGCATCACGTCGGCCAGCGTCTGGTCCGGTTCGGGATGCTGGCGGAAGACGACGAAATAGACCGGATGGCCGTCGCGCAGCGCGACGCCGACCTGGCTGTCGGGCTTGAAGCCACCGATGCCGGCACCGTGACCGGCGCGCGGGTCGATGATCATGAAGGGGCGCTTCCAGTCCAGCGTCTCGCCACCGTCAGGACGCAGGATCTTGAGCAGCTGGTAGTTGGCAGGGCGTGCGAACTGGCGCGCATCGAGCACCACCTCGTAGTCGTAGTCGAGCACCGGGGGCGTGCCGGCCTCTTCATGCAGCTTGTCGTTGTTGGCGCGCTCGCGCAGCACGTCGGTGGTCAGCGCGGTGCGCTGGGCCGCATCGATCAGATATTGCGTGGTGTCGGCGACCAGGCTGGACGCCTGCGCGCTCTGGAGCAGGCCCTGCTGGGTCTTGATGCCAGAGCGCCAGAGTTCGAGCGAGCGCTCGGCATGGTTCTGGAAGATCTTTTGCGCGTGGGTCGCGCTGCAACTCAACAGGCGCTGGATCTGAGCCGCCTGTTCGGCTCGCTCCTGTGCCAGACGGGTCGGCAGGTTGGCTGGGCTGTAATGGGATTGCATTGAAATCTGGGCTCGTGAAAGGGAAGCGAAAGGGATTCAGGAGATGGCTGTCAGCTCGGCGGCATGCTCGGCCAGCATGCGCTCCTCGTCGGTGGCGAGCACCAGCACCCGCACGGCACTGCGCGGCAGGCTGATTTCCTCGGCGCCGGCCTGGTTGGCCGATTCGTCGAAATCGATGCCCAGCCAGCCCATGCCGCGCAGCAGGCGGCTGCGCACCTCGGCCGCATGCTCGCCAATGCCACCGGTCAGGACCAGCGCGTCGAGGCCGCCCAGGCTGGCAGCCAGACCGCCGAGCTCGCGCCGGCACTGCTCGACGAAATAGTCGACCGCCTCGCGCGCCGACGGCAGCTCGCTGGCCAGCAGCACCCGCATGTCGTTGGACAGGCCCGACATGCCCTTGAGGCCGGAGTTGCGATAGAGCAGATCGGTCAGGGACTGCGCATTCATGCCGCGCTCGCTGACCAGATAGAGCAGCACCCCGGGGTCGATCTGGCCGCAGCGCGTGCCCATGGGCAGGCCGTCGAGCGCGGTGAAGCCCATGGTCGAGGCAACCGAGCGACCGCCGCGCATGGCGCACATCGAAGCCCCGTTGCCCAGGTGCGCCACGATGACCCGGCCCGCCAGCAGGCCGGGGTGGCGGCTCTTGAGCTGGCGCGAGATGAACTCGTAGGACAGGCCGTGGAAGCCGTAGCGCCGGATGCCCTGCTCGTAGTACTGGCGCGGCAGCGCGAAGGTGTCGGACACGAAGGGGTGGCTGCGGTGAAACGAGGTGTCGAAGCAGGCCACCTGCTGCGCCTGCGGAAAGGCCGCGCGCGCCGCATCGATGCCGACCAGGTTGTGCGGCTGGTGCAGCGGCGCCAGCGGTATCAGCGTCTCCAGCTGGGCGCGATTCTCGTCGTCGAGCAGGATCGGCTCGACATGCTCGGCCCCGCCGTGCACCACGCGATGGCTGACGACCGCGACCTCGCGGTTCGGAAAGCTCAGGCGCAGCCAGTCCAGCACGCCTTGGAGGGCCTGCCTGTGATCGGCCGGGCCGGCATCACCGTCGAGCTGCTGGTCGTGGCGCTCGCCTGCCGTCGTGACGGCGCAGAAATGCGCGACTTCGCCAAGACCTTCGACCTGACCGACGGCCAGGCGTTCCAGGCCCTGCGGGCGCGGCTCGAACAGCGCGAACTTGATCGAGGACGAGCCAGCGTTGAGTGTCAGCAGCAAGCTCATTCCTGCACCTCCGGTGCGACCGCGCATTGCCCGGTCTGGCGCCAGTGCTCATGCAGCAGCGCCAGCGCACAGGAAGCCAGGCGCGAGCGGTCATTGTCGGCCCGGCTGGTCAGGATCACCGGCACGCGGGCGCCGATCACCAGGCCGGCTGCCTCGGCGCGCGCGATGAAGGTCAGCTCCTTGGCCAGCATGTTGCCGGCTTCGAGGTTGGGCACGATCAGCACTTCGGCGCGACCTGCCACCAGCGACTGGATGCCCTTGGTGCGCGCAGCGTCGAGGTCGATCGCGTTGTCCATCGCCAGCGGCCCGTCGACGGTGCCGCCGCGGATCTGGCCGCGCTCGGCCATCTTGGACAGCACGGCGGCGTCCAGCGTCGAGGGAATGCTGGTGTTGATGGTCTCGACCGCCGACAGGATGCCGACGCGCGGGCACTCCAGCCCGCAGGCGCGCGCCAGGTCGATCGCGTTCTGCGTGATGTCGACCTTGGTCGTCAGGTCGGGCGCGATGTTGATCGCGGCATCCGAGATGAACAGCAGGTGGTCGAGCATCGGTGCGTCCATCACGAACACATGACTCAGGCGGCGACTGCCGCGCAGGCCGCGCTCCTTGTGGACGACCGCGGCGAGCAGTTCGTCCGAGTGGATCGCGCCCTTCATGATCGCGCCGACTTCGCCGCTGCGCGCCATCGCGACGGCCGTCGCAGCGGCGGCACGGTGTTCGGACTCATGCACCTGGCGCCAGCCAGAGAGGTCGATGCCCAGCTCGGCGGCGATGCGCGCCATGCGCTGGGCGTCGCCCACCAGCACGGGCTCGATCAGGCCCTCGCGCGCCGACAGCGCCAGTCCGCTCATGGAATTGGCGTCTTCGGGGCAGACGACCGCGGTCCTGAGCGCGGGCAGTTGGCGCGCGGCATCGATCAGGCGAGCGAAATGGTCCTTGTTGCCCAGGATCAGCGGCGGCAGGTCGCGTGCGATCACCTCCTGCGAGACCCGCGGCGCCTCGACCTCGGCCACGCCTTCGCAGACCAGCTCGCCCTGCGCCGTGCTGATGCGGGTCGCGAAGCGCGCCAGCGGCTCCGGCCCCTTCTCGATGCAGGTCACGCTGACCTGCAAGCGGTCGCCGACCTGCACCCGGCGCTGGAAATGCAGATCCTGGCTGCGATACAGCGTGCCGGGACCGGGCAGCAGATTGCCCAGCACGGCCGACAACAGCGAACCGACCCACATCGAGGGGGCCAGCGCGGGCAGCTGCGATTGTTCGTCTTCAGGCAGGTTGAGCGGGTTGCGGTTGCCCGAGGCGTGCGCGAACAGCAGCAGGTCCTGCTCGCCGCATACGCGCTCCAGCGTGGCGCTGGCACCGAGCTGCAGCTCCTGCCAAGTGGTATTTTTCCGGGGTAGGCTCATAGGTCATCCATCGATCAAGGTTATCTCATGACAGCTTATTTACCACATAAGTCAGAACGATTAATCCGATACACAAAAGACGATCATTTATCGAAGCTATTTGTTTATACTGTTTAGACTGTTAATATCGTATCCGGATCATGAATTCCAGCAAGAAAAGCAAGCCCGCAGTCACCCCCGACAAGGACAAGAAACCCAAGCTGGTGCGCGACAGCTTCACCATTCCGAAGGACGAGTACGCCGCCTTCGACCTGCTGAAGGCACGTGCGATGAGCCAGGGCCTGGCGATCAAGAAGAGCGAGCTGCTGCGGGCAGGACTGATGGTACTCTGCGGCCTCGGCGATGCCAGGTTCAAGGCGGCACTGACCGCCGTACCCACTCTCAAGACCGGCCGCCCGAGCGCCCAGGCAAGCGCTGCAGCCGCGTCCGTTCAGGCCCAGCCAAGCGCCCCGGCGCAAGAGCCGGCAGACCAGCCGGCCAGCTGAGCCGCCTGGCCCCCGGTTTCAGAGAAATTCCGGGCTCTGGACCGTCAGGATCACGGTCTGGATCCCGCCATTGCGCTCGCGTTGGCGCAGCCACCAGAGCGATCCTTTCTTGATCGAGCATTCGGACTCGTTCAATCCCACCAGTCTTGCCACCACCCGCCCCAGCGTGGGCTGGTGACCGACGATCAGCGCCGGGTGATGCAGCCTGGGCCATTGCACCAGCTGCAGCAGGTCGTCCACGCTGGCGTCGGGGCGCAGCGCGTCGCTGAGCCGGTACTTGCGGCCCAGCGCCAGCACGGTCTGCTCGGTGCGTACCGCCGGACTGGACCAGATCCGCGCATCCTCGGGCAGGTTGCGCGTCAGCCAGTTCGACATGCGTGCGGCCTGCTTCTCGCCCTTGGGCGTCAGCCGACGCGACAGGTCACTGCCGCCGGTTTCCTCGTTGTCGGCCAGGTCCTCGGCCTCGGCGTGCCGCCACAAGATCAGGTCTGCGTTCATGCCTTGCCTCCATAACGTGCCATCAGCTGGGCCTGCGCCGAATGCGCCTGCACGCGCGTTTTGCCGCTGGCCGCCTGGGCCCGCAGATAGACACCGTCGGGCTGCAGCAGCCAGGCATCGGTGTTGTCGGTCAGGCTCATCTCCAGGCATTCGTCGATGATGCGCCGGCGCAGCGCCGCATCGGTCACGGGCCAGGCCAGCTCGATGCGGCGCAGCATGTTGCGGTTCATCCAGTCGGCGCTCGAAAGCCACAGCTCCTCCCGCTCGCCGAGCTGGAACAGGAACACGCGCGAATGCTCGAGCAGACGGCCGATGATGGAGCGCACCCGCACATTGTCGGTATGGCCCGGCACCCCGGCCGGCAGGATGCAGGCGCCCCGCACGATCACGTCGACCTTGACGCCAGCCTGCGAGGCCAGCGCCAGCGCGCGTGACAGCGGCTCATCGGTCAGCGCGTTCATCTTCAGCACGATGCGGGCCGGCACCCCCTCGCGTGCGGCAGCCGCGGCGGCCTCGATCCGGTCGAGCATGGCCTTGTGCAGGTGGAAGGGTGCGATCAGCGCCTGCTGCAGGCGCGACAGCCGGTTCTGGCTGGCCAGGTGCAGGAAGATCTGCTCCAGGTCGGAGGTCAGCGCGTCATCGGCCGTCAGGTAGCTCAGGTCGGTATAGAGCTTGGCGGTGCCGGGGTTGTAGTTGCCGGTCGAGATCTGGGCATAGCGGCGCAGGCGCCCTTGCTCGCGCCGCGTCACCAGCAGCATCTTGGCATGGGTCTTGAGCCCGACGATGCCGTAGACCACCTGCGCGCCGACCGACTCGAGCAGCTCGGCGTTGTTGATGTTGGCCTCCTCGTCGAAGCGCGCCTTGAGTTCGACCACGGCCGTGACCTCCTTGCCGCGGCGCACCGCCTCGCGCAACAGCTCGGTCATCTCGCCCTTGCTGCCGGTGCGGTAGAGGGTCTGCTTGATCGCCAGCACGTCCGGGTCCTCGACCGCCTCGCGCAGGAAGGCCAGCACCGCGTCGAAGCTCTCGTAGGGCTGGTGAATCAGCACGTCGCCCT
This sequence comes from Chitinophaga pinensis, assembly GCA_943326015.2. GTDB lineage: Bacteria > Pseudomonadota > Gammaproteobacteria > Burkholderiales > Burkholderiaceae_C > Malikia. The sequence continues at coordinate 23,685 of CALPRQ020000013.1, read as the reverse complement.
GCTGCAGTCGCTCGAAAAAGGACTGGCCCGGCGTCAGCTGGAGCGGCCAGCTCGGCTGATAGCGCTCGAAGCGCAGCTCGGGCGCATCGACCAGATCGATCAGCTGGGTCATGCGGACCAGATTGACCGGCCCGGCCACGCTGTAGAGGGACTCGGGCGGCAGGTCGAACTGCTGCAGCAGGAAATCGGACAGGAAATTCGAGCAACCGGCCGAGACCTCGAGCCGCAACGCGCGGCCGTAGTGGCGCTGCTCCAGACCGACACGCAGCGCGGTGCGCAGGTTCTTGACCTCCTCCTCGTCGACCGCGAGGTCGGAATGGCGGGTGACGCGGAACTGCGAGAACTCGGTCACCTGGCGGCCCGGGAACAGGTCGCCCAGGTGGGAGCGGATCACGCTCGAGATCGAGACGAAATGCAGCTGGCGCGAGCCCTTGACGCCCGGCATGCGCAGGAAGCGCGGCAGCGAACGGGGCACCTTGACGATCGCGACCTCGTTCTCGCGCCCGAAGGCGTCCCGGCCCGACAGGCGCACGATGAAGTTGAGCGACTTGTTGGCCACCTGCGGGAAGGGGTGCGCCGGGTCCAGGCCGACCGGCAGCAACAGCGGCTGGACTTCCTGGGTGAAGAATTCACGCACCCAGCGGCGCTGGCGCAGGTTGCGCTCGCCATGCGGCACGACCTTGATGCCGCGCTTGTCGAGCAGCGGCAACAGCTCGCTGTTGTAGATCGCGTATTGCTGGGCGACCAGGCGCTGCACATGCTCCGAGATCGCGGCAAAGGTCTGCACCGTCGCCGGGCCGCGCTGTTCATTGCTCAGGCGCGCGCTCAGGTGGGGCTCGAAGCGGACCTCGAAGAACTCGTCGAGGTTGGAGGACACGATGGTCAGGTAGCGCAGCCGTTCGAGCAGCGGCACCTCGGTCCGTCGCGCCCAGTCCAGCACCCGTTCATTGAAGGCCAGGATGCTCTGGTCGCGATCGAGGAAGGGCACGCGGGATGCATGGGAGAGAACGGTCATGTGAGTCAAGAATGCACAGAAGTCAATTTTTCCATTCTGCCCATTCTTTGTGACGATCGCATGACGATTTGTCACAAATCGTTCAAGCCATTGTCACACAGGCATCCTGGTCAATCGGGCCTCGCGGCTTGCGGGGCGCCAGTACCCAGGAAATGCCTGCGGTAGCGCAACGGCAGGTCAGCCAGCCGCATCATCATGGGCAGGTCGGCCGAATTGAAATCCGGGTCCCAGGCCGGCGCGCCGAGCACCTTGGCGCCGAGGCGCAGATAGCCCTTGATCAGCGCTGGCGGCTCGACGTCCAGGCTGTCGTCGAGCTGCTCGACCGGCAGCGGCAGGCGCGGACGGACATGGAACTCGATCGGCGCCAGATGCTTCTCGCGCACCTGGCGCCAGATGCTGGCGGCTGCATGACCGCCGCCCACGACGCCGTGCGGGCCCGTGTGCTGCATCGGGATGCTGGCGCAGCCGATCATGGTGTCGAGATCGTTGCGGACCATGAAGCCGGCCAACGCCCCCCACAGCGCCATGATCACGCCGCCATGGCGGTGATCGGGATGGACGCAACTGCGACCGAGCTCGACCATCTTGTCGCGCAGCAGGCGCAGCCGGGTCAGATCGAACTCGGTGTCACTGTAGAAGCAGCCGACGCGCTTGGCCTGGGCCGGCGTCAGCAGGCGGTAGGTGCCGATGACCTGGCGCGTCGCGCTGTCACGCACCAGCAGGTGTTCGCAGTAATCGTCAAACAGGTCGATATCATGGCCCGGCTCGGTCCTGGGCAGGCGAGCCCCCATTTCGCCGGCAAAGATGTCATGCCTCAGGCGCTGCGCCTCACGAACTTCGTCCAGATGGCGCGCCCAATGGACTTCGATGCCACCCTTGTCTTGCCCGACAGCAGCTTGTAGCGATCCTGGATGAAGTGACCCCCTGGGCAGCGACAGCGGCGAAAGATCCAGCGTGGGGGTGGGCAGTTCCTTCATCATGTACTCCTGTTGGCTTTGACTCGTGTTGCCTTCATTCTTCGCGGCCCGCGTGACGCCCGCATGGCCGATCAATGAACGATTCATGACAAGGCACCGGCGCTCGCGCGGGCGGAGTTCTGCCCAAGATCCATCCTGCTCCAGGGGCCACCAGCAGGCCACCCCCTACCCCGACGGCTACGCGACCGAAGTGGTCAAGCCTGACACAGCCAGTCGCCGATCGCCTGCCACTGCTCAAGGTCCTTGGCCACCTGCCCGGGCTGGACATCGAACAGGGTCAGGCCGCGCATCGCCAGCCGGACGTAGTTCTGCGTGTCCCGCAGATAGCCCAGCACCGGCAGGCCCAGGCCCGCGCAGAAGTCGCGCAGGTTCTCGGAGGCGATGGTGCGCTGATCCACCCGCATGCCGACCACGCCGATGTCCAGCCCGGCCGTGCGACGACGCTCCTGCAGGTCGTCGACGAAGGCGCGCGTGGCCAGCATGTCGAACAGGCTGGGCTGCAAGGGGATCAGCAGCTTGTCGGCACGCTTGAGCACTTCCTTGACCTGCTTGCCGTGCAGTCCAGCCGGGGTGTCGAGCACGACATGGGTCGTGCCCTTGGGCGGACGCAGCACCTCGGCCGAGGAGGCATCCCAGCCCTGGATGGCACGCGCCTCGGCCGGACGCAGCCCCAGCCAGGCGCTGGAGGACTGCTGAATGTCGGCATCGCCGAGCATCACACGGTGGCCACAACGGGCCAGGTAGCCGGCCACGTTGGTGGCCAGGGTGGATTTGCCGACCCCGCCCTTGGGGTTGGCAACGACGATCACGGTCATGGGGTTTTCCTTGTACGGCTGGATTCCGACGCTGACATTGTCACTTGATTGACATAAAAAACACCTACCATCCAACCCTCGTTTATCCTGGGACCCCTCATGGCTGCATCCAACCACGAAGACTTGATCAAGCGCATCGAGCGCGACCTGCTCGACAGCTATGACGAAGAGCTGGAACTGGAAATCGAGGACCGCAACCCCGAAGGAGTGGGAGTCGACCTCGGCAGCAGCAACACGGACGAGCAAAAGGCCTATCGCATGGCCTATTTCCGTGAACTGTTCAAGCTCCAGGGCGAACTCGTCAAGCTGCAGGACTGGGTCGCCGCGACCAAGCAGAAGGTGGTGATCCTGTTCGAAGGACGCGACGCGGCCGGCAAGGGTGGCGTGATCAAGCGCATCACGCAGCGCCTGAATCCGCGCGTCTGCCGCGTGGTCGCGCTGCCGGCACCGAACGACCGCGAGCGCACCCAGTGGTATTTCCAGCGCTACGTCACCCACCTGCCGGCCGCCGGCGAGATGGTGCTGTTCGACCGCAGCTGGTACAACCGCGCCGGCGTCGAGAAGGTGATGGGCTTCTGCAACGACGACGAATACGAGGAGTTCTACCGCTCGGTGCCCGAGTTCGAGCGCATGCTGGTGCGCTCGGGCATCAAGGTCATCAAGTACTGGTTCTCGATCAGCGACGACGAGCAGCACCTGCGCTTCCTGGGCCGCATCCACGACCCGCTCAAGCAATGGAAGCTCAGCCCGATGGACCTGGAATCACGCCGGCGCTGGGAGGCCTACACCCAGGTCAAGGAAACCATGCTCGAGCGCACCCATATCGAGGAAGCTCCCTGGTGGATCGTTCCGGCCGACGACAAGAAGAAGGCGCGCCTGAACTGCATCAAGCACCTGCTGACCCATTTCGACTACCATGAAATCGAGAAGCCGGAGGTCGTGCTGCCGGCACGTGTCCGCAATCCCGATTACATCCGCCACCCGGTGCCCGACTCGATGATCGTGCCCCAGGTGTATTGACCCCAGTCCAGCCGTCCATGATCGATCACCCGCCCATCAACGTCCTGTTCCTCTGCACCCACAACGCGGCGCGCAGCATCCTGGCCGAAGCCATCCTGAACCACATCGGCAAGGGACGCTTTCGCGCCTGGTCGGCCGGCACCCAGGCCAGCGCCGACCATAGCCCGCATCCGCTCGCGCTCGAAGCGCTGCAAAGCGCCGGCGTCAGCACCGAGGGACTGCGCAGCCAGAACTGGGACGAATTCAGCGGCTCCGAAGCACCGCAGATGGATCTGGTCATCACGGTCTGTGACGATGCGCATGGCGAACCCTGCCCGGTCTGGCCCGGCCACCCGGCCATCGCGCACTGGTCCTACCCCGACCCCATGCTGGCGCAGGGCGACCATGACGCGCTGCTCGAAATGTTCAAGCAGATCATGCACCGCATGCACCAGCGGCTGGAGCTGTTCATGAACCTGCCGCTGGCCAGCCTGGACCGGCTGGTGCTGGAAAGCCACGCCAAGGAACTCCCGGCGCAGCACTGAACATCAGCCGCGCGCGGCGTCGGCCATGCGTTCGGCCAGCGCCTGGGCCTGCTGCGCGTCCCTGGCCTCGACCATCACGCGCAGCAGCGGCTCGGTGCCGCTGGCGCGGATCAGCACGCGGCCGGTCTCGCCCAGTTCGGCCTCGGCTGCTGAAATAGCGGCCTGCAGCGCCGCGTTGTTCTTCCAGTCCTGCTCGGGCTGCAAGCGCACATTGATCAGCACCTGCGGGAACAGCTCGACGCCGGCCAGCAGTTCGGCCATGGTCTTGCCACTGCGCACGCAGGCCTGCAGCACCTGCAAGGCCGACACCAGCGCGTCGCCCGTGGTCTGGCGGTCCAGGATCAGCAGGTGGCCCGAGCCCTCGCCACCCAGCAGCCAGTGGTGGCGGTGCAGCTCCTCCAGCACATAGCGGTCACCGACCTTGGCGCGCACGAAGGCACAGCCCCTGGCCTTGAGCGCGACTTCCACCGCCATGTTCGTCATCAGGGTGCCGACCACGCCCGGCACCACCTCGTCGCGCGCCAGCCGCTCGGCGGCCAGCAGATAGAGCAGCTCGTCGCCGTTGTAGAGACGCCCCTGGGCATCGACCACCTGCAGCCGGTCGGCGTCGCCGTCAAGCGCGATGCCGATGTCGGCTCCATGTTCCTTGACCGCAGCGACCAGCGCCTCGGGGTGGGTCGCGCCGCAGCCGGCGTTGATGTTGAGCCCGTCCGGGCTGCAGCCGATCGCGATCACCTCGGCGCCCAGCTCGTGGAACACCTTGGGCGCGATCTGGTAGGCCGCGCCATGCGCCGCGTCGACCACGATCTTCAGGCCCTTGAGGCTGAGGTCCTTGTCGAAGGTGCTCTTGCAGAACTCGATGTAGCGGCCGGCCGCATCGTCGAGGCGCTTGGTGCGGCCCAGCGAAGCCGAGTCGGCCCAGACGCGCGGCTCGGCGATCGCGGCCTCGACCGCCAGCTCCCAGTCATCGGGCAGCTTTGCGCCCTGGGCGCTGAAGAACTTGATGCCGTTGTCGGCAAACGGGTTGTGGCTGGCACTGATCACCACGCCCAGGCTGGCGCGCTGCGCGCGGGTCAGATAGGCCACCGCGGGCGTCGGCACCGGCCCGAGCAACACCACATCGACGCCAGCCGAGTTGAAACCCGACTCGAGCGCGGATTCGAGCATGTAGCCCGAGATCCGGGTGTCCTTGCCGATCAGCACCAGCGGACGCGCTTCCCTTTGCTTGAGCACGCGGCCGACCGCATGCGCGAGCCGCAGCACGAAGTCGGGCGTGATCGGGTGAATGCCAACGGTGCCACGGATGCCGTCGGTGCCGAAATACTTGCGGGTCATGGGGTGAGCTTCCTCTCTTGTTATGCTGCTGATTATCGCTGCTGCGCGACGACCGCCTGCCAGACCTTGATTGCGTCGACCGTCTCGCGCACGTCGTGCACGCGCACGATGCGGGCACCCCGCTCGATCGCGAGCAGATGCGCGGCCACGCTGGCCGCCACGCGCTCGCGCGGCACCTCGCGGCCCGTCACGCTGCCGAGCGAGGACTTACGCGACCAGCCCGCCAGCAGCGGATGACCCAGCGCCAGCAGCTCGTCCTGGCGCGCCAGCAGCGCAAAGTTCTGCGCGACTGTCTTGCCAAAACCGATGCCGTAGTCCAGCACGATGCGTTCGCACGCGACACCCAGACCGCGCAGCCGCTCGGCGCGCTGCCGCAGGAAGTCCGCCACCTGCGGCACGACATCGCCCGTCATCGGCGCGATCTGCATGCGTTGCGGCTCCAGGTGCATGTGCATCAGGCAGACACCGCAATCAGGGTGAGCTGCAACCACCTCGACCCCACTGCTCTGGCCATTGGCGAACGGCTTCTGCAGCGCCCAGACGTCATTGATGATGTCGGCGCCCAGGTCCAGGCAGGCCTGCATGACCTCGGGCTTGTAGGTGTCGATCGACAGCGGCACGCCGAGCTTGAGCGCCAGGCGCAAGACCGGCAGCACGCGGTCGAGCTCCTCCTGCAGCGGCACCGGTGGCGCGCCCGGGCGGGTCGACTCGCCGCCGATGTCGAGCAGGGTCGCACCGTCCTTCAGCAGCTGCTCGGCATGCGCCAGCGCGCGGCCCGGATCATTGTGCCGGCCGCCGTCCGAGAACGAGTCGGGCGTGACATTGACGATGCCCATGACCTGCGGCTGGTCCAGGGCGATCTCGAAGCGGGTGGTTTTCCAGAACGGGACGGGGGCTTGGAGGGGTTCGGCGGTCATTTCAGCGGTGGCGCAGACAACGGTACTGGGAAATGAAAAACCGGGGACAGGCCCCGGTCGGATGATGCTGGGCTGGTCAGGCCGCAGTGGGTGCCGGGTCGGTCTTGACCGAGGGCGCACCACCGTCGCCACCACCACCGGCGGGCGGCTTGCGCGGCACGTAATCCTTGGGCGCGCGGGGCGGCCGGCCGGCCATGATGTCGTCGAGCTGGTCGACCTCGATGGTCTCCCATTCGAGCAGGGCCTTGGCCATCGCATGCATCTTGTCGCTGTGCTCCTCGATCAGGCGGCGCGCCAGACCGTACTGCTCGTCGATGATGCGGCGCACCTCGGCATCGACCTTGCGCATGGTGTCCTCGCTCATGTGCGTGGTCTTGGTGACCGAGCGGCCCAGGAACACCTCGCCCTCGTTCTCGGCGTAGACCATGGGACCGAGCGCCTCGCTCATGCCGTAGCGCATCACCATGTCGCGCGCGATCTGGGTCGCGCGTTCGAAGTCGTTGCTGGCGCCGGTGGTCATCTGGTGCATGAACACTTCTTCGGCGATGCGGCCACCGAACAGCATGCTGATCTGGTTCAGCATGAACTCGCGGTCGTAGCTGTAGCGGTCCTTCTCGGGCAGGCTCATGGTCACGCCCAGGGCACGACCGCGCGGGATGATGGTGACCTTGTGCACCGGGTCGCATTTGGGCAGCAGCTTGCCGATCAGCGCGTGGCCGGCCTCGTGGTAGGCGGTGTTGCGACGCTCTTCCTCGGGCATGACCATGGACTTGCGCTCGGGGCCCATGATGATCTTGTCCTTGGCCTTCTCGAAGTCCTGCATCTCGACCACGCGCGCGTTGCGGCGCGCGGCCATCAACGCGGCCTCGTTGCAGAGGTTGGCCAGGTCGGCGCCGCTCATGCCGGGCGTGCCGCGCGCGATGATGTCGGCATTGACATCGGTGCCCAGCGGGACCTTGCGCATGTGGACGTTGAGAATCTGCTCGCGGCCCCGGATATCGGGCAGCGTGACATAGACCTGGCGGTCGAAACGGCCCGGACGCAGCAGCGCGGCGTCCAGGATGTCGGGTCGGTTGGTCGCGGCGATCACGATCACGCCCAGGTTGGTCTCGAAGCCGTCCATCTCGACCAGCATCTGGTTGAGGGTCTGCTCGCGCTCGTCGTTGCCGCCGCCGACACCGGCGCCACGCTGGCGACCGACCGCGTCGATCTCGTCGATGAAGATGATGCAGGGCGCGTTCTTCTTGGCGTTCTCGAACATGTCGCGTACGCGGGCGGCGCCGACGCCGACGAACATCTCGACGAAGTCGGAACCCGAGATGCTGAAGAACGGCACCTTGGCCTCGCCGGCAATCGACTTGGCCAGCAGGGTCTTGCCGGTGCCCGGAGGGCCGACCAGCAGCAGACCGCGCGGGATGCGACCGCCGAGCTTCTGGAACCGGGACGGGTCCTTCAGGAAGTCGACCACTTCCTTGACCTCTTCCTTGGCCTCGTCGCAACCGGCGACATCGGCAAAGGTCACGGTATTGGTGCTCTCGTCGAGCATGCGCGCCTTGCTCTTGCCGAAGCTGAAGGCACCGCCGCCCTTGCCGCCGCCCTGCATCTGGCGCATGAAGTAGACCCAGACGCCGATCAGCAGCAGCATGGGCCCCCAGCTGACCAGCAGGGTCATCAGCAGCGAGCCTTCCTCGCGCGGACGCACGTCGAATTCGATGTTGTTGGCGCGCAGGTCGCCGACCAGGCCGCGGTCGAGGTAGGTCGCGGTGGTGCGCACACGCTTGCCATCGGTCGTCTCGGCGACGATCTCGGTGCCACCGGGGGACTCCTGGATGGTGGCCTTCTTGATGCGCTGGGCCTGAACCTCATCGAGGAACTCGGAATAGCCCATATAGCCGGCACCGACGCTGGTCCTGCCGTCGAACTGCTTGAAGACGGTGAACAGCACCATGGCCACGACGAGCCAGACGCCAACTTTGGAAAACCAGGGGTTGTTCAAAACGGACTCCCGAACGAAAACGCAATGTACTGATAGATGGGCGCCATTCTAGGTCTTTCAAGCGCCGGCCTGACACGGGCGAGTCACAACCCCGCCGATGCCGGGGATAGAAAGAATCGATGACCCCTTACTTGAGACCGATTCCGACCAGAAAGGTTTCAGATGACTTGTCGCGCGAGGACTTGGGCTTGATCGGCTTGACCAACCTGAAGCTGTCCTTGAACAGCTTGACCATGTCCTGGTAGGCGCCGCCGTGAAAGAGCTTGACCACCAGCGCGCCATCGGGCTTGAGGTGTGCCTTGGAGAAGTCGACCGCCAGCTCGATCAGCAGCGCGATGCGCGCGGCATCGACCGAATCCACGCCCGACAGATTGGGCGCCATGTCCGACACCACGACATCGACCGGGCGATGGCTGCCGTCGGGCAGCAGCAGCTTGCTCTCAAGCTCAGCCAGCACCGATTCCTCGCGGAAGTCGCCCTGGATGTACTGCACACCCTCGATCGGCTCCATCGGCAGCAGGTCGAGACCGATGATCATGCCGTTGAGCTCGCCCACGGCCGCACCGGTCGGCGACAGACGCCGGCGCAGGTACTGGCTCCAGGCCCCGGGCGCGCAGCCCAGATCGACCACGCAGTGGCCGGGTCGGATCAGATGGAAGGTTTCGTCGATCTCCTTGAGCTTGTAGGCCGCGCGCGCGCGGTAGCCCTCGCGCTGGGCCAGTTTGACCCACGGATCGTTGACGTGTTGGTTCAGCCAGGCCTTGTTGACCTTCTTGCTCTGCGTTTTTACTTTCATGCAGGCCGGATTGTCACACGTTGGCTGCCACCTTGCCGATGCGCCGCTTGCCGACCTCGCAGCCACAGTTCCCCCGGAGCGGGCGATCCGGGATAATCGGGCCATGCCTCAAATCATTCTGACACCTGCCCAGCGCAAACCCTTCCGCTCGGATGCCCACCATCTCGATCCGGTCGTCCTGATCGGCGGCGATGGCCTGACCGAAGCCGTCAAAAGGGAAGTCGACGCCGCGCTCAAGGCCCATGGCCTGATCAAGGTGCGCGTCTTCTCCGACGATCGCGCCCAGCGCGAAGCCTACCTGAACCAGCTCGCCGAGGAACTCGACGCCGCCGCCATCCAGCATATCGGCAAGCTGCTGGTGCTCTGGCGCCCGATCCCCGAGAAGGAAAAGGCCATCGACGAGGACCGCAAGGCGGGCCCGCGCGATGTCAAGATCCTCAAGTACAGCTCCAAGGGCGGCCAGCGCCCCGAGGTCAAGCAGGTCCGCGTGCTCGGCAACGAGCGCCTGACCTTCGGCGGCCTGGTCAAGCGCGCCAAGAAGCCGACCCAGAAGAGCAGCAAGAAGACCCACCAGCGCTGATACGCTCTACTGACCTCAAGGGTGTTTCCAGCCGCATGATCCGCAAGAAGTGGTGGGGAGATGCGCTGCGGTCACCCTCTCCACCCTGCGCAACACCCTGCTGCCCCGGCTGATCTTCGGCCAGCTCCGCCTGCCTGCTGCGCTGACAGCCGGGGACCCGACCCTAGCCAAACGCGGCCCGCAGACAGAGTGAAGGACCATGTGCCAGCCACCGTCAAAATGGTGATAATGAAACACCATGAACGAAGTCAAGATCAGCCTGCTGCTGCGCACGAACTGGTCGGTGCTGTCAGTCTGCGCAGGCATCTTGCCCCTGCTGGGCCACGCCGCCGATGACTTCGTGAGTGGGCACGTTTCGTTGCGGGAGCTGATCCATCCGGATGACAGCGACTTTGCCGAAGTCCTGTTCGCGGCCGATTCCAGCCTATCATCCGGCGTCTTCAGCCTGCGCCTGCGCCAGGCTGGCGGCCAGGTCCGCTGCGTCAGGGCCTGCTACACCAGATCTCCCACGCGCGACGGCGGGATCATGCTGGAGCTGCTGCTGCAGGATGCCAAGAGCCTGCCGCGGACACTGGACGATGCGTCGCTGACGGCCAATTTCCAGGCCATGATGGAGAACACCGACGACTTCATCTACTTCAAGGATCGCAACCATGTCTTCACCGGGGCCAGCCAGACACTGGTGACGATCTGCAGTCCGGCCGAGCACTGGACCGACCTGCTGGGGCAGACCGACTACGACGTCTTCCCGGAAGATCTGGCCAACAGCTACTACCGGCTGGAAAAGCAGGTCTTCGCCGGCCAGGCCGTCGCGCACGAGGTCCAGCCCATCCTGGGCAAGAACGGCCGGGCCGGCTGGGTCGATAACCGGAAATACCCGATCCGCAACCAGGACGGCGAGATCATCGGGCTGTTCGGGGTGGCACGCGACATCACGCGCAACATCGAGGCCGAGCAGTCCGAGCACAAGGTGCAGCGCGCGCTGCGCCTGCTGAGCGATTGCAATTTCGCGATGGCCCGCGCCGACTCCGAATCCGAACTGCTGACCGAAGTCTGCCGCGTCGTCGTCGAGTCCGGCGGCTATCGCATGGCCTGGATCGGCAGCGCCAAACAGGACGCCGGCAAGACCGTGCGGCCGCTGGTGTCCTGGGGTTCGAACGACGGCTACCTGACGGACATCCAGATCAGCTGGGATGCAGATTCGCCCTGGGGCCGAGGCCCGACCGGCGAGGCCATCCGCAGCGGCCTGCCGCAGGTCAACCAGAACTACCTGAACAACCCCAAGATGGTGCCTTGGCGGGAGATGGCGATCCGGCACGGCTACCAGTCCAGCATCGCACTGCCCATGATCATGCCGGATGCCAGCAATTTCGGCGCCATGATGCTCTACGCCCGCGAGGCCGATGCCTTCTCGCCCGAGGAAGTGACTCTGCTGCTGGAACTGGCGCACAACGTGACGTTCGGCGTCGAGCGCCTGCATGAACGCGTGCGCCGCCTCGCCGCCGAGTCCGCCAGCCAGGCCAAGAGCGCCTTCCTGGCCAACATGTCGCACGAGATCCGCACGCCGATGAATGCGGTCATGGGCATGACCTTGCTCGCGCTCAGGGCCGACCCGCCGCCCAAGGTGCGCAGCTATCTGCAGAAGATCCAGTCGTCCAGCCAGCATCTGCTGGGCCTGATCAACGACATCCTCGACATCAGCAAGCTGGAGGCCGACAAGGTGTCGCTGGAACAGGTCGAGTTCGACCTCGGCAAGGCGCTCGACGACGTGGCGTCGGTCATTTCGGTCAAGGCCGCCAGCAAGGAGCTGGAGCTCATCATCCGGCTCGCCGACGACGTGCCGCTGGACCTGGTGGGCGATCCGCTGCGGCTCGAACAGGTGCTGATCAACCTGGCCGGCAACGCCGTCAAGTTCACCGAGCGAGGCGAGATCGTCATCCGCATCGCGCTGCAGGAGCGCCGTCCGGGTCAGGTGAAGCTGCATTTTGCCGTGCACGACACCGGCATCGGACTGTCGGAGCAGCAGCAGGACATGCTGTTCCAGACCTTCCAGCAGGCCGACAGCTCGATCACCCGCAAATACGGTGGCAGCGGGCTGGGCCTGTCGATCTCGAAGCGGCTGACCGAATTGATGGGAGGCCAGATCGGGGTCGACAGCCGTCCCGGCATCGGGTCGACCTTCTGGTTCACCGTCTGGCTGGGACTGGGCAGTCCCCGTCCCAGGCAAGGGGTCAGGAATGAATGGCGCGGACTGCTGGCCTGGGTCGCGGACGACCAGACGCATGCGGGTACGCCAGTCTTGTCACCCGCCGCCGAACTGCAAGGCACGCGCGCCCTGCTGGTGGAGGACAACGAACTCAACCAGCAGGTGGCGACCGAGTTCATGCAGGCGCTCGGACTGCAGGTGGATCTGGCCGGGGACGGCGCGATCGCACTGCAGATGGTGCAGCAGGGTGACTACGACGTCGTGCTGATGGACATGCAGATGCCGGTGATGGACGGCTTGACCGCCACCCGCGAGATCCGCCAGTTGCCCGGCTTGCAGGGCCTGCCGATCCTGGCGATGACGGCCAACGCGATGGCGGACGACCGTCAGCGCTGCCTGGACGCCGGCATGAACGACCATATCGCCAAACCGATAGACCCGGAGGAACTGCTGGTCAAGCTGCGACTCTGGATCAGGCCGGGTCCTGCGCGTGCAACCGGTGCGGTCGGACGTGGTGCCGCCGTGGCAAGCCCGCCGACAGACAGCGGGGACGATGAATGCTGGTCTGCCATCGCGCAGGTCGCCGGACTCGATGCCGGACTCGGGCTGCGCCAGACGGCCGGGCGCCAGCCGCTCTACCGCAATCTGCTGGCCAAGTTCGTCGCTGATCAGGCCGACGCGCCGGACCGGCTGACGCAGGCCATCGCGGCATCGGACTGGAGCGGGGCCGAGCGCGTGGCCCATACCCTCAAGGGCGTCTCGGCCCAGATCGGCGCCATGGCGCTGCGCGATGCGGCGCAGCAACTGGAACAGGCGCTACGCGATCGCCGGCCCGCCGCCGAGCTGGAGCCGTTGCGCGACGCGGCCGCACGCCAGCTGGCGCAGCTGCGCGGAGCGATTTCAGCCTGCCTGCCCAAGGCCAGCCAGGCCCGCGCGAGCGAAACGGTGGATGCCGGGCAGTGGCAAGCCTTGCGCGCCCGGCTGCTGGGCCTGCTCGAAGCCAGCGACACGGATTGCCTGCCCTTGTTCAAAGCGCATGCCAGCCAGATCCGTGCCGCGCTAGGGGACCGCTACGAAGCGGTGGATCGAGCCGTCCAGGGATTCGACTTCGCGGTCGCGCTGGCAGCACTCAAGCAGCGGATCTGACGCCACGGCGTCAGGGATTCATTGCCAGTCTGCCCTCGAGCTCCTGGCGCGCGCCGGCGTTACCCATGATCAGCAGGACCTGACCAGGTTCGAGCTGGAAGTCGTCGCCCGGATTGAGTTCCAGCCGGCCACCGGCGCGCACGCCCAGCAGCACATAGCTCGCGCTGCGCCGGCCCAGTTCGCCCAGGCTGAACGGTGCCTGGCCCTCGGGCACGCTGACCTCCTCGATGCGCGTGTTGAGCTCGGAGCGCAGCATCTCGTCGAGAAAGGACACCACATGCGGGCGGATCATCGAGGATGCGATCCGCATGCCGCCGGTGAAGTCGGGCGACACCACCACGTCGGCGCCGGCCTTGCGCATCTTGTCGGCGTTGCGCATTTCGTGGCAGCGCGCCACGATGCGCACGGCCGAGTTGAGCTGGCGCGCGGTCAGGCAGATCATCAGGTTGAGGCTGTCGTCGCCGGTGACGGCGAACACGCCCTGCGCGTCGGCGATGTCGGCGCGCAGCAGCAGATCGTCGTTGGAGGCATCGCCCTGAATGTAGAGCAGACCAGGCTGGCGCTCGAGAAAGACGCCCAGCATGTTCGCATCGGGCTCGATCGCGACGAAGCGGCGCCCGGAGGCGATCAACTCGGTCGCGACATTGCGGCCGACGCGGCCGAAGCCGCACAAGATGTAATGGTCCTTGAGCTTGAGTATGGCTTTTTCCATGCGGCGGCGGCGCAGCGCTTCGTTGAGGTCGGTTTCGAGAAAGAAGACGGTCAGGCTGGAGAAGATGAAGGTCAGCGTGCCGAAGCCCGTGAAGGACACGAAAGCCGCGAACAACCTGCCGGCATCGCTATGCGTGAGGTCGACCACCTCGCCGTAGCCCACGGTGGTGATCGTGATCGCCGTCATGTAGAAGGCGTCGAACGAATCGGTACCAGCGGCACCGAAGTGCAGGAAGCCCAGCGTACCCAGCAGCAGTTGCAGGACCAGTGCCACGCAGGCCCAGCCCATGCGCAATAGCACGCGATGACTCTGGCCAGTCGAGGCGATCTGCTGCGAAAGCTCCATGCGAGATGCCGTGATCAGCGCGCCACGGCGGAGCGTTCGAATTCGTCGCTGCTGACGAGTGGGGCGAGATCGGTGGACGACATGGGACGCCAGTATAGTCGGGACGGTATGGAGCTGAGCGGCCCGTTGCCTGCAGGGACAAGGGCCAGCCGCTATCATCCTGTCCCCACCCTGACACCGAGAACATCCCATGAGCCAGGCCAGCGCCAATTTGTCACCCGATGCGGCCGTGCATGATGCCGCCACTCGCGCCTTGATCGAGGCCGGGGACCCGGCGGCAGACGGGCGCGCGCTGCGGCGCTGCCTGGGCCAGTTCCCGACCGGCGTGACGGTGGTGACCGCGCGCAACGGCGAACGGCTGGTCGGCATGGCAGTCAACTCCTTCGCGGCGGTCTCGCTGGCGCCGCCGCTGGTGCTGTGGTCGATCCGGCGCGAATCGAGCAGCGCAGCGGACTTCCTGCAGGCGGGCCACTACGCGGTCAGCGTGCTGGCGGACGATCAGGTCGCGCTGTCGCAGCTGTTCGGGTCGGCACACCCGAAGCGCTTCGAGCTCGCGCCCTGGCAGGCCGGCCGGCATGGCGCGCCCCTGCTGGCGGGCGCGATCGCGCATCTGGAATGCCGGCTGGAGCAGGTCCACGAGGGTGGCGACCACCTGATCCTGGTCGGCCATGTCGAGCGCTACGCGCGCTACGAAGGCACACCGCTGCTGTTCACGCAGGGGGCTTACGGCGTGGCGCAGGAACTCCCGGCACCTGCCACCAGCCAACCGGCAGCAGGTGCCAGCGCCGGTCAGTCCGAGTCCGAGCTGCTGCGCGATCTGATCCATGCCAGCCAGCGCCTGTCGCATGACTTCGAGTCGCACCGCCAGGCGCTCGGGCTGACGCTGCCAACTTCGCGCCTGCTCAACAGCCTGGCGGAAGGCGCCGGCAGCGCCGAGGAACTGGCGCGCGCCACCTTGCTGGAGCAGGACGAGATCACCGATGGAGTGGCCGCACTCGCGCAACAGGCACTGGTGAGCACCGACAAGGACCGGCTGCGACTGACGCCGGCAGGGCGCGAGCGCCGGGCTGCGATCGCTGCCCGCGCCGACGACTACATGAAACAGCGGCTCGGCGGATTGGTCGAATCCGACATCGCCGCCTTCCAGCGCGTGCTGCAGGCACTGGGACGGGACTGAATGAGACTATCAGTCGCCGTGGCCCGGCGACTGTCGGCGCGATTGCGACTGGTTGCTGCCGCCCACGTTCGACTCGCGGTCGCTGCGGCTCTCGGGCGTGCGGTGACCCTGGTTGAGCTGGGTGGCATCCTGCTCGCCCATCTTGTTGTGGTCGTTCTCGACCTTGCGGGCATGTGGCTGCTGCTGGTCGGCCGGGCTATGGTGCTTTGTCATGTTCGACTCCCTCGGTTGATAAAGCAAAAATGATCATTGCTTGACCGTAAGTTACCGGAATCAAGGCAGCGGCGCTAGCCCCACGCCATCCAAAACTCTGAACCGATGCCCCCCTGTGAAGGCGGATGCACCGGTCAGGAAAGCCGGGAATGCAGGATGCGGGCCGTCAGGCGGACTGGCGACCGGCGCGCCAGGCACCGAACAGCGCGATCAGCCCCGGCACCAGGATCAGTGCCCAGATGATCTTGCTCAGGTTGGCCTGCACCCAGGACATGTTGCCGAACAGGTAGCCCGCCAGCGTCAGGCCGCAGACCCAGAGCAGGCCGCCGCCCAGGTTGTAGGCGCTGAACTTGGGGCGTGACATCGCGGCCACTCCGGCGACGAAGGGCGCGAAGGTGCGGATGAAGGGCATGAAGCGCGCCAGCACGATGGTGATGCCGCCATAGCGCTCGTAGAAGGCATGGGCCTGGTCGAAGGCGCGCTTGTTGAAGAAGCGCGAGTCCTCCCACTGGAACACCTTGGGGCCGAAGTAGCGCCCTATCTGATAATTGAGCTGGTCGCCCAGCACGGCCGCGAGCGCGAGCAGGCCCATCGCCAGCGGCAGGCTGACCAGGCCGGCACCGGCCAGCGCGCCGACGATGAAGAGCAGCGAGTCGCCCGGCAGAAAGGGCATGACGACCAAGCCGGTCTCGACGAAGATGACCAGGAACAGCAGCGCGTAGACCCAGGCGCCGTAGCTCGCGACGAAGGCCTGCAGGTGCTTGTCGACATGCAGGATGAAATCGATCAGGAAGGGAATGATGTCCATGGTGCGTGATTATCCTGCCGCGGCGGGCTGGCTGCGACAAAACGGCGGCCCACCTACAATCCAGGGGTGAATTCCAGCCACAGCGCCCTCCCCCTGCCCGACTCTGTCCCCTCTGCCGCCGCCCCAGCGCCGCGCCGCCCGATCCGAGAACTGCCAGACGAACTGATCAGCCAGATCGCCGCCGGCGAGGTGGTCGAGCGTCCGGCCTCGGTGGTGCGCGAACTGGTCGACAACGCGCTCGACGCCGGGGCGCACCAGATCACGGTGCGGCTGCTGGCCGGCGGGGTACGGCTGATCTCGGTCGAGGACGACGGCGGCGGCATCCCGCGCGAGGAGCTGACTTCGGCGCTCAAGCGCCACGCGACCAGCAAGATCAGCAACCTGGCGGAGCTCGAATCGGTCCACACCATGGGTTTCCGGGGCGAGGCGCTGGCGGCGATCCACTCGATTGCCGATGTCAGCCTGCTGTCGCGCGAGGCCGGCAGCGAGGACGGCCATGCCTGGATGCTGCACGGGCGCACGGGAGAGCTGTCGCCAGCAGCGCGCACCCACGGCACGACGGTCGAGGTGCGCGAGCTGTTCTACGCCACGCCGGCCCGGCGCAAGTTCCTCAAGACCGACGCGACCGAGCTCGCGCATTGCCTGGAAGCGGTGCGCCGCCATGCGCTGGCCCGGCCCGATGTCGGCTTCGCGGTCTGGCACGAGGGCAAACTGGTCGAGCAGTGGCGCGCCTGCCACCAGGATGATGCGCAGGCGGCGCTGGCGCAGCGGCTGGGTGATGTGCTGGGCCAGGAGTTCCTGCAGCAGAGCCTGGCGCTGGACTGGCAGGGCCCGGGCATCCGGGCCTGGGGCCGCGCCGGCTTGCCGGATGCCGCCCGCGCGCGCGCCGACCGCCAGTTCGCCTATGTCAACGGCCGTTTCGTGCGCGACAAGGTGATCGCGCACGCCGCGCGCAGCGCCTACGAGGATGTGCTGCACGGCCAGCGCCAGCCGGCCTACGCGCTGTTCGTCGAGATCGATCCGACCCGGGTCGACGTCAACGTGCACCCGACCAAGATCGAGGTGCGCTTTCGGGATGGACGCGAGGTGCACCAGGCGGTGCGCCACGCGATCGAGAACGCGCTGGCGGCACCACGCTCGGCGGTAGCGGCGGCCGAGCAGGCGGGCCATGAGCTGGCGAGCGGAAACCCGCCGGACCAGCATGGCAGCCCTATCGGTGCATCGCCAGCGCCCAAGCCCGAGCTGACCATGCCTCGGGTCCAGCTCGGCCTGGGCATCCACGCCACACCTGCCGCCTCCGCCGCCTGGAACAACCCCTGGAGCCGGCCGGCGCCGGTCGGCAACCGGGTCGAGGACCTGTCGCAGCTCTGGCAGGCGGGACCCCCGCTGGAATCGGCCGCCGCAGCACAAGGCGAACCGGCCGGCGAGGCGACAGCGCATGAGCTTGGCCAGACGCCTGCTGGCGCGAACCTGCATGACGCCGGGCCATCGGCCGGCCAGGTGCTGACGACAGCGGCCCCGCTGCAGGCGAGCACCACTACGGCCACCAGCGTGATCGAGCCGCCAGATGGCGGCCACTGGCCGCTGGGCCGCGCGATCGCCCAGCTGCACGGCATCTACATCCTGGCGGAAAACGCCCAGGGCCTGGTGCTGGTCGACATGCACGCGGCGCACGAGCGCATCGTCTACGAACGGCTCAAGCAGCAGTTCGAGGCCAGTGGCGGCGCCGGCCTGCAGAGCCAGCCGCTGCTGATCCCGGCCACCTTTGCGGCCACGCCGACCGAGCTCGCCAGCGCCGAGACTGGAGCCGAAGCGCTGCACCGGCTGGGACTGGAGATCTCGCCCTTCTCGCCGCAGACGCTGGCGGTGCGCGCGGTGCCCGCCGCGCTGGCCCAGGGCGACATCGTCGAGCTCGCGCGCAGCGTGCTGGCCGAACTGACCCAGCAGGAGGCCTCGACCGTGGTGCAGCGCGCGCGCAACGAGCTGCTCGCGACCATGGCCTGCCACGGCGCGGTGCGCGCCAGTCGCCGCCTCACCACCGAGGAAATGAACGCGCTGCTGCGCCAGATGGAGTCGACCGAGCGCAGCGACCAGTGCAACCACGGCCGACCGACCTGGCGCCAGCTCACCCTGAAAGAACTCGACGCGCTGTTCCTGCGCGGACGCTGAACCATGACCCCCCAAGCTTCCCGGCGCATGTCGCCCGCCCTCGTGATCCTGCTGCTGTCGCTGCTGATGGGGCTGCAGCCGATCGCGACCGATCTCTACCTGCCCTCGCTGCCCGACCTGACCCGCAGCCTGAACGGCAGCCTGGCGCAGGCCCAGCTGACCCTGACCGCCTTGCTGCTGAGCTTCGGCCTGTCGCAGCTGGTCTGGGGTCCGCTGTCCGACCGCATCGGTCGCCGTCCGGTACTGATCGCCGGCATGGGCCTGTTCACGCTGGCATCGATCGGTGCGACGCTGGCGGACTCGATGGATGCGCTGATCGCCTGGCGCGGCCTGCAGGGCCTGGCCATGGGCGCCTCGATGATGGGTGCCCGCGCCGTGATCCGCGACCTGTATCAGCCGGCGGATGCCGCGCGCGTGATGTCCAAGGCGCTGGGCGGACTGGGGCTGATAGCCTGTTTCAGCGGACCGCTGGGCGGCTGGCTGGCGCAGCACCTGGGCTGGCGTGCGGCGCTGGTTGGCGTCGCGCTGTTTGGCAGCGTCGTGCTGGCGATGCTGTTGTGGCGCCAGCAGGAGACGCTGCAGCAGCCCGACCGCGAGGCACTCAAGCCCGGCCGGCTGCTGGCCAACTGGAAGCTGATCCTGCGTCACCCGACCTTCTGGTGCCAGGCCATGATCTCGGGCTTTTCCTTCGGCGGCCTGTTCGCCTTCCTGTCACTGTCCTCCTTCGTGCTGGTCGGCGACTTCGGGCTGAGCCAGTCGGCCTATGGCTTGGTGATGTTCTCGATGTCGCTGTGCTACATCAGCGGCACCTTCGTCTGCCGCCGGCTGCTGACGCGGCTGGGGTTGCGCCGCACCATCGCGGTCGCCGGGGCCTTGAGCCTGACGGGTGGCCTCGGGCTGGCGCTGGGCAGCTGGCTGGAGATCGGGTCGATCTGGGCCGTGGCGCTGCCCTTCTGGCTCTACATCATGGCGCACGGCATCCACCAGCCTTGCGCCCAGACTGGCTCGGTCGCGCCGTTCCCGCAGGCGGCGGGGGCGGCCTCGGCCTGGAGCGGCTGCCTGGCCATGGTGCTGGCCTTCGGCAACGGCCAGGCGCTGGGCTGGCTGATCAGTCACGACTGGGTCACGCCGCGCCAGGCTCTGAGCTGGGGGGTGCTGTTCTGGGGCGTGCTGGTTGCGCTCAATGCCTGGACCGCCGTGCAGCGCTACGGCGAGGTGCGTGCGCCGCTGAAACGTCACAGCTGATTTGACAAGGCGATCCCGACATCATGCAAGCTCCCAACCCACCGCAAGACGCCACACTCGGCTGGCTGGCGATCGCCGGCCCGACCGCCTCGGGCAAGACCGCGCTGGCGCTCGCGCTGGCCCAGCGCATGCCAGTCGAGATCATCAGCGTCGACTCGGCGCTGGTGTTTCGGGGCATGGACATCGGCACCGCCAAGCCCAGCGCGCAGGAACTGGCCTCGGCGCCGCACCACCTGATCGACATCCGCGATCCGCTGCAAGCTTACAACGCGGCCGAGTTTGTGCGCGATGCCCGCCAGCTGCTCGGCGAGATCCGCGCGCGCGGCCGGCTGCCGCTGCTGATCGGCGGCACCATGCTGTATTTCAAGGCGCTGTTCGAGGGCCTCGACGAGATGCCTGCGGCACAGCCCGCACTGCGCGCCGAAATCGAGCAGCAGGCCGCCCGCCTGGGCTGGCCGGCGCTGCACGCGCAGCTGGCAGAGGTCGATCCGGTCACGGCCGATCGGCTGTCGCCCAACGACAGCCAGCGCATCGGGCGCGCGCTGGAAGTCTGGCGCGCCAGCGGCAAGACGATCTCGTCCTTCCACCAACGCGACAAGGCGGCCGGAGCGCAGCGCCCGCTGCAGGTCGACGGCCAGCCAGGCCTGCTGTTCTCGCTCGAACCAGTCGAGCGCGCCTGGCTGCATGGACGCATCGCCGAACGCTTCGACGCCATGCTGGCGCAGGGCTTCATCGACGAAATGGTCCACTTGCGCGCGCGCGGCGACCTGACACCTGAACTGCCGGCCATGCGCTGCGTGGGCTATCGCCAGGCCTGGGAGGCGCTGGATGCCGCCGAACGAGAGGGACGGCAGGAGCTGAATGCGGCAGAACTGGCCGCACTGCGCGAGCGCGGCATCTTTGCGACGCGCCAGCTCGCCAAGCGCCAGCTGACCTGGCTGCGCAGCATGCCACAGCGCCGCGTGGTGGCCTGCGACCAGCCGGGCGCGCTACAGCAGGCGCTCGCGGCCATCGAGGCGCTGCTCGGGACCAGCGCGGCCTGAAAACCGGCCGCTGCGGGACAGGCTCAGCCGATGCCGGGCCTGGGCTTGGTGCCAGCCGCCACCTCGGCCGAAGCATCGGCAGGTCCGCCCAGCCAGTGCAGCAGCACGCTGACGAGCGCAGCGGGAATGACCGGCTTGCTCAGGTGGTCGTTCATGCCGGCGGCCAGGACGTTCTGGCGATCGCTCTCGAAGGCGGCCGCCGTCATCGCAATGATCGGCAAGGTCTTGCCCCAGTCGCTGGCACGGATGCGGGTCGCCGCCTCCAGCCCGTCCATGACCGGCATGTGCAGGTCCATCAGCACGAGGTCATAGCCAGGGTCGTGCTCGAGCATTTCCAGCGCCTCGGCGCCGTGGTTGGCGACCTCGACTCGCAGCCCCATCTTGTTGAGCATGTAGCGCGCGACTTCCTGGTTGGTCAGGTTGTCCTCGACCAGCAGCACCCGCCGCCCCTTCAGGGCCTGGGCACGCTCGTAGGGAGATGGCGCCAAGGCCGCAGGCATGACGGCAGGAGGCGGCGCGACGGCAGGAACGGCAAGCGGTGCCGCCGCAGCGGGCAGCCGCTCGAGCGACACGATCAACCAGAACTGGCTGCCGACGCCGGACTGGCTCTCGACGCCGATCTCGCCGCCCATCAGATCGACCATCCGCTTGCAGATGCTCAGACCCAGGCCGCTGCCGCCGTAATGGCGCGTGGTCGAGAGATCGGCCTGGCTGAAGGGCTGGAACAGCCTGCGCATCTGCTCGATCGTCAGGCCGATGCCGCTGTCGCTGACCTCGAAGCGCAGCCGCTCCAGACTGCCATGGCAGTCGAGCAGCCGCACCGACAGACGGATGCTGCCGCGCTGGGTGAACTTGATCGCGTTGCCGACCAGGTTGTTCAGGATCTGGCCGAGCCGCAGCGCGTCGCCACGGTAGACGGCATCGGGCTGCAACAGCGGATCGATGAGCAGCGTCAACCCCTTCTCGCTGGCCGATGGCGCGAACAAGTCGCCGACCTCGCGCAGCAAGTTGTCGAGCCGCAGCGGTTCGGACTCCAGCTCGAGCGCGCCGGCATCGAGGCGCGAGAAATCAAGGATGTCGTTGAGGATGCGCAGCAGCGCGCGCGCCGCCGCCTCGACCTTGCCGAGCTGACGGCGCTGGCTGGCGTCGAGCGAGCTGTCAGCCAGCATCCCCAGCATGCCGAGCATGCCGTTCATCGGAGTGCGGATCTCGTGGCTCATGTTGGCGAGGAACTGGCTCTTGGCCTGGCTGGCCTGCTCGGCCATGTCCCTGGCTTGCCTGAGCTCCTGCGTGCGCTCCTGCAGGCGACGGTTCTGCAAGCTGACCCAGACTGCCGCGGTGGCAAACAACAGCAGTGCAAGCGTCAGCAGCGAGGCCGTCCAGCGGTACTGGTGCGCGAACTCGAGCCAGGTCACATTCGGCGCCACATCGAAGGGCGGCACGCGCAGCGCGACCATCGCCGCCTCGACCGGCCGGTAGTCGGCCGGGATCGTGAAGCCCTGGATGCCGGCGGCGCGCGCGGCCGGGTCTTCGGCTTCGAGCGCGAGCAAGGCCACCAGGATGCGGCGGCTGATCTGGCTGTCGAGATGCGGCAAGGCCGCGACCGCCCATTCAGGGAAGAGCCTGGTGCTCGACTGGAACGGAAAGCCGGGCAGGCGCTTGGGCTCGACGACCTCGAGCTGGGAGACATCGAGCGTCGGGCTGCCGCGCAACGATTCGAGCACACCCGAGCGCACGAAGCCGGCATCGACCTGGCCTGCCAGCACCGCAGCGACCACCAGGTCGTGCGGATTGCCCAGGACCTGGAAGCGCAGGGAGTCCAGCGAGAGCCCGCGCTCAAGCAACTCTGTCGCCTGCGCGATATAGCCCCCGAGCGCCGCCTTGCCTATGATCGCGACGGTCTGGCCCTTGAGATCTTCCAGACGCCGGATGTCGCTGCGGTCGCGCCGCCTGATCACGACGCCGCCGAGCTGGGTCGTGCCCTGCCCCTGTTCGAGCGTGACCAGGGTCGCCATTGCCCCCGAAAGCTGGTTGCGGCTGCGCAGCGCGGTGAAGTGGACCGGGTTGGTGAGCAGCAGGTCGAGCTCGTTGCGGGCCAGCGCGAGCTGCATCTCGTCCTGGGTGAGAAAGCGCAGCTCCACTCGCAGGCCCGGCAGGCGCTGCTGCAAGTAGTCGCCGAGCGGCTGCCACATCGGACGCATGACGGCGACGGGTCGGTAGGCGAACACCCCCACGGTCAGGACCCGCTGACTTGGCACAGGCGTAGCGGCCTGCGCGGGCCATGCCACCCAGGCCATCCAGATCAAGCAGGCGACCCGCAGCCAGCGGGCACACAAAGCTTTTATTTCTCGCATATTGAGCGATTATCCCATTCTTGCAAACGGGAACGCCCCATGCAGCAAAGGGCATCGCATGGCGCTGCCCTTGCAGCCCGATCAGCCTGCCGCGTATTCGCGCTCAGAGCGCCTTGACCAGCTCCGGCACGGCCGCAAACAGGTCGGCTTCCAGCCCGTAGTCGGCCACCGAGAAGATCGGTGCCTCCGCGTCCTTGTTGATCGCCACGATCACCTTGCTGTCCTTCATGCCCGCCAGATGCTGGATCGCGCCCGAGATGCCCACCGCCACATACAGCTGCGGCGCCACGAT